>SFFV01000005.1 GCA_004557735.1 Clostridiales bacterium
CAAGCACCGGCGGCGCGTTCTCCTGCGCGGCCAGCCGCCGCAGCACGCCCAGACCGTCCAGCCGCGGCTGCACGAGATCGAGCAGCACGACGTCCGGACGGAGCGCTTTGATCTTTGCGAGAGCTTCCAGTCCGTCCGACGCGACGTCCGTCGCTTCCATGTCTCCCTCTCTGGAAAGCTGCGCGGTCATCAGCTTCTGGAACTCCCGGTTCGGGTCGGCGATCAGCACTTGAAGCTTCATAATATCGCCTCCATATCGATTTTTTCTTCTGCTGATCCATTTGTCCAATAAATATAGCACAAAATCCTCAAAAATTCAACAAAACGCCCATAAATATGTCGTTAATATGCTCGACACTTTTCGACACGATCCGACGCATTCGATCGCCGCGCGTGCGGGCGGTCCGCCCTGTCCGGTTTCCAGGGAAAAGAACGGCGGAGAAAAATCTCCGCCGGTTCCTTTATTTCCCGTTTTCTTTCAAAAATGCCTCCGCCGCATGGGCGGCGAGCGCGAGATAGCGGATCACGTCCGCCGGATACTCGCCCGCGGCAGTCTCACCCGTGACCATGACGGAGGCTGCGCCGTCCAGCACGGCGTTGAATACATCGCTCATCTCCGCGCGGGTCGGCACGCGCGAATGCTCCATGGAGGCGAGCATCTGCGTTACGACCATGAACGGCGTGCCGCTCGCCCGGCAGGCCGCGGCAATGCGTTTCTGCACGGCGGGAAGCTCCCAGAGCGGCACGGCGTTGCCGAGATCGCCGCGCGCAATGACGATCTCGTCCGCGTTCGGCAGCAGCTCCGGAAGAGCGTCCATGCCGCGGCGGTTTTCAATCTTGGCAAACAGGCGGATCCCCGCGCCGCCGCGCTCGTTCATGGCCGCGCGCACGGTTTTCAGATCGTCCGCATTGCGGACGAACGGCTGCATGACCGCCGTGACGCCGCACGACGGCGCCAGCGCAAGATTTTCCCGATCCTGCGCAGTCATGACCGGGAGCGATACATCCACGCCCGGCAGCGCCGCGCTTTTGCGCGAACGGAGCACGCCGCCCCGCTCGACGAGCGCGCAATCCGCGCTGTCGGCGCGGAGACGGAGCTTTCCGTCGTCCAGAAGGATGGTCTGTCCTTTCGTGACGGCGCACAGCACCTCCTCCGGCAGAGGGATGCCGCCCTCGCCGAGCACGACGCGCGTCCCCTCTTCGAGCACCATCGGCTCACGGACCCGCCCGACGCGCAGCTCCGGCCCCTGCATATCGAGCAGCAGGCCGATGCTCCGGCCGGTCTCCTGCTCGGCGGCGCGCACCGCATCCAGATACGGCTTCGCCTCGCGCAGCGTTGTGTGCGACAAGTTGAGCCGGATGCCCGTCATGCCCGCATCGATCATCCGCGCAAGCGTCGCGGCATCCGCGCACGACGGCCCAAGCGTGCCATAAATTTCAACACTCATATTTTGATCCTCCGGATTTTTCTTTCATTTTATACCGTACCGGAGCCGCGCGCAACCGAAAAGACAGACCGCACCGTCTGTCAGCGTCTCGTGCCCTTGTCAAGCGACGAAAAAAGGGGTATAAATAGCATGTCTATCTTTCAATTGCGGAGGTTTCCATGATCGCAGGAAAAAGGGCTGCCGGCTTTGCCGCGGCGCTGTGTCTTCTGCTCGCGCTGCTCTGCGCCGTTCCCGCCCACGCGGCGGACGATGACGACCGCTTCCAAGGCAAGACATGGGACGAGGTCGTCGAGGTCTTTCTGTCCGAGCGCGGCATTGACCCGGAGAAGGTCGCTCTCGGATACAGAAATACCGTCACCGGCGAGGAGCATTTTCTAAACGGCGATATATACCACATGGCGGCAAGCATGCAGAAGGTGCCGCTCAACATGGTCTACACCGAACGGGTACGCAGCGGGGAAATGACGCTCAACGAGAGAATTGACGGCTACCCCTACGCCAAGGCGTTGGAGCTTACGATCGTCGATTCCGACAACGATCTCGCCTACCGGCTCTGGATGAAGCTCGGCGGCTTTCGGGAGTACCGCAGCATGATCGTCCCCTATATGACCGACGATCCGGACTCGCTCGACCCGATCTTTTTTCGGGATAACTACTTCACCGCCCGCCAGATGATCCACTGTCTGAACCTTCTCCAGACGGAGTCTGAACGCTTCCCGGGTCTGATCGACATGATGCGCCTCGCGGAGCCAAAAAACTATTTCAACTACCATGAACAAAGCTACGAGATCGCGCATAAATACGGCTATCTCAAGGTTTTGACCACGCAGTATATCAACGACTGCGCCATCGTTTACACCGACGAGCCGATCGTTATCGTCATGTTCACGCTCTCGCTGCCGAAGCCGTATGACGCGCTCGCCGATTACTGCACGCTCATGGCCGACTACGCGCAGTATCACACGGAGCTGCGCCGCGCCGAGGAGGCGCAAGTCACGCCTTCGCCTTCACCTTCGCCGTCTCCCGCACCCACGGCTGCACCGACTCCGACCCCTGCGCCGACCCCCACCGCGTCACCGGCTCCCGTTCTTGAAAGAGACGCCGAAGCGCTCCCTGTTGTTGCCGCCGTCGCCGCTGCCGCCGCCATTCTGCTCCTTGCCTGTGCCGCCGTCTTCTTGCGCGGCAGACGGCACAGATAATAACAGAAAACCGCAAAAGGATAAACCGCGCGGTCCCCATTCGGGGATCGCGCGGTCAGCTTGTTGAAAAAGCCTCGCAGAGTTTGCGCCCGCAGGCGCAAATAAAGTTCAAAGCATTTTTGCCGGCGGCGTGTACGTCGGCAAAAATACTTCTCGGCTCGCAAACGTGCGAGCGCAGCGAGTGCGCTGCGGCGAGCCGCAGCCCCTTCAAACGAGAGCCCAACGCAGTGGGTCTCGTTTGAGAGCGTGTCAAAAAACTTTTTTGACACGCTCTCCGCGCGGTCCCCATTCGGGGATCGCGCGGTTTCTCTATGTCTGAATATTATTCCTTATACCGCAGCGCGCGGATGGCGTTGAGCACGGCGAGGATCATAACGCCGACGTCGGCGAAGATCGCCGCCCACATATTCGCAAGGCCGGCCGCGACGAGCGCGAGGCAGCCGAACTTGACGATGAGCGAGAACACGATGTTCTGCTTGACGATGCCGATGCATTTGCGGGAGATGCGGATGGCCTTGACGATCCGCTTGGGATCGTCGTCCATGAGGACGACGTCCGCTGCCTCGATGGCGGCGTCGCTGCCCATGGCGCCCATGGCGATGCCGATATCGGCGCGGGTGAGCACGGGCGCGTCGTTGATGCCGTCGCCCACAAAGGCGAGCTTTTCCTTTTCGCCTTTTGCCGCGAGCAGCTTCTCCACCTCGGCGACCTTGTCCGCCGGGAGCAGCTCGGCGCGCACCTCGTCCACGCCAAGCCCGGCGGCGACCTCGTCGGCCACGCGCTGCGCGTCGCCGGTGAGCATAACGGTCTTTTTCACGCCGCATTTTTTCAGCGCGGCGACAGCTTCCGCCGCGTGCGGCTTCGGCACGTCGGAGATCACGATATGGCCGGCGTACTTCCCGTCGATCGCCATATGGATGACCGTGCCGGCGCTGCGGCACTCGATCGGCTCGATGCCGAGGCGATGCATGAGCTTCGTATTGCCTGCCGCGACGGTATGTCCGTCCACCACGGCGGTGACGCCGTGGCCGCTGATCTCCCCGATATCGGACACGCGGCTGCGGTCGATCTCGCCGCCGTAAGCCTTTTGCAGACTCTTGCTGATCGGGTGGGACGAGGCGCACTCCGCAAGCGCGGCATATTCCAGCAGCTTTGCGTCCTCCAGCGCGCTGTGATGCACGCCGGTCACTTCAAACACGCCCTGCGTGAGCGTGCCGGTCTTGTCGAACACGACATACTTTGTCTCGGAAAGCGCTTCCAGATAGTTGGAGCCTTTGATGAGCACACCCTCGCGGCTCGCGCCGCCGACGCCCGCAAAGAAGCTCAGCGGTATGCTGATAACCAGAGCGCACGGGCAGCTCACCACAAGGAATGTGAGTGCGCGGTAGATCCAGTCCGGCCAGTTGGCGGCAGCGCCGCAAGCCATGCGCACGAGCGGCACGGCGATCGCCAGCGCCAGCGCGGCAAGGCACACCGCCGGGGTATACACCCGGGCAAACCGGGAGATGAGCGCCTCGGAGCGCGACTTGCGCGAGCCGGCGTTCTCCACAAGGTCGAGGATCTTCGACGCCGTAGACTCGCCAAACTCCCTGGTCGTGCGGATCTTCAGCACGCCGTTCATATCAATGCAGCCGCTCACGATCCCGTCGCCGGCCTTTACGTCGCGCGGCAGGCTCTCGCCGGTGAGCGCGCTCGTATTCAAGCTCGCCTCGCCCTCGACGATCACGCCGTCGATCGGCACCTTTTCGCCCGGCTGCACGACGATCACGCTGCCGACGGCGACCTCGCCGGGATCGACCTGCTCGAGCCTGCCGTCCGTTTCAATGTTCGCGTAATCCGGACGGATATCCATGAGCGCGGAGATGTCCCGGCGGCTCCTGCCGACGGCGCAGCTTTGGAACAGCTCGCCGATCTGGTAGAACAGCATAACGGCGATGCCCTCGACATAATCGCCGCTCTTCGTCCAGACGGCAAGGAAGAACGCGCCGAGCGTGGCAAGCGCCATAAGGAAGTTTTCGTCAAACGGCCGGCCGTTTACAATGCCCTTCCCGGCCTTGCGCAGAATGTCGCTGCCGATCACGGCGTAGACAACAAGGTACGCGGCAAGCCGCATAATGCCGGTAATGGGAATAAAGTGCAGCGCAATAAGCATTGCGGCGGTAATGATGATGCGCCAGAGCATCTTTTTCTGTTTTCTTGTCATGGCCTTACGCCTCCAGTTCGGAAAAGGTGCCGCCGGATGCAGCGGAGGATCAAAGCTCGATTTCGCAGTCCGGCTCGACCTTCCGGCAGGCCTTCCGCACGCTCTGCATGACGGTCTTGGGATCGCGGCCCTCGGCAAACTCCACGGTCATTTTCTGCGTCATAAAATTTACAACGGCGTCCGCGACACCCTCGGTCTTTTTGGCGGCGTTCTCCATCAGATTGGCGCAGTTGGCGCAGTCCACCTCAATCCTGTAGGTCTTTTTCATGGCATATATCTCCCTTTCTGTCATTTCCGAACGCAAACAATTAAATGCTTGCTTAATCGTTACAGGCGCAGTATACTGGCTTTGTTCCGAAAAAACAACCTGTTTGGGCGTTCTGCTTCCAAACGGGCAAACAAAATTTCCGAAAAGGAGAACCGCCATGCCGGATCATTCCCTGCCCCACGGCCACGGCGCGCACCGGCACGAAAAGGAGGTACGCCGCGTTCTTGCCGACGATGCCCGGTTTTCCGCCGCAGCGGAGCTGTTCCGCTCGCTCGGCGACCCGACGCGCGTGCGCATTTTCTGGCTGCTCAGCCACCGGGAGGAGTGCGTCATCAACATTGCCGCCATACTCAACATGTCCAGCCCGGCCGTATCGCACCATCTGCGCTCGCTCACCGAGAGCGGGCTTCTTGAGAGCCGCCGCGACGGAAAGGAGGTCTATTACCGCGCGCCCGACACCGTGCAGGGACAACTGCTGCACGAGATCGTTGAGCAGGCGATGGAGATCGCCTGCCCGGAAAAGAGCGTGGATCCCGGCGCGTCGCAGGAGGAGATCATTCGAAATGTCCATGATTATATGGTCGAGCACCTCTCCGCGCGGCTCACGATCGAGGAACTCTCGCGCGAGTTTCTGATGAACACAACGACGCTCAAGGCGGTGTTTAAAAGGGTGTACGGCACATCTCTCGCCGCGCATATGAAGGCGCACCGCATGGAGAAGGCGGCCTCGCTGCTGCTCAAAACGCAGGACGATATCGGCGTGATCGCCCGCGCCGTCGGCTACGGGAGCCAGAGCCGGTTCACCTCGGCCTTCCGCGAATGCTACGGCGTATCGCCCGGCGAATACCGCCGCGCGCACACGCCGGCTTGATTTTCTCTCTCGCCAAAAGCCATTGACAGGCCGCGAAAAAAGATATATCATTATTTTTATATAATCCGAATTGCAGGTGAGCGTATGCTGTCACAGGAGATCCTTGATCTTTATAAAAAATCGCGGCTGATGACGTACCGGGCGATGTTCGGGCGCATCCGGGAGAAGAGCGGTTCGCTCTCCGCTACGGAGGCCTATGCCGTGGACGTGATCTATCTGCTCGGCAGCCCGACGATCACGCAGCTGGCCGAAACGCTCGGCATATCACAGCCCAACGCCACCTACAAGGTCAATAACCTTGTGGCGAAGGGCTATGTATGCAAAACGGTCTCGGAGGACGACAAGCGCGAGTGCCGCATCACGGTCGGCGAGCGGTTTTACAAGTACTACGGCAACTCCACGCGCTTCATCGACGACGCCGTGGACGCTCTGTGTGCGGACTATTCGGCCGACGAACTGCATACGTTTGAGAAAATGCTGCACAGTCTGAACCGGCATATTGAAACTAAGGAGGAAACCCGCCCATGACGACCGGAATGAACCTCTGGGACGCTGACGTATGGAGCTTTGTGCTGACGCTCTCCCTGCTGTTTGCGGCGATGATCGCAGCCAACACTCTCCGCCGGCTCTGTCCCTTTATCCGCAAGGCGCTGATCCCGAGCTCCGTGCTCGGCGGATTTCTGCTGCTGTTTGCCAACGCCATTGCCCGCTGGGTCTTTCATCACCCGCTCTTCTCCACCGGCACGCTCGAGATCCTCACATACCACGGTCTCGGTCTCGGCTTTGCCGCGCTTGCGCTGCGCAATACCGAGAAGAAAACGGACGGCCGCTCCCGCACCGGCGCGTTTGACACCGGCGTTGCGGTCGTGAACGGATATCTGTTGCAGGCGGTGCTCGGCCTGCTCGTGACGATCGGGCTCTATTACGCCATCCGCAGCTTCTATGCTTCCGGTCTGCTTCTCCCGATGGGCTACGGTCAGGGGCCGGGGCAGGCGTACAACTGGGGCCATAACTACGAGATACAGTGGGGCTTTGAAAACGGCACGAGCTTCGGTCTCGCCGTGGCCGCGATGGGCTTTGTGTCCGCGAGCGTCGGCGGCGTCATTTATCTCAACCGCCTGCGCCGCAAGGGGATCTTCCAGGGTCAGCTCGGCGAGGACGCCAAAGATAATCTGACGCTCTCGACCTTCACCGGCGACAACGAGGTGCCGATCTCGGAATCGATGGACAAATTTACGATCCAGCTTGCGCTCGTGTTTCTTGCCTATGCGCTCGCGTTTCTCTTTATGAAGGGCGTCAACTCGCTGCTCGACCCCGCCGGGACGGGCGCGAAGGGTATCGCGGGAACGGTGCAGAGCATGATCTGGGGCTTCCAGTTCCTTTTCAGCAGCGTTTTCGGCATGCTCATCAAGGCGGTGATGAAGGCGCTGCGCAAAAAGGGCGTCATGCACCGCGAATATACGAACAACTTTCTGCAAAACCGCATCGCGGGCTTTATGTTTGATCTGATGGTCGTGGCGTCCATTGCGGCAATCGACCTTTCGGCGTTCCGCGACCACCGGTTCGTCCTGCCGCTGACGGTCATCAGCATCCTCGGGGCGTTCGGCACCTACTTCTATCTCCGGTTCGTGTGCAAGCGCGTGTTCCCGTGGTACGAGCACGAGGCGTTCCTCTCGCTTTACGGGATGCAGACCGGCACGGCATCCACGGGCGTCATTCTCCTGCGCGAGATCGACTCGCAGTTTGAAACGCAGGCGAGCGACAACCTTGTCTACCATATGCCCTGGGCGATCCTCTTCGGCGCGCCGATGTTCCTTCTTGTCGGCGTTGCGCCGCAGAGCGTCGGGAAGTCGTGGATGGTGCTCGTCGTGTGCGCGGCGCTGTTTGTGATATTCAATGTGATACTCTTCCGCCGGCTGATCTTCCGCCGCAAGGCTTCGGAAATGAAATAAAGCGATCCCGCCGGTACAATAACGGGGGCGGCCATTCGAATGGAATGGCCGCCCCGTTATTATAGCTGATATGGACCGTGGCCCTCCTGCCAGCCGACGAAGTCGCTGACGATCTCCCGCATGGCGGTGAAGTCCGCGGCGCGCGCCGCTCTCCGGCGGAGCTTTTCGCGTTCCTGCTCCGTGAGCGCGCCGAACTTTTTAAGCGCCACGGCGTTCTCCGCAAGGGCGCGGTCAAAGTCCGTTTTTATGGATCGGTTTTCGTTCATGTGCATTCCCTCCTCGCGGAGAGAGTATGCCCCGGCGGAAGCGATTTATGCGTTCTCGCCGCTCATGTAGTCATAATAATCCGATTCGCTCGCAAAGAGCATGTATTTCCCGCTGACCAGTCCGTAATATCCGCCGTGGGTGTAATAGCCGCGCATTTCGCCGTCCTCCCTGTTCTGTTTACGATACAAGGATACGGCACGGCGCGTACCATAAAACGGACTTCCGCAGCACAGCAATCCGCCGGGATCGCGGGCGGCCTTATGGGCAGCGCACTTTTTTCGGGAGCCTTTTCAGAAGCGAAGCTCCGCGGTCTCGTCCGCCATGCGCAGAACACGCCGCCGGGCTTCCTCCATGGTTTCCGGTTCCGGTTCCCTCATTGCTTCGATCTCGGCTTCCTCAGCCTCCCGCCTGCGCCGCTTTTCCGCGCGCACCGCGGCGGTCACCGTGCCGCCGAGAACGGCCGCGCCCCCGGCGAGCTTTGCAAACGCCGCAACAGCCGAATACCCCGCCCAAAAGAGCGGCAGCAGCTCGTCGAGCGCGACGAGTACCGCCGCGGCGCCGAGCAGCCACCAGAGGGTCTTCTTTTTTATCATGTCCCGCAGTTTTTTCTCCGGGAAGAACGCTTTGACAAAGGCGGCAAGACCCGCGGCCAGGGCGAGCACCGCAAGCCCCCAGCCGAGCACCGCGGCAGCCGCCGCGGGCAACGCCGCGGCGAGCAGGGCGCTCGCGCCCGACGCCGCGAGCCACGCGGCGCCCCCGATCCCGGCGGCAGCGAGCACGCGCGCGCCGAATGGGAGACGGGCAAACCACGACGCCGCGCGCCGCGCTCTCTTTTTTTCCTCTTCGCCGTCAAGTGCCGCCTCCGCTCCGGGTGCGTCGCCGCCCGCGCCGCGGAGCGGCACGGTCTCGACGACGGGCGTCGGGAAATCCTCCGCGCCGTTATCGAAAGCGCCGTCGTCCGGCAAGATACCGCCGACCATGACGCTTGCGCTCGCCACGGCGGCGACTGCGGCGGCGGTGGCCTGCCGTTTGCGCTTTTCACGTTTGTTCCGATCCATGTCAGACCATCTTTTCGGGACGGCACGCCGCGTCGAACGCCTCGGCCGTCATGTACCCGAGCCGGAGACAGCTCTCGCGCAGCGTGAGATTTTCGCGGTGGGCGAGCTTGGCAACCTCGGCGGCGCGCTCGTAGCCGATGTGCGGCGTGAGCGCCGTGACGAGCATGAGCGAGCGCTCCATATTTTCCGCCATTTTTTCCCGGTTCGCGCGGATACCGGAAGCACACCGCTCGTCAAAGGACGCGATGGACGCCGAGAGAAGGCGCGCAGACTGCAAAAAGTTATAAATGCACACCGGCAGGAACACATTAAGCTCAAAATTGCCCTGCGACGCGGCAAGTCCCACGGCGGTATCGTTGCCCAGCACCTGCACCGCCGTCATCGTGACCTGCTCGCACTGCGTGGGGTTGACCTTGCCCGGCATAATGGAGGAACCGGGCTCGTTTTCGGGGATGGAGATTTCGCCCAGTCCGCAGCGCGGGCCGGAGGCGAGCCAGCGGACGTCGTTTGCGATCTTCATCATATCGCACGCAAGCGCCTTGAGCGCGCCGTGGGCAAACACGAGCTCCGAGCGGGACGTGAGCGCGTGGAACTTATTCTCCGCCGTCACGAATTTATGGCCGCTCAATGCGCTGATGCGCCCGGCAGAGAGACTGTCGAAGCCTGCCGGAGCGTTCAGCCCCGTGCCGACGGCGGTGCCGCCGAGAGCGAGCGCGCGCAGCGGCTCCACGGCGGCGCGAAGCAGCTCGATGTCCGTTTCCACGCTCGCACGCCAGCCGGAGATCTCCTGCGAGAAGCGAAGCGGTACGGCGTCCTGCAGATGCGTCCGCCCGACCTTCAGCACATCCGCATTCCCGGCTTCCAGCCGCCGGAGCGTCTGCACGAAGCGCCCGCATACCGGGAGAAGATCCTCCTCCAGCGCGATAACGGCGGCAATGTGCATCGCCGTCGGAAACGTGTCGTTTGAGGACTGCGACATGTTCACATCGTCGTTCGGGTGCAGGAGCTTTTTCCCGGCAATGGCGTTGCCGCGGTTCGCTACGACCTCGTTGACGTTCATGTTCGACTGCGTGCCGCTGCCGGTCTGGAACACGACGAGCGGGAAATTGCCGTCGAGCCGTCCGGCGAGGATCTCGTCGCACGCGCTCGAAATGGCGGCGCATTTCTCTTCGGTCATGCGCTGCGGCACGAGCGCGCGGTTTGCCTCCGCCGCCGCCTTTTTCAATATGGCAAAGGCGCGGAGGATCTCCTCCGGCATCGTTTCATGGCCCGCTCCGGCGGGGAAGTTCCGGCGGCTGCGCTCGGTTTGCGCGCCCCAGTATTTATCCGCGGGAACGGCGATCTCGCCCATGGAATCGTGTTCGATACGCACTTTTTCTTCCGGCATGGTAATTCTCTCTTTCGCAGAAATACGGATGGGCGGGGCAGCGTCCGCCCCGCCCGCAGAATTTTCGGTTTATTTGGGCCGGCGGCCGTTGCAGAGATAGAATACCGTCAGCAGGCCGGGGCCGCAGTGCGCGCCGATGACGACGCCGAGCGCCGTGATCGTGATCTCGCCGACCTGGGGATACGCCTTGCGGATCTCGTCGCGCACCCACTCGGCATCGGCGGCGCAGTCCGCCTGTAGGATGTGGATCTCCGTGCCGGTCGGGTCGCACTCGCTGAAATCGTGCAGGATGCCGTCGCGGATGGCGCGCAGCGCCGCCTTGCGCCCGCGCACCTTCTGCGCAACGTCGAGCGTGCCGGCGTCCGGCACATACAGCACGGGCTTAATGTCAAGGATCGAGCCGACGAGCGCCGCGCTGTTCGAGACGCGCCCGCCCTCTTTGAGATAGTTGAGATCGTCCACGGTGAAGCGGTGGGCGATGCGGAGCTTATTCTCCTCGCCCCAGGCAACGACCTCGTCAAAGCCGGCGCCGGCTTCCCTGCGGCGAACCATGTTCATCACGAGCATGCCCAGACCGCCGGAGATGCAGAGCGTGTCCATCACATAGAGCTTCCGTTCAGGAAACTCCGCGCGCAGCTTGTCCGCGGCCTTGTTCGCGTTGACGAACGACACAGACATCTTCTGCGACATATCGAGAAAGATCACGTCCTTCCCCTCGTCGAGAAACGGCTTGAGGAAGTCGTAATACACGAACTCGTTGATCATGGACGTGTGCAGCTTGTCGCCCCGGCGCATACCGGCGTAGACGGCCGCGCGCGTCTCCTCGCGGCAGTCGTCCTCGCGGGGCTCGTCGTTCACGGTGTAGGAATACGCGATGAACGGGATGTTATGCTCCTCCAGCCATGTGCGCGGCAGGTCGGAGGTGGAGGACGTGGCAATGATGTAGTCAGACATGGTACAGTACCTCTCTGTCGTATTGGTCTTTATTCGCCGAAGAGTGCGGAGAGCGTTTTGCCGACGCGCCGGAGAAAGCCGCGGACGCTGTCCCAGACCGTTCCGGCGGTGGACAGGGCGCTTTCGCCGGTCTCGCGGATCTTCTCCACCGTTTCGGGCAGCTCCTGCACACGTTCGGCAAAGCCCGAGCCGCCAAGGCTCTGGATCTTGCGGAAGAGATCGGCAAGCTGCTGCGTCTGCGCATCGTTGAGCGTCATGCCGTGCTCCGCGGCGATCGAGCGGATGCGTTCGCGCAGCTCGTCGTCCGAGAGCGCGGACAGCTCATCAAAAAAGCCGGTCATGACGCCGAGCAGCTCTTCGAGCTTCGAGCTGTCAATCTCGCTCGAGAGCGCGTCGGCCTCGCGCAGCGCCGCGGCGGCGGTCTCCTTCGCCTCCGGATCGAGCGGCAGGCATGTGAGCGTTTCATACGCCTTATACACGGCGGGCAAAACGGCGAGCGCGCCGGTCTCCTCCGGCGCAGCGGCGACGATTTCCGCGTCCGTCACCCCGGCGGCAGTGAGCGCCGCAGCAACGGCGGTCTCCGCGCCGGTGATGTTGGAGAGCGAGAGCGAAAGCCCCTCGCCGGCGGAGCGGATACGGACGTATACGCCGACGGACGCCGCCGTTTCCGGCGCGCCGGCAAAGCATGCCTCCGCCTCTGCCTTGGAAACCGTCAGCTCCATCGCCGCGCCGCGCTCCACGCCGAGCGCGGCGAAAATGCCGTCGGTCTCGCCGAGCGTAAGCTCTTCGCCAAGCACGACGCAGCTGTCCCCCGGCACAGCAAGCGCCGCTGTGGAAAGCAGCAGCAAAGCAAGGATACAGGAAATGAGCTTTTTCAAAACAGGTTGACCTCCCGAAAGCAAACAGCCCACGAGAGCGCAATGCGTCCGCGGGCTGTTTTATGCGTCTCAGCCGAATACCTTGACGCTCGTAATGACCGGCTGGTTCGTCTCGGCGATGAAGCCGTCCGCGCCGGTGACCTGCACGCTCGCGGCGATCTGGTCCACGATGTCCATGCCGCTCACAACGTAGCCGAACACGGCGAAATCGCCGTCAAGATACGTTGCGTCGTTCTGCAGGATGAAGAACTGGCAGGTGCCGCTGTTCTTATCGGTGCCGCGCGCCATGCCGATCGCGCTGCGCGTCATGGAGAGGGGGTTGTTGAAGCCGTTGGAGGTAAATTCGCCCTCCACGGTCGTGCTCGCCTTGCCGGTGCCGTTCTTGTTCGGGCAGCCGCCGTAAATGGCGAAGCCGTTGATGACGCGGTAAATGGTAAGGTTGTTGTAAAAGCCCTTCTTGGCGAGATTAAGGAACTGGGACGCCGTCTGCGGGGCGCTGTCCGCGTCCACCTCAAGCCGGATGGTGCCGTAATTGTTCACGGTGATCTCCACCTCGTGCTTCCCGGTCCAGGTCTTGCTGCCGCCGCAGCCGGCGAGAACGCTCGCCGCCATGAGCAGCGCAAGCAGGAATGCGATCTTTCTTTTCATGAGTCGAACCTCCGTTTCCAAAGAAATTCGGGTTTTGTCTGCCGGTTTTACTTTTTCTCCGCGAGAGAGCGCGCGTAGGCGGCGTAGCGTTCTTTTCGCGCCCTGGCCTCCTCGGCATTGGTGCCTCTCGCCAGAACATACATTTTGATCTTCGGCTCCGTGCCGGACGGACGGACGACAAGCGCCGAGCCGTCGCTCAGCTCAAAGAACAGCACGTCGCTGCCGACGATGGGCGTCTTTTCCACAACGCCGAGACCGGGGATCACCACGTCGCCGGTCTGGTAGTCGCGCACGCGGGTGACCGGCGTGCCGCCGATCTCCGCCGGGGGCGTCTGGCGCAGCGACGCCATGAGCGCGCGCATCTCGCCGAGGCCGTCTACGCCGTACATAAAGAGGTTCACGGTCTCCTCGCTGTAGAAGCCATACTTTTTATACAGCTCGTCTATCGCGTCGATGAGCGTCATGCCGCGGTCGTAATAATACGCCGCCATCTCCGCGGCCATCATGGAGGCGGTCACGCCGTCCTTGTCGCGGACGTAATCGCCCATCATATAGCCGTAGCTTTCCTCAAAAGCGAGGATGTACTCGTAGTTTCCCTTCGCCTTATACTCGGCGAGCTTTTCCGCCATAAACTTAAAGCCGGTGAACGTCGCTTCAAAGTGGACGTCGTTCACCTCGCAGATGCGCTGCACCATCGTCGTGGAGACGATCGTGCTCAGCGCCGCGGGATGCTCCGGCATCGTGCCGGCGGCGCGGCGGGCGTTGATGATGTAGTCGAGCAGCAGGCAGCCCATCTGGTTGCCGGTGATGGGAATGTATTCCCCGTTGCGCCGCGCCAGGACGCCGATGCGGTCGCTGTCCGGGTCGGTGCCGATGATGAGATCGCTGTCCACCTTCCCGGCAAGGTCGACGGCGAGATAGAAGCCCTCCGGGTTTTCGGGGTTCGGGCTCTTCACCGTGGGAAAGCTGCCGTCGAGCACCATCTGCTCTTCGACGGGGTACAGGTGCTTCACGCCCAGACGGCGCAGCGCTTCCGGAACGAGCTTCCAGCCGCAGCCGTGAAACGGCGTATACACCACGCGAAAATCGTCGGCAACCTTCGCGACGACCTCGCGGTTGATGGCCTGCGCCTCCACATTCCGGAGAAACGCCTCGTCGGTCTCCTCCCCCATCCACTCGATAAGGCCCTTTTCCACGGCCTCGTCAAAGTCCATGCTGCGCGGAGCGCGGAAGATGTCCGAGTTTTCCATGCGGCGGGCGATCTCGGCGGCATGCCGGGGCGGAAGCTGCGCCCCGTCCGACCAGTAGACCTTATAGCCGTTGTACTCCTTGGGATTGTGGCTGGCCGTGACGTTAATACCGGCCTCCGCGCCGTAGTGCCGGATGGCAAAGCTCAGCTCCGGCGTCGGCCGCAGGGATTCGAATATGCGCACATGCACGCCGTTCGCGGCCATGATCGCGGCGGCTTCGCGGGCAAACGCCACGCCGTTGTTGCGGCAGTCGTGGCAGACGCACACACCGCGCTTCATCGCCTCCGCGCCCTCGGCGACGATCAGCTCGGCAAACGCCTGCGTCGCGTGGCGGATTACGTGGATGTTCATGCGGTTCGTGCCGAGACCCATGATGCCGCGCAGTCCGGCGGTACCGAAAACGAGCGGCGCATAGAACCGGTCCTCGATCTCCTTGGGATCGTCGCGGATGGCGTCAAGCTCTTTCCATTCCTCTTCGCTCAGCGCCGGGCTGTTGAGCCATTTTTCATAAGTTTCCCGCCAGGTCATTGTTCTTCCTCCGTTTCATCGTCGGTCTGCCGGATCAGTTCGCAGGCGTCCTCCCACACCGAGGCTGGAACGAAAATATCAACGCCCGAGCCGCTGACGCCGAGGATCAGCTTGCCGAATTGTCCGTCGTTGGGGTACTGGCGCAGGCACGGAATGCCGAACGCCTCCAGGCGCGTGACGAGCATTGTCTCGTCCATGTCGATGCCCCTGCAATGGCAGAGATAAACGGGCGGCTCCGGCTGGCCCGCCTCGTCCTTGGGCCAGCGCTCGTAAAGATTGCCGGGGAGCCGACGCCCCCACTCCGCCGATGCTTTTCCGGTTTCTTCCATGATGTCTCCCCGCGGGTCGCCCCGCATGTTTTATTTATGATATTTCCCGCCCTCGTTGATATTGAAGGCGCGGTAGATCTGCTCCAAAACCATGACCCGCGCCAGATGGTGCGGGAATGTCATGCGCGACATGGAAAGGCGGACGTCCGCGGCGCGCTTTACCTCATCCGAAAGCCCGTCCGAGCCGCCGATGAGAAAGCACACGCGGCTCTTCCCCTGCACGGCGCACTGCGCCACGAGCGAGGCAAGCTCCTCGCTGGAATACCCCTTTCCCTCGATGCACATTGCAACGACAAAGGCGCCGGAGCCGATACGCGCAAGCATCGCCGCGCCGTCGCGTTTTATGTCGCCGGTCTCCGGAAGCTCAATGACTTCCGGCGCGCAGAAGCGCTGCAGGCGTTTGCCGTATTCCTCGCATGCGGCGGCATAAAAGCTCTCCTTGAGCCTGCCGGTGCAGATCAGTTGGACGCGCAGCACGGCGTTACCTCCAGCTCCAGATCGCCCTCCGCCGGGGCGACGCGCAGCGCCGCCGCGGAAAAGCCCTCGCCGTCGAGCGCTTCGCGCACGGCCCGCTCCGCGAGGGCGGGGCGGTTATTCTCCCGGCTCAGGTGGCCGAGCACAAAGGTCTGTACCCCCGTCTTTGCCAGAGCGCAGGCGAACTGCGCGCAATCCTCGTTGGACAGATGGCCGCGCTCGGACAGGATGCGGCGCTTGAGATAGATCGGGTAGCACCCGCCGCGGAGCATGTCGATATCGTGGTTTGCCTCGATCACCGCCGCGTCGCACCCGGCGAGCGCGTCGAGCATTTCCGCCGTCACGCAGCCGGTATCGGTGCAAAAGCCGAAGCGGGCGTCCTTCCCCGACAGAACATATCCTACGCTCCCGGGCGTGTCGTGCACTGTCGGAAAGGCGGTGAGCGTGAAATTCTTCAGCACGACGCTCTCGCCGACCGGGATCGGAACGATGCGCCCTTCGATGCCCGCCGCAGCGCGCTCGAGCGCATGCGCGACGGTCTGCGATGCATAGACTTTTACTTTTTTATGGTATTTCAGCAGCATGGCGAGTCCCGCCGTATGGTCGGAGTGCCCGTGCGTGATGAGAACGGCCGAAAGGTCGTCCGGCGTGAGCGCCCGGCGCGCGAGGCCGGCTTTGATGCGGCGCAGGGAGATGCCCGCGTCGATCAGCACCGCCGTTCGTCCCTCGGTGACGAGGCAGCAGTTGCCGCTTGAGCCGCTGGCAAAGGAAACAAATTTCATCCCGCGGCGGCAGTGTCCCGCTCCGTGCCGTCCGGCTCGTCGATGATGCGGATATCCGCGCCGAGGAGACGCAGCTTGCCGACAAAGTTTTCGTAGCCGCGCTCGATGAACTGGATATCCTCCACGAGCGTGACGCCCCTGGCACAGAGGCCCGCAATGACCATTGCCGCGCCCGCACGCAGATCGCACGCGTTCACGGATGCGCCGCGCAGCGTTTCCACGCCCTCGACGACAGCCACGCGGCCGTCCACGGTCACAGCCGCGCCCATTTTGCGCAGCTCGTTAATGTATTTATACCGGTGATCCCAAACGCCCTCGGTAATAACGCTCGTCCCCTCCGCCACGGCGAGCGCCACGCCGATCTGCGGCTGCATATCGGTCGGGAAGCCGGGGTACGGCTGGGTCTTGACGTTGGCGCGGCGGAGGCGTCCCGCCGAGCGGACGAGGACGGATTCGCCGTATTCCTCCACCGTGACGCCCATTTCGCGCAGCTTTGCGGTGATGCAGTCGAGGTGCTTGGGGATGACGTTTTTGATCAGCACTTCTCCCCCGATGGCGGCGGTGGCGGCCATGTAGGTGCCGGCCTCGATCTGGTCGGGGATGATGGTGTAGACGCCGCCGTGGAGCTGCTCCACGCCGTTGACCTTGATGGTATCCGTACCGGCGCCGCGCACGTCCGCGCCCATGGAGTTGAGGAAGTTCGCCAGATCGACGATGTGCGGCTCGCGCGCCGCGTTTTCGATGACCGTGCGTCCTTCGGCGAGCACGGCGGCGATCATAATGTTCATCGTTGCGCCGACGGAGACCTTATCGAGATATACGCTCGCGCCGCGCAGCCGTCCGCCGGGGACGTGCGCGGTGATGAAATCGGAAATATCGACCTCCGCGCCGAGGGCGTTCATGCCCTTGACGTGCTGGTCGATCGGCCGGACGCCGAAGTTGCAGCCGCCCGGCATCGTCGTGCGGGCCACGCCGAACCGGCCGAGCATCGAGCCGACAAAGTAATACGACGCGCGGATCCTGCGCATACGGTCATAGTCCGCGCCCATCCAGGTGGCGTTCGTCGTGTCGATCTCCACGGTGGAGCGGTCGATCCGTTCGACCTTCGCGCCGAGCGATTCAAGAATGAGCAGCAGCGCCTCGGTGTCGCTGATCCGGGGCAGGTTTTCGATGCGGCATTTGCCGTTTACCATGAGCGCCGCCGGAATGATGGCTACCGCCGCATTCTTCGCGCCGCTGATCTCCACTTCGCCGTGCAGGCGGTTGCCGCCTCTGATTCTATATCTTTCCACGTGTTGACTCCTCCTGATGCGCATCCGGGGCTTTTGTCTCCCTTTGCCCATAGATACATGGCAATTTTATCATAGCGCGGAAAAAAACGCAAGTCTTACTCCCCCGCGAGGATATGCGCCGCCTGCAGCACCGCGATGGCTGTTTTGCCGTCGGATACCTCGCCGCGCCTGACCATGGCAAGCAGCTCGGAAAACGGGAGCTTTACGAGATCGAGAAACTCGCCCTCGTCGGGGTGCGCCTCGCCGCGGGAGAGATCGAGCGCGAGATAGAGATACAGCCGCTCGCTCGAAAAGCCGGGAGAGGAGTGATACGCGCCGAGGGGCACGATGCGTCCGGCGGTGAAGCCGGTCTCCTCGCCAAGCTCGCGCGACGCGCACACGAGCGGGTCCTCCCCGCGTTCGAGCTTTCCGGCGGGCGCTTCGAGCAGGTGCTCGCCGATGGGATAGCGGTACTGACGCACGCAGTAGGCGTTGCCCTCGCCGTCCACCGGCAGGATGCACGCGCCGCCCGGGTGCTCCACGATCTCGCGGAACGCCTCCGAGCCGTCCGGCAGGCGCACGCGGTCGAGTCCGACGTTGATGATGATCCCCTCGTAGGTGTTGAGACGGCGCAGCTTTTTCTCCGTATAGTCCATAATGCTCTCCTTTTCCGCGGCGCGGACTGACTTCATGAGATAATATTTTATCACGCATCTCCCGGCTTTTCCAGCTTTTTTCACTGTTTATCGGCGAAAGAGGGGCGTATAATGGGGAAAACATTCTTTGGGAGGCTGTTTATGCAGAAAAACGCGAAAAGCGAGCGGGCGCTTGCGCTGCGCGTGCCCGGGCATCCGGGTCTTTCGGACGCCAAGAGGCTCGTGTTCGCCGCGCTCGGCAATACCGACTGGGGCGCGCTGGAGATCGAGATCATCGCCGGGCGGGAGGAGAGTCTGCTGCTCGCGCGCCCGGCAAGCGGCGTTTACATATCGCGTGAGGCGCTCTCCCGGCTCGCCTCGCACGGGCGGTGAATTTCTCTCTTTTTCGCTCTTGACAGGCATGGTATAATACTTTTGCTGCCAAGGCGGAGGAGGTGGAAAGCCATGCCGAAAAAAGAAGGGATCAAGGAGATCGCTTCCAACCGCAAGGCGTTCCACGACTACTTTGTGCTGGAACGCTTTGAAGCAGGCATCGAGCTGTTCGGAACGGAGGTCAAATCCATCCGTGCCGGGCAGGTGAATCTGAAGGACAGCTACTGCACGATCCGGGAAGGCGAGCTTTTCGTGCGCGGCATGCATGTGAGCCCTTACGAAAAAGGCAACATTTTTAACCGCGACCCGGTGCGTACCCGGCGGCTGCTGATGCACAAGCGGGAGATCCGCCGGCTCGGCGACCGCGTGGCGCAGGACGGCGTGGCGCTCGTGCCGCTCTCGCTGTACTTTAAGGACAGCCGCGTTAAAGTGGAGCTCGGCCTCTGCAAGGGCAAAAAGCTGTACGACAAGCGCGATTCCGACGCCGAGCGCAACGCCAGGCGCGATATGGACCGCGCCATGAAAGAAAGGAATTTTAAAGAATGAGCCATCCTGTTGTGACCATCGAAATGGAAAACGGCGGCGTTATCAAAGCCGAGCTTTACCCCGAGATCGCGCCGGAGAGCGTTCGCAACTTCATCTCCCTCATCAACAAGGGCTTTTATGACGGGCTGATCTTCCACCGCGTCATCCCCGGATTCATGATCCAGGGCGGCGACCCGGAAGGCACCGGCATGGGCGGCCCCGGGTACCACATTTACGGCGAGTTCCGCGGCAACGGCTTTCAGAACGATCTCAAGCACAAGCGCGGCGTGCTGAGCATGGCCCGCTCCATGTACCCCAACAGCGCCGGCAGCCAGTTTTTCATCATGCATGAGGACGCTCCTCATCTGGACGGACAGTACGCCGCGTTCGGCGCCGTCACCGAGGGTATCGAGGTCGTTGATCGGATCGCCGGCACGCGTACCGACCGCAACGACCGTCCCACGGAGCCGCAGATCATGAAGAAGGTCACCGTGGAAACCTTCGGCGAGGAATACCCCGAGCCGAAGAAAAGATAAAAAGATACAGGTAAAGATTTCTGAATCTTCCTTGTCCCAAAGAATAAGGAGCCGTTTATTCGGATTTATTCCTTATTCCAAAAAGAAGGGGTCCTCAAGGGGGAACATGGTTCCCCCTTGAAATCGCCTCGCCGCAAAGCGGCGGTTCCATCATTTCCGCAGAAATGATGGCGATTCGGGGGCGTAACGGTTTCGACGGGGATGCGGAGATTGGAATAGCGGGCGGATGCGCCTATCATCCTTAAAATGGGCGATTATAAATTAAAGAACAACGATAACGTTGCTCTGGCCGCGGCTTAAGCCGTGACCCGTCCCCTCCGGGAGTGCCTCGGCCCGGAAGCGGGGCGTCGATGAGAGGCGGACGTGAGCGCGCAAAGCTTTGAGCGCGCCATGCATAATGAAGCTACCCGACTTGCCGTCTTGACGTTTGGCCGGTGACGAGGGAAACAGGGATGCGGAATCCCAAAACAAGCGTCTGCGCCCGGAGAAGTTCCCTTTGAAGCGTTTTCGGACAGGAGTTCAACTCTCCTCGCCTCCACCAAACGGACATTGGACGAACATCTATTTTTTTAAAGGCGGTTTCGCCGTAGAGGTTCGGTTCTAATGTCAAAACAGAAAATGAGGGTCAAGGTTGTAAAAACCTTGGCCCTCACTTTTTTGTCTTAGGCGTCTTCGGTGTCTTCGCGCTGCTTCAGCCACTCTTCGAATGCCGCCTGGCCTTCCTCACTGTCGTAGTAGGCTCGGAGTTCCGAAACCAAATGTCTTGCAAAGGAATCGATGATCGACTGCGGCAGCTCAATGTCAAACTTATTCTGTTTGGACATCGGGCCCCTCCTTCGAAATTTGGTTTGCCGAGGGTGTCCGGCGTGAGTAAAGAAACCTTCGCCACCGATCTGGTGACTACAATCTCTTAGGCACTTTTATTATATGGGGTATGTCAAGTCTTTTCAAGAGTTGCCCCGCTACACTACATATTAGGAGGAAATGATCATGGAAAAACTCATCAGCTGTGCGTTCAATATGGATACTGTCTGTGTGGAACTTCGCTTCTCGGATGGGAGCATTTGTTCCATTGATACCATCGCCGTGGAGAATGAAATCGCCCGCAATATGTACGAGCGGTCGGAACTTGATTACCTGATCTATAACGACCCACTGGCCTATGCGGATTTGATCCTCAACGGCGATCCGGAAGTGTATCTGAAAACCGTGACGGAATATAAACCGCTGGATTAACTTAAAAATACACTTAGACATTTGTTGCTGTTATTTTCTAAACATGACATTTTTCTTGTTGACAAATGGATGCATGTCTGTTACAATGTAATAAACAGTCGAAAGACATCTTCTTTTTTACAAGCGGAATGTTATTTGTTTGCCATGACAAAATGAGGTGAGTGGATGAAACTTGGAAATATAGCCGCTGTACGCAGCGGACTGGTTCTATCAAGAAAGCAGGCGCGGGAAGCCCCAGGGATAAAGTATCCGTTACTGAATCTACGCTCCATCAATCCAGGCGGCTATGTAGATACCGAGCAGCTGGATGTGTTCGATGCCTCGGAGTATTTATCGCTGGATTATTTGTCACAGGTTGGCGATGTGATCATTCGTCTGTCCGCCCCATACACCGCAGTCTTGATTGACGAAGCAACAGCAGGCATGGTGGTATCTTCGAACTTCGTGATTATTCGTGTTGACCGCAGAGAGATCCTGCCGAAATACTTGTTCTGGCTGCTGAACACTCCGAAAGTAAAACGTTCTATTTACGAAAACACCAGCAGCAATATGTTAGGCGCGATCAAAGCAAAATACTTTTCTGACTTTGAAATCCCCAAACTGCCGATTGCCAAGCAGCAGAGAATTGCCGACATGAACGCATTGGCATTGAAAGAAGCCATGCTGCTCAGAAGGTTGGCCGAAGAAAAGGAACGCTACTATGGTTTGCTGATAGACCACACCCACAAAGAACTGAAGAGAGGTAAGTAACATGACTACTCGTAACGATATTGAACGCACTCTTTGGAAAGCCTGCGATAGTTTCCGCGGCAAAATCGACAGTTCCAGGTATAAGGACTACATCCTGTCCATGCTGTTTGTCAAATACCTGAGTGACGTTACCAAGGAAAAGCGCGCCCAGTACATGGAGCAGTATAACGGCGATGAACGCCGCGTGGAGCGTGCCATGAGCCGCGAACGCTTCACCATCGATAAGGAATCCACCTTTGATTTCCTTTATGAGAACCGCAACGACAATGAGATCGGCCAGAAGATCAACGTTGCGCTGTCCCATATTGAAGAACACAACAGCGGTAAGCTCCGCAACGTATTCCGCGCCATCGACTTCAACTCTCAGGTTGACTTCGGTGAGGTAAAGGAGAAGAATGCAACCCTTCGCAATCTTCTGGAGGATTTCCACGACCTTGATCTCCGCCCCAGCCAGCTGGGTTCTGCCGACATCATCGGTGATGCCTACGAATACATGATTGCCAACTTTGCCTCCGATGCAGGCAAAAAGGGCGGTGAGTTTTTTACCCCGAGTCAGGTGTCCGAGCTGGTGGCTGCACTGGTGAAACCGCAGGAGAACGACCGCATCTACGACCCCGCCTGCGGCAGCGGCGGTCTTTTGCTCAAGGCATACAAGAAAGTACCGAGCGGCAAAGTTGCCGTTTATGGTCAGGAACTGAATGCACAGACCTGGGCCCTCTGCACTATGAATATGTTCCTGCACGGTGTGGATGATGCCCGCATCTGGCAGGGTGATACCCTTTTTAATCCGCAGAACATCGAAGGCGATAAGCTCATGAAGTTCCAGGTGGTAGTGGCGAATCCTCCGTTCTCACTGGACAAGTGGGACAGCGGTTTTCTTTCTAATGCTGGTCTGGATGCTAAGGGCAAGAAGCAGGAGAAAATGACCGCATCCATGGACCCGTGGAAGCGCTTCGACTGGGGTGTTCCCCCTTCTTCCAAGGGCGACTATGCTTTCGTGCTCCACATGCTGCACAGCCTTGACGCCGAAAACGGACGTATGGCCGTTGTCCTTCCCCACGGTGTTCTTTTCCGCGGTGCAAGCGAGGGTAAGATTCGTAAGCAGCTGATTGAAATGAATCTGCTGGACGCTGTTATCGGTTTACCTGCAAACCTGTTCTATGGCACCGGCATTCCTGCCTGCATTCTCGTGTTCAAGAAAGGCCGTGCCCGTGATGACGTGCTTTTCATTGACGCATCCGGCGACGGCAACTATGAGAAGGGCAAAAACCAAAACATTCTGCGCGACAGCGATATTGCCCGCATTGTCAGCACATACGAAGCCCGCGAGGAAAAGGTGGACAAGTACAGCTATCGCGCATCCCGCGAGGAGATTCGCGAGAACGACTATAACTTGAATATCCCCCGGTATGTGGATACCTTTGAGGAAGAAAAACTGGTAGATATCGACGAAGTGAAGCAGAACATCGCCAATATCGAAGCCGAACTTGCCGAGGTGCAGGCGCAGATGGCAAAGTATCTGAAGGAGCTGGGATTATGAGTGAAAACAAAGGTGAACTGATTTTCTATCAGACCGAAGACGGCCAGACCAAAATCGATGTCCGAATGGATAATGATACCGTTTGGCTTTCCTTGGACCAGATGGCTGAACTTTTCCAGCGAGACAAGTCCACGATCTCCAGACACATTAAAAATGTCTTTCAGGAGGGCGAGTTGACTGAGGACGCAACTGTTGCAAATTTTGCAACAGTTCAATCCGAGGGCGATCGTCAAGTAAGTAGAAACATTACTTACTTTAACCTTGATGTGATCATTTCTGTCGGCTATCGCGTGAAGTCTCTGCGCGGCACACAATTCCGTATCTGGGCCAGTTCTGTTCTGCGCGAATACCTGATCAAGGGCTTTGCCATGAATGACGAGCTGTTGAAGCAGGCGGGCGGCGGCAATTACTTTGACGAATTGCTTGCTCGCGTACGGGACATTCGTTCTTCTGAGAAGGTGTTCTGGAGAAAGGTACTGGATATCTATGCAACCAGTGCGGACTACTCCCCCAACGCCGCCGAGACTACCGTGTTCTTCAAAACCGTGCAGAATAAGATGCTGTTTGCCGCAACCGGCCAAACCGCTGCCGAACTGGTGAGCGGCAGAGCCAACGCCCTGCTGCCTATGATGGGAATGACTTCCTTCAAGGGTAAGCGGCCCACACTGGCAGAAGCCAAGATCGCGAAGAACTACCTGAACGAAGATGAGCTTGACACGCTGAATCACCTCGTGTCGGCCTATCTGGATCTGGCCGAGCTTCAGGCTCTGCGCCGCAAACCTATGTACATGAAGGACTGGATTGCACGACTGGATGATTATCTCCGTATGACCGACAGCGAAGTGCTGCAGAATGCCGGTAAGGTATCTCATGCTCTGGCGGAGCAGAAAGCCAGGGAGGAATACCAGAAATTCAAGCAGATGCAGAGCATGGAGCTTACACCGGTGGAGGAAGCCTTTGTAGCTTCCATTGAAACGTCCAAAGTGGACGAGCTGACCGAAGGCGTGAAGAAGCTGAAGAAGTAATCTGCTTTGCGGTGCTTGCTGCAGTGCAGGTGCCGCGGGCGAAACATCTGTAATAACCCGACCTGAAAAGGAGTAAATACCTGTGTTTAGAAGTTTTATCTATCTTGATGAAGACAAATTATATACGTACAAACGGCAAATCGATGGTAAAAACACTGCTCAACCCAAGGCCGTGTCGCAAAAGAAAAGCGCGGGTTTTTCTGCTGCTATGAGTGGTTTTGGCGTAAACGGAGCAATGGAAACCAGTATCGATGGCGAATTCGAAAGGGACGTAAGTTTCGACTACGATCATTTTGAACTTGATCTTGCCAAGTTGGAGGGCGAAGACTACTTTGACTGTGTACTGAACGATGAGTATGATTTGACCACCATCCCTGCTATGAAGCTCCTGCGCATTTGCAGCGGGTTCGAAATTCCAGAAGCCTTTGATGCCGTTAACCTGATTGACCAGTTCAAGCCAATGCTCATGGGCCAGATTGAAACAAAATCTGCCGGAGAACAGGAAGCATTGGAGGGCATCTTGGGTAAAGCCTCCGCAGATATTCCTTTTGTTATCGAGTGCGACGATGTTACGATTTCTGGCAAACTGAACGCAAAGTACCTTTGTGAGGAATACGCCAGTCTCGAAGATTACGCTGACCAAGACGTGTACATGCTCTGCAAGGTCGTTGGCATGGTGAGAAAAGACACGGTCGAGATCTTCGATCCGCTGAAGGATTTTATACGTTTGCCGCGCGCTATGCGTCGTCAGATGACAACAAGCGGAAATTCCGTTGGTCTTGATAAGATTTCTGTAGAGGGTCCCGTTCTCAAGGTCGAAGTAATTGCCATCTACAAGTAATCGAAAGGAGATGCTTTTCTGTGGCTATTATCCCAAACTTTTTCCTAAATGCTGTGGTTGCACTTGGCGTTGATGGCGTTGACGGCGAAAAACACTGGATTGGAACAGGCTTTATCGTAGGACGTAAGGAAACCGACAATCCTACCCTTTCTACATACTACATCATCACCAATAAGCACGTTATCAAACACCAACGCTTTGTCTATGTCCGCTTTAATTCTCTTGGAGGAACACTTGTCAAGGATTATAGAGTCAACTTATATGACGATGCGGGGGCAGCGATTTTTTCGGCACATCCGCACGACAAGACAGATGTTATTGCTCTTCAAATTCTCCCCCAAACTTTAATCAATGACAAATCCATTTGGGGCGCATTTGATCTTTCTGATCACGCACTGACGCTTGAACAAATGCAAACCACCGGTGTGGATGAAGGGAGCCTTGTGTATGCGTTAGGGTTTCCTATGGACTTGGTTGATCCGATCAAAGTTCCCATTTGCAGGCTTGGTTGTATCTCGCGAATAACAGATGCATTCTTGCTGAAGAAAGGAACCCCGATATTTTTGGTCGATGCACAAACCTTTCCCGGAAATTCTGGCGGTCCCATCGTGAGCAGGCCAGAACACATGTCTATCGACGGAACGCCCTACAATACCAGCGCGAATCTTGTTGGAATTTTAAGCGCATATATCCCTTACAAAGAAACTCTGTACAGTAGGCAAACCGGCCGTGATCGAATGATCATGGAAGAGAACAGTGGGCTCACTATTGTTCATCCTGTTGATCGCATCAAAGAGGTTGTTGAACTCGAATGGGCGCGAGTCGAGCAACAGAAGACGCTGATCAGTGCTGCAAAGCTTTCTGCTCCGCAGGAAGTCAAGGAAGAGGTTGCTGTATGACACCAGAAGTAAAAGAAAGAATTGAACAAATCCGGCACGGAAACGTGCCGGAGGGGTATAAGAAAACTGTATCTGGCATTATTCCGAACGAATGGCGAGTAGGTCAAGTGAGTGAATGTATTGAAGAATATAAGCTTCTCTCTAATGACATAGCACACATTCCTGTGTATTCCTCGTCCAGAAAGGGTCTTATTCCTCAATCCGATTACTACGATCAGAGGGAAGCCGTAGAAACTAATCTTGGTTATAAGGTGGTTCCGCAAGGATATGTTACCTATCGTCATATGAGCGATGATGATGTATTTCACTTCAACATTAACAGGACTGATGGAGATATTCTTGTCAGTAGTGAATACCCTGTATTCACATCATCAGATAACTGTGATTTGGGTTTCTTAATTCCTGCGCTGAATAATACTGCGAGATTTCGATACTTCTGTAAGATTCAGAAATTGGGTGGAACCCGAACTCGTTTGTATTTAGACAACTTAAAAAAATACGTCTTAGCGTTACCTCCTTTTAGTGAGCAAATTAAAATCGCCGAAATTCTCACCACACAGGATAAGGTCATTGAATTGAAAGAAAAGCGGCTTGCAGAAAAGCAGCGGCAGAAAAAGTATCTGATGCAGCAGCTTTTGACCGGCAAGAAGCGTCTGCCCGGATTCGATGCCAAGTGGGAGAACGCACCATTAAAGAAGATTTTGAAAGAGAGAAAGATGTATTCGCCCAAAGGGGCTGAATATCCCCATGTGACGCTTTCCACAGAAGGAATCTATGCCAAGAGCGATAGATATGACCGAGATCACTTGGTTAAGGATGAGGAGAAAGAATACAAGATTACACACAAGGGAGATATTTGCTACAATCCGGCCAATTTGAAGTTTGGAGTAATCTGCATCAACAATTTTGGTGATGCGATTTTTTCTCCGATCTATGTAACTTTCGAAGTTGTTGGCAATGTGTCCTCCGCTTTTCTGTCTAATTGCCTAATGCGCTGGGACTTCATCAACGCTGTTCGAAAATACGAAGAAGGCACTGTTTATGAGCGTATGGCAGTTAAACCGGAAGACTTTCTGAAATTCGAAATGATGCTCCCACCTTATGATGAGCAAGTGGCGATTGCAGAGATTCTCGCAGTAGCCGACAAAGAAATCGACCTACTCCGCCGAGATCTTGAACAGGAAAAGCAAAAGAAAAAGGCCCTGATGCAGCTTTTACTGACGGGCATTGTGAGGGTGTAATATGCTGCTTTCTGATGAGATGAAAAGTAAAATCGTTGATAACAACAGAAAGATTACAGAGTTGCTCAACGAGAACGAAAACATTCTTCGGGAAGCTGGTTATAACCCTCCAATGATCAATTATGCGTTGGATCGTACCGAGAAAATTGGCTTTCCTTCCGGATATATCCGCACTGTTGCAGCATTTAACACGAAATACCATCTTCGAGAAATTTGCCCTAACCGTACGACGCGTCATAACATTACATATGCTTTAGAAGCCTCTGATTTAATCAATTTCATAATGAATCGCGTAAATATCTGGGGATCGGTTGAAACGATTTTCTTTAAGCTCGCAATCGTTAACTTTGTATCTGTTATAGAGGCTATCGTTCTTGAAGCCGCAAACAATATCTGTTGTAACGCAAGCAACTGTGGGAAAACCAAAACCTGCTATTATCACTTTTCTAAGGAAGAACGAAACAACGCCCGAAAAGCCGTTGAAAAGTTGACGTTGGTTGGGATTTTGGATTTTGATACAGATAAGGTTTCCCGTGTGCAGGAAATAATCGGCTTGCGCAACCGAATCCATATACGGCTTACCAAAGGAAACGAAATGAATTTGGATGATTTTACACTTTCCCTATATAACGAGGTAGTTGCTTTGCTCCAAGATATAGACAAACAAATCTACGAGAAAGCTGTACCTCATTATAGATGCAACTAACGCGACCAGCGAGGCGGGATTTTTCCGCCCCGCTATTCGTGCATTTATACTCTTTCCCGAAAGGAGGCAATTCCATGGATAAAAATGCCTATCTGGAAGTCAACGCCAGCCAAAAGCCTGCCATTGAACTTCTTCAGGCGATGGGCTACACATACATATCGCCAGAGAACTGCGAAAAGCAGCGCGGCAGCAAGTATCATGTATTGCTGAAGGACATCCTGCGCGGCCAGCTGCGCAAGCTCAACCGCTATACCTATGCCGGTGCAGAGAATGAGTTTTCCTCTGCCAATATCGAGCGGGCCATGGATGATCTGGACGAGCCTTTAACTGACGGTCTGGTTCGCACCAGCGAAAAGATTTACGATGCGTTGCTGTTGGGCAAAAGCTATTTGGAAACTGTTGGCGAAGGAAAGATGCTCAGTTTCAACTTGAAGTACATTGATTGGGACAACCCGCAAAACAATATATTTCATGTGACAGAAGAGTTTGCAGTAGAAAGCCAGGACAAGCAGCACAACGCTCGTCCTGATATTGTGCTGTTTATCAACGGCATTCCCTTTGCCGTGATTGAATGCAAGGCTCCGCAGGTTTCTGTGGATCAGGCCGTTGAGCAGATGATCCGCAATCAGCAGGCAGACTATATCCCGCAGCTGTTTAAGTATGCGCAGATTGTTCTTGCCACCAACAAGAACGCCGTCAAGTATGCTACTGCAGGTACTCCCAAGAAGTTCTGGAATGTTTGGAAAGAACAGAACAGCGAGTGGCTGCAGGCTCAACTGAATGCGCTTGTTGCAGATCGTACGCCCACCGAGCAGGACAAGAATATCATTTCACTGTTCAGCCAAGAGAGAGTTTTTGAACTGATCCGGTATTTCATTCTTTTCGATGCAAACGTGAAGAAAGTATGCCGTTATCAGCAGTACTTTGCAATCAAAGAAATTATGAAAACCATTGCCGAGAATGACGAGAAAGGTAATCGTCAGAGTGGCGTGATCTGGCACACACAGGGCAGCGGTAAAAGCCTTACCATGGTTATGCTGGCGAAGTATATTCTGATGGAACTGAGAGACTGTCATCCCCGCGTGGTCATCGTAACCGACCGAAAGGAACTGGACGGACAGATTGCTGCAACCTTCTCTCATACGCGGTTGAATCCTGCTCGTGCGACAAGCGGACGTCATCTTGTGGAGCTGGTCAATAGCTCTAAGGCAGATGTGGTTACCAGCATCATCAACAAGTTTAATACCGTAGAGCGTCAGGAAACCAAGAATAATTCTCGTGACGTCTTCGTTCTTGTTGACGAAAGCCATAGATCGAACTACGGCCTTATGGCAACCAAGATGCGCAGTGTGTTTCCGAACGCCTGCTATATTGGCTTCACCGGCACACCGCTGATGAAGCATGAAAAAAACACCATGACCAAGTTCGGCAAGCTGATTCACAAGTACACCATCAAAGATGGCGTGGAAGACGGTGCTATCGTTCCTTTGATTTACGAAGGACGTTTTGTTGATCAGCGAGTGGACGAGGAGAACATCGACTTATGGTTCAAGCAGACCACCAAGCGGCTGACTGATTCCCAGAAAGAAGATCTGCGCAAAAAGTGGAGCAGTATTCGCCGCTTGACTTCTACCGATGCCCGTATCAAGCGTATTGCCTTGGATATCAGCGAGCACTTTGTGGAGGGCTATAAGCACACAGGATTTAAGGCAATGCTTGCGACGAACTATAAGCGAGATGCAATCCGTTATCTCGAGTGCTTTGAAAAGTTCGGCGATCTGACTTGTGCTGTTGTGATTTCACCGCCTGATTTGCGCGAAAGCGTTGATGATGTGGATGAAGGCACAGACGATCTGGTTATCTCCTACTGGAACAAGATGATGAAGCAGTATGGTGATGCTGATCGTTACGAAGAAGCCATGAAGAATAAGTTCTGTGACGGTGAAATTGATATTCTGATCGTATGCAGCAAGCTCCTCACAGGTTTCGATGCTCCCATTTGTCAGGTTCTCTACATTGACAGGGAACTGAAAGAGCATGGACTATTGCAGGCTATCGCGAGAACCAATCGTCTATATGAAGGCAAAGACTATGGTTTAATTGTTGATTATCGTGGCTTGATTGAAAAGCTTGATACAGCAATGGACATGTATAGCGGTGCCGGACTTGAGAACTTTGACAGCGGTGATCTGAAAGGCGTTGTCGTTGATGTTATGACGGCTATCGGTGATCTAAGAAGCTCTTACACGCAGTTGGTGGAGCTATTTGCACCAGTATCCAACAAAAACGATTCTGAAGCTGTCGAAGTATTCCTGGCCAATGAAAAGATCAGAGAAGATTTCTACAACCTTCTTTGCGCCTTTGGTCGAGCTTTAAACTTGGTGCTGAATGCGGAGCAAACGTACAACGCTTTGCCGAAAGAGGAACGGAAGAAATATCAAGATACCTTTATCTTCTTTGCAAAAGTTCGCCGCAGTGTAAAGATTCGATACTGTGATACAATCGACAACAGCGAATATGAGCCTTTGATGCAGAACCTACTTGATACGCATCTGTCTGTTGCCGGCTTAAAGCAAATCACAAATCCTATTGATATTCTGAACAAGGATGACTTTGAGAAAGAACTCGAAGAACTCGGTTCTCTCCGTTCAAAGGCAGATGCTATCACAAGCCGAATGACAAAGAGCATCAGCGAGAAACGCGATGAGAATCCCGCATACTACGACAGCTTTTCCAAGCGGATCAAGGAAGCGCTTGAGCTCTACAAAGAGAAAGTTATATCCGAAGCAGAGTACCTGGCCAAAATGCGTACGATTATGGAGGACTACCATAATGGCAAGAGTACAGTGAGCTATCCCGAACGCATCAAGTCGAATGTTCATGCTCAGGCGTTTTATGGTGTGCTTATTGCAATTTTCGATGAAGTAAAGAGTGAACAGATTACTCCTGATTTTGTTGCGGAAGTTGCTGAGGAGATTACGAAGATAATCGCTTCACACAGTCAGGTTGACTGGACGAACAACAAGACGATTCACGACAGAATCTCCCAGGATATTGATGATCTTTTTTACGAATACGAAAAGAATCATGGACTAACTTTGTCCTTTGATCTCATAGACAAAATCATAGACAACGTTAAGACCGTTGCATTGCGGAGGTTCTAAAGTATGAGCACCACAAGCAAAAGGATGGTCTTAGCAGAAGGTCAAGAGATCAGTTACGTTCTAGAAAGAAAACAGGTTAAGAACCTCAATTTGAGAATCAGAAAAGATGGCAGAGTGTTTGTTTCCGCAAGTGATGCTGTTCCTTTTGAAGAGGTTGATGAATTCGTTTGCAATAAGGCTTCGTATATTCTGGATGCCGTTAAACGTTTCAACGAAATGGCTCTGTACAAGCCTCAGCCGAAGCAATATGTCAGTGGAGAAACATTCTATCTTCAGGGACGAGGTTTGCGTTTACAAGTATCTCAAGCAACAAAGGATTCCATTTCATCGGATGGTGTCTACATCTATCTTAAAGTAAAAGATGTAAATGACTTCGAAAAGAAACGCCGCATTGTAACTCGTTTTCTCGATCAAGAATGCAAAACAGCATTCAGTGAAGTGATGGAAGATCTGTATCCGTTGGTAAAGAAATACGGTATTGAAAAGCCGACCCTAAGAATCCGAGACATGGAAACTCGTTGGGGATCTTGCTTGACGAAAAAGAGAATCATCACGCTGAACAAACGACTTCTTGAATCTCCAAGAAATTGCATTGAATATGTAGTGATGCATGAGCTTTGCCACCTGATACATCCAAATCACTCGAAGCAATTCTATTCCTTCTTGACCATGCTGATGCCGGACTGGAAGGAACGCAAAGTCTATCTCGATAAAAGTGCAGCCTATTGGCTGTAAGTTTTAGCGCCGCAGGTGCGTAGCCAATTTCCTAGAAATTGTTAAAGGGTCTGGGATGTTGCCCAGCAAGATTTTGTGAAATGTCAGCGGAGCAGTAATTTCACAAAATGCACGAGTGGGTACCGTCGTGCACTGCTTGCTAACTCCAACTATGAGTTAGCAAGCTGCACGCGGATTTCGCAATTTTGCCTCTAAACACGATGCAGTCATTTGGTGCAAAATTCGAAATGGCTATCGCCGTGCACTGCTTGCCAAGTATGTTTCACAATAATAATTTTCATTTCATTCGGCGCACATCAGCGACAAAGGAGGCGTAGTAGCAAATGTTCATATACCAAGGAAGCATCATTACAAACTTCCTAAGCCAAAACGGACAGCAATACAAGATTCCTGTGTACCAGAGAAATTACGAGTGGTCTAAGGAACAGTGCAAGAAACTGTTCGAGGATATCGTTCAGGCAGCAAAGCGCAACCAACTGCACTTCACTGGTTCTATCGTGTTTCAGCCCCTGGCTCCGATCAAGGGCATCAATAACAGCATCGTTATTGATGGCCAGCAGCGATTAACTACGATCTACATTTTGATCAAAGCATTGGTAGACACAGCTGCATCCGATGCGGAAAAAACTGTGCCGATGGCTGCGCTATTCAATACCGATCAGTTCAATCAATTCAACTTAGACGACACTACCAAGGTAAAGTTGAAGCCCGCCAAAGATAATAACGATCAGCTGCTGAATCTTCTCTACAACAAACATGACAAGATAGATAAGGGCTGCGAGATTTACCGCAACTATGCTTACTTCTGCGAACTCATTAAAGAGCAGCAAAGTGTTGGCATAACCGCAAGCGATATCTACCGCGGTATCGGCTTGCTGACTGTTGCCGTCATTCAATTGGATGGAAGTGACAAGGCGCAGGAGATATTTGAGCGAATCAATTCTACCGGAATCCCTTTGAGCCTTGCAGATAAAATTCGAAATCACGTATTGATGACTGACATCGATCAGGATCGCTTGTACGAAGAGTATTGGCTGATAATCGAAAAGCTGTTGCCCAAAGATCAGCTTTCAACGTTCTTCCTTGACTACTTAAACACTAAAATTGATGGCTTCGCTAAAGAAGGCGATGCCTATGATGTATTTAAGGAAGTTTTCAAGAATGGCGGATACACCAACGAAAGCATGTTGGCGGAAATTCTACACTACGCAGAGTTCTACAACGCGTTCCTTTATGGTAACGATGGTAAATACAGCAAGGAAGTCAATACTTTGCTTCGCAATCTCCAGAAATTGAAGCAGACAACCGTATTTCTATTCTTGTTCCCGGTATTTGATGATTTCTCAAATAATATCATTGACGAAAAGGAGTTGGAGCGCGTACTGCGTTTCTTGCTGAATTACAGCATCCGCCGTCTAATCTGTGAAGTGGGTTCAAACTCTTTGCGCGGTCTGTACAAGACCCTTTACGCCAGAGTCTTTGCCCGTCCCGAAAACAAACAGCATTATTATGATGCTATTGTCTCGTTCTTCCAACAGTTGACTTCCAAAGATGTATTGCCCGACGATAATACTTTCGTGCTGGCTTTGAAGCAAAATAATTTGTATCGGAAGAATGCACTCTGCAAGTTCCTTCTGACCGCGATTGAAAACCAAGGCAAGGAACAACTGATTACAGACAATCTGACTATTGAACACATCATGCCTCAGAACAAGAATTTGTCTACCTCTTGGCAGAAGATGTTGGGTGAGGATATTTGGCAGAGCGTGCAGGAAAAGTATTTGCATACTCTTGGTAATTTGACTCTAACTGCATACAATAGCGAATTGGGCGATAAGCCTTTCGATGTGAAGCAACAGGAACTTGATGATGTGAAGACCAAGGTTGTTGTGCTTTATGCCGATGTCAAGGGGCGTACCGTTTGGAACGCTGATGCAATTGAACAGAGAGCTGATCGTCTCGCTGACGCTATTGTCAAGCTATATCCGATTGAACTACCTGCGCAGGCCATCTCTTTTGCTGATCCTCGCTATAAGGAATACTCTTGCGAAGATCCTGACACCGCTACCTACAAAGCACCCAACTATTACGTTCTTCAGGGTGAACGTGTTAATACAACCAACTTTGCCGAAATGCTCCGCTCTGTGGTAAGCAGACTTTATGAGCAAGATAGCAGCGTCATTGAGGATATGGCTCGTAATAATGAGAAACTCCTCTCTTGGTCTCAAAATGTAATGTTCTCCTATGATGTCAATGAAGTTTATGGTGACAGCAAAATTGCCGGTACAGATATTTATCAGAGCGTCGGCTTTTCTGCAGCTCACATTATGTACATCATCCGAGCATTGCTCGACAAATACGATATAGACAGAGGCGATTTTGTCTATAGTGCCCGTTCCACAAAAACAGTTTCCACTGAAACTGAATAACAGATAAAGCCAGAAAGAACTGCGACCGGACTCTCTGGCTTTATCACGAATTATGTTAATTTAAGATTGTAAATATCCGGATTTGGCAGTATGATATAATCATAGGAGGTGGTGCACTATGAAAATATTTGGAGAACGAATCCGCTCTCTGCGTGAGAGTATGAATTATTCGCAGGTAAAATTTGCTGAGACTTTCGGCATTGGACAATCCAGCGTTGTTCGCTACGAGAAAGGCGAAGCATCACCGGCACTTGAACTGCTTGTGAAAATCGCAGATTATTACGATGTGTCCCTTGATTATATTTTAGGTCGCACCGATAATCCGCAGGGCAAGCTATATGACTGTAAACCGAAAAACAGATATCCCGCAGACATGGAAAACTTTGTGGAGATGTGTTTTGACCCCAATTCTCCTATGAACGCAAAATTGAAACAGACCTTGATTCAAATGCTTGGGGAGGCGAAAGAATGAGCAAAGATTTAGTTCCACAGATGGGGCAATTTGATGAGATTATTTCCATCATCGACAACGCGCGTACCCGCGCTTTGAAGGCTGTCAATGCCGAACTGATCCAGATGTATTGGAGCGGTGGCGAATACCTTTCTGACCTCTGTGCCAACTCCAGATTTGGCGATAAGGTAATCGATGAGGTGGCTTCTTTTGTTGCACAGGCCAATCCCGGTATTAAGGGATTTAACCGCCGCGGTCTGTACCGCATGAAGCAGTTTTACGAAACTTACAAGGACGACGAATTTGTGACACCACTGGTGACACAAATCAGTTGGACAAACCATCTGCTGATTATGTCCGGTTCCAAGTCTGCGGAGGAACGCCATTTTTACATGACGCTGTGCGCGAAAGAGCATTACTCCAAGCGCGAACTGGAACGCCAGATGGACAGCGCTTACTATGAACGATACATGCTCTCTTCTCAGAAGTTGGTGCCTGAGACGGTTTCTCAAAATGTGCGTGGCAGTATCCTGGATACCTATGTTCTGGAGTTCCTTGATCTGCCAGAGCAATTTTCTGAAAAGAATCTCCGAAAAGCGATCATTGGCAATCTGAAACAGTTCATTCTTGAATTCGGTAAGGATTTCAGTTTCATCGGCGAAGAGTATCGTGTTCAGGTCGGTGGGCAGGATTTCTACATTGATCTCTTATTCTACAATCGAGCATTGTCCTGCCTTGTTCCGGTAGAACTGAAAATCGGAAAGTTTAAGCCTGAGCATATTGGACAGATCAACTTCTATCTGGAAGCCCTGGATCGTGATGTCAGAAAGCCAAATGAAAACCCCAGCGTCGGCGTGATTTTGTGCGCCGCCAAGGACGATGCGGTGGTTGAGTACGCACTGAGCCGCAGCATGTCTCCCACGCTGGTTTTTGATTACACCCTTTGTCTGCCTGACAAGGAAGTGCTGCAGAACAAACTGCGTGAATTGACTGAACTTGCACTGGAAAGCGGCGAAGATGACGAAGAGTAACTCTCACCGCCAGCGAGAGAAAGATATGTGAGGTGACGGAATGGGAGTCCTTGAATGTGCCAGCGGAGCATCCGTTTGGCGAGGTTATGATTATTACAAAGAGAATAAGGTTGTAAGCCTTGAAGAAATCGAGACCAATATCTTCACTGCAAAAGTTTCGGGAAACTCAAGTGAACCTTATTCCGTGGAACTTCACATTGACCATCCGAGAAAATCAAAATGCAACTGCCCTCATGCGGATGGGAAAAGAATCATCTGCAAACACCTTGTTGCAGCATATTTTACTGTACTACCCGAAGAAGCCGATAAGTTCTATGCAGAAGCACTGGCCTATCAGGAGGAAGAGGAAAAACGGCAGGATGAGCTTTCTGATAAAGTGTGTCACTATGTCTGGCACATGAAAAAGAGCGAACTGCAGGACGCTTTGTTACAGTTGTTATTTGAGGGTCCCGAATGGCAGTTTGACCGTTTTGTTCGGAAAAACGGATTGCAAGACGATTGGTAAAAGATTGGAGGTGGACACTGTATGAATGCCGTTATCTACGCCCGTTTTTCAAGCCACAGCCAGCGCGAGCAGTCTATCGAAGGTCAGCTCAAAACCTGCTACAAATTTGCCGCAGACAACGGCTACACCGTCATAGGTGAGTATATCGACCGAGCACAGAGCGGCACTAACGACAACCGCGCTGAGTTTCAGCGGATGATCGCAGACAGCGACAAGCACATCTTCAATGCAGTCCTTGTCTATCAGCTTGACCGCTTTGCCCAAAACCGCTATGACAGTGCCATCAACAAAGCCAAGCTTAAGAAAAACGGCGTCCGTGTGATCTCTGCAAGAGAGAACATCGCTGATGATGCCTCCGGTATTCTTGTGGAAGGTATTCTGGAAAGCATGGCGGAATACTACTCCGCTGAGCTGTCACAGAAAATTCATCGCGGTATGTCCCTCAATGCGCAGAAGTGTCTGTCAAACGGCAGCAATCCCGGCCTTGGCTTCAAGGTTGCTCCGGATCACACCTTCTATGTCGATGAAGATGAAGCCGTTGTTGTTCGTGAAATCTTCGAGCGGTATGGCAAGGGTGAAACCGTCACGGACATCATCAAAGACCTGAACGCGAGACAGATCAAAACCTCCCTCGGACGCGATTTCAACAAGAATAGCTTACATCGCCTGCTACGGAACAAGCGCTACATCGGCACTTATCTCTACAAGGGCGAAGAAACGCAGGGAGGAATGCCCCGCATCGTCAGCGATGAGGTCTTCGAGAGAGTACAGAGCATTCTGGACAAAAACAAAGCTGCCCCGGCAAGAAGCCGAGGCAAGGAAGAGTATCTGCTGACCACCAAGCTGTTCTGTGGCTACTGCCACGAGATGATGACCGGCTATGGAGGCACCGGCAAGTCCGGTAAGGCGTACCACTACTACGCTTGCAAAAACGCCAAGAAGCATCTGTGTCAGAAGAAGGTCGTTGATAAGAAGCGAATCGAAGATATGGTCGTTGCGGCATGTCGGCAGATGCTGACAGACAGCAATATCCGGCGAATCGCAGAAGCTATCGAAGCGGTCTTCAAAAGTGAGTTTGACAGTTCTGCCATAAAGCGCATCAAGAGCGCCATTCAAGAAGCCGATACCGCCATTGAAAACCTCTGGCAGGCTCTTGAGAAGGGCCAGGGCGTTGAAACCATCATGGAGCGTATCAACAAGCGGCAGGAAGAAAAAGCCGAACTGGAGACTCAGCTGGCTATTGAAGCCAACAAAGAGCGTGTCATTTCTGCGCAGGAGGTTACGCACTTCCTGTCTGTGCTCCAGAAGAGCAATTTCGATGATCCCCTTAACCGCCGCGCCGTTATCAATATCTTCCTGAACAAGATCTATCTCTATGATGACAAGTTCAGGCTGGTGCTCAACGGCAGCGGACAACCTGTAGAAATCGACAATATCATGCTCGATGAGATCGATGACTACTTTGACTCTCGAATTTCTGATTCGGCGGAGTGTTCGTCTATGGTTGCGGACGCTCCACCACATCGGAGCAAGCGATATAAGGCTTGCTCCGACTTTTTTACAAAAGGCAGAGCGCGCTCATGCCGCGATGGTACAGAGGACATTGGACGAGCGCTTGCTTTTTCAAAGGCGGTCTCGCCGTTGAAGTTCGATTCTTATGATGTGTAGTCTAAAGGCTGTTTCAGGTTCAAATCCACCCTCCGCTAACTTTTTCCGCCTACTTTGCTCCGTGCATTTGCCCCAAAAGGTGCGCAGGATTTTTGGCCCGAAAACGCGAAAAACCGGCCCCGGAACAGTCTCAACGACCATTCCGAAGCCGGTTTTCGCTTGTTTTACAGTATTTCGAGCTATTTCATCCCCAAAAGCAAGAAAATTGCCTGATTTGTCCGGTAGACAAATCAGGCAACTTATTTGGTGGGGGCGGGTGGATTCGAACCACCGTAGGCATTGCCAGCAGATTTACAGTCTGTCCCCTTTGGCCACTCGGGAACACCCCCATATGCACTTTACCCACCAGGGAAAAGATGGAGCTGGTAGACGGATTCGAACCCCCGACCTGCTGATTACAAATCAGCTGCTCTACCGGCTGAGCTATACCAGCAGGAAATCCAGCGAGGGATATAATAGCAAATCCGATCCCATTTGTCAACATCAAAATAAAAGTTTTCCGGCGGCAGAAGCTCTCTGCCGCCGGAAACATTTTACTCCCCGGTATGCTCTTCCGCGGTCTCCGCAGCGGGCGTTTCGGGCTCTTCTTCGACCGTGATCTCGACGGAAATGTCTCCGCCGTCGCCTTCGTCCTGCGCGACAACATCCTCAAAGCCCGCGTCATCGCCCGCGTGGAACGAGCCCTTGAGCGAATCGATCTCCGACTGCATCTCTTCGATGCGCGCGTTGACCGCGTCCACTTCCTCGACGAGCTGTGCATACAGGCCCTCGGCGTCGTTGTGATGCTCCTCATAGTATGCCTTGCCGAGCTCGATGTACGCCTTCCTGAGCGCGTCCTTCTCCGACGTCAGCGCAATGGTGAGCTTGGCGAGACGGGCGGCGTCTTTCGTTTTGTCCATGGCGACGTTGGCGTATTCCGCGCCGCGCTCGCGCAGATTGGTGATGGTGTCCATAAGAGAATCAAAATTGAAGTTCATGATCTGTTTCCTCCTTCAAAGTTTTGGTTTTCGGTTATCAGACGGGTTTATCCTGCGGTTCGTTCGTTGCTTCTTCGTCTTTTTTTGCCGCATCGATCTGCGCGCGGACGCGGTTGACATAGAGATCCTCCGGCTTGTGCGGTTTCCGGCTCTGCACAACGAGGATCACAAGCGCAGCGAGGCACATGCCGCCGCCGATCACCTGCGAGGCGCGAACCGCCGTTCCGGGGATGAGCAGCGGCGATGTGCGCAGCGGCTCGAGCAGGAAGCGGATGAGACCGTACCAGACAAAGTACAGCAGCGCCGCCTGTCCGTCATACTGCCGCCCCCCCTTCTGTGTCCAGATCGCAAGGAAGATGAAGCCCAAGAGATTCCAGAGCGACTCATACAGGAACAGCGGGTGGACATAGTACGTCGTGCCGCCGGTCGTGAGTCCCATGCGGCAGAAGACGTCCGTCACCTCGCCGATGTACTCGCGGTTCATAAAGTTCGACCAGCGCCCGACGATCTGCCCGATGAGCAGCCCGAGCACGACGCAGTCCATGATCGCGCCGAAGGGGATCTTCTTTTTTCTCGCGTACAGCCATACGCACAAAGTCGCGAGCAGCAGCCCGCCGGGGATGGCCGTGCCGCCCTCCCATATTTTGCACCAGTTCCAGAGCGTCTGCCATACGGTGTCGCCGACGTAGTTCGACCAGTGGCAGAAAACGTAATAGAGCCGCGCGCCGATGATGGCCGTGGGAAGCGCGACGAGCACAACGTCGGTCAGCGTGTCCTTGGAAACGCCGAAATCCTTCGGCGCGCGCCGCATGCAGTAGAGCGCGGCGAGGATGAAGCCGAGGCCGATGATCGCGCCGTACCAGTAGAACGTATGGCCGAAGAGCGTGTATGTACCGCTCGGATCGACAGAAAAACTCTCGCCGAGCATGGGAAACGTGATGATCGCGCCGGGGAATGCTTCTGGCATGGGGAAAACTCCTTTCGCTGTGGTAAAAATCAGGCGTTGGGTCGGATCACGGAGAGAGCCAGACGCTCCCGCGTGAGATTTTCGCAGAGGAACGCCTCGCACTCCGCGAGTGTGACGGATTCGAGCGCGGCGAACGCATCGAGCGCGTTCCAGCCGTCGAGCCTGCTCTCTGCAAGCGATACGGCATAGGCGGAAAAGGAATCGAGCGAGCCGAGCAGCCGGCCGTACTTCGCACGGCGGCAGCGCTCGAGCGCGTCCTTATCCAGCCCGTGCAGCGCAACGCCGGATACCGCCTCGTGCACTGCCTCCGCCACGGCGTCCGGATCGCGGCTCTGGGCGCCGAAGAACAGCGCGGCCGTTCCGGCGGCGGAGTCGTTTTCAACGGAAAAATCTCCGGTCAGAAGCCCTTTGGCATAAAGATCGTTGTAAAATGCCGAGGACTTGCCGAGCAGACACTCGCCGGCGAGCTCCGCAAGGAGCTTCTGCCGCTCTCTCGCCGCGCCGTCCGAAAGATACGGCAGCTTCACGCCGAGCAAAAACTGCGGCGCGGAAACGCTCATCGTTTTCTCGACGCGCTTCCTGCCCGGCAAAAGCGTTTCGGGCGCGCCGTAGTCGCGCTCCGGCTTCTCGCCGGGGGTGTCCGGCAGTATCTCGCGCGCCGCCGCGGCGATCGCCTCGGGGTCCACGTCGCCGACGCAGCAGAGCGCCATATTCGAGGGATGGTAAAAGACGCTGTGGCAGTGGTAAAGCGTTTCGGGCGTGATCTGCGCAATGCTCTCCACGGAGCCGGCAATGTTCTCGCGGATGGGGTGGCGGTCGTAGAGCGCGCTCATGAGCTGGAAGTATCCGGCGTAGCCGGGGCTGTCCTCGCCCATGCGGATCTCCTGAGCGATGATGCCCTGCTCCTTGGCGACGCTCTCGTCGGTATAGTACGGCGTGGAGACGTAGGTGAGCAGCAGCCGGAGATTATCCATGAAGTTTTCCGAGCCGGTGAAGTAATACGCCGTGAGGCCGGCGCCGGTGAAGGCGTTGGGGCTTGCGCCGAGCGCGGCGAAGTCGGAAAGGACGTTGCGCCCGTCCGGCATATCGAACATTTTGTGCTCGAGAAAATGGGCGACGCCCGCGGGCGTATCGATCCACTCGCCGTTTACCTTGAAGCGGCGATCCGCCCCGCCGTAGCGCGTGGCGAAAAAGGCCGCGTTTTTGCGAAAGCCCGGCTTTACCGCGACAAGGACGGAAAGCCCGTTCGGGAGAACTTCCTCGTACAGCGTTTCTCCGAGATCCGGATATTCGTGCTTTTTCATTCGGTCTCGGCATCCTCTCCCCGGAGAAAGTATACGGCGTCAAGCTCCACGCCGCGCGCGACGGCGGCCACATCCTCCGCCGTGACGGTCTCGGCGAGCGCCGCGATATCGTCCGGCGAGGCGTCCGTCCCCTGCACGGTCTCGCGCAGGTAGAAGTCCGCAAGATAATTCGGGCTGTCCGCGCCGGTACGAAGATCGTTTGCCACGGTGCGCCGCGCCGCGGCGAGCTCGGTCTCGGAAATATCGCCTGCGCGCACCGCGTCGAGCTGGGCAAGGATCTCGCCCAGAGCCTCGCCGTACTTGTCAAACTCGATGCCGGAGAGCACCGCCATGATGCCCTTGAGCACGTCGGTGCTGGAAAAGGCATAATAGCAGAGCGAGAGCTTCTCGCGGACATGGAGAAAGAGCTTCGAGCTGACGCCCGCGCCGTATACGGCGTTGAATACGGCGAGCTTTGCCGGGTCGGGGTCGTCCATGCATTCGCCGAGCCGGAAGCCGACGGCGAGCACGCCCTGCGAGACTTCGTCCTCCTCGGTGAAGTACCGGGGCTTTTCCTCCACGGCGTTCATGCGGATGTCGGTGCCAAGATCGAGATCGATCTCGCCGCGCGGCAGCAGCGCGAACGCTTCGCGCAGCATATCCGCCACTTCCTTTCCCGGACGGCTGCCGCAGTAGAAAAACTCCATCGGCGATGTGGCAAGAAGCTCCTTATAGTGCTTTGTGAGCTTCACATAGTGGACGCTCCCGGCCTCGTCCGCCGTGCCGTAAGCGCCGACGGCATAATCCTCAAAGGCGCACATATTCTCCCGCAGACGCTGGAACGCCCAGCTTCGCTTGTCGTTTTTCACGCGCTCAATGCGTTCAACGAGCTTTTCGCGCTCGGAATCGACGTGCGCGGGCAAAAACAGCCCGCCGCGCGTCGCAGGGGAGAGCCAAAGCTCGCCGAGCAGGGATATGACCTCGCCAAGCACATCCGTCTCTCCGGGAAGAAAGGCGTCCTCGGCAAAGCCCGCATGGAAGCCGACGGCCTGGATCTCGCCGAGCTTTCGCACCGACGGTTCGATCTCCGCGCCGTAGAGCGCGTCGAGCCGCCCGGAGATGCGGCGCATATCCGGAAGCGACTTTGTGCCGCGCCGCAGCACATACGGCAGCAAGGCGTTTTCCGCCGCCGTTTCGCGGCGCAGCTGCGTGAGCAGATATGCCGTGAGACAGCCGGTTTTGAATTTGTCGGTCTGCACCGCCGTCAGTGATACGCAGGGGAACAGCTCTTCCCGGAAGTATTCCATGCGGTCACACCCCTTTTCCTTTGTTTGAATAAGGCTCCCCTGTGCAAAGGGAGCTGTCGGCCGCAAGGCTGACTGAGGGATCGTTTTCTTGAGTATATCACGTTTTTTCCGCCGTTCATAGCGCAAATGTGAATTTTTTCCTCACGGCGTTTCGCCGTACAGCTCCCGCAGCAGCCGGAGATACCATCCCGCCGCGCCCGTATACCAGCTCCAGCCCGCGCGCCCTTCCTTTCCGGGCGCATATGCGATATCCGCAGGAAGAACGAACGGCTCCGCGCCGTACTCCGGCGCGGTGAGCGAGAGCGCCATATCCTCCGCGAGCGCCGCCGCTTCCTCCCGCCGTCCGGCCCGCCGCAGCGCGAGCGCGAGCCACACCGCCGCATGGGTGTACTGCCCGCCGTTTTCGCGAAAGCCCGGCCCGTAGGTCGAAACATACCCCGGCGCGCGCTCTTCCGGCAAAAACGGCGGAGCGTAAATGCGGACAATGCGCCGCTCCCTGTCCCAGAGCGCATCGAGCGCCGCGGTGAGCGCCGTCTGCACGCGGTCCTTATCGGCATAGGGCGAAAAGGCGGCGAAGCTCTGCGCCACGGAGTCGATGCGGCACGCCGCCGCGCCGGATGCGCCGAGCGGCGTACCGTCGGCGTAATACCCGCGCAGATAGTGATCTTTGTCCCACGCCTCGTTCGCGGCCGCGCCGAGCGCGGCCGCGGCGGTCTCATAGCGGTCCGCGCCCGGTTCTCCGAGTCTTGCAAGCAGGGCGGAAAAATCGTGGAACACGCCGGAGGCGAACCATGTGAGCCAAACGCTCTCCGCGCCGTCGCCCATGGCGTCAAAGCCGTCGTTCCAGTCGCCGCCGCCCATACGCAGCAGCCGGTGCGGCCCGATCCCGCGTCGGAGCACAAGCGCCGCGGCGCGGTGGCAGTGGTCGAGCACCGTGCCGCTCTCACCGGCGAGCGCCGGCGTTTCGTACCGGCTGTGCTCGCCTTGCGTGAGCGGCGGCGAAGTAAGATACGGCGCGGTTTCCGCGCAGAGGCTATCGTCGGCGGTCGCGCGCACATATTCGCACACCGCCCATGGCAGCCAGAGAAGATCGTCGCCGCAATCGGTGCGCACGCCCTTTGCCGTCTCTCCCGCGCCCGGATGATACCAGTGCTGCACGTCGCCCTCCGCATACTGGTGGGCGCAGCACGCGAGAATGTGCGCTCTCGCGCCCGCGGCGTCGATGGGCAGGAGATTGATACGGTCCTGCAATTGGTCCCGAAAGCCGATCGCGCCGCCGCTCTGGTAAAGGCTTCCCCGCCCAAGCACACGGCAGCAGAGCGCGGCATAGACGCTCCACGGCGCGAGACGCCGCACGCTCTCCGGCATGGCGGCAAAATCCTTTTCGCCCCGCAGGCGCTGTGCCCACCACGCCTTTGTCCTTGCCAGCTCCCGGCGTGCCCGCGCGATATCGAGCAGCGCCGGTACGTCCGCCGTGCCGAGCAGCAGCACCGCTTCCCGCTCCATCCGGAACGTCCCGGCAAGCGCCGGGAAGCCGCGGCGAAGAGCGCCGGAGCCTTCGCCGCAGAGGAAGCGCGCGTCCGTCCCGGTAGAGCGCCACGGCGCGCTGCAGCGCAGCGTCACGCGCACATCGTTATATGGGCAGCGCGGGTTTTCCGCACAAAGGGCGTCGCCGTCGCGCCAGACCGCCGCGGACGCCGCGTCCTCTCTCTCCGGCGCAAGCTGCACGGGCGCAAAGAACGTGATATTGCACGGCGCGCTGCTTTCGAGCAAGAGCACGCGCACCGGCGTATCCGGTACGATAAACGCCGTGACCGCGGCGCGGCTTCCGCCGATATCGCGCTCCCAGCGGGCATAGCCGAAGCCGAATGTGACGGCGCACGCGCCGCCGTCCGAAAAGAGGCTTTCCGCGCCGTGCTCCGTTTCGAGCCACAGCCGCTCGGCGCCCGCCGCGGAGAGCGCGTCGCCCGACCACGGGACGACGGGACACTCCCGGGCGTTTTCGTACCAGAGCGCCGCCGGGCCGCTGTCCGCCGCGGCGCAGCCAAGACCGCCGCCGCAGAGCATGTTCGCCCAGGCGCGCGGCGGCAGCGGCGGCGTTTGGAAGGCCGCTTCCCCGGCATCGGTATACGATACCGGCGGCACGCCGGTATCTTTTTCCGCCGCCGGAGGAAGGCAAAGCGAGCGCGCCCGCCCCGCCGGGAGCGATATTCCCGCCGCGTCGCCGAAAAGGGCGGCGCCGGCGAGAAGGCTCTCGCGCTCGCCGCGGGAGGCGAAGTACACTCCCCCCGGCAGAGAGAGCGTTTCGGAAAGGCGCATCGCTTCGAGCGCCGCTTCGATCGCCGCGCGCTGCTCGTTCCGGTAGTCTCCGGCGGGCGCGGTGAGAAATACGAGATCGTACTCCACGCCGCACGCGCCGAGCAGCGCGTGCCGCCGGAGCTCCCGGAGCGCGGCTTCCGTGCCGTTGTCCCCGCCGTCGAACACCATGACGGGAAGATCGCCGGAGATGCCGAGCCGCCAAAGGGCTTCCCGCGTCCCTCCCGGCAGGGCGCGTCCCTCGGCACAGAGCTGCGGGAACGTGAGGGCGCGGAGGTATTCCATGGCCGCAGCGCTCTCGCCGCACTCCATGCCCCATACCGCGGCGGCGGCGTCCGCCATGGCGAAGCCGGAGGTCTCTTTCAGCATCTCCCGCGCACCGCGCGCGGCGGTGTCCGCGTCTCCGGCGACGCAGAGCGCGAGCGCAACTTCGCAAGCGCCCTGCTCCGGCAGGGAAACGCGCGCGGCAACGTACGGCTCATTCTGCCAACCCGTATTTTCCCGGAACTCCCCCGCGCCGCCGCGGGCGGGAAACTGCCGGAAGTCGGAGGAAAACGCCGCCTCCGGCGTGGCGGCGAGCGCGAGATACTGCGCGCCCCGGCTCCCCCGCGGCGCGCGGTACACGGTGAGCACGCCGTCTTTTACCGATGTGCACAGCCCCAGCCGGGCAAACGCCGGGTGCGCGGCATAGTCGCGCGCGCCGAGCAGCACCGGCTCGAAGCCGAAAATGACCGCGTGCGGCGAGGCGCTCCCGGAACGCAGGCTCAGCCGCCGCAGCTCGCCCGGGTGCGTGCGCGAAACGGTGCAGCGCATTTCCCAGAGAAGGCCCTCGCTCTGTCCGGCGAGAACCGCTTCCCCGGCGGTAAAGCGCCAGTGCAGCGCGCTCTTCTCCCCCGGTCCCGGCAAAAGCGGCCGCCGGACGCCGCCGGTTTCGGCCCAGAGCGTGATGCCGGGCGCGTACTCCCACGGAGTCCGGGCGCTCCGGTACGGGATGAGCGCGCCGCACGAGGCGCGGGACATGCCGTTCGCCGTAACAAGCAGCCGGTACGCGCCGTTCGAGAGCGCCGCGCCGTCCGGGAAAAAGAGGTCCGTCCCCTCGCCGGTCCGGGGCGCGGCGGCAGCGGCGCGCTCCGCTCTTCCCCCGGCGCCCGGCTCGCGGCGCAGGAGCTTTCCGCCGGCGGGGATCTTTTCCTGCAAAAGTCCCGTGTACGCGGCCATGGCAGGATCGCTCAGAAACCACCGGCGCAGCACGCCGCCGCACAATGCGTTCGCGATCGCGCAAAGGCTCATGCCGAGATGATGCGCCATCACGCACCGGACGCAGACCGGCCCTCCGCCGGTGCGCGAGGGCGTGAAATCGACCGCCTCCCACAGCCCGTAGGGTCCGGAGAGCCCGGCCTCCGCCATGCGCCGAAGATTCTCCACCGCCGCGTGCGGCGCGGCGCAGAGCGACAGATAGCTGCTGTAGGGCGATACGACGCTCTCGCCGCTCCCGCCGCGGCAGAGCGCGAGAGGAACGCACCCGTGCGCCTTGTATCGGTAATGGTCCGTGGCGTCGAAGGCGTAAAAGGCGCTTTCGGAAATGCCCCAGAGCTTTTTCGCGCCGAAGGTGCGCCGCCGCTGGACGTATACGGCGAAGCGGGCGCTCTCCCAGAGATGCGAGCCGCGGTACAGCGGCAGAAAAAGCTCCGGCATCAGATATTCAAAAAGGCTCCCCGACCAGCTCACCATGCCGCGTCTCCCCCGATAGCCCACCTGCGCGCGGCTGAGCTGCCGCCAGTGGCGGTGTTCGATCTGCCCGGAGGCGATGGCGTAATACGCCGTCAGGCGCTCCTCGCTCTCCAGAAGATCGTACCAGCTCTGCGCCGGAGCGCTCTCGCCGGGCAGAAGGCCGATGCGAAAGAGCCGCCGTTTTTCATCGTAAAGCACGCGAAAGTTCATCGCCGCGGCGATCGATCGCGCCCGCTCCGCAAGCCGGGACGCGCCGTACGCGGCAAATCCCGCGGCGCAGGCGGTGAGCGCGGCGGCAAGGTTGCCGCTGTCCACGGTCGAGATATACGCCGGCTCGAGCACCGCGAGCGTTTTGGTATCGTACCAGTTATACAGATGCCCTTTCCACTTGGGCAGACGCTCGAGCGTATCGAGGATCCTTTCGCAGAGCGTGAGCGCCTCGCTGTCGGACGCGACGCCGAGCTCGGCCGCCGAGAGCGCGCCCGAAAGCGCCATGGCGATGTTCGTCGGGCTTGTCCGGTCGGCGCTCTCCGCCGGGGGCGAGAGCTGCACGTTGTCCGGCGGCAGATAGTGCGACGCCGCCGTGCAGTTTTCGCGAAAATACCGCCAGATCTCTGCGGCGCGCCGCAGAAGGAATTCCCTCTCCCCGCTGTCGAGCGGTTTTTCCTTTCTCTCCCTTCCGAGCCGGTGAGCGATAAGCGGCGTGAAGATCCAGCAGATGGCCGCGGCGCGTCCCGCGGACGTCTGCGAAAAGGCCAGCAGCAGCCCGGAGAAGTATACGACCGGCCACATTGCGGCGAACGTACCGGCGGGACCGGCGCTGCGGCGCTCACTCTGCTCGGCGGTCTGCCAGAGGAGCAGCCGCCGGTGCGAAACGCCCATCCGCCAGAGCGCGAGGACGATCGCGGATACGCTTGTCCACGCCTCCGCCGCAAGAAAGAGCGCGCGCGTGAATACGCGCGTCAGCTCGCCGCCGAGACCGTGCAGCGCGGCGCTTTTGTAGCGCGTCTCCCGCCCGTCGCGGAAGAGGACGCCGAGACCGTACCGGAGCGCCGGCAGAAAAAGGACGAGCAGCGCGCAGAGCGCCGCGGCCTGCGTCGCGGCGTTCGGAAAGAGAAACCACGCGCCGAACGACACGAACAGCCCTGCCGGCAGCAGCGCGCGCCGGAGCGAATCAAACAGCCGCCAGCGCTCGATGGGCGGAAGAGCCTTCCCCCGCCGGAAGAGCCACGGCAGATTCTGCACGTCGCCGCGGATCCAGCGGTGCGCGCGCGCATAATAGCTTACCGCGCCGGAGGGAAAGCCGTCGGTCAGCTCCACATCGCTCACATACCCGCCGCGGAGGAACGCCCCTTCGAGCGCGTCGTGGCTTAAAACGCGCCCCTCCGGGATCCTCTCGCCCAGACACGCGAGATACGCCCCCACATGGATAAGCCCTTTCCCGGCAAAGCCGCCGCTTTGAAAAGCGTCCATATATACCTCTCCGGCATCCGAGCCGTAGGGGTCGCCGCCGCCCGCGGGGGCAAAGAGACGTGTGAAATCGTTCCGGCAGGCGCTCTCCAGCGAAACGGCAATGCGCGGATGCAGCACGCCGTGGCCGCGGAAAACGATCCCCTTTTTCGGGTCGACCGTCGGGCGGTTGAGCGGGTGGAGCGCCGCGCCGATGAGCTTCCCGGCGCTCTCCGGCTCCAGGCGCGTATCGGCGTCGAGCGTGAGGATATAGCGCGTGCCGCGGAGCTTCGCCGCCTCTCCGGCGCGGACGCAAAGCCCTGTGCTCTCCCCGGCGAGCAGGCGGCACAGCTCCAGCGTCGCGCCGCGCTTTCGCTCCCAGGGGGCGAACTTCCCGCTGTCGCGGCTGTAAAGCCGGTCGCGGGTGAAAAGATAGAAGCCTCCGCCGCAGCGCGCATTGAGCGCGTCGGTTTTGGCGGCGGTACCGTCGAGCAGGGCGCGGTCGGCGTGCGAGAGCGTTTCGCCGCTCTCCGGCAGATCGCACAACAGACCGAAAAGAAGATTCTCCCCGCAGCCGCGGGAGGCCGCGCGGAATTCCTCGAGCCGCCGGAGCGCGCCGTCCGCCGCCTTCTCCCCCGTGAGCAGAACCGACAGCACGCAGACCGTCTTTCCCTCGGCCGGGACGCCGTCCTGCAGCGCCAGCCGCGGCAGATGGCGCGGCGGCACGGCGCGGAGCAGCACGCGGTCGATAAGCCCCTTTACAAGCTCCGAAACCGGCAGCAGCGCCAATACTCCGGCGAGAACGCTTTTCGTCCACAGCGCGAGCGCGGAAGAAAGCCCAAGCGTGAAAAGGACGTTTGCCAGAATGTACGCCGCGCCGGTTCTCCGCGGCACACCTGCGCCGAGCGGGTTTTCATAGAGCCAGTAGCCGATGTGACGCCGCCGGACGCCCTCGGCGCGCTCCGAAAGACGCAGCGCCTCCTCCGCGACGCGCGCCTCGCTCTTGTTTTTCCGCCGCGAGAGCGTTTCAACGCGCGCGCGATAGTCCCGGCGGCTGCGCTCGTCCATGAGAGGGTACGCCCCCGCCGGGTCGCGCCGGAGGATGTGCTCCACGGCGTCGGCCTCCTCCCTCACCGCGTCCAGATCGAGCGAGGCAATGTGCCGCAGCGTTGTGAAATAGACGGCGGCTGCCGCGCCGGAGGGCGTGTCGCCCCGGTATAGCTGTGCGAGCCGGACGAGCGCCGCCGCGCGCAGCGACGCGCCGAGAAGGGTCAGTTCGCGCCCGGTGAGCGGCGTTTTCCGCTGGAAGCCTTCGAGGAACACGGTGAGGCGCTCTTCGTCCACGCGCCCGCCGCCGGAGGCGAGCAGCACCCGGCAGAGCGCGGGGACGAGCGCTCCCTCGCACGTTGCGCGAAGCCGTCCGGCGGTATGGAACGCAGCGAGAGCGGAGGCTCCCTCCCGCTCGCACAGCCAGAGATTGTCGATCAGCCACCGCGCGCCGCCGTCCGGCGCGGACGCGTCCAGCCGCCGCCGGGCGCCGCGCAGGGCGCGCAGCGCGTACCGGACCGAATCCTCCGCTACGGAGCGCGGCACAACGCCCGTCACGGGCATCGTGCGCGCCGTGCTCTCGGCATAATGCGCCAGCTCCCCGAGCTCTATCACGACCGTTTCCATAGTTTCCGCCTCCAAAGCCTGACATTTACGGAATATTTTTTCCCGATATTCGGCGCGATATGCGCACAGCGGGCGATAGTGCTTGCGGAAACAGAAAAACCGTAGCATTTTTAAAAATACAGGTGAGGGCACGGTCGGCTATGCCGATATGTGGTGCATCATCAAGGACACGAAGAACTATGATCTCGCCTGCAAGTGGCTGGACTTCATGACCGGCGGGGAATTCCAGTATAACTTCGCCACCGTGGAGGGCAACGCGCACAACACCGTCAACAACAATGTCTGCTCCAAGCCGACCGACGAGCAGAAGGCTCTCGTCTGGGCGCTGGAGGTCCCGTCCCGCTCTCCATGCTGCTCGTGTTCAGCTTCATGGACGGCAACATGATGGGAAACGGCTTCCCCGGCTGGACGGTGCAGAACCTTGTCAAAATGTTCTTCACCAACATTTTCTCCAAGCTCATGGGCAAATCGCCGGGCATCGGGCTGCTCGTCACGGTGCTGTGCATCCTTTTCACCTATCCGATGGCGTGGGGCATGGCGAAAGTCGCAAAGCCCCGTTACCGCAACACCCTACGGTTTCTTCCGCATTTAATGATACTCTCAACTTTTTTCGTCTGTCAGTGAAAAAGCCTTGACAGGCTCGCTTCGGGCGGGTATAATGTGCCGGTGACAGGGAAAAATCCTTGACAGGAGGAGGCAAAGGGGATGGAAGAAGCGCTCTTTCGCACGATGCTCTTTGACTCTTACGGCGAGCTGCTCACCGAAAAGCAGCGCGAGTATTTTGACCTCCATTACAACGAAGACCTCTCTCTTGCCGAGATCGCGCAGAGCGAGGGCATTTCCCGGCAGAGCGTGTGGGACATCATCCGCCGCGCCGAGGAAACGATGCGCCGGTTTGAAGAAAAGACCGGGCTGGTCGCGCGCTTCGCCGCCGAGCGGGATATTCTCGCCGCGGCGCGGGAAAAGCTCGCGCGGCTCGAAACCATGACCGATGGCGACGCGCAGCGTTTGGCGCGCGAAATCGCCGCCGCGTTACAGGAGCTGGGACATGGCATTTGAAAATCTTTCCGACAAACTCAATAACGTTTTCAAAAAGCTCCGCGGCAAGGGCCGTCTGTCGGAGACGGACGTAAAGGAAGCGATGCGCGAGGTGCGTCTCGCGCTGCTCGAGGCCGACGTGAGCTACAAGGTCGTCAAGGACTTTGTCAAATCCGTCAGCGAGCGCGCCGTCGGCACGGACGTGCTCGAGAGTCTCTCCCCCGCGCAGATGGTCATCAAGATCGTCAACGAGGAGCTGTGCGCGCTCATGGGCGGCCAGAGCCAGAAGCTCAACATCGGCTCGAAATCCCCGAGCGTCGTGATGTTCGTCGGCCTGCAGGGCGCCGGCAAAACCACGAACGGCGCGAAGCTCGCCGCGCTCATGCGCAAGAGCCAGAACAAACGTCCCCTGCTCGTCGCGTGCGACGTGTACCGTCCCGCTGCGATCGATCAGCTCAAAACCGTCGGCAAAAAGCTCGATCTTCCCGTATATGAGGAAGGCCAGGGCGACCCGGCGGAGATCGCGAAGCACGCGATCGATCACGCGCGCCGTCACGGAAACGATCTCGTATTCCTCGATACGGCCGGCCGCCTCCACATTGACGAGGCGCTCATGGATGAGCTGCGCCGCATCAAGGCCGAAACCGAGCCGGCGGAGATCCTGCTCGTTGTGGACGCGATGACCGGTCAGGACGCCGTGAACGCCGCCGCCGCCTTTGACGAGGCTCTCGGCATCACCGGCGTGATGCTCACCAAGCTCGACGGCGACGCCCGCGGCGGCGCGGCGCTTTCCGTCAAGGCCGTGACGGGCAAGCCCATCAAGTTCGCCGGCGTCGGCGAAAAGCTCGACGCCATCGAGGTGTTCCACCCCGACCGCATGGCGAGCCGCATTCTCGGCATGGGCGACGTGCTCACGCTCATCGAAAAGGCCGAGGCCGCCGTCGACGAGAAGAAAGCGCAGGAGCTTGCCGAAAAGCTCAAAAAGAACCGCTTCACGCTGACCGACTATCTCGACCAGCTCAACTCCATGAAGAACATGGGGTCGCTGCAGGAGCTTGCCGGGATGATTCCGGGACTGGACGCCAAGGCGCTCGCCGGCGCGAAGATCGACGAGAAGGCCATGGCGCATACCGAGGCGATCATCCTCTCGATGACCCCCGCCGAGCGCGAGAACCCCTCGATCCTGAACTCCAGCCGCAAGCGGCGCATTGCCGCGGGCGCGGGCGTCGGCGTTGTGGACATCAACCGTCTGCTCAAGCAGTTTGAAATGATGCAGACAATGGCGCGCCAGTTCTCCGGCAAGAAAATGAAGCGCTTCCAGCGCGGCGGCGGCAAAATGCCGTTCGGGTTCTGATATCCCATATCTCAAACGCTTTTTATTGCGCAGCAATGAAAATATAAAAATTATGTATCTTTGGAGGAAACACATCATGGTCAAAATCCGTCTGCGCCGCGCCGGCGCCAAGAAAGCTCCGTTCTACCGCGTCGTCGTGGCCGACAGCCACTTCGCCCGCGACGGCCGCTTCATCGAAGAGATCGGCACCTACGATCCTCTGACCGAGCCCGCCGCCATCAAGATCGATATGGAGCGCGCCAAGTACTGGATCTCCAACGGCGCCCAGCCCACCGACACGGTCCGCGGCCTGCTGAAGAAAGCCGAAGCCTGATCCCGAGGGGCGCCGGAATGAAAGAACTGCTGACCTACATCGTGCAAAGTCTCGTGGAGAGATCGGACGAGGTCTCCGTGACAGAGCACGAGACCGGCGGCGAAACCGTTTTTGAAGTGCGGGTCGCCCCCGGCGACATGGGCAAGGTCATCGGCCGTCAGGGCCGCGTGGTCAAGGAGATCCGCGTGCTGATGAAGGCCGTCGCCCAGCGACAGGGAAAAAAGGTCTCGGTCGAGATCCTCGACTGAGCTCCAACCGAAAACCCAAACCGCAGGGGTGGGGCGCTGCCCCGCTCCTGCGGTCTTTTCATCTACGTTCGGAGGAATACCAGATGGCAAAGGAGCCGTATCTCGAAGCGGGAAAGATCCTCAACACGTTCGGCGTGCGGGGCGAGGTCAAGCTCGACCCGTGGTGCGACAGCGCCGAGTTTCTCAAGCCGCTCAAAACGCTCTATATCGACGGCGCGCCGCGCGCCGTCGCCTCGTCGCGCGTCCACAAGGGCATGCTCATCGTCCGCTTTGCGGATGTGGAGGACGTGAACGGCGCGATGCTTCTGAAAAACAAGATCGCGTACTTCGCCCGCGGCGACGTGCGCCTGCCGAAGGGCCGGCATTTTGTCGCCGATCTTCTCGGCGCGTCGGTCGTGGACGAGCAGGGCGCGGAGATCGGCAGGCTCACCGAAGTGCTCGATATGCCCGCCGGGCAGGTCTACGTCGTGCAGGGCGAGACCGAGCATACGATCCCCGCCGTACCGGAATTTATTCTCGATATCGACGCGGACGGAAAAGTTATCCGCGTTCATCTGATCGAAGGGATGTGACGCCATGCGCATCGACATTCTGACGCTCTTCCCCGACGCGGTGGAGGCGTCGCTCAAAATCAGCATTCTCGGCCGCGCCGAGAAGAAAGGCATTCTGGACATCCACGCCGTCCAGATCCGCGACTATACCGAAAACAAACAGCAGCAGGTGGACGATTACCCCTACGGCGGCGGCTGGGGCTGCGTGATGATGGCGCAGCCGCTCAAGTCGTGCCTCGACGACGTATGCGCCAAAGCGGGTGTAAAGCGCCGACGCGTCATCTATATGTCCCCGCAGGGCAAGACGTTCGACCAAGGCTGCGCACGCCGCCTTGCCGCGGACTACGACCATCTGGTGCTCGTATGCGGCCACTACGAGGGCGTGGACGAGCGCTTCATCGAAGAGTGCGTGGACGAGGAAATCTCCCTCGGCGACTTTGTCCTGACCGGCGGCGAGATCGCCGCCATGGCGGTGACGGACGCCGTGTGCCGTCTTATCCCCGGCGTGCTCGCGAACGAGGAATGCTTCACCGGCGAGAGCCACTGGGACGGGCTGCTCGAATACCCGCAGTACACCCGCCCGGACGTGTGGGAGGGGCGCGAGGTGCCGCCGATTCTGCGCAGCGGCGTAGACCGCGAGATCGCCCGCTGGCGGCGGAAGAAAATGCTCGAGCGCACGATGGACAAGCGCCCGGAGCTTTTTGAAAAGTTCGTGCCGCAGACCGACGAGGACAAGGCGCTGCTCGACGAGATCGACGCCGAGCGCCATCCACGCCCCGTGCCGCCGAAGATCGACTGCCGCCGCGCCGAGGAGGGCGATCTGCCCGCCATTCTCGCCATCTGCGGCGAGGCAAAGGCGTTTATGGCAGCGCAGGGGCTGGATCAGTGGCAGCGCGGCTACCCGGCGGAGGAGGATTTCCGCCGCGACATTGAGCGCGGCGACGGCTGGTTTTTCACCGCCGACGGCGAGGCGGCCGGGTATCTCTGCATCAGCCGCCGCAGCGAGGCGGCGTATGCCGCCATTGAGGGCGAATGGCTCTCGTGCGCCGGGCCGTACCTGACGATCCACCGCATCATGCTCGCCGACAAATGGCGCGGCAGAGGCATCGCGGCGGAAATGCTCTCGCTCGCGGACGATCTTGCCCGCGCCTACTGCTGCGCCGGCGTGCGCGTCGATACCGCGCCCGGCAACGAGCCGATGCGCGCCATGCTGCGCAAAAACGGCTTTGAAACGTGCGGCACGATCCGCCTTGTCGGCGGCACCGAGGACGGGAAGCTGCGCATTGCGCTCGAAAAGCCGGTGGAACGATGAATCTGACCGATTACCGCGACATAACGGCGCTTTTGCAGCGCCACGGCTTCCGTTTTTCCAAGTCCATGGGGCAGAACTTCCTGACCGCCGCGTGGGTGCCAGAGCGCATTGCCGCCGAAAGCGGCATCACCAAGGCCGACGGCGCGCTGGAGATCGGCCCCGGCGTCGGCTGCCTCACGGCAGAGCTTGCAAAAACCGCGGGCCGCGTCACGGCCATTGAGCTGGACGGGCGGCTGCGCGATGTGCTCGGCGAAACGCTCGGCGCGTATGACAACGTTTCTCTCGTATTCGCCGACGCGCTGCGCGCCGACCTTTGCGCCGTCTGTGCCGAAACGCTCGGCGAGCGGCCGTGGAAGGTGTGCGCCAATCTGCCGTACAATGTGACGACGCCGCTCATCACCGCGTTTCTCGAGGCGGGCTGCTTTGAGAGCGTCACCGTGATGATCCAGAAGGAGGTCGCGCAGCGGCTGTGCGCCGCGCCCGGCACGGGCGAGTATGGGGCGTTCTCCGTGCTTGTACAGTGGTACGCCGAGCCGAAGCTCCTCTTTGACGTGCCGCCGCACTGCTTCGTGCCGCAGCCGAAGGTGACGAGCGCCGTCGTGCGCATGGACCGGCGTACAGCGCCCCCCGCGATCGCGGATGACGAGAAGTTTTTCTTCCGCACCGTGCGCGCCGCGTTTGCCCAGCGGCGGAAAACGCTCCCGAACGCGCTGCGCTCCGGTCTTTCCGAGCTGAACCGCGAGGACATCAATGCCGCCGTCGAGGAAGTTGGACTCCCGCTCGACGTGCGCGGCGAAGCGCTCGCCATTGCGCAGTTTGCTGCGCTGTCCAATGCACTTTTACGCAAGTTCAACAAATGAAAATTGCAAAATTTCCCACTTTTTTCGACATATGCCATTGTCAAATGGAACTTTCCCGTCTATTATGAATAATATAATGTAAAATGACGGGAGGCTCCGGAAATGGCATATACAATCAACCATTATATCACCGACTGGGTCGAAGAGAGCCGCGCGCTGATGCAGCCGGACAAGGTCCTTTGGATCGACGGTACGGAGACGCAACTCGAGGAGCTGCGCCGCGAGGCCTACATTACCGGCGAGCTTATCAAGCTCAACCAGGAAAAGCTGCCGGGCTGTGTATACCACCGCAGCGCGCTCAACGACGTCGCCCGCGTCGAGGGCCGCACGTTCATCTGCTGCCGAAAGGAAGAGGACGCCGGCCCCACGAACAACTGGATGGCGCCGGACGAGATGAAGGCAAAGCTGCGCGATATCTACGCCGGGTGCATGCGCGGCCGGACGATGTACGTTATCCCCTACTCGATGGGCACGATCGGCTCGCCGTTTGCCAAGTACGGCGTGGAGATCACCGACTCGATCTACGTTGTCTGCTGCATGGCGATCATGACGCGCGTCGGCACGAAGGTCTATGAAGCGCTCGGCGATTCGCCGGACTTCGTAAAGGGTCTCCACTCCAAGGCCGAGCTCGACGCCGACAAGCGTTATATTGCGCACTTCCCGGAGGAAAACCTTATCATGTCCGTCAACTCCGGCTATGGCGGCAACGCGCTGCTCGGCAAGAAATGCTTCGCGCTGCGCATTGCCTCCACGCTGGGCCGCAAAGAGGGGTGGCTTGCCGAGCACATGCTCATTCTCGGTGTGCAGAACCCCAAGGGCGAGATCCGCTACGTCTGCGGCGCGTTCCCGTCCGCCTGCGGCAAGACCAACCTCGCCATGCTCATTCCCCCGGCGGCGTGGCGTGAGAAGGGCTGGAAGTGCTGGTGCGTCGGCGACGATATCGCCTGGCTGCGCCCCGGCCCGGACGGACGGCTCTGGGCCGTCAACCCCGAAAACGGCTTTTTCGGCGTCGCTCCCGGCACGAGCGAGAAAACGAACCCCAACGCCCTCGCCGCGACGCGCAGGAACACCATCTTCACGAACGTCGTTCTCAAGCCGGACGGCACCGTCTGGTGGGAAGGTCTCGATAAGAACCCGCCGACGGACGCGCTCAACTGGAAGGGCGAGCCGTGGGATCCCGCCTCCGGCGTGCCCGGCGCGCATCCGAACTCCCGCTTCACCTCGCCGGCGGTCAACTGCCCGTGCATTTCCAGCGAGTTTGAAAACCCGCAGGGCGTGCCCATCTCCGCGATCGTGTTCGGCGGCCGCCGTGCCAAGACCGCGCCGCTCGTTTACCAGAGCCGGGACTGGGGCCACGGCGTATTTGTCGGCAGCATCATGGCTTCCGAAAAGACCGCCGCGGCCGAAGGCAAGGTCGGCGAGACCCGCCGCGACCCGATGGCGATGCTCCCCTTCTGCGGCTACAACATGGGCGACTACTGGCAGCACTGGCTGGATATGGAAAAGCTCGTCACCAGGCCGCCGGTCATCGCCAACGTCAACTGGTTCCGCACGGACGGCGAGGGCCGTTTCCTCTGGCCGGGCTTCGGCGACAACCTGCGCGTGATCGAGTGGGTGCTGCGCCGCGCCTTCGGCGAGGTGGACGCGCGCGAAACCGCGCTCGGCTATGAGCCGTACCCCGAGGATATCGATCTCGAGGGCAGCGGCGTGACAAAGGAAACGCTCGCCGAGCTTCTCTCCGTCGATCCCGAGCTCTGGAAGGCCGAGTGCAGGGGCATCCATGAGTTTTACGCCAAGTTCGGCGATAAGCTCCCGCAGCGTCTCGCCGACGAGCTCTCCGCTCTCGAAGCGCGGCTCGGATAAAAAAATACCAACCGGGGCATGACCGCCTTACCGCGCGTCATGCCCCGGTTTTTCATTTGTAAAAGAGAAAACCACCGGCAATGCCGGTGGTTTTCTCTTTTACAAAAAAGCTGCCGCCGTTTTTCGGCAGCAGCTTTTTGCTGTAAGAAATCTTATTTCGCGTAATCGACGGCCTTGGTCTCGCGCAGGACGTGGACCTTGATCTGGCCGGGATAGGTGAGTTCGGCCTCGATCTTCTTGGCGATGTCGCGTGCGAGCAGGACGATCTGATCCTCGCTGACCTCCTCGGGCTTGACCATGACGCGGATCTCGCGGCCGGCCTGGATGGCGTAGCAGCTCGCGATGCCGGGGAACGAGCGGGAGACCTCCTCGAGCTTTTCGAGACGCTTGACATAGTTCTCGATGTTCTCACGGCGCGCGCCGGGACGGGCGGCGGAGATCGTGTCGGCGGCCTGCACGATGCAGGCGGTGACCGTGTGCGGCTCCACGTCGCCGTGGTGTGCTTCGATCGCGTGGATGACCTCTTCGGACTCCTTGTACTTGCGGGCAAGGTCAACGCCGATGGTCACATGGCTTCCCTCTACCTCGTGGTCGATGGACTTGCCGAGATCATGCAGCAGGCCGGCACGCTTGGCCGTGGCAACGTCCACGCCGAGCTCGGCAGCGAGCAGGCCGGAGATCTGAGCGACCTCGATCGAGTGGTTGAGCACGTTCTGGCCGTAGCTCGTACGATAGCGCTGGCGGCCGAGGAGCTTGACGAGATCGGGGTGCAGGCCGTGGACATTCGTCTCAAACACGGCGCGCTCGCCCTCTTCCTTGATGGTCTGGTTGACCTCGCGCTGCGCCTTGGCGACCATTTCCTCGATGCGGGCGGGGTGGATGCGGCCGTCCTGAATGAGCTTTTCGAGCGCGAGACGCGCAACCTCACGGCGGACGGGATCAAAGCTCGAGACCGTGATGGCCTCCGGCGTATCGTCGATGATGAGATCGCAGCCGGTGAGCGTTTCGATGGAACGGATGTTGCGTCCCTCGCGGCCGATGATGCGGCCCTTCATTTCGTCGTTGGGGAGAGGAACGACGGAAACGGTGATCTCGCTCGTGTGGTCGGCGGCGCAGCGCTGGATGGCTGTGGCGATAAGCTCGCGGGCCTTCTGCTCGGCTTCGTCCTTGAACTGCGCTTCCACTTCCTTGACCTTGGCGGCCATTTCGTGCGTGCAGTCGGCCTCGATGCTCTTGATGAGGTACTGTTTGGCTTCCTCCACGGAGTAGCCGGAGATCTTTTCCAGCATATCGAGCTGGCTCTTTTTGATGAGCCTGATCTCCTCCTGCTGGGCATCGGCTTCCTGGAGCTTGCGGTTGAGGATATCGGTCTTCTTTTCGAGCGCTTCGGTCTTGCGGTCGAGATTTTCTTCCTTCTGCTGGAGACGGCGCTCCTGCTTGGAAACTTCGTTGCGGCGCTCTTTCACTTCGCGGTCGCACTCGGTGCGTGTGCGGTGAATCTCTTCCTTCGCTTCGAGCAGCGCCTCGCGCTTTTTGTTTTCAGCGGTTTTAATGCCTTCGTTGATGATGCGCTTCGCTTCATCCTCGGCGCTGGCGATCTCGCGCTCGGAAACCTTTTTCCGGTACATGACGCCCAGCACAAAGCCGATCAGCAAAAACACCAGCACGGCAATGATGCTGGCGGCGATCATCCATACGGACATTTGCGGCATAAATCGGTCTACCTCCTTCTTCCTTAGTCTTCTTATAATAAAGGGTCATTTTGAAATTAAAGGAGTTCCCCATCTCTCCCATAATATCATAAAAATCATTTTATCGATTCTTTAGCATTATGTCAAGCTGTTTCTGCTTTCCCGGAAACGCATTATTACAATCTGTAATATGCAGGAAGAAACTGCACGCAGCGCGGCTTCCCGCGGCGGGGGCTTTGCATGTCAAGACCGAATTTTACCAAAAATCCCAACCGCATTTTCTACGCTTTTTCGGATTGACTTTCCATAATATCCACCGGAAAAGCCGGCCGGCCGGAGTTCTCCAGGGAAAACGCAACCGGGTTTTCAAAGAGTTATCAACATTTCCCACAGACTTTTCAACATCGATTTTTTCTTTATTCTTCAATACTTTTTCGCAATTTTTCCAGAAAATGTCAATCCCGCAAACGGTATTTTGTTCTCTTCCGATCGTCGTTATGCGGTTTCCATAATATTATTTCCCGCGCGATATGCAGGGAAAAATGCACCGTGACGCAAACCCGGCGGAGGGGCATGCTCCCTCCGCCGGGTCGTCTTTTTCCATTATCTCATAAATCCGCTCTCGCGCATGGAGATGTAGTCGTTTCCGGCGACGATGATGTGGTCGGAAAGCTCCACGCCGAGCAGGTCGAGCGCCCGGGAGAGCCTTGCCGTGGCGGTCTCGTCCTCCACGGAGGGCAGCGCCACGCCGCTGTGGTGGTTGTGCGCGAGGATGACGGCGCTTGCGCGGTACTGCAGTGCGATCTCCGCGAGGCGGCGGGCGTTGATCTCGGCGGCGTCCACCGTGCCGCGGCTCACCGCCGCGCACTGAACGGGCCGCTTTCTCGCGTCGAGAAGCAGCGCATAGACGACCTCTTCCGTTTCGTACATGAACCGCGGGATAAAATACCGTCCCGCCGCCGCGGCGGAGTCGATCGGTTCGTTCGTCGGCGTTTTGTCGAGCAGATACCGGCGGCTGACCGCCGGAATGAGCCGCAGGAGCGTCACAGCGTTCTCGCCGATGCCCGGCACCGCGAGAAGCTCCTGCTCGTTTGCCTCCAGCACGGCGGAAAACGAGCCGAACCGCTCCAGAAGCGCGTGGGCCAGGCCGTTCGTATCACGCCGGGGCGCGGCATAAAAGAGCAGCAGCTCCAAGGCGTTTATATCGTTGAAGTTTTCAAGTCCGTGGCCGCGGAAACGTTCCTTCATCCGCGCCCGGTGTCCGTCGTGGACGCCCATTTCCCTCGCCCCTTGCCTTCTTATCCTATCTGCTTTTCGAGCGGCATCGCTGCGTAGGCGTTGAGCTCCGGTCCGGCGGTATGCCCGGCGAGAAGCTCATAGTAGCCCTGGCAGCCGATCATCGCGGCGTTGTCGCCGCAGAGCCGGAGCGGCGGGACAAAAAGCTGCGCCCCGGCCTTCTCCGCCGCCGCGGCAAAATCGGCGCGGATGCGGGAATTGGCCGCCACGCCGCCGGCCACGGCGATCTTATCATACCCCAGCTCCTTTGCCGCGGCCATCGTGCGCGGCACGAGCGATTCGCTCACCGCGCGGCAGAGGGACGCCGCAAGCCCCGCGCAGTCGAGCGCCTCGCCGGTCTGCCCGCAGTGGTGCGCCAGGTTGATAACGGCGGTCTTGAGACCGGAAAAGCTCATGTCGTAGGGATTGTCGCCGACGAACGGGTGCGGCAGCGCATAGGCGTCGTCGCGCCCCTCCTTCGCCAGCCGGTCGATCGGCGCGCCGCCGGGGTACGGCAGGCCGAGTACGCGCGCGGACTTATCAAAGCACTCGCCCGCGGCGTCGTCGCGCGTCTGGCCGAGAACATGAAGATCGGTATAGCCGCGCACGTCCACGAGCATCGTGTTGCCGCCGGAGATGGCAAGGCAGAGAAACGGCGGCTCAAGCTCCGGGTAGGCAATGTAGTTTGCGGCGATGTGGCCGCGGATATGGTGTACCGGGACGAGCGGGATGCCGAGTGCCGCCGCGGCGCTCTTGGCAAAGTTCACGCCCACGAGCACCGCGCCGATGAGCCCCGGCGCGTACGACACCGCCACGGCGTCGAGCTCGGATTTTTTTATGCCCGCCGCCGCGATCGCGCGGTCGGCCAGCCGCGAGATGACCTCCACATGGCTGCGCGAAGCGATCTCCGGCACAACGCCGCCGTATACGGCGTGCAGGTCGGCCTGCGAGAATATCTGGTCGGTGAGCACCCTCCGGCCGTTTTCGGTCACGGCGACGGCGGTCTCATCGCAGGTGGATTCCACGGATAATAGCAGCATAGCGTTACTCCGCCTCTTTTTGGAAGAATTTCGACATCAGAATAGCATCTTCCGTCGGCTTTTCATAGTAGTTTTTTCGTTTTCCCACGGTTTCAAAGCCGTTTTTTTCATAAAGCCGCCGCGCGGCGAGATTGCTCCCGCGCACCTCGAGCCGCAGCACGGCGGCGCCGCGCCGTTCGCTTTCGGCGAAGAGCGCTCCAAGGAGCGCCGCGCCGACGCCGCGGCGGCGCTGCTCCGGCGCGACGGCGATATTGCCGATCTCGCCCTCGTCGAGCACAAAGCGCGCCCAGACGTAACCGAGAAACGCGTCCCTCTCTCCGGCAGCGAGGATAACGCCGCCGTCCGTTTCCCAAAGGCGCGTGAGCATCCCCTCGTCCGCGCCGTCCGGAAACTCGGCGCGTTCGAGCGCCGCGACGGCGGGAATATCGGAAAGCGCCGCTTTGCGAACGATCATGTCCCGTGCGCCTCCGCCCAGTTTTTGCCCCAGCCGGCGTCCGCGGTGAGAGGGACGGAATAGCTGACGGCGTTTTCCATCTCCTCGCACAGCACCCGCACGGCCTTTTCGCGCTCCGCTTCCGGGCATTCGACGATCAGCTCGTCGTGCACCTGCAATATGAGCCTTGCCTTCATGCCCTCGGCGCGAAGCCGCTTATCCACATTCACCATCGCGAGCTTGATAATGTCCGCCGCCGTGCCCTGGATGGGCATGTTGAGCGCGACACGCTCGCCGAACGCGCGCAGCGCCGGAACGTTCAGCTCCGGCAGATACCGCCGCCGGTGGAAAAGCGTTTCGGCGTAGCCGAGCTCCTTCGCGCGCCGGACGGCTTCCTTCTGGTAATCCCGCACGCCGCGGAAGCGCGCGAAATAGGCGTCCATATAGTCCTTCGCTTCGCCATAGCCGACGCCGATATCCTGCGCGAGCGAGAAAGCGGAAATGCCGTATACGATGCCGAAATTCACGGCCTTCGCTCTCCGGCGCTCCTCGGCGGTGACTTCCGCGAGCGGCACGCCGAACACCTGCGAGGCCGTAACGCGGTGCACGTCCTCGCCGGAGAGGAATGCTGCGCGCATATTTTCGTCGCCCGAGATGTGCGCGAGCAGCCGCAGCTCGATTTGCGAATAGTCCGCGTCCACGAGCACGTTGCCGGGCGCGGCGACAAACATTTTCCGCAGCCCCGCGCCCAGCTCGCGCCGGACGGGGATGTTCTGGAGATTCGGCTCGGTGGAGGAAAGGCGGCCCGTCGCCGTGACGGTCATCTGGAAATTCGTGTGGATGCGTCCGTCCGCGCCGATGACCTTCAAAAGGCCGTCGGCGTAGGTGGATTTGAGCTTGGTGAGCTCGCGGTATTCGAGCACATGGCGCACGATGGGCTCATAGCGGAGCTTATCGAGCACATCCGCGTTCGTGCTCCAACCGGTTTTCGTCTTTTTGCCGCCGGGCAGCCCCAGCTTTTCAAAAAGAATCGCGCCGAGCTGCTTTGGGGACTGGATGTTGAACTCCTCCCCCGCCTCCGCCCAGACGGTTTCGCGCAGCGCGTCGATGCTGCCCGTGAGGCTCTCTCCGAAGGCGCGCAGCGCCTCCGCGTCGGTGAGAAAGCCCTCGTTCTCCATTTTGGCGAGCACCGCGCAGAGCGGAAGCTCGATCTTTTCAAAAAGCTCCTCCATCTGCGCTTCGCGCAGCCGGGGAAGCATGGCTTCCTCGAGCGCCGCGACGCTCGCCGCGCGCGAGGCCATCTCGCCGAGCCGGTCGGCAAGCGTCTTCCCCTCCCCGCCGGAGAGGTCAAGCATGAGCTGATCGCCGCTGTCCGCCGCGCCGGACGATGTGAACGGCGTGAAGCCGCAGTAGGCGGACGTGAGCTTTTCGATCTCGTACCCGGCGGCGGTCGCGTCAAGGAGATACCCGGCGAGCGCGCTGTCGAACACCCAGTTTTCGAGCGCGTCCACGCCCCGCGCAAGCAGCGCGCGCTGGATGCTTTTCACATCGTGCCCCGCCTTGCGGCGTTCGGGCGCGAAGAAGAGCGCGAGCGCTTTTGTATAGTCGTCCCGGTACGTCTCCGGCGTCAGGAACACGGCGAGCGCGTCCTTTTCGGAAAGGTCAAAATGCGCGAGCGCCTCGCCGGATTCGGCGTCGAACCAGCAATAGGCGACAGCGTCACCGGTGCGTAAGAGCGCGGCGCGGAGGTCTTTTTCCGTCTGCGGCGTCACGCTCTCGCACGTGCCCTCAAATACGGTCTCTTCCTTTTTCTCCTCAGCGGCCGGCTTCAGGCCCCACTTCTCGATGAATTTCCGGAACCCGAGCCGCCGGAAGATCTCATAGGCGGCGCCGGGATACTCCGCCGGGCGGCGAAGTTCGTCGGGCGAAATGCGGACCGGCGCGTTCCGGTCGATCGTGGCGAGATAGTAGGACTCGTCGGCGCTCTCCTTGCCGTTTTCGAGCTTTGTACGCAGCGAGGCGCGGATGTCCGCGTCGTTGATGTGCTCGTACACGCCCGCGAGCGAGCCGTACTTCCGCACAAGCTCGAGCGCCGTCTTCTCCCCCACGCCCGGGACGCCGGGGATGTTGTCGCTCGTATCGCCCATGAGCGCCTTGAGATCGACCATGCGGGGCGCGTCGAAGCCGTATTCCTCGCGGAAGCGCTCGGGCGTGTAGTTGACGGTCTCGGTCTGCCCCATGCGCGTTTTGACATTGAGCACGCGCACATGTTCTCCCACGAGCTGCAAAGCGTCCTTATCCCCGGTGACGACGACGCACTCCCAGCCCTGCTCCGCGCCGATGCGGCTCACGGTGCCGAGCAGATCGTCCGCCTCCCAGCCGGAGAGCTCGCGCCGCTCGATGCCGAGCGCGTCGAGCACGTCCTTCAAAACCGGCATCTGCGCGGCGAGATCGTCCGGCATGGGCTTGCGCGTCGCCTTGTACGCCTCGCTGTGCTTGTGGCGGAACGTCGGCTCGCGGCGGTCAAACATGACGCAGAGCGCGTCCGGGGCCTCGTCGTCGAGCAGTTTCTGCAGGATATTCAGAAAGCCGAAAACGGCGTTCGTCGGCGTGCCGTCGGGCGCGGAGAGCGGGCGCACGCCGTAATATGCGCGGTTCACGAGGCTGTTGCCGTCGATGAGCATCAGTTTTGGCATAGAGTTTCCTCCTTGATTTCCCTTGCAAGCGGGCGGTAAACGGTGAGCATGAGCGTTGTGAACGCCGCGCCGCCGCCGAGCAGATCGCTGATCGGCTCGCTCCAGTACACGCCGTCCGCCCCGAGGCCGAATACGCCCGGGAGCAGCAGCATCAGCGGCACAACGAGCACGATCTTGCGCAGCAGCGAGAAAAAGACCGCCTGCCGCGCCTTGCCGAGCGAGCGGAACGAGTTTTGCGCGACAAACTGGAGCGACATGAACACAAACCCGCAGAAATAGATGCGCACGGCGCGCACCGCCACGGCGATAAGCTCCTCGTCCGGCGTGAAAATGCGGATGAGCGGTTCGGGGAAGAGCATGAACACCGCCCACACGAGCAGCGAGAACGCCGCCGCGCCGAGCGTGCTGAACCGGATCGTTTCCAGCACACGCGATCTCTTCCCTGCGCCGAAGTTAAAAGCGAGCACCGGCTGGATGCCGGAGCCGAAGCCGTGGATGATCTCGGTAAAGACCGTCCGCAGCGAGTTTACGACCGTGATCGCGCCGACGTAGAGATCGCCGCCGTACAGTCCGAGCTGACGGTTCGCCACCGTCTGGATGGCGGAATTCGTCGCGCCGATAACAAAATCCGAAACGCCGAGAGACACGATGCGCTTTACGATCTTCCCGCGCAGCGCCATGGTGCGCCAGGAGAGTTCGAGCGGCGTTTTGCCGCTGCGCAGAAAGAAAAAGCACCACGCGGCGCTCAGCACCTGCGAGAGGACCGTGGCGGCCGCCGCGCCGCGCACGCCCATGCGGAAAACAAAAATAAACAGCGGGTCGAGCACGATGTTCGCGACCGCGCCGAGCAGCACCGTGAGCATGCCGCGCGTGGCAAAGCCCTGCGCGTTGATATACACGTTCATGCCGAGCGACACGAACGAAAACGTCGTCCCGATGAGATACACCGCAAGATATTCGCGCGCGTAGCCGCTCGCCTCCCTGCCCGCGGCAAAGACTGCCACGGCCGGATCAAGGAACGTCCGCGTAAGCAGCCCGAGCACGACGGACGAAACGAGCAGCAGGGAAAAGGCGTTTCCCATCACGCGGGAGGCCTCGTCGCTGTCGCCGCGGCCGCGCGCCATGGAGCAGAGCGGCGCGCCGCCCTGTCCGAACGGGCCCGCGAACGCCGAGAGGATCGAGATCACCGGCAGCGCGATGCCGACGCCCGTGAGCGCCATGCTGCCGACATTGGGAATATGGCCGATGTAGATACGGTCCACCACGTTGTAGAGCACGTTCACGAGCTGCGCGGCGATGAGCGGCAGCGCCATACGCATGACGACCGCGGGGATCTTCCCCTTGGAAAAATCGTTTTGTACTTCCTTTTCCGCCATGGTCACTTTTCTCCGCGCAGCCGGATGATCTGGTCGCGCAGCACGGCGGCGTACTCGTATTCGAGCATCTGCGCGGCTTTGCGCATTTCCTTCTCCAGCCGGTCGATCTCGGCGCGCCGCTCCCGCTCGGTCATGCGCATGCCGCGCCCGTCCTTTGCCGCCGGGCCGGTGACTTCCAGAAGGTCGCGGATGCTTTTTTTGATGGTTTTCGGCACGATGCCGTGCGCTTCGTTGTACGCCGTCTGGATGGCGCGGCGGCGCTCTGTCTCGTCGATGGCCGCGCGCATGGACGGCGTGACCGTATCGGCGTACATGATGACCGTGCCCCCGGCGTTTCGCGCCGCGCGGCCGATCGTCTGGATGAGCGATGTTTCGCTCCGGAGAAAGCCCTCCTTATCCGCGTCGAGGATCGCAATGAGCGATACCTCGGGAAGGTCGAGACCCTCGCGCAGGAGGTTGATGCCGACGAGCACGTCAAATTCGCCCCGGCGCAGGTCGCGGATGATCTCCATGCGCTCCATTGCCCCGATGTCGTGGTGCATATAGCGCGTTTTTATGCCGGCGTTGCCGAGATACGCCGTTAAGTCCTCCGCCATGCGCTTGGTGAGCGTGGTGACAAGCGTGCGCTCGCCGCGGCCGATGCGCGTGTGGATCTCGGCGATAAGATCGTCGATCTGCCCCTCGATGGGGCGCACGTCGGTCTTCGGGTCGGTGAGGCCCGTCGGGCGGATGATCTGCTCGGCGATCTGCCCCGAGCGCGTGCGCTCATACTCGCCGGGTGTGGCGGAAACGTAGATGACCTGGTTGATGCGCTGCTGAAACTCCTCAAACTTCAGCGGGCGGTTATCGAACGCCGACGGCAGGCGGAAGCCGTATTCAACGAGCGCTTCCTTGCGCGCGCGGTCGCCGTGGTACATGGCGCGCACCTGCGGCAGCGTGACGTGCGATTCGTCGATGAACATGAGAAAGTCCTCCGGGAAATAGTCGAGCAGCGTCATGGGGGCGCTCCCGACCGGACGGCCGGAGATGATGCGCGAATAGTTCTCCACGCCGGAGCAATAGCCCAGCTCCTGGATCATCTCGATATCGAAATTCGTGCGCTGCGCGATGCGCTCGGCTTCAAGCGGCTTGTCGTTGTCCTTGAAAAACTTTACGCGCTCGTCGCATTCGCGGCGGATCTCCTGCACGGCGCGCGCCATTTTCTCCGGCGGCGTCACATAGTGGCTTGCGGGATAGATGGCCGTGTGGCTGAGCGTATGCACCGGCGCGCCGGTAAGGGGGTTGATCTCGCTGATGCGCTCGATCTCGTCGCCGAAATACTCCACGCGGATGGCCTTATCCCGCCAGTAGGCCGGGAAGATCTCCACCGTGTCGCCGCGCACGCGGAACATATTGCGCTCGAAGGCGATGTCGTTTCGCTCATACCGGCAGTCGATGAGCTTTTTCAAAAGCTCCTCCTGCGGCAGGCTGCTGCCGGGGCGGAGCGAAATGGCCATGCGGGCAAAATCGTCCGGCTCGCCGAGACCGTAGATGCAGCTCACGGACGCCACAACGATCACGTCCCGCCGTTCCAGCAGCGAAAACGTCGCCGAAAGGCGCAGCCGGTCGATCTCCTCGTTCGTGGAGGCGTCCTTTTCGATATAGGTGTCCGTGTGCGGGATGTACGCTTCCGGCTGGTAGTAGTCGTAGTAGGAAACGAAATACTCCACGGCGTTGTCCGGGAAAAACTCCTTGAACTCGCTGCAAAGCTGCGCGGCGAGCGTTTTGTTGTGCGCGAGCACGAGCGTCGGACGCTGCACGCGCTCGATGACTTTCGCCATCGTGTACGTTTTGCCGGAGCCGGTGACGCCGAGCAGCGTCTGCTCGTCCAGCCCCGCGGTCACTCCCCCGGCGAGCTTTTCAATCGCCTGCGGCTGATCGCCCGCGGGCGAATATTCGCTTACCACATGAAATTCCGGCATAACGCGCTCCTTTTAAAACAATTTCTGTATCTGATTTATTATATCACGTCATATTCCGGCATACAAGCGCCGCCCCGGCGATGTGCAAAAAAACCGCGTCGGACGGCCTGTTCTGTGGATTTCCGACCGGCATTGTGTTATACTGGCAGCGCAATACGGTTTGAATGGGGGATCCCCCATAAACAAAACCCGGACCTCCTGTTTTCCCGCCGGCGGCGAAGCGGCGCGGGGCGCAGCGCCCGGCAAGTCAAGGAAAGAAGCAAACGAAACATCGGGGAGGGCTATCCCATGGAAAAAAAGGAAGCGCCGCGCCGCGTTGCGGTGATCGGCGGTGGCGCGGGCGGGCTGTGCGCGGCGATCGCCGCCGGACGCGCCGGGGCGGACGTTCGGATCTTTGAACAGGCGAACCGCGTCGGGAAAAAGCTGCTCAAAACCGGCAACGGGCGGTGCAATCTCTCCAACACGCACGTTTCACCGGAGCACTATAACCGTCCGGGCTTCGTCGCGCCCGTTCTCGCGGATATGCCGTGCGGTGCGCTGCTGGCGTTTTTCGGTTCGCTCGGGCTGTGGACGGTCACGGACGAGGAGGGGCGCGTTTATCCGCGCAGCGACACCGCCGCCTCCGTGCTCGACGTGCTGCGTCTCGGCTGCGAGGCGCTGGGCATCGAGGAGCGCTGCTCCACCGAGATCGCCGCCGTTGCTCCGCAGAGCCGCGGCTTTATTCTCACCGCCCGAACCGGCGAGAAGTTTTTCGCCGACCGCGTGATCGCCGCCACCGGCGGCGGTACGGCGCTTCTCCGCTCTCTCGGGCACAAAACGGTTTCGTTCTCCCCCGTCCTCTGTCCGCTCAAGACCGACGCGGAATCCATCCGCGGTCTCACGGGGCTGCGGTGCGCCTGCCGCGCGCAGCTTCTCCGCCGCGGAAAGGGCGTTTATGCCGAAAACGGCGAAATTCTTTTCCGGGATTTCGGCGTGAGCGGCATACTTGCGCTGGATCTCTCGCGGTACGCCCTTCCGGGCGACACGCTCTCGCTCGATCTGCTGCCGGAGCTGTCTTTGGACGTGCTCACCGCGAAGCTCTCGGCACAGAAGGCGCTGCGCCGCGGCGGCGCCGAGCTGTTCACCGGCATTTTCCACCGGCGTCTCGGCGAGGCGATAGCGCGCCGCGCCGAAAACGGCGGGACGGCGGAGCTTGCCCGCATCATCAAGGACTACCGGCTTTCGGTCCTCGGCCCCGGCGACACGCAGCACGCGCAGGTGACGCGCGGCGGCGCGGACGTCGCCGAATTTGACCCCGAAACGATGGAGAGCCGCCGCGTGCCGGGACTGTACGCCGCGGGCGAGACGCTCGACATTGACGGCGCGTGCGGCGGGTACAATCTGCACTGGGCGTTCGCCTCCGGGCTGCGCGCGGGAAGGAGCGCCGCGCATGATTGAGATCCGTGATATAAAGCTGCCGCTCGGCGGCGATCTCAAAGCCGCCTGCGCCAAAAAGCTGCGCGTCCCGGCCGGCGACGTGCTGGAAGCAAGGCTTCTGCGCCGCAGTGTGGACGCAAGGCGGAAGGACGACGTGCATTTTATCGCCGCAGCGGCGGTATCCCTGCGGCGCGGCGAGGAAAAGTATCCGCCGTACACGCCGTGGACGCCGCCGCGTGTCGGTGTTTTAAAAGAAAAGCCCGCCCATCGCCCCGTTGTGTGCGGAGCGGGGCCCGCGGGACTCTTCGCCGCGCTCACGCTCGCCCGCGCGGGCGCGGAGCCGATTTTGCTCGAGCGCGGGAGCGCCGTGGACGAGCGGAAGGCGGATGTGGAAAAATTCTATCAAACCCGCGTGCTCGACACCGAATCGAACATCCAGTTCGGCGAGGGCGGCGCGGGCGCTTTCTCGGACGGCAAGCTCAACACCGGCACGCATGACAGGCGCGGCAGGCAGGTGCTGCACGATCTCGTCGCCGCCGGCGCGCCGGACGAGATCCTCTGGCAGGCCCGGCCGCACATCGGCACCGACCGCCTGCCGGACGCCGTGAAGGGACTGCGCAAGATGATCCTCGCACACGGCGGCGAGGTGCGCTTCCGCACGCGGCTCACGGACGTTTCCCTCTCCGGCGGCGCGCTGCGCGCGGTGAGCCTTATGCAGGGCGGTGCGGCGGAGGAGCTGGAGGCGGATTCTCTGATCCTTGCCGCCGGACACAGCGCGCGCGATCTCTTCGCGCTTTTAAAGGAGCGCGGCGCGCAGCTCGAACAGAAGGCGTTTTCCATGGGCGTCCGGTGCGAGCATCCGCAAAAGGTCATCTCCCGCGCGCAGTACGGCGCTTTTGCCGGTCATCCGGCGCTCGGCGCGGCGGACTACCGGCTGGCGGTGCATCTGCCGGACGGGCGGGGCGTATATACGTTCTGCATGTGTCCGGGCGGGTACGTCGTCGGCGCGGCGAGCGAGGAGGGACTTCTCTGCGTAAACGGCATGAGTCCCTTTGCGCGCGACGGGCAAAACGCCAACGCCGCCGTGCTCTGCGAGGTGCGTCCCTCAGACTTTGGCTCCGCCGACCCGCTCGCCGGTGTGGAGCTGCAAAGAAAATGGGAGCGCGCCGCTTTTCTCGCCGGAGGCGGCGATTACCGCGCCCCGGCGCAGCGGCTCGGCGATTTTCTCGCCGGAAAGCCATCCGGCGGCGCGGGCAGCGTTGCGCCGACCTATCCGCTCGGCGTGCGCTTCGGCACGCTCGACGGCTGTTTGCCGGAGTTTGTTCTCGCCGCGCTGCGCGAGGCGTTCCCGCTCTTTGATAAAAAGCTGCGCGGCTACGCCATGCCGGACGCAGTGCTCACGGGCGTGGAAACGCGCTCGTCCTCGCCGGTGCGCATCGTGCGCGGCGAGAACGGGCAGTCGAATCTTCGCGGCGTCTATCCCTGCGGCGAGGGCGCGGGCTACGCCGGCGGCATTCTCTCCGCCGCCGTGGACGGCATCCGCCAGGCGGAAAACTGGCTTTCGCTGCACATGGAATAAAATAACAAAGCGCCGCCGCGCATACGGGGCTTTCGATAAGCCAAGCTATGCGCGGCGGAACATTTTCCGGCAGAGCCGGAAAAGGCTCTGCTTCAATATAAATGGGCGGGACGGCATTTGCCGTCCCGCTTTTGCATATTTGAAAAATCAGAATTTGATACGCTCGGCGATGTAGTTTTTTACCTCGGCGATGGGGATGCGGACCTGCTCCATGCTGTCGCGCTCACGCACCGTGACGCAGCCGTCGGCGGGCGTTTTCTCGTCGCCCACGGTCTGGAAGTCCACGGTGATGCAGTAGGGCGTGCCGATCTCGTCCTCGCGGCGGTAGCGCTTGCCGATGGAACCGGCGTCGTCGTAATCGACCATGAATTCCTTCTGCAGCTCGTGGTAGATCTCCGTCGCGGCGGGGGCGAGCTTTTTCGAGAGCGGCAGCACCGCGCACTTGAACGGCGCGAGCGCCGGGTGCAGATGAAGAACGGTGCGCACGTCGTTTTTCGCCGCGTCCACGATCTCCTCGTCGTAAGCGTCGCACAGGAACGCGAGCGCCACGCGGTCACAGCCGAGCGACGGCTCGATCACATACGGCACATAGTGCTCGTTCGCTTCCTGATCGAAGTAGGTGAGATCCTTGCCGGAGGCCTCCTGATGGCGCTTGAGGTCATAGTCCGTGCGGTCGGCAATGCCCCAAAGCTCGCCCCAGTCGGTGAACGGGAAGGCGTATTCGATGTCGGTCGTGGCGCGGGAGTAGAACGCAAGCTCCGCCGGCTCATGGTCGCGCAGCCGGAGGTGCTCTTCCTTGATGCCGAGACTCAGCAGCCAGTTCTTGCAGTAGTCCTTCCAGTAGGCGAACCATTTAAGGTCCGTGCCGGGCTTGCAGAAGAACTCGCACTCCATCTGCTCAAACTCGCGCGTGCGGAACGTGAAGTTGCCCGGCGTGATCTCGTTGCGGAACGCCTTGCCGACCTGGCAGACGCCGAACGGGAGCTTCCGGCGCGTCGTGCGCTGGATGTTTGAGAAGTTGACGAAAATGCCCTGCGCGGTCTCCGGGCGGAGATAGCAGGTCGAAGAGGAGTCCTCGGTAACGCCGATGGCAGTTTTGAACATGAGGTTGAACTTGCGGATGGGCGTGAAGTTGTGCTTGCCGCATACGGGGCAGACGATGTCCTCGTGTTCGGCGATAAAGGCGTCCATCTCCTCAAAGGTCATGGCGTCCACGTTGATCTCGTGGTGCTCCTCGCCGATGAGCTTGTCGGCGCGGTGACGCGCGCGGCAGGATCTGCAGTCGAGCAGGGGGTCGGAGAAGCTCGAAACGTGGCCGGTCGTGACCCACGTCTGCGGGTTCATGATGATGGCCGCGTCGAGACCGACGTTGTACGGGCTCTCCTGCACGAACTTCTTGAGCCACGCCTTTTTGACGTTGTTCTTGAACTCCACGCCGAGCGGGCCGTAGTCCCAGGAGTTGGCAAGGCCGCCGTAGATCTCGCTGCCTGCGTAGACAAAGCCGCGGTTCTTGCAGAACGCTACGATCTTGTCCATGGTTTTCTCGTTATGCTCCATATTTCTTTCCTTTCTCCCGCGGCCGGCTGCCGCAGGATAAAAATAATGACCCCGTTACTTTACCACGCTGCCGCAGATTACACAAGCGGCAGCGCGAATTTTTATGCGATATACCGGTCGTTGCGCGAGACGATCTTCACGCGGCGCATCGCCACAAGGAACACGACCACGATAAACGCGATGAAGATCAGACCGCTGTAGGCAAATTCGAGCGAGGCGAGAAAGTCGTACATGCCGTGGATAAATACCGGCGCCCACAGCGCACGGCGGCGGCAGACTCTCGCGCCGACCGGGTCGCCGTAGTTGGCGTAGCGCCGCGCCGCGCCGTACCACACGCCCATGAACACGCCGAAGCAGGCGTGGCCCGGCACCGCCGTGACGGCGCGCGCGAGCGCCGTGCCGAAGCCGTACATGGCGACATACCCGATATTTTCCCACAGCGCAAAGCCGAGCGAGACGAACACCGCGTATACCACGCCGTCAAACTGGCAGTTGAAATTCGGGCTGCGCCACGTGCGGGCGCGGAGCAGCAGCAGCTTGAACCCCTCCTCCGAGAGCGCCACGACGAGGAAGTTCCAGAGAATCAGATATCCGAGATTGATCTCGTCAAACAGCAAATTCAGGATGTTCTCGCCGATCGTTTCCGTTACGATGGCGAGCGCCGTGGCAAACACGCCGAAAACGAGCAGCGAAATCAAAATCCCCGCCGGTTCCTTTTCCAGCCGGTCGGCGCGGTAGACCTGGACCATCAGAATCACCGCCGGGATCACCGCCGCGGCGATCAGCACGGGGTCCATTTCGCTTATGGCAGACAGCATGGCATTCCCCTCCGGTTTTCTATCTATGGATTTTTATAGCATACGCCGCGGCGGATTGCAAGGCGGGCGGCATTGGTGCTATAATAAAAATGATATATTTAATCTGCGAAGGAGGGAACGCCATGCTGCGGCTGATCCTGGGCCGTGCCGGAACGGGCAAGACCGCGCTTCTTTTCTCCGAGATCGCGCAGCGCTGCGCCCGCAGGCAGTCCGGCAGCTTTCTCATCGTGCCGGAGCAATACAGCCACGAAGCCGAGCGCGAGCTCGCACAGCGCTGCGGCGATACGGCAAGCCTTTACGCCGAGGTTCTCTCGTTCTCGCGTCTTGCCCACCGCGTCGCCATTGGCTGCGGCGGGAGCGGGCGCGTGTACATGGATAAGCCCGGTCGTTTTCTCCAGCTCTCGCTCGCGCTGGAGCAGATGGGCGGCGCGCTCACCGTCTATGGCGGCAGCGCCCGCTCGCCGGAGCAGATGGTGCGGCTCCTCTCGGCGCTTGACGAGCTGCATTTCGGCTGCGCCGCGCCCGACGTGCTGCGCAAAGCCGCCGGGAACGCCACCGCCGCGCTCTCGGACAAGCTGCGCGATCTCGCGCTGCTGCAGGAGGCGCTCGACGCGCTCTCCGCGCAGTCCGGCGCCGACCCCGCCGGGCGGCTTGACGTGCTCGCGGCGCAGCTTTCGGACTGCACATGGCTTCGCGGCGCGAAATTTTATATTGACGGCTTTACGGACTTCACCGCGCAGGAGCGGCGCGTCATCCGCGCGCTTCTGCCGCTCGCGGACGTGACGGTCTGTCTCACCTGCGACGATCCCGCGTCCGGCAGCGAGGTGTTCTCCCTTGCACGGCGCACGGCGCGCGCGCTGCGCGACGCCGCCGCCGGGGACGGCGTGGCCGCGGAGATTGTCTCCGTGCCGCGCGGCGGGGAGCGCACGCCTATGGCGTTTCTCGAGGAAAACCTTTTCGGCTGGACGGACGAGGTATGCAGCGCCTCCGGCGCCATCCGGCTCGTGCGCGCCTCCGGCGTCGCGGCGGAGTGCGAACTGGCCGCGGCGGAGATGCGGCGGCTCGTGCGTGAAACGCCGTGTCGCTGGCGGGATATCGCCGTTGCGGTGCGCGGCTTTGAGGATTACCGTGCTCCGCTGGAAGAGGCGTGCCGCCGCGCCGGCGTGCCGCTCTATGCAAGCGCGCGCACCGACATTTTCACCCGCCCGCTCCCGGCGCTCGTCGCCGCGGCGTTCGATATCCTCTCGGACGGCTGGAGCTATGAAAGCGTATTTACCTATCTCAAAACCGGTTTGACCGGCATTTCCCGCGCCGACTGCGACGCGCTGGAAAACTATGTTCTTCTCTGGTCGCTGCGCGGCACGGCATGGACGCGCGCCGAGCCCTGGCGGCAGCACCCGGACGGCTTTGGCGGAAAGGCCACGCCGGAGAGCGAAGCGCTTCTCGAAAAGCTCGACGCGCTGCGCCGGAACGTGGCCGCGCCGCTCGCGGCGTTCGAGCGCCGCGGAAAAGAGGCGGCCGATGCGCGCGGTCAGTGCGCCGCGCTCGCCGCCTTCTGGGAGGATATTTCTCTGCCGGAGCATCTGGAAGAGCGTTCTCTCGCGCTGGAAGAGGCCGGGGAGCTGCAGACCGCGGCGGAATACCGCCAGCTCTGGGAGCTGATGGTATCGGCGCTCGAGCAGTGCGAGGCCGTTCTCGGCGGCATGCCGCTCTCGCAGGAGGATTTCGGGCGTCTCTTCCGCCGGATGCTCTCGCAGTACGACGTCGGCACGATCCCCGTGGCGCTCGACCGCGTGACCGCCGGAGATTTTGACCGTATGCGGCGGCGCAGCATCCGCCATCTGCTCGTGCTGGGCGCGTCCGACGACCGCCTGCCGCGCGTTTCGGACAACGCCGGCGTGTTCACCGACGCCGAACGCGAGGAGCTGCGCGCGCTCGATATCGAGCTTTCCGGCGGCGACGACGGGCTTGACCGCGAATTCAATCTCATCTACAACGTTCTCACGCTGCCCGCGGAGAGTCTTTACATAAGCCGCAGCGCCTTTTCCCCCGACGGGAGCGAGACGCGCCCGTCGTTCGTTGCCGAACGAATCGCCCGGCTGTTCTCGCTCTGCGAGGAGCCCGGCGACATGCGCGCGGCGAGGGCGCAGTCGCTCTCCGGCGCGCTGGAGCTTGCCTGCGCCGGAGACGCTGCCGCGCGAGAGTATTTTGTCCGCCGCGGGGAGAGCGCGCGCATCGCCGCCGCGGAAAAGGCGGCGGAGGAGGTGCGCGGCACGCTCTCGCGCGAGAGCGTGGCGGCGCTGTACGGGCGGGAAATGCATCTCACCGCCTCGCGCATCGATAACTTTGCCTCCTGCCGGTTCCAATACTTCCTGCGCTACGGTCTGCGCGCCAAACCGCGCCAGAGCGCGCGGTTCGACCCGCCGGAGCTCGGCACGTTCCTGCATTATCTGCTCGAGCACGTTGCGCGCGACATATCGGATCGCGGCGGCTTTGCCGCTGTGGACGACGACGCCGTAGCGCGTCTCACGGAAAAGCACGTCCGCGAATACGTCCGCACCGAGCTCGAGGACTTCCGGGAAAAAAGCTCCCGGTTCGTATACCTCTTCCGCCGTCTGACGGAAACGGCGCGCCGCGTCGTTCTCGATACGGCGCGGGAGCTGCGCGTCTCGGACTTCCGCCCGCTCGACTTTGAGCTCAATTTCTCCAACGATAAGGATATGCCGCCGGTGTCGCTCGGCAGCGGCGACGGCTCGCTCGTGCTCAACGGCGTTGCCGACCGTGTGGACGGCTGGGAGCACGGCGGGAAGCTCTATCTGCGCGTTGTGGACTACAAGTCCGGCGTGAAGAGCTTTTCGCTCACGGACGTCTGGTACGGCATGGGATTGCAGATGCTGCTGTATCTTTTCACGCTGGAGAAAAACGGCGCGGCGCGGTATGGGAAGGAGATCGTCCCGTCCGGCGTGCTGTACGTCCCCGCGCGGGATGTGCTCGTCTCCGCGCCGGAGCGGCTCTCGGACGAGGATATCGTAAAGGAGAAAGCAAAACGGCTGCGCCGCAGCGGGCTTCTGCTCGCCGAGGACGACGTCCTGCACGCCATGGAGCACGGTGACGCGCCGCAGTATCTCCCCGTTTCGGTCAACCGCGCCGGCGAGTATACCGGCGACGCGCTCGCCTCCGCCGCGCAGCTCGGGGAGCTTTCGCAGTTTCTCGAAAAAACGCTCACGGATATGGCGCGCGAGCTGCGCCACGGCAGCATCGCTGCTGACCCGTGGTTCAAAACCGAGCAGGACAACGCCTGCCGCACCTGTGATTTTTACGACGCCTGCCGCTTCAGCGAAAAGACGGACGGCTGGCGCTTCAAGGCATCGCTCAAAGCGCCCGAATTCTGGGCGCGGCTTGAAAAGGGAGAGGAGGACCCGCCGTGCCGCTGACACCGTATCAGGAGCTCGCCGCCGAAAGCCGCGGCGGGGCGCGGCTCGTTTCGGCCGCCGCCGGTTCGGGGAAAACCAAAGTCCTCGTCGAACGGCTCATGCGCTATGTGGATCGCGGCGCGGACATCGACGATTTCCTCGTCATCACCTATACCCGTGCCGCCGCCGGCGAGCTGCGCAGCCGCATTCTCTCCGCACTCGGCGAGCGTATCGCCGCCGACCCGATGAACCGCCGTCTCCGGCGGCAGACGGAGCTGTGCTGCCGCGCCTCCATCGGCACGATCGACAGCCTGTGCGGCCGGTTCCTGCGCGAGAATACCCATCTTGCCGGTATCTCGCCGGACTACCGCGTCATCGAGCCGGACCGCGCCGGGGAGGTTCGCGCCAGCGTGCTCGACCGGCTGCTCGAAAAGCTCTATGACCGGCTCGACACGGCCCCCGGCGCGAAGGCGCTCGTCGATTCGTTCGGCGCCGGGCGGAACGACGATAAGCTCGCCGCGCTCATCCTCCGGCTGCACGACGCCGTGCAGAGCCATGCCGATCCCGCCGCGTGGCTCGACGGTCAGCGCTCGGCTCTCGCCGTGCCGGAGGGCACGGACGCCGGGGAGACCGTGTGGGGGCGGTATCTGCTCTCGCGCGCGGCGCATCAGGCGGAATACTGGGCCGCGCGCATCGACGCGCTGCGCGCTGAGCTTGCGCAGCCGGGGCGCGAGGCGCTTGCAAAAGCCTACGCCGGCAGCCTTGACGTCACCGCCGAGGGGCTGCGGAACATGGCGCGCGCCGCCCTGCTCGGCTGGGAGGCGGCAAGGAGCGCCTGCGCGGTCGAATTTCCGCGCATCGGCGCATACAAGGGTGAGGATCCGCTCGCACAGAGCGTCAAATCCGCGCGCACAGACTGCAAAAAGGCGTGCGATAAATGGAAGCACACGTTTGCCGACAGCTCCGAAACGCTGCTGCGCGAGCTTGCGGAGACCGCGCCCGCCATTGACGCGCTGCTCTCGCTCACGCTCGAGCTCGACCGCGCCTACGCCGCCGAGAAGCGGCGGCAGGGCCTTTGCGATTTTTCCGATCAGGAGCACATGATGCTCCGATTGCTGGAGGACGGCTCCAACGGTCTCGCCGCGTCGCTCTCTGCGCGCTATACCGAGGTGCTCGTGGACGAATACCAGGACGTGAACGCCTGTCAGGACGCGCTTTTTCGGCTCCTCTCCGACAATGGGCGCAAGCTCTTCATGGTCGGGGATGTGAAGCAGTCGATCTACCGTTTCCGGCTCGCCGATCCTTCGATTTTCCTGGAAAAGTACGAAAGCTGGAGCGATCTCGCGCCCGGCTCGCCGCCGGAGGAGCCGGGCCGCATCCTGCTGCGGGAGAACTTCCGCTCGCGCCGCGAGGTGCTCGACGGTGCGAACCACGTGTTCCGGAACATCATGTCCCGCTCGCTCGGCGAGCTATGCTACGATGACGCCGCGGCGCTGCGTCCCGGACGGGAGCTGCCGCCGGGCGGCGGCGCGCCGACAGAGCTTGTCATCTTAACGCCGCCGGACGCCGGCGGCGAGGAGGACCGGCCCGACAAAACGGTCCTGGAGGCGGAGTACATCGCCGCGCGCATCCGGCAGATGGTGGATTCCCGCACGCCCGTCACGGACGGCGAGAGTCTCCGTCCCTGCACCTACGGCGACTTCGCCATATTGATGCGCTCCTATAAAACCGCCGCGCCGCGCTACCGCGCCGCGCTCGCCGCACAGGGGATCCCGTCCGTATCGCAGCAGGGCGGCGGGTTTTACCGCTCCACGGAGATCACATCGCTCCTTTCGCTGCTTGCGGTGATCGATAACCCGCGGCAGGACGTGCCGCTCATCGCCGTGCTGCGCTCGCCGCTCTTCGGCTTTTCGGCGGACGAGCTCTCCGCCATCCGCGCCGCGGATAAGACCGCCGACTTTTATACCGCGCTCTGCCGCCGCGCGGAGACGGACGAAGCGTGCGCCGCCTTTCTCGCATCGCTCGAGAGCTACCGCGCCCTCGCGCCCGATCTCTCGGTCGAAGCGCTGCTCGCGCGCATCTGCGACGACGCCTCTCTCTTCGCGCTGCTCGCCGCGATGCCGGACGGCGCGGCAAGGCGTGAAAACGTCCGCCGTCTCTCGGACTATGCCCGCCAGTTTGAGCAGGAGGGCTACCGGGGGCTGTTCCGGTTCGTGCGCTGGATGAAGCAGCTCGAGGAGCGCGGCGACGAGCCGCGCACCGGCGCTGCGGAGAGCCGTGACGCCGTGCAGATCCTCAGCATTCACCGCTCCAAGGGGCTTGAATACCCGATCGTATTTCTCGCCGGAACGAGCCGGCGCTTTAATAAGATCGACTCCGCCGCCACGGTGCTCGTCCATCCAAAGCTGGGCGTGGGCGGCAAGGTTGTGGATACGAAGCGCGGCGTCGTCTATCCGTCGCTCGCGTGGCGGGCGATTTCGGCAAAGCTCGAAGAGGAAACGCTCTCGGAAGAAATGCGCGTTTTGTATGTGGCGATGACGCGGCCGAAGGACCGCCTCATCATCACCGCGCTCTGGCCGGACGCGGAGAAAACGCTCGCAAAGCTCCGCGAAGGGCTCACCGGGCCCGTCGCGCCGCAGCTTCTCTTCACGGACGCTTCGCTCTCGCACTGGCTTGCGCGCACAGCGCTTTTGCCGGACAGCCCGATCACGCTGCGCGCCGTCCGTGCCGGAGAGGACTCCGGTCCCGCCGTTTCCGCCGCAGCGGAGCCGGACACGCCGGGAGCGGAGCAGAGCGCTGCGCTCGGAAGCGCGCTCGACTGGGAGTACCCATACCGCTGGGCGCAGGAGCTGCCGTCGAAGATCACCGCGAGCGCGCTCGAAGGCTCCGACGCCGACCCGGACGCGCAAAGCATCCTGCCGGAGACGCAGCGCCGCCGTGTCTTTCGCCGCCCGGTCTTCGGCGCGAAGAACGCGCCTCTCACCGGCACCGCGCGCGGCATCGCCGTGCACACGGTGCTGCAGTTCATCGATTATTCCCGCGTTTCCACGCCGGAGCAGGTACGCAGCGAGATCGAACGGCTGAAAAACGCCGAGCACATCACCCCCGCGCAGGCCGCCGCGGTGGAGCCGGAGCGCATCTGCGCGCTGTTCGCCTCCCCCGTCGGGCAGAGGATCCTGCACGCGGACGAGGTCTGGCGCGAGCTGCGTTTTTCGCTGCTCACCGGCGCGGAGACCGTATTCGATGCGCCGCCGGGCGAGGAAGTCCTCTTGCAGGGCGTCGCCGACTGCTGCATCCGCGAGGGGGATGCTCTCACGGTCGTGGATTATAAAACCGACTATGTGACGGCGGAAACGCTCGCCGCGCGCGCCGCGGAGTATGCACCCCAGATCCGCGCCTATGCCGCCGCGCTCGCGCGGCTGCTCGGCAAGCCGGTGCGGGAGGGCGTTTTGTGCTTTCTGCGCACCGGGCAGAGCGTCTCCATCGACTGCCGCGGGAAAAAATAAAAGAAATTCAAAGAAAACCTGCCGATTCCGCTTGACATTCGCCGGAAATTGGGTATAATAACCCTTGCGTTTGCGATACAGCGGGATTGTGTAAAGGTAGCACAGCGGACTCTGACTCCGTATGTGAGGGTTCGAATCCTTCTCCCGCTGCCAAACCGATTGCCTGATTTGTCTACCAGATAAATCAGGCAATTTTCTTGTTTTTGGGGCTGAAATTGCCCGAAATTCTGTAAAATCAGAGAAAACCGGCTTCGGAATGGTCGTTGAGACTGTTCCGGGGCCGTTTTTTTGCATTTTCATACCAAAAATCCTGCGCACCTTTTGGGGCAAATGCACTGAGCAAAGTAGGCGGAAAAAGTTAGCGGAGGGTGGATTTGAACCTTGATATTTGGAAAAGACTTCGTATAACAGACCACTTAGTGAGTGTGAAAACCTGATGATATCTTTGCAGTTGCGTTTAAATTGGAAGAAAGCATACTCTTTCAGGTAAGGTTTAAATCTCCACGGTATGCTTCGAATCCCCTCGCCTGTGCGCAACCGCTGTTAATGCTATATTGTGAAAAATTGATGCCAAGTTATCGCAGAAACTTGCGATATAATCTTGAATCCTGCGACAGAGTATGCTATAATTTTACAAAGCTATTTTTATGCGGAGGGAAACCATGGCTATATCATACAACAAACTGTGGAAACTGCTGATCGACAAAAAAATGAGCCAGTCCGAGCTGCGCAAAGCGGCAAATATAGCGCCGAATACTATGACCAAACTGCGCCGAGACGAGCCGGTCAACATGGCTATTCTCGAAAGAACCTGCGCGGTACTGGAATGCGACTTTGGCGATATTGTGGAGTTTATTCCAGATATTTAATCCAAATGATTTTGGTGAATAGGTGGGCTATATATGTCAAAAGACAACAAAGACTTCTTCAAAAAGAAGAATGAATGGTCAGAAATAAAAGATCGTTTATTGGGATGCTACCTGACTCCTTATTTTCAAAAGGTGCTGCTTACGAGGAAGCCAATTTTCTATGTTGACTGCTTGGCTGGAAAAGGGAAATTTGAGGATGGAAAAGACGGATCACCTCTTATCGCCTTGCGTATACGTGAGGAATGCTTAAGCAGAACCAGCAGGCAGGACAAGATCGGCGCTGTTAAAACTTGCTTTATTGATATGAACTATGGGAATGAATTAAGCAGCAATATTGCGTCTATCTCTCCAAGCTATGATGTTCCGGAGGTAATCTCTGGAAAATATGAAGATAATATATTAAAATGCCTTCAGGATAAACAGGGGTATAATGTCTTTCTCTATGTTGATCCATACGGAATAAAGGCATTAGATCTGTCAACTTTTGAAGCGTTTAAAACTTTGGGCTTCAATACTTTCGAGATGTTGATTAATTTCAATTCTTTTGGCTTTTTTCGTGATGCATGCAGGGTAATGCGTGTAGATTATTGTAACGATGCTGCGCTTCAGGATTTGGATGACCTCGTCGAATACGATCCTACCGTTGTTGATACGACAAAGCAGTCTGAAGATTTGCTGAGCAGGATTGCTGGCGGAGATTACTGGAAAGCGATTGTTTCGGATTTTCAAAATGGAGTAATTGACGGTTATCAAGCGGAGCAACGTTTATCACGCGAATACAAAAATATGCTGAAACAGCGATATGGGTATGTCCTTGATATGCCTATTCGCCTCAAACCGGGGCAGCGCCCCAAATATAGGATGATACATGTGTGCGATCATGAAGATGGCTGCTTTTTGATGGCACAAAATATGCAAAAGCGAAAAGACGAGCTGTTCATCAATATACAGCAGCAAGGTCAGTACTCGCTTTTCGATATGGGGACCATTGGCGCATCCTCGGCTGAGGGGGATACATATTCGCGCGAAGAGATTGCTGATATGGTAGAAAAACATATTTCAGCCATAAATGCATATATCCGTATTACCAAGTTTTTGGCATCGTTTGTTAACAAATACGGCATAGTCTGTGAGTTTAAGATGGTGTATGAAATATTAGATGAATTAAAGCGTTCTGGTAAAATTGATATTGTTCGGACTCCCGAGTTGACCCAGAACGGCAAACCTACTTCATTCTGGGAAGAAAAGAGTGGACATCAGATTTTTATTCGGAGGACGGAACAATGAAGAAAGTCGCAGGTTACATACAGCGGAAAACCATGCTGTACAAAACAGGCGTCGAATACGGAGATTATACCATGAACCACGTTTTAGGGTGTGCTCATGGATGTAGATTCCCTTGCTACGCATATTTACAGAAAAAGAGATTTGGCCAGGTAACTTCTTATGAGAACTGGTTAGAACCGTACATTGTATCAAACACGCTGGAATTGCTTGATAAAGAAATACCGAGATTCCGGGATGAGATACAGTCCGTCCAGCTATGTTTTACAACTGACCCCTTTATGTACGAATACGAAGAAGTGTCAAATATGAGCATTGCGGCAATAAACAAGCTGAACGCGGCAGGAATAAAGTGTTCCGTGCTTACAAAAGGTGTGCTGCCTATTGAATTGGCTGACCTTTCAAAAGAGAATGAATACGGGATTACCCTCATTTCTCTGTGTGAGGATTACCGGCAAAAGATGGAACCGTATACAGCGCCGTATGCTGAACGTTTGGCGGCATTGAGAGCTTTACACGATAAAGGATGCAAAACGTGGGTCAGCATAGAGCCATACCCGACGCCCAATCTGATAAAGCAATCACTTCAGGAACTGCTTACAAGCGTTTCGTTTGTAGATAAAATCATTTTCGGACGCACAAATTACAGCAAAGAAGTGTCGTCATATAAGACACACAAGAGCTTTTACAACGAGGCTGCACAGACCGTCATGACTTTTTGTACAGACCATGGTATCGCCTACCATATCAAGGGCGGAACCATCACTGGGGAGGAAACAAAATGATTAAAGATATAATGACCGCGAATGAAGAGGTTCTGCCGAATAGCCGGGAGATGGCGGTACTGAAAGAGAACTTCCCGTCCTGTTTCCACAAGGATGGCTCCTTTGACCTTGAACGTTTTAAGGAATTCCTGTCAGATAAAGTTGCAGTTACTAACGAGGGATATGAACTGAAATTCCTCGGGAAGAACTATGCCCGCCTGCTTGCATCCATGGATACCACCACGGTGATCGTGCCGGATGAAGAACATAACGCGCAGCCCGAGAATGTGAACAGCCAGAATGTCTATATCAGCGGCGACAATCTGGACGGCCTGAAGCACCTGCTAAAATCTTATTCCCACAAGGTCAAATGCATTTACATTGATCCTCCGTATAATACGGGAAAAGACGATTTTGCATACAACGATAACTTCACATTTTCCGCAGAGGAATTGGCAGAAAAACTGAGCATTGATATTGAACAAGCAAATAGAATCCTTGATTTAACAAAACGCGGCTCAGCATCACACTCTGCGTGGCTCATGTTTATGTATCCACGATTAATGCTGTCACGCGATATTCTTTCAAATAACGGAGTTATTTTCATTAGCATTGATGGAAACGAACTCGATAATTTAAAACTGCTATGTGATGATATTTTTGGTGAAAACAATTATATTGGAAATATTATCTGGAACAACGCGACAGACAACAATCCTACTAATATTGCCATAGAGCATGAATACATCATTTGCTATGCCAGAAATCATGCGGCATTGGAGCCTGTATGGAAATCGTCCGTTTCCGATGTGAAAGACTTACTTATTCAAATAGGCGATAAACTCTCCGCGGATTATCCGGACGAAAAAGAGTTTCAGGATGCCTGGCAGGCTTGGTATAGAGAGCATAAGGAACAACTATCGCCTTTAGATAGATATAAATATATTGACCGTGGTGGCGTGTATACTGGAAGTCAAAGCGTTCACAACCCTGGCCGCGAAGGATATAGATATGATGTTATCCATCCAGTAACAGGAAAACCTTGCGTCCAACCATTGATGGGTTATCGCTTCCCAGAATCAACCATGAAAGAGCTCCTTGATAGCGGAAAGATACTTTTTGGAGCGGATGAAAGCAAAATAATAGAACTAAAAGTTTATGCCAAAGAGTATAAAGATAAGCTGTCAAGTGTATATGAACTTGATGGCCGATTGGGAGCATATGATATAAAAGACCTTTTCCCTGAAGCAAAGCAGATATTTAAGAATCCAAAGCCTGTCCAGGTCATTCAAAGAATAATATCGTTTGCCCTCGGAAATGGTGATATTTTCATGGACTTCTTCAGTGGTTCTGGAACTTCGGCAGAGTCGCTATTTAGATATATCACTTCCCAAAATTCAAAAAATACTTTTATACATATACAGTTGCAAGAGAAAACAAAAGAAGGAAGCGAAGCTGCCTCACTCGGGTATTCTACTATCGATCAAATTGGCATCGAGCGCATTAAGCGTGCGGCAGCAAAAATCCGTGAAGAACACCCCGACACCACCGCAGACCTCGGCTTCAAGCATTTCACTTTGAAGGAACCTGCCGGTGATACGCTGGACAAGCTCCTGAAGTTCACCCCCGAAGACAACGGCATGTTCAGCAGCGATCTGGTGGACGAATTTGGCGTGCCCACCGTCCTTACCACTTGGCTTGTCCGGGATGGTTATGGCTTTACGGAACCGGCGCAGCCCATAGATTTTGCAGGCTACACCGCCTATTACAAGGGAAAGCACCTGTATCTGATCGAAAAAGAATTATCCAACGAAGCAATCACCGCCATTGTTGAAAAGTGTGAGACCGACGGTGCTTTTAACCCGGAGAATGTTGTCCTTTTCGGTTACAGCTTTTCGTGGTCGGAAATCGACGCATTGAAGATCAACCTCGCCCGTCTGAAAGACACGGAAAAAAATCTACGTATCAATTTTGACGTGCGTTACTAAAGGAGGACAACAGCATGGAAATAATCCTCCAAAAAGGACTACCGCACCAGCAAAAGGCCATCGACGCTGTGTGCTCTGTGTTTGAGGGTGTTGAGATCACTCCGGCGGCACAGTTCTACGAAAACCCGAAAATCAACATAGCAGACCCGCATATTGCCGCAAATATCAAAGATTTGCAGGCAGATATTCCGGCAGAATATCGTACAAGCATGCCGATCACGGACTATCTGAACCTGGATATCAAAATGGAGACCGGCACTGGAAAAACATACGTTTATACCAAAACGATCTTTGAGCTACACAAGCGGTACGGGATCAATAAGTTCGTGATCGCCGTCCCGTCGCTGGCCATCAAAGCAGGAACCGCACAGTTCTTGATGGATGACTATGCCCGCCGTCACTTTGAAGACAGCTGCGGATATGGATCGGAAATAGAGGTCGGCGTGCTGGAAGCCCCGAAAAAGCAGAAAAAAGGCCGTTCTTTCTTTCCCAGTGTTGTGGCTGATTTTGTGCGCGGCTCCTGCCAGAACACAAAGAAAATATATGTGTTGCTCTTGAATATGCAGCTTTTGACCAATGCCAAAGTTCTCAGTCGGGATGATTATGATTTTGGCGTGGAAGGATTCTACCGCCCGTTTGATGCCCTGCGTGCGACGAAGCCTGTGGTCATGATTGACGAGCCCCACCGTTTTTCACGGGATCAGTCCGCCTTCAAGGCGATCGTAAAAGAATTGAAGCCTCAGTTCATCATTCGCTACGGTGCGACTTTCCCCGAAACCAGCTCCGGCAGAGGCAGGAACCGGGTGACAATCAAGGACTACCAGAATTTACTGTATGATCTGAACGCCTGTGCCTCCTTCAATAACGGACTTATCAAAGGAGTTGCGAAAGAGCATTTTGAGCCGGTTTCCCGAAAAGACGAAAAAGTCAAGATCACTTCTATCGACAGCAGAGACGCTGTTCATTTTCAGCATAAAAAGCGGGATGAAGCGCAGCGGTCATATACGCTTCGCACCGGCGATTCCCTCTCGATAATCAGCGATGCGTTCGAGGGCATTACAGTATCGGCCATAGGGACTTCTACCGTAGAATTTTCCAATGGTATCGTGAAAAATGCCGGTGAAGAGCTGGATGTGGATATCTACATGACATCCTATCAGGAACAGATGATGAAGCTGGCTTTGCAGCGCCATTTTGAAACTGAGCGGGTGAACTTCTGCAACCGCGTTTTCAAAATAAAAACACTGGCCCTGTTCTTCATTGATGACATTACCTCGTACAGAGCCGGTGAGGACGGCAAAGAGCCATACCTGCGGGCAGCCTTTGAACGCCTCCTTCGAGAAACGATGGAGAACATAATTGCAGGGCTGGATGAACACGATGCAGAATATCGCACGTATTTGGAAGCCAGCTTGGCGGATATTCCTGCTTGCCATGCAGGCTATTTTGCTCAGGACAACAGTGATTCCGATGAAGATATTGCAAAGGAAGTTGATGATATTCTTCACGGAAAGAAACAGCTTTTGTCGTTTAAGAATGAGGATGGAAGCTATAATACCCGCCGGCTCCTGTTTTCAAAATGGACGCTGAAAGAGGGCTGGGACAATCCCAACGTATTCACCATTGCAAAACTGCGTTCCAGCGGAAGCGAAAACAGCAAGCTGCAGGAGGTCGGACGCGGTCTGCGCCTGCCGGTAGATGAGAACGGCAACCGCATCTCCAATGAAAGCTTTGAACTGAACTATATTGTTGACTTTACTGAAGCGGATTTCGCGGCACGGCTTGCCGACCAGATCAACGGTGAGATGCCGCAGGCAGTTATTATCACCGAGGAAAAGCTGCAAGCGGTTGCCAAAAAGCTGGGGATGTCCTCCGACGATCTGTTCGACGTTCTTTATGCGGAGAAGCATTATATAGACCGTCACTATAACATCAAGCCGGAAACGCGTGATGCTTTCTTTGCGGAGTATCCTGATTTTGCCGCTGGCCTGTCCACCGGCAAGGTAAAGGACAGAAACAAGGATAAGCCGAAACAGGTCAAGATCCGCAAAGCGGTGTATAAAGAGATCAAAGAGCTTTGGGAGACCATCAACCGACGGTATCTCTTGTTCTATGATAATGACATTAACCCCGACATGGAGAGCGTGGCCCTGTCGCTGTTTGAAAAGCCGGGTGTATTCACAGACCTTGTGATGAGAAGCTCCCGAGATATCGTGCAGAGCGATGGCCAGCAGATGTCCACTGTTCAGGGAACGGGTGTACAGTACACCATTAACCGCCCGATTGCCTACAATGTATTTCTGAAACGCATTATGGCAGCTACCAGCATCCCGATTACCGTACTCCATTCGGCGCTGTGCAAATACGCTGAGGTACATGGCGCTCCTGAGGACAGGTATATCAACGAAAACACAGTGGCTGCATTTTGTTCCGAATACCAGACGTGGAAAAATGAAAATCTGCAGGGACGATTCCACTATGAGCGCAGCAATACCCCGCTCGGCGCAACGGCGCTGACATATGCTGATGGCACTGTCCGCAAGGACATTGCCCAGGGACGCATCGGCACAAAAATCGTAGAGGGTACGCCGAGCAGAAAGTATTTGTATAGTGCATATGCGTATGACTCGCCTCTGGAGAAGGACAATATTACCGCAGATGTGGACGAGGTTGTGGTATACGGTAAAATCCCGCGCAGCAGCATTGCCATTCCTACAATTACCGGTGGAATGTACAGTCCGGACTTTATGTACGTTGTAAAGCGTGCTGACGGCACGAAAGAACTGAACATTGTCGTTGAAACGAAGGACGTAGAGGGCAAGACAGAACTGCGAGGAACCGAAAAAGCAAAGATCGACTGTGCAAAGATTTTCTTTGAGACACTGTCAAAGGATGGTTACACGGTGCATTTCCGCGATCAGCTTGGTAACAGGCAGATGAAGCAGATCATTGAAGAAGTACTGGGAAGCGATATTTAAAAGAAAAGAGAGAGATGAGATAGATGTATCCAGTTAACAACATAGACGGAATTAAAGATCAGGAAAGCCAGCTCGAAGGCAGCCATGCGATTATTCTCCTCTTTGTGAAACCATCAGATGATAATGCAGATAGCATAATCAAAAAGTTTAATTATCTCCATTACAAATCCAAACAGTACTGCTCGATATATTTAATTGGCTATTCGCAATATTTTTATGAAAAATATACGGATGCTGAGGATGTCCCAGGAGTAGATAAAACAACATGGCAGTATAGCGACCAATGTTTTATCGAGGTATGCGAACAATTAGAGAAACGGCTCAAAAATTGGACATATAGTGGAGAGCCAGAAATGATTATCCTTCAAAACAGCTCCACTCTCAGCGGCGGCAGCATAATGGATTTCCGTAATTACAATTATATTGATATCAATTATGGTATTAGCAAAGGATATATAGACAGTTTCCCGAGGTTTATGGAGCGCATAATAAATGCGTGCCGTTCAGAAACCGAAGCGCAGGCAGTAGTAAATCAAGCCAACCGTAAACGGCTTAGTGGGCGAAGGATCATTGAAAAAGCTATTGCGGCGGATACAAAACTGCCTTCGCCTATTAAAGACATTATCAACGATAAGTGGTTCTTTAAAAGCTACAAAGCTGCAGCGTAAATCTACTTCATATGATAATAACCGTTGCTGACTGATTTGGAGGGAATTATGATAAGTAAAAATACATGGGCTGCACAGTCGGCGTTTATCCGTAGAAAGTACATAAACACAAATCCAGACTATCAAAGGCCGGCAGTGTGGACAAAGCCGCAGAAACAGCTGCTTATTGACTCCATGTTGCGCGAGTACGATGTTCCAAAAATATACCTTCATCGGACCGGGGATAAAACCTATGATGTAATAGACGGACAGCAGAGACTGCGCACTATCTGGGAATACTTTGAAGGCGGATTTGCACTTGCAAAGGATGCAGATCCGGTTGATGGATACGAAGTCGCCGGGAAAAAATACGAAGATCTGGATATGGATATTTTGGACAAGCTCAATAGCTATAATCTGGATTTTGTAATCTTAGACAATGTTTCTGAGGATGAAATTCGAGAAATGTTCCTGCGCTTGCAGAACGGAACTACATTAAAAGCGCAAGAAAAGCGGAATGCGTATCCCGGAAACATGAGGGACTACATAAAGGAACTGGCATCACACAGTTTCTTTGTAAAGAGCGTTAATTTTCAGAACAGCAGATTTTCTCATGAGCATGTAGCAGCACAGCTCTGCCTCATGACGATTAACGGCGATCTTTGCGATATAAAAGACCGGAACTTGAATGAAATGTATCTGAAAAATCAGAACTTCGACAGGGACGGGATTGTTGCGAAGAAAATTAACCGTGTGTTAAATTATCTATATACAATGTTCCCGGACAAGGCGCCAGAATTGAAAAGGTTCAACACAGTGTCTCTTTATGCCCTAATCATGGATTTAATCGATAGCTATGCAATTAAAGACAGAGAGGCCGAGATAGCAAAGTGGTTCACAGATTTCGAATCCATGCGTGTGCTGGAAGCAGAAAAGCCGGAAGATGAACAGGACGCCCGCTTGGCTATATACCAGTCAAAAACAAAAGAGTCTACAGACGGAATGGATTCATTACGATACAGACATGAATTCCTAAAAGAAAGCCTTCTCAGCACTATTCCGGATTTGGCAGCTAAGGACTCAAAACGGAATTTTGACGAAGCCCAACGGCAAGTAATATTCCGCCGCGACAAAGGAATATGCCAGATTTGCGGAACAAAATGTGAGTGGAATGCCTGGGAGGCAGACCACATCATCCCGTGGAATAGGGGCGGCCAAACGACAGTATCTAACGGACAAGTGCTATGCCCTACATGCAATGCATACAAAAGTGACAGCATATGAGCGACATATAGAAAATGGAGTTACTTCTTCCAACGCAGAGTTTCAGGCGTGGAAAACGAAGACGGAACGCTTCCTGGTAAAGAAGTACGAAAAAGATGGCGTTGAGTACAGCAAGTTTATTAAGCGCTGGCGAAGAAGATCAAGGAAATTATCGATACAAAGTCCTCTTTTGCCGACTGGCTTAACAATCAGATTGTCCGCGACCAGCTAAAGTTTGACATCAAAGTTTGTTTGATTAAGAACGGCTATCCACCACAGTATAGCCCCGAAGTGTTCCGCAAAGTGATGGAGCAGGTGGAAAACGTCGAAGAAAACAATTGATGTGATTATGAAAAAGACGAGGTGAAGATAAGTGGCTGTTAGAGGCAAAAACATAAGTGTTTATTTGATGGATGGCGACGCAACCGGGCGCATGAAGGCAACAATTGCCAACTGGACGGGCGTGGCGTATAGAATTCCTCGCACATCGTTGGATTTGTGTAAGGATCGTGATGATCTTAAGCAAGCTAGCATTACCAAAAGGTTAGATAGATTGGAGGCATATTCCATGAATTAAACCTCACTACGTTTTTTTGAAAATGTTTCCGTGCGCGCTGTTTGGGCGACGATAGTGCCAAATGGTGGTTTTGCGCTATGGATATTGCCGAGGCACTTACGAAAACAAAGAATTCTCGAGTATATTGGGCAACAATAAAAAGAAGAAATCCTCAGTTGATTGCAATTATTAAAAGCAAAAGACGGCAAGTTTTACAACACGGATCACTATGCTTTCGTCTATTATTATTTTGATTTTTTGTACCCAGAAACTGACCGGTTATCTGGTAACAGCATAGCGCGAGCGGGGAGGAGATGATAAACCGATGGCGGAGAATGAAAAGCAAAATACCATTCAAGGTACCACGCTGGATCCTTATAAGAAACGCTTTATTGAATCAATGGAGGATAACCCTGCGCGCACTTGGCTGTGGATGTATTTCTCCGGGTTTTCTGTTGATGAAATTGCGGCAGATTTTTCTGTATCAAAGACTCGCGTTTTAGTTTCCCTCAATACCGGTATTGAGAAGTACAACCGTTTTTTCCGCGCAGAAAGAGAGAAAGAGAAAGCAGAGACTCAAGCTGCGAAAACTAAGCAATCACCTACCAAACAAACGGCCCAAAAGCAAACGAAAAGCAAAACAAACAAACCGGTTGAAAAGCAGTCTGCTTACCCTGCTGTATTCCGCCCAAAAAAACAGGCTCAGCGGATTTTTACCAAGCTCAGAAAGCGGATCGAGGCACAGTTTGATAAAAAGTTTTATATTGGGGATATCTCTGTGTCTCAAGAGGAATATGACGAGCTGTTGGAGTACACGCGTTTTCAATTGCGAAACGTCACGGCGAGCAGCCCTGCTTTGAATGACGCACCACTTCTTGCCGTGGCACTTGTTCAAATAGGAATCCGTTGCTATAACGGCAACTACTGGGGAAATGCCCTGAAGCAGGAGCTCAGGGTTGAAAACACCCAGGTCTTCCAACGATTTCTTGGGGAGTCCTTTATTCTGACTCTTAAGAACCACAAAAAATATATTCTTGATGAGTCCGAGAGAGTCCAAACAATATTATTTCACTCATTTGTGACAAACTATTATTCCAAGGGATTGTTTGAACTTCTGTTCCAGTATTACGCTAATGACCTGGAACGGGATATTTACAGAAACGACAGGCATCAAATGCAGGCCCTGATGGAGACGATTCAGCTTCGGGCATCGATGTCGGAAGAAGAAAGTGAAGCCTTCACCGGTCAGTTTACCGGGCGCGGATCAAGGGCGTACAAACTGCGGCAGCATACTTTACAGGCAATCACAGCTAACCCTGTACACAGCAGTGTTCGCCTCAGACGTATTCTCCGGTTGATGGATAAAGCGTTCTGGAAAGATACTGTCCCGCAAAAACCGGTTAGCCGATTGACTGTCCTCTTCAAGGAATGGCTTAAAGAATCGCCTTCATTCACCAGAGAATATAAACTATATAAAAGTGGAATTATTCGCAATCGGGGAAAGAAACACTTTTCATCACCTTACCTTTTTGCAGATATCAAGAATACGACTTTCACTTTGGTTCTTCCTCCTCAGATTGTCCGCCAGGAGTTGTCCGAGGGGCTGATTTGGCATGTCACTGTTCAAGGAAAGACTTTTGATGCTCCCGTTGACACATACCCGGTCTTAACCGGCTTCAAAACAGAGGAGAAAAGAATCACGATTCCTACCGACCTTCTGTTTTCGGAAATTAACTGCATTTTACGAAACAGTACGGATATAGCAAGAAGCTTTCCGCCTCTTCCATTATCAAAAGCACGGATGTTTGATACGGAGGGCGATTACGCTGCACGCATTTTCAAGATTCCGATGTGCGTTTATACACGCAACGACTATGCTGTCAAGTCTCCGGCCCTTCTCGACAGAGTGCAGCTTGGTCCTGTCACCAGGTGGGACCTGGAATTTGTTGACGGAGATATCCTTATTTTCTCTGACGGCAAAAGCTTGATTGCCGGAGAGCGCTATGTTGATGGTCTGACGAAGCGCGGTATCGTCGAAGGGGCGAGTTATAATAAAAGCCCCGGGAATAGTGTAGCGGTTTATAGCAGGCTTCCGGAGCTCCTTCTGACACTTCCAAAAGCTAAAACTGCCGGGACAGTAATTGACATTAACGGAAACCGTTACCGATTGAGTGACTGCGAAAGTGATGAGTTCGAATCAGGCGATTCGCGTGGCGTCAGGGCCTTTCTCTTACCGCTGAGTCAGTTCCGTGAGTGCTCTGAGAACACCGAGACACGGGTAATTGTTGACGCTCCGGGGAGTACATTTGCGAGAGAGTATTCTTTTGTTTATGTATCCGGCATGAAAACACAATTTGAGGGTGCCCCTTACGTTTTTGAGGATCGAGGGACTCTTGTTTTTCCTGAAAATATCAGAGTTTCCTGCGTGGATCAGAATTCGGAGCGACTTCACGGGGAAAACGGTTTTCAATTCCGGCTTTCGCAAAACCTTCGGACAATTACTGCACAAATCAATCAGTTGATTATTCTTGAATTTGAGATACCAGTATTCTTATGGAGCTTTGATGAAACGCAGTGGCAGACCGAGCCCATGGGAGAGATTTGGCATACGGATTTTAAAGCTCACCAAAAACTGTTTTTCCATTCTCCAAGCAACCGACTTGAGTTCAGCATGGACGATGACTACGATGACAGCGATGACGAATCCGAGCAACATGTTGTTGCTTGCGAAAAGCGGAGCGATGGAGTTTTTGTCCTTGATTTGACCAGATTCCACTCCTGGATTACACGAGAAAAAGTTGCCCATGGAATCTATATGCGTTTGGGCTCCGGCAGCTATGAATTTGCCAAGGTTTATGCGCGCAGCTTTGTGAGCAGCTGTGATCTGTTGGCGGATTACCAGACGGGTCAGCTCAGGTGCTCCGGCGAGTTTATTGGTCGAGGGGAATATTACGTTGATATCACTCATTTGCAGACAGGACTTATGATTGTCGAGAAGGGACATATCACAAATGGAGAACTTCTGCTAAAAACCCGCCTCCGCAACGGCGAATACCAAGTCGATTTTTATGAAACAGAAGACGACGATTTCTTCGATGAAGTTTCGTATTTGCCAATTCACACGTTCAAGAAGCACCTGATCAATTCTGATGATCTGTCCGGGAATAACATCCGCGCAATCAGTTACAGGCCCAAACATCATTCTCTCATACATACGCGGCTTGCCACTCCGCTGTGGATCACTGACCTGGAGTATCTTGAGCCGCTCACCTATGAAGGGCGAATGATGGACATTGAGGGCAAAGAGCTTAAGGTCAAAGTTGTCTTCGAAAAAGCGACAGAACTGCGTTATTTCTTCCTCTATTATTGGGATGACTATGATGAGTCATTTGTCGAATTCTTGTTCGACAGCCAGAGGAAAACTATTGTTCAAGAAGAAGAACCCGGGCTAAGGCCGAGCGCACGTTATCGTCGCTACAAAGTGCTTTTTGATACCGACTATTATATGTTTGGATCTGTTGAAGAGCATGTGTCTCCGGAATCAGGCGAATGAAATGAGGGGTTATGATGGCATTCTCACCTGTTAGGGCATCAAAAGAAATTGCGTTTAAATACTCGCGGTATCTCTCCAGCATTTTTTCTCTAAGCGATCCTGATTATCAGCAGCAGTTCTCGGCACGCCTGCGGGAAATGCCGTTTTCATCCGGCCCTTATCTCGAGGTTACGGATGCGTTCGAAACGGGGAATACGGTTCACGAATTGATGGCAGCAGGTGAATTGCCGAAGTATTACGATCGTCTGGGCTTCCACCTCGACCGACCTCTATACAAGCACCAAGTAGAAGCCCTTTTTCAGATATCTTCCGGCCGAAATGCTGTAGTATCTACCGGCACGGGCTCCGGTAAAACAGAAAGCTTTCTCTTCCCAATCACGAAGCATCTTGTCGAAGAGGCAAATGCAGGAACGCTGGGACGCGGCGTTCGTGCAATGTTGATCTACCCCATGAATGCTTTAGCCAATGACCAGGTCGAGCGATTGCGGGAACTTCTGGCGGACTTTCCTGAAATCACATTTGGCTGCTACACGGGCCAAACAGCTGAAAAATATGACGTTGCTCTGGCCAATTATAAACAATTGAACGGCGGGAATACCCCTCTCAAAAATGAGTTGATCAGCCGGGAACAGATGAAAGCGTATCCGCCGAATATTCTGATAACAAACTACGCGATGCTAGAATACCTGATGGTTAGGCCGGACGACAGCGTTTTTTTTGCGGAAGCTTACTCAGATAAGTGGAAATACATTGTTCTTGATGAAGCGCATGTTTATCGCGGCTCAACCGGCATTGAAGTCGCAATGCTTCTGCGAAGACTAAACACGCGGCTCCGGAGAAAGGACATCCAGTACATTCTGACCAGTGCCACATTAGGCGGAGAAGATGATAACGATGCAGTTGCCGCTTTTGCTGAAAACCTGTGCAACAGCCGCTTTACTGCTGCCGATGTTATCAGAGCTAAGAGAGTAAATTTGAGCCCGCCGGAGATCTGCAAAGCGCCACCGGCGAATTTCTACAAAGAAATAGCTTCTATGATCGAGAGCGATAAGGACCCCTCCGATATTCTCGCGAGAATCCATGAATATGATCCAAGCCTCCCTGGCGAGGCGATGGAGGCACTGTATCAGGCTATTTTTCGAGATCCGTTCTATTGGAGATTGAGGAAAGAATTGCAATCTCCAAAAACAATACGTGATCTTGTCCGTGAAATCGGCTGCGATGAAGATGCGTTAACAGCATTTGTTACGGTTGCAACACGAGCAGTCCACGACGGCGGCAAGCTGTTTGACGCAAGGTATCATCTTTTCCTCAGAGCGGCAGATAGTGTTTATTTGACCTTGGCCCCATGCAAAAGGCTCTTCTTGGAAGCCAGAAAGGTATACTTTGAGAACGAGCAAGAATATAAAGTCTTTGAAGCCGCAACATGTAACAACTGCCATTCTGTTTTCCTTTTGGGGCGCGAATCATCTGACGGCACATTGGAACAAGCGTCTTTTGTCCCCGAGGAAGAGCCCCGCTGTGTCTATTTGCTTTCGAGCGAAGTGAGCGACAGCGATGATGAGCATACCCTCGACGAAGCGGGTGAATCTGTTGAGGCTTTTGATCTTTGCCCTGTCTGCGGCAAACTGACACATCACGGGGCCAAACGCGGATGTGAGCATGACCATGTTCCGACCGTAACTGTACAAAGAATTAAGCTCGAAAACGGCCGGCATGCGCTTACTAAATGCCCAAAATGTGAGAACACTTCTTCAAGTATCCTGAGATCCTTTTTTGTCGGCCAGGAAGCTGTTACAAGCGTCGTCGGAACCTCTCTTTTTGAGGAACTGCCGTCCTATACGTTGGAGAGAAAAGAACACGAAACGGATCTCGATGAGTTCGGTTTTGATGACGAAGAGCCGGAAGTAACGAAGAAAGATGTTGGAGCAAAACAGTTTATTGCTTTTTCGGACAGTCGGCAGGCCGCAGCCTTTTATTCGTCTTATCTGGATCAAACCTATACCGGGATCGTTTACAAGCGTCTGGTCGTTGAAACATTAAAAAAGCGCGAGTATGCCGGGGAGGGAAAACTCCTTGAGGAGTTTGTAGAGGATCTGATTGCTCAATTTGAGAATTGCTCCATGGCGAAAGGGAAATCTGTTCGAAAAGAAGCCTGGAAGGCAGCACTGCATGAGTTGGTGGACAGCAACGGGCAGACGTCTCTTTATAGGCTGGGCCTCATCTCTTTTGACATCCCGGACGAGCACATCGTGGGATTGAAGAAGTATGGTGTGTCAAAAGAAGAAATGCAAGAAATCTGCGCTCTGTTCCAGGAATGGATAATGAGCGAAGGGGCCATAGATTATCCTGAGGCAATGAACGCCGAAGAGCGCTCTTTCTATGCTCCGAACGGGGTCGAACACGAATACACCCTATCCGATGCGGATCCCAAGACCTTTACCCTTTCCTTTATGCCCTCGAAAGCGGGATTTAGCAACAAGAGAATGGATTACTTATCCAAGCTTTTGAGAAAGAAAGGAGTGCAGCTTGAGGAGCCGGAATTAGTGCGGCTTCTTGAGGCACTATGGAAGAAGTTTTTTGCCGCTCCGGAAGGTCTTATGGTTCCGCGCAACGGTAAATATCGCGTTAGATCTGACCAAATTAGGATTCGTCGTTCACGTCCGTTGTATATGTGCAAGAAATGCAGACGCGTTACGCAGCACAATATTGAAAACGTATGCCCGGGATATAAATGCGACGGCACACTGGAACAATTGGACATTGAATCTGTTTTCGGAAACAATCACTATTACAATCTTTATCAGCATCTGGAGATTCGCCCCCTCCGGGTTGTTGAACACACGGCGCAGCTTTCAAAAGAAACCGCTTATGAATATCAGAATATGTTTAAGCGGAAAGAAATTGATGTTCTGAGCTGCTCTACAACATTTGAAATGGGCGTTGATGTTGGTAGCCTTGAGACCGTATTCATGCGGAACGTTCCCCCTTCACCGGCAAACTATGCGCAGAGAGCCGGACGTGCAGGGCGTTCTCTCCATTCTGCAGCCTTCGCACTGACATTCTGCAATAAAAGCAGCCACGACTTCACGTTCTTCCGTGACCCTGTTCGTATGATTCGCGGTAGAATCGATCCTCCTGTTTTTGATATCAGTAACGAGAAGATCGCAATTCGACATCTTTTCGCGTCGGCTTTCGGTATGTTCTGGAAGACTCATCCCGAACTTTTTTCCAGTGTTGACACATTTATGGGTAATGATACCCATAATAACGGTATAGCTGCGTTTGCTGAGTATTTGAAAAAGAAGCCTAAAGACTTGAAGACTTTCCTGGAAGGATTTCTTCCGCCTGAGCTTTCTCGTTCGTTTGGTGTTCAGTCGTTTGAATGGATAGAACGACTGTTGGGAGACGAAGGGTTGCTCGTGCTGGCTGAAGAAATATACCGGCACGATATAGATGAGCTGAAAGAGGCCGCCGAGAAAGCGTATCACGAATCCCGCTGGGGAGTTGATGCGCTGAATCAAAGGATCAGAGTTTATCAGAGGGAGAGTATCCTTACATATCTCACTCGAAACAACATTTTCCCGAAGTATGGTTTCCCTGTAGATACCGTCGAAATGACTGTGGTAGACCGTAAGAACGTGCTCAAATCCGGGCTTCAGCTCCAACGAGATCTTTCAATGGCCATCTCGGAATATGCACCCGACTCACAGATTGTCGCAAACGGCAAACTGATCACAAGCCGATACATAAAAAAACGGCCTGACCGGAGCTGGAAAATGTATCGCTATTGCTCATGTGATGTTTGCCAGGATTTGAATAATCGGCTGTATGTATCTGACGAAGATGCTATCCCAAGCATCTGCGGTAATTGCGGTAATCCGCTCAGCAAAAATAAGGGTGGAATCTACCTGATTCCGGAGTTCGGATTTGAGGCGGAAGACAACATCAGGCGTCCGGGCTTGAGAAAACCGGTCCGGACCTATCGCGGAGAAGTATCGTACATCGGGGCAGATGCGACTGAAGCAGAAGAGCAGTACCAAGTCGGAAATGCAACGGTTCTTGTACGCACAGGGAAGTCCGAAGAAATGGCCGTTCTGAACCGCAGCCGGTTCTACATATGCGAGACATGCGGCTATACGGTCGTGGATGAGAAACGGTTTACGAATCTTATGAAGAAGAAGCATCCGCGGTCTTCCGGTGGGCGGTGCGGCAGTGAGACTCTGAAAAATATGGCGCTGGGCTATCGCTTTAAAACCGACATCCTCACAATGCGCTTTGCTAACCCCGAGATAGCTTCTTGGGAAGAAGCTCTTTCTGTACTATACGGTCTGCTGGAAGGTGCCGGCAAGGCGTTGTGTGTTGAGCGCGATGACCTTTCAGGCTGCTTAAAATGGTTCTTCAATGAAGAAACCAAACAGGCCAACTACGGATTTGTCTTCTATGACAAAACACCCGGAGGTGCCGGACATGTTCGGAGAATGGCCGACCCTGTCATCCTGCGCAAGGTGTTTGAAGAAACATTGGCACAGATGATGGGGTGCTCCTGCGGTGGTGAAAGCATGGACACATCCTGCTATAGCTGCTTGAGGAACTACTACAATCAGAAGTATCACGATGTGCTTCAGCGTGGATATGTGGTTCGTTTCCTGGAGTCAATTTTGAACTAATAGCCGCAAGAAACCTCTTTTGCCTTGGTAGGCAAAAGAGGTTTCTTGCGTTTTCAGGGTCAAAAATACAGGCTGCTTTTAGGCTTCTTTGCTCAGGAAAGAGTTCGGCAAAAGATAAGGTACAATAAGTTGCGCAAATTGAATAGAGGATAAAAAGAGACATGGTTTGCATATCTCTGGTAGAATGAAGTCGCGACACACCATTCTGAAAG
>SFFV01000049.1 GCA_004557735.1 Clostridiales bacterium
TCGTGCTCGTCACGCCGGAGAGGTCGCACTTTGCCTTTTCGGCGGCCTCGCGCAGACGCTGCATGGCGACCTTGTCGCCGGAGAGATCAACGCCCTCGGTCTTCCGGAACTCCTCCACAAGATAATCGGTCACGCACTTGTCAAAGTCGTCGCCGCCGAGACGGGTGTCGCCCGCGGTGGCCAGAACCTCGATGACGCCGTCGCCGATCTCGAGCACGGACACGTCGAACGTGCCGCCGCCGAGGTCGTAGACCATGATCTTCTGCTCGGATTCCTTATCCAGACCGTAGGCCAGAGCGGCCGCGGTCGGCTCGTTGATGATACGCTTGACATCGAGACCCGCGCTGGCTGTCGGAGAAGTACGCCGGGACGGTGATGACCGCTTCGGTCACGGTCTCGCCGAGATAGGCTTCCGCGTCGGTCTTGAGCTTCTGCAGCACCATGGCGCTGATCTCGGGGGGAGTGTAGCTCTTGCCGTCGATGCTGACGCGGTAGCTGGTGCCCATTTCACGCTTGATGGAGGAAATGGTGCGGTCGGGGTTGGTGATGGCCTGACGCTTTGCAACCTGACCGACCATACGCTCGCCGGTCTTGGAGAACGCCACGACGGACGGCGTGGTGCGCGCGCCCTCGGCGTTGGGGATGACTTTCGGCTCGCCGCCTTCCATAACGGCGACGCAGCTATTGGTAGTGCCAAGATCGATACCGATGATTTTAGACATAATGATTGCCTCCTGTATAGACGAAATATTTTTATTAACTGCGGGATGATATATTCAAACGGGAAATCAGTTGGCGACCTGCACCATGCTGAAGCGGATCACCCGATCGCCCATTTTGAAGCCCTTCTGGAACTCCTGCACGATCTCGCCCTCGCCCTTTTCGGGGTCTTCCATGTGCATGACGGCGTTGTGCTCGTTGGGATCGAATTTCTGACCGACGGCCTCGATCGGCGTGACGCCGAGCGCGTTGAGCGCTTCGAGGAACTGGGTCATCGTCATTTCCACGCCCTTTTTGTAGGCCTCGTCCGCGGTCTCCTGCCGGAGTGCGCGTTCGAGATTATCAAAGATCGGCAGCAGCTTTTTGAGTGTGTCGGCCTTGACGTCGGCGTAGATGTTGTCGCGCTCTCTGGCCGAGCGCTTGCGGAAATTGTCGTATTCGGCGCGGAGCCGGAGATTTTTGTCCTTTTCCGCGGCAAGGTCGTTCTGCGCGCTTTCAAGCTCGGCGCGAAGCGCGTCCGCTTCGGACGGCTCTTCGACCATCGCCTCCGTCGCCGCTTCGGCCTCCTTTTCTTCGATGGGCTGCTCTTCCTTCGGAGCGGTTTCCTTATTCTTGCTGCTCATCGGTCCATGTGTCTCCTTTAACTATCATTTTTCCGAAGCCCGCGGGGGCTTCGCCTGCGCCGAGCAGACGGCTGAGTCCGTCGGCAATGTACTTGAGCTTGGCGGCCACGGCGCCGTAGTCCATCCGCAGCGGCCCGACCACGCCGATCAGTCCGCGCTGGCCCTCGCCGGCGTCGTAGCTCGCCATGACCACGCTCGAATCGCGCAGCTCCTCGGCGACGTTCTCCGGCCCGATGATGACCCGGACGGGGCTGCCGTCCGCCGCGCCCGGCAGACGCATAAGATGGTTGGAATCGGAAAGGTAGCTGATAACGCGGTGCGCCTTATCGGGATCGCGGAACTCCGGCTGCTGCAAAAGGCTGCTCTCGCCGGTGACGAACGCCGCGCCCGCGCGGCTTTCGCTCAGCACCTCGATGGCGTAGGCGGCGATGATGGAGGCAAGCCCCATCGTGTCGCGCGCGGCGCGCTCCGTGGCGGAGATGAGCACCGGCGTCACGCTCTCTTCGGGGATGTTGGTAAACCCGGCGTTGAAGAGCGCTGAGAGCTTCTGGATCTGCCTCTGCTCCACCGAGAACGGCAGATGCACGAGCTTGTTCTTAACGGTATTGTCTCCGAGAAGAACAACGATTATGAAAGTGTTCGCGTCAATGTAGAGAAGATCAAAGCGCTTGATCGTCGCGGCGCGCGGCGCGCTGAGCGTGAGCGCCGGGTAGCCGGTGAGCTGACCGGCGAGCTTTCCGGCGTCGCTCATGAGCTTATCGAGCTGCTCCATTTTCTCGCTCAGCCGGGCGTTGATCGCCTCGGCCTCCTCGACGGAAACCCTCTGCCGCTCCATGAGCTCGTTCACATAGAACCGATAGCCCTGCGGCGAGGGGATGCGCCCCGCGCTTGTGTGCGGCTGCTCGAGATAGCCGAGCGCCGTCAGCTCCGAAAGCTCGTTGCGGATCGTGGCGCTGCTGCATCCAAGCTCGGCGATCTGCGCGATCGTCCTCGAGCCGACCGGCTCTGCCGTGCGGATGTATTCGTCCACAACGGCTGCGAGTATTCTCTTTTTCCTCTGGCTGATTTCCACGGCAGCTTCCCCGCATTAGCACTTGGCGCCTCCGAGTGTTGGCACTCTCTTCTTACGAGTGCTAATTTACCACTCTTATATATAAATGTCAAGCGTTCCGCAAAGATTTAAAAAACCGTTCACAAATAAAAAAATTGTTGTATAATGGTATCAATACCGACCGACGCGAAAGGAGAAAAACCCATGCCCACGCCGTGGAAGCGCTCCCCGGAGGAGCTGCACAAAACCTATATCGCCAATACGGAGGCGTTTTATAAAGT
>SFFV01000017.1 GCA_004557735.1 Clostridiales bacterium
GGGAGTAAAGGGCTGTAATTTTGCTATAATCAGTCATGTGCATAACCTCCTGTGCGTCCATGTATGTGTCATTTACACTTAAAATTATGCACTCCAACGCGCCGTGCCGTACTCCATGCCCTTGCGGTATTTCTTGGCGTTCTTCTGCTTGGAGTAGACCACCAGCCGGATAATCACGGCTGCGGCAAGCCCAATCAACAGATCGGTAGGATGGAAGCTGGGGGCTGCACTTGCAAAGGCAGCGGAGAAGCCCTGCCCGATATGCAGCAGCTTTGCAGATATATCCGCACCCTGCGCCAGCCGGAACGCCTGTCCGGCCTTTCCAAACAGATAGATAAAGGCGAGATACGGAAGATGGAGTATGATTTGCTTTTTGATTTCCGGCTTCATCGGTCGATCCCCCTGTCCATATTTTTCACCTTGTCCCGCTTGGCGGTCTGCGCGGCTTCGGCTTTCTTCTCGGCAAGGTCGCGCCGCACAGAGGGCTTGCGCTCCTTGTCCAGCTTTTTCTTAGAAAACTCCCGAAACGCTGCCGTCAGCACGTCCGCGTCCCGTCCCTTGAAAAACACAAGGTATCGGTCATCTGCCTTTTTCAGCGCAAAGTCAATGCCGTATTTCTTCGCCGTGCTTTCAAAGGCTTTGATATTCGCATCGGTGATTTCGATATTCGAAACGCCTGTGCCATGCCGCATAAGCTGTTTCAGCGTTTGCTTGCCGCAATGGGGTGTGTCCCTTGCCTTGCGATAGAGCTGCAAGAGCTTTCGCAGCGCGGCTTGCAGCACCTTTCCGTCCAGCTTTGCCGTTTTGATTGCAAGGGCAATCGTCTTTCGGGTTACTTCTTCCTGCAACGGTTATCACTCCTTTCGATTTTTCTGCACAGTCAGGGCGGGCGCACCCGCCAGATCAGCCATATTCTCATAGGCTCTCGTTCGGCGAACAGGAATAGTCCGGGATGCCTGATTTCGGCTTGCCCCAATCAGGGCTTGCCATGTCGTGCGCGACAAGGGCGGTATAGTAATTGTCGATGGTAGACGGAGCGTTGAACAGCACCGCCCGCAGATATTGCTTGATGTTGCGGATCTTCGTGGTGTTTTCCCGCATACAGTCCATGACAAACTCGATGTGGCTGCTGTTCAACTTCAAGAATTTACTCTTTACCAACTCGGCGGGGTAATCGTCGCCAGCGATGCGGAGCGTCTTTCGCGCAGAGCAGACAGTTTCCAGCATGAGGTCTACAATCTCGTCCAAACGCTCCTTGTCCATTTTCGGGTCCTGCGTGAGTGCGTCATACTCGATATTCTCCATGATGATTTCACGGTAAATATCTACGGCGCTCTGCTTGAACGCTTCCATTCCTCTCCGTTCCGGCGCAGCCCTGCAAGGTGAGGGGTTAGGGGAAAGGATAGGAAAGGAATCGGTATTTGATAGATCCGTAATTGATTTTTCTTTCTTTGATAAGTTAGTTATTGATCTATCTTTATTTAATTGCGTTGGATTTTCCGACATCGGATTATCCGTTGTCGGATTTTCCAACATCGGTTTACCCGGTATTGGATTTTCCAACACCGGCTGCGGCTGCTCATAGATGGTGTATTCGATAGCAGTCATTTTGCCTTTTTCATCGCGTCCCTGCCGCCGCAGGATATATCCGGCTTTTTCAAGCTCCCATACAGCGGTGCGGATCGCGTCGATGCTCTCACGGTTGATATGGGACAGCCCCGCAAGGGTATAGTCCCAATCCTCCGGCAAGGACAGCATTTGCGATAACAGCCCCTTGGCTTTCAAGGTCAGCTCCTTGTTTCGCAGATGGTGGTTTGACATGACGGTGTACCCGCTGTTGCGCTCCACCCGAAATACTGCCATAGGTTATCAGCTCCTTTCGCTCACTTCGCCGTGCCGCGCCGGAGGGCGGTCAGCTTGCCCGGCTCATACGGACATTCCGCGTACACACAGAACTGGTACTTCCAATGCGGACGGTAAAAGTGACAGGTATTGCAATCTTCACAGTCGGCACAGCCGCCGTTTTCGTAGCGGTCAAAGCCGGGCTTTCCCCGCATAAGCATTTCAAACGCACGGCTGCTGCCGTTCGTAAAGTACATTGTGGCTGCACCTCCTTTCAGATTTGGGCAGAAAAAAACGCCGTAGACTTTTCTCAAAATCTACGGCGTGGGCGTATGCGAAAAGGGATGCTGCCTTGCGGTAACATCCCTTTTGACGCTTGGTTATTCAATTTTTGAGCTAACCTGTTTGCCCTCTGCCCTTAAAAGCGTTGATTTTACTGGGTTTCTTCCTGTTTTCCTATGTCAACGCTCTTAAGGGAGGGGCGTTTTTTGCTTTTTCGTCGTATGTATTTTCATCTGTCCAAGGCGGTGACCGCCGCGCTGCGCCTGATGCAGGCGGGCCGAATAAGGGAGGCGGAACAAAAGCTGATCGCCGCGCAGCAGGTGACGGAAGATATGTGCCTGTCCGGGAAGAGCACCGAAAGGGAATAGGACCGGCGCCTCGACCGGCAAACGCCCCGGCAGCTTTTTATCTGCCGGGGCGTTTGCGGCTTTGTTCAGTTCTGGAAGAAAATATCCTCCGCTGTGCGGGGAGAAAAGCGCTCGAGCGCCGCGGCGCCGAGATCGCAGCGGTGCATGTCTACGGCGCGGATGCGGCGATTTTCGTAGGTCGTGTAGTAATAAATGCCGCGCTGCGCGCTGCAGCAGGAGGTATAGATCGTGATCTCGTGCTTGCCCGGTTCCACCTCGCAGCAGCCGCGCACCTGCTCGACCGCGCCGAGAATGTGGAAAAACTGGCTGACGCTCTCCGTCTCCGAGCGGCCGGAAACGGAATTGGCGCGCGTGAACGCCGCGCGCACGAAGCGCGAGGACGACGAGAGATCGCCGGGCAGCCCGAGCGCGCCCATGCCGCGGCTGTAGGAGCGCAGATCGAGCGAGGGCGCGAACGTGTTTTCCGGCTGGCGCGGGGAGAGAGACTGGTAATCGTTCAGCCGGAAGAGCAGCTGCGGGAACGGCGGGTTGTTCGTGAGCACGCCGGCGGGGTTGTCGTATACGTGCAGACCGTCCGCGGTGGACTCGATCGTGATGCATTCGTCCTTATCCGCGAGCAGCCAGTGGAGCTGCGCGGCGGGAAGCTGCGCGGAAAACGGCGTGCCGGTGAGATTTGTTTTCGCAAGCAGGGCGCGCGCCTCCGAAACGGAAGCGCACTGCGCGAGAACCCACGGGAGAAATTCAAACTGCGCAACGTCGTCCCTGCCGCCGCGCGGCGCGGCGTATACGGCGTTGCCGACAAAGTTCAGCCCCGCCATACAGAGGCCCTTTTCGTTCATCGCGTCATAGTAGAGCGGACAGCCGTCGGCCACATGCGCCATGCCGAGCAGGGCGTAGTGTTCCGGCAGCGCCGCGCCGCCGCGGAAGGCGAGCGGGAAGCGCCGGGGCATCACGACGATCTCGTCGCCGTAGGAAAACTCATAGTCAAGCGTCCGGCCGAAGTAGAATCCGTCGGTTTTGTATGTGGCGGCTGTACACATGGAAAAGACCTTCTTTCCGGTTTTTTCTTAGTATAAACAAAAAATGTGAACAAATCTCCCTTCAAACAGGTTTTGCGGCAAAGGGAGCTGCCGGATCAGTAAAGCGTTTTATAGTAAGGACAGATATCGGCGTATGTCCCGTCATCGAGCCGGAAGCCGCCGGGGATCGTGCCGAGCTGCGTGAAGCCGAGCCGCTCGTAGAGATGCCGCGCGTGCGTGTTGAACGCGACGACCGCGTTGAACTGCATGATGCGGAAACCGAGCGCCTTCGCCTGCGCAAGAGAGTCTTTCACAAGCGCCTCGCCGATATGCCCGCCGCGCGCCGTGCCCTTCACGGCATAGCTCGCGTTCGCAATATGGCCGCAGCGGCCGACGTTGTTCGGGTGCAGGATGTAAAGCCCGAGTATTTCGCCGCTCTCGTTCACGGCGACGCCGGTATGGCTCTGCGCGGCGAAAAACGCCGCGCCCGTCGTTTCGGTCAGCGGCTCCGTCTGCGGGAAGGCGACGCCGCCGCGGACGACCTCGTTCCAGATCTCCGCCGCCGCAGCGACGTCAGCGGGGGTATATGCTCTTACGGTAACGGTCATTCGAATCACTCCTTTGGCAAACGGCAGGCGGTCTCCGCCCCGGCGGTGAGCGAGCCGAAGCGGGCGAAGAACATGGCGGCGGTCGTACACACGGCGAGCGTGTCGGCGACGGGCTCGGCAAGAAACACGGCAAAGGCGGCGTTTTCAAAAATACCGAGCCGCGGCAGAAGGAAAATGAGCGGGATGAGCAGGATCACCTTGCGCAGCAGCGCGAGGAAGATCGCGACCTTTGCCTGACCGAGCGCCACAAAGCTCTGCTGGCACGCGATCTGGATGCCGAAAATGCCGCTCGCGGCCATATAAATGCGCATGGCCCATGCGGTGTAGGCGCCAAGCTCCGCGTCCGGCGTGAAGATCCCGGCCACGGCGCCGGGAAACAGCATACACACCGCCCACACGAGCATGGAGCCGGAAAGACAGCTTATAAACAGAATGCGGAACGTCTCGCGCACGCGCCGCCCGTTGCCCGCGCCGTAGTTGAAGCTCATAATGGGCTGCGCGCCCTGCGTGAGACCGTGCAGGAGCTGCATGGAAAGACTCATCGTGGTCGTGAGGACCGTCACCGCGCCGACGGCGGTGTCTCCGGCGAAGCGGAGGAGCGTCACGTTGAAGCTCACCGCAACGAGATTTTCCGTGATCTGCATGAGGAACGGCGAGAGCCCGAGCGCGAGACAGGGGAGAAGGAGCTTCATATCCAGCCGCAGATTCCTCGCGCGCAGCCGCAGCGTCGATCGCTTTGAGCAGAGGAAGCGCACGACCCACGCGCACGAAACGGCCTGCGAAAGGACCGTAGCGACCGCCGCGCCGCGCACGCCCATGCCGAACACGAACATGAAAAGCGGGTCGAGCACAATGTTGAGCGCTGCGCCGATCGTCACGGTGAGCATGCTCGTTGTGGAAAAGCCCTGCGCGGTGATGAAGGCGTTGAGCCCGAGCGAGAGCTGCACGAAGATCGTGCCGAGACTGTAGACCGAGATATATTCGAGCGCGTAGGGGAGCGTCGCGTCGCTCGCGCCGAAGATACGGAGGATCGGCGCGGCGAAGAGCTGCATGATGAGCGTGAGCGCGAGCGAAACCGCGCAGAGCGTAAAGGTGCATGTGCCGATGATGCGCTCCGCGGCGTCCGGGTCGCCCTTTCCCATGAGCATCGAAACGCGCGGCGCGCCGCCCGCGCTCACAAGCGCGGCGAACGCCGATATGATCATGATCGCCGGGAGCGTCACGCCGACGCCGGTGAGCGCCGCCGCACCGATGCGCGGGAGATGGCCGATGTAGACGCGGTCTACAATATTATACAGCACGTTCACGAGCTGCGCGGCGATCGCCGGCAGCGCGAGCCGCCAGAAGAGCCTGCCGACCGGGGCGGTGCCGAGCGCGGGGTCTTTGCCTGCTTTTGGATTCATGTCAAACTTCCTTTTCCGTAAACAAAAAGTCAAAAGCTCCCGAGCCTCGGGAGCCGTTGACGCTCAGGGGGCGGTATTGTCCAGAAACGCGGGGATGTCCATGGCGCGCTCAAACACGCGGACGCCCGACAGTCCCACGGTGCGCCACGAGTCCCGGTAGCCGTTCTTTTTTCGGTCGGGAATGTACACAAACTCCCTGCCGGTTTTGGCGGGGTCGTTGGTAAAGCAGATCTTCCGGTACGGCGCGGCGAGATATTCCGCAAGCCCGCCGTTTTCGGAAAGGCTCGTTTCGTCCGCCATGAGCAGGATCTCATACCCCTGCGCGCGGCAGGCGTTGAAGCGCTGCATACGGCGCGCCCAGGCGGCGAGAAACTCCTCCCGGCTTTTGTAGTGCGTGCCCTCGATGATCGCCTCGCCGAGCGTGAACATCGGGTAGCTCCGCTCCGGCGCCTCCATCGGCACGGGCGTCATGGCGAGATATTCGTCCAGATGCGTGCACAGCTTTTCAAACCGGTGGAACGCCATGTTGACCGTGGGCGTGGCAAACGGCATCCCGAGATCGTGCAGCAGCAGGGCGCCGTTGCAGTCGCTCGCGATGATGAGAAACCGGCGGTTTTTCACTCTCCGGCGCAGCCGGAGCAGATAAGGCCACCGCCGCCACGACCACACGGCGCGCAGAATGTTTTTGAGCTTTTCTTTCATCGCATCCCCCAAAGTTTTTCCTGCAATTTACCATACCACAGCCGCGGCACAAATGCAATCGGCCTTGTTCTTGCAAAGGACGGTACGGCGCGGTAAAATGGATGAGATAAAAACTTTTCCGGGAGGAACGGAATATGGACCTCAGCAAACTGCAGAACGGCAGCGACGTGCGCGGTGTGGCGCTCGCTGGCGTGGAGAATAAACCGGTAACGCTTGACGATGCGGCGGTGCGCGCCATTGCGGGCGGATTTGCGCGCTTTCTGCGCGCGCGGCTCGGAAAAGAGCGCTTTTGCGTGAGCGTCGGGCGCGACTCGCGCCTTTCGGGCAAAGCGATCGCCGAAGCGCTTTGCGAAACGCTCGCCGCGTGCGGCGCCGCGGTGACCGATCTCGGTCTCTGCACCACTCCGGCGATGTTTATGACGACCGTGACGGGCGAAGCGCCGTTCGACGCCGCCGTGATGATCACGGCAAGCCACCTGCCGTGGAACCGCAACGGACTCAAATTCTTCACCGCCGCCGGCGGCGCGGAGAGCGCGGACGTGCGCGAGATACTCCGCCTTGCCCTGGAGCCTCTTCCGGCCGCGCCCGGCGGCAGCGTACAAAGCGGCGGGTTTCTGGAAACCTACGCCGCGCTGCTGCGCGAAAAGATCGTCGCCGCGGCGAACGGCTGTGAAAAGCCCCTGGCCGGAAAGCGCATCGTTGTGGACGCCGGAAACGGCGCGGGCGGCTTCTTTGCCGAAAAGGTCCTCGCGCCTCTCGGCGCGGACACGACGGGCAGCCGGTATCTTGACCCCGACGGGCGCTTTCCGAACCATGTGCCGAACCCCGAGCTGCCGGAGGCGATGGACAGCATCCGCGCCGCGGTGCTCGAAAGCCGCGCCGATTTCGGCATCATTTTCGATACCGACGTTGACCGCGCCGGAGCCGTCCTCGCCGACGGGGAGGAGCTCAACCGCAACCGGCTCATCGCGCTCATTTCGGCGATTCTGCTGCGTGAGCACCCCGGCACGGCGATCGTGACCGATTCCATCACATCCACGGGGCTTGCGGAGTTTATCGCCGCGCACGGCGGCGTGCACCGCCGCTTCCGCCGCGGCTACCGCAACGTCATCAACGAAGCGCTGCGGCTTAACGCCGCGGGGCAGGACTGCCAGCTTGCCATTGAGACCTCCGGCCACGCGGCGCTCAAGGAAAACTACTTCCTGGACGACGGGGCGTATCTCGTCACGCGGTTTTTGATGGAGCTCGCCGCCGGGCGCAGTCTGGAAGGGCTGCTCGCCGGACTGCGCGAGCCGGCCGAGAGCCGGGAATTCCGGCTGAAGATCGCCGGAGAGGATTTCCGCGCCGCGGGGCAGGCGGTGCTCGATTCCCTTGCCGGGTACGCGAAGGAGCAGCCCGGCTGGAGCATCGCGCCCGACAACTGCGAGGGCGTGCGCGTCGATCTTGACCGCGCACACGGCGACGGATGGTTCCTGCTGCGCCTCTCGCTGCACGATCCGATCCTCCCGCTCAACATCGAAAGCGACCGGGAACACGGCGCGCGGACGATCGCCCGCGAGCTCGCGCCGTTCCTCGCGCGGCAGACGATCCTGGACGCCTCCTCCGTGCTGGAATTTACATTGTAAAGCGCCGCAAAGCATTGTAAAGCCGTGTAAAGGATGTTTGTTTTTCGTGGAAAGACAAACTACACAAAACACAGCAAAAATGCGCCGTTATTCTATTGCATTTTCCCAATAAAGCGACTATAATGTAAAGCATAAATTCCCGTACAGGGGATCATTTTTAGGAGGAAGATAACCAATGAAGAAAGCAATCGCTCTCATTCTGGCTCTGGTCATGGTTCTCTCGCTGGCTGCCTGCGGCACCCAGGCGGAGACTCCGGCCGCCGAGCCGACGGAAGCGCCCGCGGAGCAGCCCGCCGAGCAGCCCGCCGAGCAGCCCGCCGAGACGGAAACGGCGAAGGATTACTCGGGCTACACCATCCGTATTTACTCCAACTCCAACTCCACGGAGCGCACCACCTGGCTCGTGAACGAAGCCAAAGACGCCGGGTTCACCATCAGCATCGACGACAACAGCGTCATCTCCGGCGACACGGCTGCCATTCAGGCCGCCAACGAGAAGAAGGACGGCGACATCCTCTTCGGCCTGAACGAGACCCGCTGGGGCCAGGTCGTGGACGGCGTTTACGAGAACCTGTCCCTGATTGACTGGACTCCGTCCTGGGCGGAAGAGGTCGGCGAATACGCGTATGACGGCCAGGCCTACGGCCTCGTCATCCAGAACGTCCTCATGCTCTACCGCACCGACGAGCTCGGCACCAACGGCGAGGAGCTGCACTTTGCGCACTGGGCCGACGTTGTTGACAGCGGCTACACCTGGTACCGCCAGAACAAGGTCGGCGGCACGACCAACGCCAACATCAACTCCGCCATGCTCTACCCCTTCACCGATCCTGCCTCTCCCGCCGGCGGCGTCTCCGTCGATGGCTGGAAGACCCTGTGGAAGTACTGCGCCGAGGGCAAGTTCGGCGGCGACGACTGGAAGTACGGCTTTGATCCTCTGAACAAGGGCGACGTTGCCGTTTCCTCGTTCTACTCCTCTTCTCTCTACGGCAAGCTGGACGCCGCGGCGGAAGGCTCCGAGCACCCCATCACCGACTGCTGGAAGCTCGTTGACATCGACGACGGCACATATTACATCGCCGAGTACATCGGCATCCTGAACAAGGAAGGCCGCACCGAGGAAGAGACCGAGGCCGTCAAGGCGTTCGCCGAGTGGTTCGGCTCCGCCGATACCCAGGCTGCCTGGGCCGAAGAGTTTGACTCCTTCCCCTGCAACCAGGGTGCTGTTGCGCTGGTTTACGGCTCCGACGTTCCCGAGATCTACCTCATCAAGAACTTCGCCCTCACGACCGTTCCCGGCACCGACATGACGTATGCCGCCTACGTCGCTGCCCACAGCGCCGAGTGGACGAACATCATGACCAACCTTGGCTTCTACTGGGCCGATTCCAACAACGCTCCCGCCGAGCCCGATTGGGACAATCTCGACTGGGCGACGCTGACGCAGAAGGCCGAGTAATTCCCCGTCACCCTGAAATTCTGTATGGCGAGCCCCCGCGGCTCGCCATACTTCATATTTTCCGAAACCATCATCCGCCCATAGTCCCGGCAAAAGAGAGGAAGGAATGCCACTGTGATCCGGCTCAATAACATTGTCGTCAAATTCGGCGACTTCACCGCGCTGCACGACATCAACGTCCATGTGAAAGAGGGCGAATTCTTTACGTTCCTCGGCCCGTCCGGCTGCGGCAAAACGACAACGCTCCGCACCATCACCGGCTTTATCGAGCCGGCGGAGGGACAGGTGTTCGTGCGCGACCGCGACATCACCCACGTTCCCATCGAGGAGCGCAACATCGGCATCGTGTTCCAGAGCTACGCGCTCTTCCCGACGATGACCGTGTACGACAACATTGCGTTCGGCCTGCGCGTCAAGAAGATGAAGAAGGCGGAGGTGGACGAAAAGGTCCGCGCCATCGCCAAAAAGGTCGATCTTTCGGACGAGCAGCTCAAGAAGGCCGTGTCGCAGCTCTCCGGCGGCCAGCAGCAGCGCGTCGCCATCGCCCGCGCGCTCGTCACCGAGCCCGCCATCATCTGTCTGGACGAGCCGCTGTCCAACCTGGACGCCAAGCTCCGCGTCCAGCTGCGTATGGAGCTCAAAAAGATGCAGAAGGATTTCGGCATCACGAGCATCTACGTTACCCACGATCAGGAGGAGGCGCTCACGCTCTCCGACCGCATCGCGGTGTTCAACAAGGGCGTGATCGAGCAGATCGGCACGCCGAACGAAATTTACAACCACTCCGCCACGGAATTCGTGTGCAACTTCATCGGCGACATCAACCGTCTCTCGGACGATATCGTGGAAAAGCTCAACGCCAAAGGCGCGCAGCTTGACCCGACACACCACCACTACATCCGTCTCGAGCGCGTCCATGTCAACGACGCTCAGCACGCGGAATCCGGCGCCGTTTCGCTTTCCGGCACCGTGGAATCGAGAGAGTATTACGGTCTGTATATAAAGTATTACATCAACGTCGGCAGCCAGACGCTCAAGGTCATCGAGCGCAACGACGGCGTGCACCTGCACGACACCGGCGACGCCGTGACCGTCACGGTCCACCCCGACGATCTTATGAGCTACGCGCCCAACGGGGAGGAGGCCGGGAAATGACACTGCGGCCGAAGCCCTTCCAGCCGATCAAAATGCTGCAGATCATCGGCGGCGTTTTCTTCGCGTATCTCTTCTTCGGGTTTATGCTGCTGCCGTGCCTGAACACGCTCACCAGCATTTTCACCGTCAGGAACGCCGCCGGGGAGATCGATCCTCTCGCGGTCATCCGCTTCTTCCTTGCGGGATCCATGTCCCAGTATGTGTGGAACTCGCTCAAGCTGGCGCTGTGCCTTGTCATCACGGTCAACGTCGTCGGCATTTCCATCGTGCTGCTGACCGAGTACTTTGACATCAAGGGCGCAAAGATCCTCCGTCTCGGCTATATGACGACGCTCATTTACTCCGGCGTCGCGCTCGTCACGGGCTACATGTTCCTGTACGCCAGCGACGGCATCATCACCACCCAGCTCAAGGACGCGTTCCCGAACATCAACGTCAACTGGTTCACCGGCTTCAACGCGGTGCTCTTCACGATGACGTTCGCCTGCACGAGCAACCATGCGCTCTTTCTGCGCAACGCCATCCGCGGCATCGACTACAACACCGTCGAGGCCGCCCGAAACATGGGCGCAAAGCCCTTTAAGGTACTCTGGAAGGTCGTATTCCCGACGCTTCTGCCGACGCTCTTCTCGCTCACGGTCATGACGTTCATCACGGGCCTGTGCGCGATGAGCGCGCCGACGCTTCTCGGCTACGACTCCATCAACCCCGAGATTGTCCGTCTGGCCGGCTCGTCCGTGGCGGACGAGGCGTTCCCGCAGGCGCGCGCGGCGCTGCTCTCGATCATCCTCGCGTGCTTCACGATCCTTCTGCTCACCGTCCTCTCGTCCTACGAGCGCAAGGGGCATTACCTCTCCGTCTCCAAAACGAAGGCGAAGCTCCAGAAGCAGAAGATCACGAATCCCGTCGCGAACGTCCTTGCGCACATCTACGCCTACGTCCTGTTCATCATCTACATGACGCCGGTCGTGATGATCGTCGTCTTCTCGTTCCAGACGTTCAGCGCCGTCCGTATGCGCAAGCTGGATCTTTCGCAGTGGACGCTCGTGAACTACTTCGGCAAGCAGGACTATTCGTATCTCACGTCCCGCGGCACCTATAAGGTCCGCGAGGGCTCGATCTCCGGCGTGTTCTCCAACGAGGCGACGCTCGGCGGCATCCAGACGAGCTTTGTCATGTCCGTCGTCGCCGCGGCGCTCGCGTGCGTGATCGTCGTCGTGGCATGCAACTACATTTTCAAGCACAAAAAGACCGGCACGATCCTTGAGTACGCGCTGCTCTTCCCGTGGCTGCTGCCGACGATCCTCATCTGCTATTCGTACCGCACGTTTTTCAACAGCGGCGACGTCTGGTATGTGTTCGGCCAGAACCTGTACTACGCCGACCGCGTGCGGATACTCATCATTATCGCGTATACGGTTGTAAAGCTGCCGTTTTCGCTGCGCATGATCAAGGCGGCGTTTTACGCCATCGACGAGGAGCTTGAGGACGCCGCGCGGAATCTCGGCGCGGGGCCGGTGCGGACGTTCCTCAAGGTAAAGCTCCCGATCATATTGCCGAGCGTGCTCGCGGTGTTCGCGCTGAACTTCAACGCGCTCTTTACCGAGTATGACATGTCGGCTACATTTGCAAGCACCTACGGCACGACATACGCCATGGTCATCCAGAGCATGTGCCGCGAGGAGGGGCTGTACGGCTACAACGTCAACGCCTCCGGCCGCCGGTGCGCCTCGACGGTATTTATCATGCTCGTGTCGGGTCTCATTCTGTATCTCGTATACGGCGTGGGCGCGCGCGATCTCGGCGAACGGCTCGAAGCGCGCGACCGCCGCCGCAAACGGATCGACCGTGTGAAAGCCGTGTTTCGCAAAAAGCAGCCGGCGGAGGCGGCAAGCCCTCAATGATAAAAAACGTCCTCTTTGATATGGGCAACGTGCTCATCCGGTTCGCGCCGGAGGTGTTCGTCCGGAACGCCGGCGTTTCCGGGGACGATCAGAAGCTGCTGCTGCGCGAGCTGTTCGGCAGCATCGACTGGATCGAGCTTGACCGCGGAACGATCGGCGAAGCGGAGATCATCGAGCGCTGTACGGCGCGCGTCGGCGAGCCGCTGCGCGGCGCGGTCGAAAAGCTCGTCGGCCACTGGGACCGCCCGGAGCTTCCGGTCGAGGGCATGAAGGCGCTCACCGACGAGCTTTACGAAAAGGGGTATGGGCTGTACCTTCTTACGAATGCGGGGCCGCGTCACCGGGAATACTGGCCGCGCTTTGCCGCGGCGGAGCATTTCCCGGAGGAGCGCATCTACCGCTCGGCGGACGTGCGGCTTCTCAAGCCCGACCCGGCTTTCTTTGAAGGCGCGCTCGGCAAGTTCGGTCTGGACCGCGCGGAGTGCGTGTTCATCGACGACTCGGCCACGAATGCCGAGGGCGCGCGGCGCGTCGGGCTCGACGCAATCGTGTTCTTCGGCGACGCCGTCAGACTGCGGGGCGAGCTTCGCGCGCGCGGCGTGGATGTTGGCGAATAAGAAGCGGCTCCCCTGCGCGCAGGGGAGCCGCTTCCTCTTACAGCGGCTGTAACGCCGAAACAGGGCGGCGGGATAAAAAATGCCGGCCGACGCGGGGCCTTTTTGGCTCCCGGTTCGGCGAAACAACGAAAAACAGGCCAAAATCTTTTCCGGTTTTTTATTTTGCCCTATAGCGGCTGCATGCCATATTCTGTTATTATATGGAATAAAGAGAGGGGAAACCACATGAATCGCTACGCCGTCGCCGCCGTGCTGTCCGGCGCATTTTTCGGCCTGACCGGCCTTTTTACCCGCACGCTGACCGGCGCGGGACTGAGCACGATGGGCATTCTTTCCATCCGCTGCTCCGTGGCCGCGCTCTGCTTCTTCTGCACTGCCCTCGGCGATATCCGCCAGCTGAAAATGCATAAGAAGGACTTTTGGCTCTTCGCCGCCGTCGGCATTCTCGGGCAGGGCATGTTCTCATTCTGCTACTATAATGCCATCAACATGATGTCCATCTCCACGGCGTGCATCCTCATGTATCTCTCGCCGGTGTTCGTCACCATCCTGGCGCGCGTGGTGTTCAGGGACGCCATCTCCCGCCGCACGGTGTTCGCGATCGTTCTCTGCATCGTGGGCTGCGCGTGCGTATCCGGCTTCGGCGGCACGGTGACGCTCCTCGGCTTCGTCTGCGGTCTCGGCTCGGCGATCGCGTTCGCGCTCATCAATATTTTGACGCGCGCGCTCCTCGGCCGCGGCTATACCGGCAAAGCCGTCAGCTTCTGGATCTGCGTGTTCGCCGCCGTTTTCGGCATCGTCATGGATCTTCTGCTCTTCCGCGAGGGATATTCCCGCCCGTTTGCGGTTCTCTTCTCCGGCTGGAAGATCTTCCTTGTGGGCATCGCGATGGCGGTCACGACGGGCTTTTTGGCTTACCGCTTCTTCTCGCTGGCGCTGCATGGCTGCAAGAGCGGCACGGTGTCCATCCTCGCAAGCAGCGAGCCCGTGGTGGAAACGCTTGTGAGCGTGTTCGTGTTCCGTGAGCCGTTCGGCGTTCTCGGCGTCGTCGGCATCGTGCTCGTGCTTGCGGGCATCGTGCTGCAGAATACCACGTCCAAAAGCGAATCCGCCGCGCAGTAATTCTTCTGTTTCCCGAAGGAAGGGGTCGTTATGGGTTCCCGGCTTTATGACATGTCCTATCCGCAGTACACGGTGCACGACGTTTCGGCGCTGACCGGCCTCACGCCGCAGACCATCCGGTACTACGACGGCATCGGCGTCGTTGTGCCGCGGCGCGGCGCGCAGGGGCAGCGGCTGTATTCGTACTACGATGTGCTCAATCTCGTCCGGCGCAGTCTCTATAAGGCGCAGGGCTTCTCCCTGCAGGAGACGGAGCAGGTGCTCTCCGGCGCGATCACGTCCCGGCTCGGCGCGCTGCTGGAGGAAAAACGCGCCGACATTGAGGAAAAGCAGCGCGCGCTCCGGCTCGCGCGGCTCAACCTTGACCGTATGTCCGCGCAGCTCGACCGGCTCGGCGTCTGCCGCGGGCGGGTGATGTATCTCGAGCGCCCGGCGAGCTGGCATGTGCCGTACAGCCGCGACGGGCACATCTGCTTTGAAGAGGCGAGCCGCGCGGCGCACTCCGGGTGCGGCAGCGCGTTCGCGTTTGCGTTCTCTCTGCCCGCCGTGGGGGAGCCGGACGACTGCGCGGACTGGGACGTGACGATGCCCTCGCCGTTTGCCGAGGAGCTGGGCTTTACGGCGCTGCCGGGCGCGGTGTTTGTCCCGGCGCGGTACTGCCTGTACACCGTGATCGAAACGCCGGGCATGGATTTCCTCCGCCGCGAGGCGCTCCGGCCGCTCTACGATTTTGTCGCGCAGCAAGATCTCACGCCGGAGGGGATGATATACGGCCGTGACATCGTGAACGACGCCTCCGGCGGCGTGACACTGCGTTATTATGAGGCGTGGCTGCCCGTCCGCGGACCGGAGGGATAAAGCCGCTGTAACGCCGCATGGACCGGAAAATCGCATTTTCCCGGTCCATGCGGCGTTTTTCGTTTTTCGGGCGCCGTCTTTTCGCACAAAAACCGCGGCGGGAAAAAACAAAAAAACTACTTGGCGGTACAGCGGCCGAATGGTTTATGATAAAACCATCGGAAAGCAGTTCTTCCGATAAAGCCTCTCTTTCTTAAAAGCCGGCGCCGGAGCGTGATGAACTCCGGCGCCGATTTTATTTTTTTCAGCAGAGGACGCTTCCGGTGGGGACGGCATCGTCGAGCATGACGAGATGCAGCTCCTCCTTGCCGTTCACCATGCGCACGGCGGAGAGCAGCATGCCGCAGGACTCCAGACCCATCATCTTGCGCGGCGGCAGGTTGACGATCGCCGCGACCGTCTTGCCGACCAGCTCTTCCGGTTTATAGTGCATCGCAATGCCGGAGAGGATCTGCCGCGTGACGCCCGAGCCGTCGTCCAGCTCAAAGCGCAGCAGCTTCTGCGATTTCTTTACGGCTTCGCATTTGAGAACGCGGCAGACGCGGAAATCGCACTTTTCGAAATCATCGAACACGATGTTTTCTTTAAACGGCTCGATGGGGTCGGTCTCAGGCTTTTTCAGCTCTTCGAGCGCGGCAAGCTCCTTTTCCATGTCGATGCGCGGGAAGAGGTTTTCGCCCTTCGTGACGGACGCCGCCGCGGGGAGAACGCCGTATTGCTCCGCGGCTTCCCAGCTCATGGCGGCCTCGGGCGCGCCGATCTGCGCGGCGAGCTTTTCCATGCTCTCGGGCATAAAGGGCCGGAGGAGCGTTCCGCAGATGCGCAGGCTCTCCAGCAGATTATAGAGCACGCGCGCGAGACGCGGCTTTTTCGCCTCGTCCTTCGCGAGCACCCAGGGGGCTGTCTCGTCGATGTACTTGTTGGCGCGGGAGATCACGCGGAACACCTCCGCGAGAGCGTTCTGCATCTGGAATTTCTCCATCTGCGCGGCGTACCTGCCGCGAAGAGCGGCGAGCATCTCCAGAAGCTCCGCGTCCTCCGGCCCCGCTTCCTGCGCTTCCGGCAGCGTGCCGCCGAAGTATTTGCCGGCCATGGCGGTCGTGCGGGAGAGGAGGTTGCCGAGATCGTTCGCGAGATCGGTGTTGATGGTGGAGATGAGAAGCTCGTTGGAGAAGCTGCCGTCCGAGCCGAAGGGGAAGCTGCGCAGCAGGAAGAAGCGCAGCGCGTCCACGCCGTAGCGCTCGGCGAGCATGTAGGGATCGACGACGTTGCCCTTGCTTTTGGACATCTTGCCGCCGTCCATGATGAGCCAGCCGTGGCCGTAGACCTTTTTCGGCAGCGGCAGACCCACGCTCATAAGCATCGCGGGCCAGATGATCGAGTGGAAGCGGACGATCTCCTTGCCGACGATGTGCACGTCCGCGGGCCAGTATCTGTCAAAGTCGTGGTAGGCGTCGTTCTCGTAGCCGAGCGCGGTCGTGTAGTTGAAAAGCGCGTCGATCCATACATACACGACGTGGCCGGGGTCAAAGTCCACGGGCACGCCCCAGGTAAAGCTCGTGCGGGATACGCAGAGATCCTGCAAGCCGCCCTCGCAGTCGAGGAAGTTGTGCACCATCTCGTTCACGCGGCTGGCCGGTTCCAGAAACTCGCCGCCGAGCAGCAGCTCTCTCACACGGTCGGCGTACTTGCTCAGACGGAAGAAGTAGGCCTCCTCCTCGGCGTATTTGACCTCGCCGCCGCAGTCGGGGCAGCGGCCGTTCACAAGCTGGCTCTCGGTCCAGAAGCTCTCGCACGGCGTGCAGTACATGCCGGAGTACTTGCCCTTATAGATATCGCCGTTGTCGTACATTTTGCGAAAGATGCGCTGGATGCTCCTGACATGGTAATCGTCCGTGGTGCGGATGAAGCGGTCGTTCGAGATGTTCATCAGCTTCCAGAGATCGAGCACGCCCTTCTCGCCGGTAACGATCTTATCGACAAACTGCTGCGGCGTGACGCCGGCGGCTTTGGCCTTGTCCTCGATCTTCTGGCCGTGCTCGTCGGTGCCGGTGAGGAACATCACGTCATAGCCGCACAGACGCTTGTAGCGGGCGATCGCGTCGCTTGCGACAGTGCAGTAGGCGTGGCCGATGTGGAGCTTCGCGGAGGGATAGTAGATCGGCGTGGTGATATAAAAGGTCGGTTTTTCCATGAGGCTTCTCTCTCCTGACTTTCTTTTATGCTCAGCCCTGCGGGACGTTTCGGGCTTCAATGTCCTCGGTGTGGTAGTTGTACGTGCTGTAGGCCTCGTATTCCTTGCTGACGGGGGTGGCGGTGTTGTAATCGTCGCCGTCGTTGAACACCAGACGCCAGGTCGCCGCCGCCATGCCGACAGAGAGCGGATTGCCGTCGGCGTCGTAATACGTGCCGGTCTCGTCAAAGACCTCCCAGTTGTTGAACTGCATGAGCACATACTGGTGCTTCACGTCGGTGCCGAGGATCTGGATGCAGCACTCGTTCGTGTCGTCGTCCACCCATGCGTGGATCTTGACGGGGTATTCGGCGTCGTTGCGGAACTTGAAGTCCGGCCAGCCCCAGCTCACCGTGGCGTCCATGCCCCAGGGAAGGTAGCCCACCTGGAACTGGTGGCAGGCGCGCTCAACGATCTCCAGATTGGCGTAGAGCACGGCGTTGTAGAGCGTGGAGCTCACCTGGCAGATGCCGCCGCCGTATTCCTGCCGGACCTCGCCGTTGGCGTAAGCCGTGGCGGGCTTCCAGCCGTTTGCCGCGGTGCGCTCGCCGAGCGTATCGTTGAAGGAGAACGTCTGTCCGGGGATGAGCACCAGCCCGTCAAGCAGCGCGCACGCCTTTTTCACGTTGGAAATGCGGTCGGCGCTGCTGCCGGAGAGCGACGTGCGCACCTCGTTGCAGTAGTCCCGGTTCCAGAGCCGGACCATCGTCCAGTTTTTGGAGAGCTCGTCGCGGAAGAGCATGGCGTTGATCTCCTCCGTGGTGTGCTCCGGCTTCGTCACGGTCATCGGGATCGTGACCGTGTCGCCGTAGGACGCCGCCGCCCAGGCCTTTTCGGCCTCGGCCACGTCGAACGTGCGTCCGACGGAGGACTGCGTCACGATAAACGGCTCGCCGTGGAAGTCGACCGGCGAGGCGTCCGCCGCGCCGGTTCCCGGCGCCGCGTCGGGAGAAGCGGACGGATCCGGCGTGTCGGACGGCGCGCCGGTCGCCGTGGGCTCGGGCGTCGGGTCGGGCTTTTCGCCCTTGCCGTCGTCCTTGCCGGGGTCGGCCGTATCAATGGCGGGGTTATAGAGGATCTCCGCTTCGGCAACTTCGGAATAGACGTCGTTATAAAGCGCCTGGAAATCGAACGTCTCGTCCGCGTTCGGCGCGCTCTCGTAGGTGAACGACGTGCCGCCGGAGAGGAACGCGCCGCGGAAGGAGCTGAACACCGAATCGGTGTCGAGCGTCATGCCGCTCGCGCCCTTGAGAAGGGTGATGCTGTCCTCGCCGATAACGATGCTGCTCTCGAGAAGCTGCTCGTTGATATCCACGGCCTTCGCCTCGATGATGGAGCGCATCTTCGTCTCGTCGAGCGTCACTTCCAGCGCCTCGCCCTCGTACACAAAGCCGCATTTGCCGAGATAGCGGCACTGGACATACTTCACCAGCGCGCCGAACAGCCCGTCGCCGCGGCCGTAGTTCCAGGCTGCGTCCGCTGCGGCGTCGGCGGAGAAACGCATGCCCGCGTCCGCGGAGGACATGGCGAGCGTGTTGCCGAGCGGGAGATCCGCCGTGACGGAGAAGGCGTCGTAGCGCTCGTGACCGAGCGCGAGAAGCTCATCGCGCGCCTCGTTTCGCGTCATGCCGGAGAGATCGGCGCCGGCGAGCGTCACGCCCGGATAGATCGTGTCCACCCGGTGCACGAGCAGCGCTCCCGTCACGACGAGCGCGAGCAGAAGCAGCAATATGACGCACACAATGATGACCGGCAGCTTCCAGCTCCCGCGCGGCGCGGGCGCATCCGGCGTGACAGGCGCTTCGCCCGCACGGCGAAAGCGCTTTTTCGGCGCACTCTGCGGCTCTTCACGTTCGGCCCGGCGCGCGCGCGCCGGCAGCGGCGGAAGATCCGCCGGGGGCGCGGCGTCCTCGGCCTCGCGTCTCGCGCGCTTCGCGGCGCGGGAGTTTTTCCCGCGCTCCGCCGCAGCCTCGCGCTCGCGGCGCTCCTTCCGGCTGAGCGGCTGCGGCGCGGCCTCCGTCTCGCCGGTCACGGTCTCGCCGGTTTCCCAGTCGGAGGAATCGTAGCTCTCGCCGACGATCTCCGGATCGGGATCATATTCATAATACTCGGCATTCCCCGGGTCCTGCGGCTCTTCGTCCGGGAAGGGGGTGTAATTCTCGTCGTTACGGATGATGGGTACCGCCTTTCTCTGTTTGCGGCTTTCGCCTGTGTCAGTTCATATACGGCTCGGACGCCGTCGGCAGCGGGACCTTCTGTCCCTTTGCCTCAAACGCCTCGCGGATCCACGGGTTTGCGTTGAATTTCTCTTTCGTCTGCGATTCGATCAGCACGCCGATGAGAACGTTGGAGACGAGAAATCCGCCGGGCGTGAAGTGCCAGCGTCCGTTGTCGCACACGGCCCAGCCGTTTTCCTCAAATACCTCCAGCATCTCTTCGAGCTTATCGAAGCTGCTCTGGTATACGCTCATATACTCTTCGCGGGAGATGCCGCCCGCGGTGCGCATGCCGAGCATCAGATACTCGCTCGCGCGGTCGAACGGCGTGAGTTCCTCCTGTTCGGCGATAATATCCTTGTCCCCCAAAACGCCGGAAATATACTTGCGGACGTTGTGGGTATAGGTGTAGCGCAGCAAGCCGATGTTCGAGGCTGCCGACGCGCCGAAGCCGATGTAATCGTCCAGCCGCCAGTACTTGAGATTATGGCGGCTTTCGTAGCCGGGGCGGGCAAAGTTGGAGATCTCATACTGCCGGAAGCCGTGGCGCGAAAGGAAGTCCACGGCGTAAAGGTACATATCCGCCTGATCGTCGTCGGAGGGGAGAATGTCGGCGCCCTCATACTCGTCGTACATGGGCGTGCCTTCTTCCAGACGCAGACCGTAGCAGGAGATGTGCGCGGGCTTGAGCGCGAGCGCCTTGGTGAGCGTGTCCGCCCAGTCCTCGCGCGTCTGGCTCGGCAGGCCGTAGATGAGATCGAGACTCACGTTGCGGAAGCCGGCCTTGCGCGCGCGCTTCACCGCCATTTCCACCTGCCGCCAGTTGTGGCGGCGGCCGATGAGACGGAGAATGTCGTCGTTGGCGCTCTGTGCGCCGATGGACAGGCGGTTCACGCCCTCCTTGCGCAGCATGCGGAGCTCCTTGCGCCGGACGCTGTCCGGGTTGCACTCCACGGTGATCTCGCTCTGCTTCATCAGCCGGTTGGTGACCTTCAGCTCCTGCAGGATCTCCACGATGCGCCGGGCGCCGTAGTAGCTCGGCGTGCCGCCGCCGAAATACACCGTGTCGATGAAATAATCGGTCATGCGGGGCATCGTTTCCTGCAACTGGATCAGCAGCGCGTCCTGATAATAGGGCATGAGCTTATCCCTGCCCGGCAGACTGCAAAAGTCGCAGTATGCGCACTTCGATGCGCAGAACGGAATGTGAAAATATACGCCCAGGCGTTTGTCTTGGTCGCCCATAGTTCCTCCAGAATGCGGTGGTTTCTCTGCCTCGCAGAGTTTGCTCCCGCAGGAGCAAATAAAATGGGATCATTTTCTCCGGCGACATGTGCGTCGGAGAAAATTCCTCTCGGCTCGCAAACGTGCGAGCGTAGCGAGTGCGCTGCGGCGAGCCGTGATCCCCTCAAACAAACCCCTCAACGGAGTGGGGTTTGTTTGAATTCGTCAGAATAGTTTACACACCAGCTCGCCGTACTCCGCCGGATCGTCCGGGGTAATGCCGGCGACAAGCTCCGCCTGCGCAAAGAGCACCTTCGCCATGACGGCGGCGCGCTCCGGGTCCTTCTCCCGCGCGGCGTCGAGCGCCTTGACGGCGGGGTGGTCAAGATTGAGCTCGAGCACGCGCTGCGCGCGCATCGCGTTCGGGTCGGCGCCCGGCATGGCGTGGAAGTAGCGCTCCATTTCGAGCGTGATGCCGCCCTCGACGGAGAGGCACACGGCGTAGTTTTTGAGCTTGCGGGAGATCTTCACGTTCGCCACGGCGTCGCCGAGCGTTTCCCTGACAAAATCGGTGAGGGGCTTGTATTCCTCGTCGGCCTTGTCGGCGGCGGCCTTCTCCTCGTCGGACTCGAGACCGAGATCCTGCGAGCAGACGTTGCAGAACTTCTTCTCGGCGTAACTGCCGAGGATCTCCGCGACGAACTCGTCCGCGTCGGTCGAGAAGCAGAGAATATCGAAGCCCCTGGCGCGCACCTGTTCGTTCTGCGGGAGCTTCGCGGCGCGCTCCGGCGTCTCGGCGGCGGCGTAGTAGATGTATTTCTGGTTCTCCGGCATGGCGTCCACATATTCGCGCAGGGAGATGAGCTTTTCCTTCTCCGCGCTGCGGTAGAGCAGAAGGTCGGTCAGCAGATCGCGCTTCATGCCGTAATCGCCGATGATGCCGTATTTGAGCTGCGTGCCGAACACGTTGAAGAACTTTTCGTACTTTTCGCGGTCGCACTCCATAAGACGGGAAAGCTCGCCCTTGATCTTCTTTTCGAGATTCATCGAGATGAGCTTGAGCTGGCGGTCGTGCTGGAGCATTTCGCGGGAGATGTTCAGCGAGAGATCCGGCGAATCGACGATGCCGCGCACGAAACGGAAGCACTCCGGCAGCAGATCGGGGCATTTTTCCATGATCATCACGCCGTTGGAGTAGAGCCGCAGGCCGGGAACATAGTCGCGGGTATAGTAGTCGTAGGGCGCCTTCGCCGGGACGAACAGCATGCACCGGTAGCTGACCGAGCCCTCGGCGTTCACGCGGATGACGGACACGGGGTCCTCGGTATCCTTGAACTTTTCCTTGTAGAAGGCGATGCAGTCGGCGTCGGAGACCTCCTTCTTGCTGCGCTGCCAGATGGGGATCATCGAGTTGACGACCTCTTCCTTCTTGACGGTGCGCACGCCCATCTTCTGAATGCCGGCCTCGTCCACCTCGCCGGTCTCGTATTTCTCGGTCGTCTCCACATCGGTGCGGATCGGCCAGCGGACATAGTCTGAATATTTCTTCACCAGCTCCTGGATCTTCCAGGGCATGAGATACACGCTGTAGCAGTCGTCGTCCGTGTCGGGCTTCATGGTGAGGATGACGTCGGTGCCGACGGTGTCCTTTTCGCACGGGGTGATGGTGTAGCCGTCCGCGCCCTCGCTCTCCCAGCGGTTGGCGGTCTCCTGCCCGTAGGCGCGGGAAACGACGGTCACCTTGCTCGCGACCATGAACGCGGAATAGAAGCCCACGCCGAACTGACCGATCACGTCGATGTTCGCCTTGTCCTTCTCGGCGGCGTCCAGATCCTTCTTGAAGGAGAGCGAGCCGGACTTCGCGATCACGCCGAGATTGGATTCCAGCTCCTCGGCGGTCATGCCGATGCCGTTGTCGGAAACGGTGAGCGTCTTGGCTTCCTTGTCGCCGGTGATGCGGATAAAGAAATCTCCGCGCTCCATGCCGACGTTTTCGTCGGTCAGCGAGCGGAAGCAGAGCTTGTCGATAGCGTCCGAGGCGTTGGATATCAGCTCGCGCAGAAAGATCTCCTGATGCGTATAGATGGAATTGACCATCAGCTCCAGCAGCCGCCGGGATTCCGCCTGAAATTCTTTTTTCGCCATATTATTATCCTCCGTATGCTATGGACTCTGAGTAAGTCTATCAAATGAGCCTATACTCTGACACTATATTATACCGCGGTATTATGTAAAATTCAACCGAAAAACTCGCCCGCGGCGGCCGCTTGGCGGCACGGAAAACAATTTGCAGAGCAGCGCCTTTTTTGTATCTGCGGTATAGATCATGTCTGGTTCACTCCTTCCGGGTATTTTCTGCGTTCGGATATACTTATCCGGATCGGCGCCGCTCTCTGCGTGCGCTCCCTTCTTTCCTCGTCTGCAACAGCGGTTTGCCATGATCCTTTGCCAGCGAAAACGACTGTCCCCGGGGATCGGGAACGGCGCCGTGCCCATGCTCCCGAAAGACGTCAAAGCGGCACAGGATGTCGAGCATATCCTTTGGGAGACGGCTCCGGCACTCGTCCTTCAGCCGTTCGGGGACGCCGTAAAAGGCCTCCGCGATGCTCCCGGCGATGCAGGCGAGCGTGTCGCAGTCCCCGCCGAGGGAGACCGCCGTGCGGATGACGTCCTCAAGATCCGTGCCCTCCAGGAAAGCGGTGATCGCTTCCGGCACCGTTTTCTGGCAGCTTTCGTTGTGGCAATACGTTGGCCGGATCTCATCGCAGGTGCGGGAAAGATCATATCCGAACTCCCGCACGACATAGTCTCGGATACTGTCCTTGCTGCGGCCGGTACGCGCGAGGAAGATGGCGCTTGCCGTGGCTTCCGCGCCCTTGATACCCTCCGGGTGATCGTGCGTCACCTCGGCGGTCAGGCGGGCCATGCGGCGCGTCTCCTCCGGCGTATCGAACAGCCAGCCGGCGGAGGATACGCGCATGGCCGAGCCGTTGCCGCAGCTGCCGTAGGGCTCCGGATCCTTTGCCCGCAGCCAGCGGCGGAAGCGGCCGCCGTAACCGGCATCCGGATACTTCCCGCCCCATTTCCGCATGGAGCCGACAAGCCCGGCCCGGATGTCATCATCCCCCCGGAACCGGCAGTCCAGCAGGGCCTCCGCCACGGCGATCGTCATAACGGAATCGTCCGTGAACTGCGAGCAGCCGCAGAAAAGGGGGAAATCCTTTGTCTTGCTTCCCCTGTCAAATTCATAGGGCGCGCCGATCATATCGCCCAGTATGGCGCCGTACATCTCTTTCCCTCCCTGTCAGAAACCGATCTTTCCTGCATTGTTATTATACCAGCCGGAAGGATGAGGGTCAACGTGCGGGACCGCGTAAAAAACGGCCATGCATGGGATGTCCCCCAATATGCATGGCGCGGATCATTTTTGGCTGCCCCGAAGGGGCGGGGAAACGGCGCGTCTTTTGCAAAGCAAAGCAGGCGGATGGAACCGAGCTCCGCGGCATCCACCCGATACGGCGGCGGGGAAGGCTTCAAGCCGGCGACCGACCGGTCATGCGCTGCGCTCAGGGCTCTGCGCCGCACCATTCAAGGAAGAGGCCCCTGAACGATGGACAGCAAGTCCGACAGCCTGCGGATCCTGCCGTCCGACGCCTCGCATCCGGCGGCGGAGCCTATCCCTATGGCATAAAACCCGCCCCTTTTTGCGGCCTCAATTCCCGCGGCGGCGTCTTCCACCACCGCCGCACGGCATGGCGGTACCCTCAGCTTTTCCGCTGCCAGAAGAAAGACCTCCGGGTCCGGCTTTGAACGGCGGATCTCCGTCCCGTCAGCCGCCGCGTCGAAAAAGGATCCAAGGCCAAGGCGGGACAGGATCAGTCCGGCGTTTTTGCTGGACGAGCCGATGGCGAGCCGGACGCCCCGGGCTTTCAGCGCGTTCAGGGTCTCCCGTGTGTCCGGCGAAAGATCGCCCGGCGTCATCCCTGCCAGAAATCCACGGTATATTTCGTTTTTCTCCTCCGCCATGCGCTGCTTGTCTTTCTCGGAACAGGTTTTTCCGCCGTTTTCCAGAAGGATCTCCAGACTGTCCCGGCGGCTGACGCCGCGCAGGCGCTCATTGACCGTCCGGTCAAAGGGGATGCCGTACCGATCCGCCACCGCTTTCCAGGCCAGGTAATGGAAGTCGTCGGTATGGCAGAGCACGCCGTCCAGATCAAAAATAATCGCATCAAATTTCATTTTTCTCCTTAAAAAAGTCCGTGCTCTGTGCCGCACGGACTTTTTCTTATTCAGCAAGATCGATTTTCAAAAGCGCGCTGCCGGGGCGGACGAACACCGGAAGCCTCCCGGCGCCTCCCGCGGCAACGATCTGCCCGCCGGCATAGCTTTTCCGGTCAAACAGGCCGATCCACTCGCCCCGGGGCAGATAGACCTGCCGCGTCTCCGCGTTTTCTTCCAGAAGCGGCGCTACAAGGAGATCGTCTCCCAGCATGAATTCATCATCACAGCCCGCCGCGTGCCGGTCTTCCGGCCAGCCGTATACCAGCGGGCGCATCATGGGGCGGCTTTCCTCCGCGCACTCCCGGGCGGTTTTGCTCAGATACGGGATCAGCTTCATGCGCAGCTTGTGCCAGAAGCGCATTTCATCCAGAAACTCCGGCAGCTCATAGGCCGCCGCCATATTCCATGGGCTTCGCTCGTTGTTGCCCTCGCCGCCGGGCATCAGTTCCCGGAATTGTCCGCCGTCCGGCTCCGAATGCCACTGCATCACCGGGCAAAAGCAGGCCGTCTGCGTGGCCCGCCGGTAAAGGTCCGGGCTTGGCAGGGGCCCGGCAAAGCCGGCGATATCAAAGCCCCAGAAGAGGATCCCCGACGCGGCGGCGGAGAGCCCCGCCCGGAGCACGCTTTTCAGCTCGCCGTTCCGGGACTGCTGATCCCCCGCCCAGTGCAGGGGCACAAGATGCTGTCCGGAAAAGCCGGCCCGGCTGAAGAGGACCCTGTTTTCTCCCACGAAGGCCTTATAGCCTGCCGTATAGTCCCGGGAATAGCGGTTCACCCCGGTCTTTCCGTCCGTACCGTCGGCAAAGACCGCGTCCTCCCGGCAGATAAATTCGCCGCCGTCTGTTTTAAAGCCGTCAACGCCCATGTCCAGCAGATACTGCCGTTTTCCAAACCACTCTCTGACGGTTCTGGCGTTTGTAAAATCCGGCACCATGGAACCGGAAAACCAGTGGCCTTCCGGAATGGTATAGGGCGTCCCGTCCCGGTTCATCACACACAGCCTCTCCGCCGCGGCGTGTTCCCGGTCCAGCTCGTTCTGGGCGTTGAGCGCCTCGTCACCGCCCTGCTTTTTATAGACGGGCACCTGCCACAGCAGCAGGCGCAGGCCCGCCTTGTGGAAACGGTCGATCATGCCCTTGGGGTCGGGCCAGGGAGAGGAGGAGAAGTCAAAATCCTCACAGCGTATCGCGCCCCCGTCCGGCACCGGCGTATAGTCGGCTCCGTTCCAGATATAGAAGGTGGCCTCGTCGCTCCAGGCCTCCAGCACAATGACTCCCGCCGGGAAATCGTACTTGACGAGCTTATCCAGCTGCTCTTCCGCCTCCGCCTGGGTATTCCAGCGGTTGGCGGAGATCCAGGGCGCAAAGACCCAGTCGGGCGGCAGCGCCGCTTTTCCGAAAAGGCCCATATATTCCCTGACGATCTCTTCCGGCGAGCCGGTAAACAGAACGGCCTCCGCCTCCTCCGGCAGCGTCACGTCGATCTCCTCTTCTCCGAAAGAAAAGACGGTGGTCTCGCAGCTGTCCACATACAGCCCGAAGCCGGTGTCTGTCCAGAAGAAGGGCGCGGCACAGTAGGTCTTTTCGCCCTGAAAGCAAAACTTCTCCTCGACGCGGTTGACCACGGTGTTGCCCTTCTGATTGAAAAAGTCGTATTTTTCGCCCATGCCGTAGGCCCCGGCGTAGCGGAGGCGGAGGCGCATCGCCGCGCCGTCTCTCTCGATCTCCGCCTCGCCATGGGGGTATGGGACAAAGCGATGCTGTTTTTCCCTGCCGATTCTCTGCATCAGCCTTTTATTCCTCCGGCCATCATGCCATTTTCAAAATATTTCTGCGCAAAGATATATACCAGAATGATGGGGACCATGGAGATGAGACTGCCCGCCATCAGAACGTTGTACTCGGTGGAATACTGTCCGTTCAGGGTGGAAAGGGCGATGGGCAGGGTCATTTTCGCCTTGTCCGTCAGCATAAGCAGCGGCCACAGGTAATCGTTCCAGGCCTCCATAAAGGTGGTTATGGATAAGGTCGCCAGAGTGGGCCTGCACAGGGGCAGGGCCACGCGGAAATACACCCGGAAGGTGGAAGCGCCGTCGATCCTTGCCGCGTCCAGATAGTCGTTGGGGATCGTACGCATCTGCTGGACCAGCAGGAAGATGGCAAAGGGGCGGAAGATCGAGGGCAGGATAACGCTGGAATAGGTGTTGATGAGCTGCATTTTATTCATCACCACAAACAGCGGGATCATGGTGACCTGCGTGGGGATCATCATGGTGGCCAGAAAGACCTTCAGCAGCGTGCCCGATCCGGGAAATTCCAGCTTGGCAAAGGCAAAAGCCGCCATGGACGCGGAGAGCAGCGTGATCAGCGTATAGGTCACGGAGATGAAAAGGCTGTTCCCGATGGTCCGGAAAAAGGGGAACCTGGAAAACACCTTGACATAGGCGGCCAGGGTGGGCTCTTTGGGGATCCACTCGATGGGGATGCTCATCAGCGCCCCCCGGGCCTTGAGGGAAGTGGTGATCATCCACAGAAAGGGGATGGCGGCCAGAACGGCAATCAATGCTCCCGCTATATAATATGCCGCGGCGGACAGGCGTTTTTTATGTATCATAATTCACCCACCGTTTCTGTCCGCGCATCTGGACGGCCGTACAGATCATAATGACGATAAACAGGATCCAGGAGAACGCAGAGGCGTAGCCCATCCGGTAATAGCGGAAGCCGTATTTATAGATCCGCTCCATCATCACCTGGGTCGCCCCGTTGGGCCCGCCGTCGGTCATGATCATGATCTGCGGGAACAGCTGGAAGGAGTTGATCAGGCTCACGATCAGCACATAAAAGAGGGCGGGCGTGAGCAGAGGCAGCGTGATCTTCAAAAAGCGGGTCCATGAGCCTGCCCCGTCGATCTCCGCCGCTTCATAGTAGGTCCGGTCAATACCGATCATCCCGGACAGCAGGATAAGGCCGAAAAAGCCCATGTCCTTCCATACGGACACCAGTACAATGGCGGGCATGGCCCATTTTTCGTCGGTGAGCCAGCCGGGGCCTTCCATGCCGAAAAACGCCAATATCCCGTTCATGGCGCCGTACTGCGGCGACAAAAGGCTCTTCCAGATCAGGGAAGCGGCCACCCATGAAGTGAGAACGGGGATATAATACAACACCCGGAAAGCGCCCACGCCCCGTCTTTGCCTGCTGAGCAGCGCGGCTATGGCGGTGGATGTCGTCAGCATCAGCGGAATGTACAGCACGATATAAACGAGCGTATTTTTCAGTACTTTCCAGAACTCCGCGCCGGTCAGAATGGCCTTGTAGTTATCCAGTCCGATAAAATGCTCCTCCATAAAGCCCGGGGCAAGCAGGCGGTCCAGCCCGTTCCAGTCGGTGAGACTGATAACGACCGAAATGACCATCGGCGCAAAGTAGAAGATCGCAAACCCGATCAGGCTTGCCGTCAGGAAAGGGGAGGCAGAGAGGAACGAGCGTTCGTTCCGTCGTCTTTCCCGGCTTTTTTCGCTTTTCATCTGCCTGTATTACCTCCCGTTGTATCTTTTCCCAAAAAAGAAGGGCGCCAAGGCGCCCTTCCGAATTGTTAACTCAGCCCAGAGAGATCTGCGCTTCGCAATCGGCCTGTGCGGCATTGAGAGCGTCCTCTACGGTCATGGTGCCGTCTGCTGCTGCGGCCAGATACTGCCCGATAATGTCGCTCATCAGAGCATAGTCCTCAATGACAGGGGGCAGGACAAGGTAATTCAGGCTTTCAAATACGGCCTCGCGGTTTTCGGGAGGCGTGATCTCCAGATAGCTTGCCAGAGCGTCCATATCGCTCAGCGCGGGGAGATCCCAGCCGGCTTCCAGACGGATCTCCGCAGACTTGGTGCTGGAGGTGAGCCAGGCGAGCCAGGTCGCTGCGGCCTCCCGGTTTTTGCTCTCGGGATTGAGAACCACGCAGTTGGAGAAGAAATGGGTAGCCTTCCGGGTGCTGCCCGGCTCCACGGCAATGTCCCAGTCAAAGCCGCAGTTTTCCGTGAAGGTCTGGAATGCCCAGATGCCGGTGGGGATCATGCCGAGCCTGCCGCTCATGAACATATCCCAGTCGCCCATGCCGCCCTGCTGCGCCGTGTTGGGCTGAACGTTGCTGACCAGGACCCTGTCCACCAGAGCCTGGGCGGCACGGATATTTTCCGGGCTGTTGATGGTAAACTCCGTCTTGTCCTCGTTCAGAAGCGCGCCGCCGTACTGGGCGGCAACCTTGAAGAACTCATTATAGGTGATAGGCTGCCAGATGCCGAAAATGTCATCGCCCAGAGCGCGGATGGCTTCCGCCGCCGCCTGCAGGTCGTCCTGCGTCCAGTCGGCGGTGGGATAAGCCACGCCGGCCTGATCGAAGAGGTCCTTGTTGTAGATCAAAACCACGTTGGAAAAGCTCTCGGGCAGGCCGTACTGCACGCCCTTGACGTTAAAGGCGTTGAGCGCGGTCTCATTCAGTCCGCTGACGTCCACGCCGCTGATCTCAGCGAGCAAGCCCTTGTTGGCGTATGCGGCAAAGTTTTCAATATTCAGCTCATAGCAGTCCGGCGCGGTGCCGCCGGCAACGCGGGTCTGCATCTGGGTGAAGTAATCGTTGTAGCCGATGGTCTCCACCTCAACGGTGATGTAGGGGTACTCCTCCCGGAAGGCGTCCACCATTTTCTGCAGCGTCTCCTCGTTTCCGCCGGAAGAGTTGAAGTTGCAGTAGGTGATGGTGACGTTCTCCGGCTCCGTTCCGGGGACCTCTGCGGGAGCGGGCGCCGCCGGCTCGTCGGTCTTGGGGGTCTCGCCGGAAGTGACGGTACCGCATGCGGAAAACAGCATGACAGCCGCCAGGACACAGGCGAGCAGCGAAAAAAGCTTGGTCTTTTTCATTGGTTCTGTTCCTCCTAAAAAAATGTTGATTTCCTGGCTCTTTTCGCTTAAAATAAAGTTCAGCGTAAGAGCCCTGCGGGGATCTTTGCTTTGCGGCCTGCACAGGCTTTGACAGGGCGGTGCAGGCCGCTTTACTTTCTCTTTCCTCAGTTGATTTTCTTTACGGAGCCTCTTTCAACCAATTCCAGCGGAAGTATTTCTTCTTGCTTGGGTAAGCTGGGGTTTTCGATATGCTTCAGCAGCAGGTCTACTGCCTTTTGCCCTTTTAAGGATATCTGCTGTTTGACCGTGGTCAGTCCCGGCGTGAGATACTGGGAGATTTCAAGATCATCAAAGCCCACGACGGAGTAGTCCTCCGGGACCGTTTTCCCCGCTTCATAAAGGCCCTTTACCGCGCCGATGGCCAGAATATCCGCCGCGGCCACAATGGCCGTGACGCCCGGGGCGATCTCCGTCAGCTTTCCCGCAAGCTCCACGCCGCTTTGATAGTCGATCTGCCCTTCAAAAACGTATTCATCCCTGAATTCCACATGAAATTCGTCCAAGGCCTGCTGATATCCCAGCAGGCGTTTTTTCATCACGCCGTTTTCTTTCATCTGCCCGGCGAAAAAGGCGATGTCCCTATGCCCCTTTTCCAGCAGATGCCTTGCGGCCAGATAACTGCCGTAGGCGTCGTCGATGCGGATGTTGTGGTAATAATGGTCGTTGCAGTAGCTGTCGATCAGGACAATGGGGATCTGGGTCTTTTTCATCTCATGGTAAAACTCGTCCGGGTACATGCCGATCACGATGATCCCGTCCAGATTGCGCTGCTTTGCCAGGGTCAGGTAGCTCTCGTTGGCGTCCGTCGCGGAGATCAGGATATGGTAGCCCTTCTGCCTCGCGTAGTACTCAATGCTCCCCAGGACCTCGCTGTAAAAGCTGTTTTGAAACATCAGCCGTTCTCCCGGCTCCGTCTGCGGCACCACGACGCCGATCAGCTTGGAGTCCCGCATGCTGAGCCCCCGGGCGGTCAGGTCCGGCACATAGTCCAGCTGTTCGATTGCCTCCAGCACCCTGGCCTTTGTCTCTTCGGAAATGGTGCGCTTACCGCTGAGGACATAAGAAACGGTGGCGGCGGAAACGCCGGCCAGCTCTGCTACATCCTTTAATGTTGATCTCGCCATTGACAGCCCCTTTGCTTGTTTAACCGTTTAAACTTGCTTGTTGGATAAATAATACCTGCAATCGGTTTTGGTGTCAATAGCATTTTTGATTTTTATAAAAAATAGCCTTGACAAAGAGCCGGTTTCTGTTATATTTGACATATAACATTGGTTTAATCGCTTAAACATCAATGCGATGAGGAGCGCTTATGGAACTGTATATTCCTACCGGCAATGAAGTTGTATCGCTTCCGACAATCAACGGAGAGACCGCCGCCATTGAGTCTGTCGGCTTCCTGCACATGGCACAAAAGGGCATGATCGAGCTTCGGGGAAGCCGTGCGGCGCCGCTGATGACGCCCTTTGTCCAGCGGATCTTGCCGGACGGCGGGTCTGCGGAGCCGGCGCTTGCCGAACCAGACTGGCACAGGGAACACGATTGGATCCCCCGAATGAGCGCACGGGCGGGAGATATCCGCATGGATATGACGGTCCTCGCCCCTGTGGGAGAGCGGGGCTTTGCCCTGCGGCTGTCCGTAAGGTCGGATTCTCCTGTCCGGGTCCGGTTCGGTCTGCGGGGCGGCTGGTCCGGCGCGTGGCACTGCGTGAATGAGGACAAGGAGCTGGAAGGGACAAAGCACTGCTATCGCAGCGGATGGAACAACAGTATTGTCTTTGATTTTCGCTGCGGCGGGCCGCTGTTCGCCTTCGCCCCCATGGCAGACCGGGACACGGACAGCCGCTTCCGTCTGGAGGACGGGGCTGTGCGCTATTCCCTTTCCTGCGACGCCGTCTTGTCCGCCGGGCCGGAGACCGTCACCTTCTTCTGGGGACTGGGCTTTGAGGAAGTCGCCGCCGCCACCAGCGCCAAGGAGATGCTGCGCCGCGGCTGGGAATGGGAATACGCCAAAACCGCCGCATGGCTTGACCGCCGCGCATACCGCTTTGCCGATCCCCGCCTCTCCCGGCTCTACAATACCAATTTGTTTTTCTGTATTTTTTATTCCACCGGGATCACGCTGGATACGGAAGAGCTTGTCTGTATTACCTCCCGCAGCTCCCGCTACTATGTAAGCGCCGCCTATTGGGACCGGGACACGCTCCTCTGGGCCTTCCCGGCGATCCTTGAAGCAGACCCATCTCTCGCAAGGCGGATGCTGGAATATGTTTTCACCAGACAGCGCCGCAATATCGGCGTCCACTCCCGCTACATTGACGGGACGGTCCTTGAGCCCGGCTTCGAGCTGGATGAGCTTATGGCGCCGGTCCTTGCGCTGGACGCCTATATCCGCTCCTCCGGCGACAGGGCCATTCTGTCCGAGCCGTTTGTGCGTGATTCCCTCGGGAGCATCCTGAAAAAGCTGGAAGCGGCAAAAGCTCCGGATACCGAGCTGTACGAGACCTTTCTCCAGCCCACAGACGACGAGCATGTCTATCCGTACCTCTGTTATGACAATGTGCTTGTCTGGGCGGCGCTGGATAAACTGTCCGCGCTCATGCCCGATGAATACGGCTGGTGCGCGGAAAAGGCCGCGCAGGTCAGGCGGGCCGTATACGATAACTTTGTTTTTGTGGACGCGGAAGGCAAAGAATATTTCGGCTGGTCCGTTGACCTGGCCGGAAATCATGATGTGTACGACGAGCCGCCCGGCAGCCTGCAGCTGCTGCCCTATTACGGCTTTTGTGACAGCCGGGATAAGATCTGGCGAAACACCGTGGAAACGATCCGCTCGGCGGACTACCCGTTCAGCTTTGCCGGCATGCCGGTAGCGGAGATCGGATGTCCTCACGCGCCCTATCCCTGGCTCCTCAGCCTCTGCAACAGTCTGCTCAGCGGCCATGCCCGGCAGGCCTGGAGAGAGCTTGAAGAGATAAAACTGGATAACGGCATCGCATGTGAAAGCGTAGATCCCGTCACCGGGGAATGCACGACCGGGGCGGCCTTTGCCACCTGCGCCGGTTTTCTGTGCCATGCGATGCGCACTGCGGACCGGGAGATGCTGCCATGAGAAAGGATCTGCGCCTCTCCCCGTGGACCGTGCGGCACACCGGCACGGAGCTCCGGGATGATTTCCCGGAAAGCATTTTTTTCACCGGCAACGGACGCATGGGCGTGCGGGGCTACCTGCCCTGCGGCCGGGAAGCGCTGCCGGTAAAAACCGGGCTGTATGTGGCAGGTATTTTCGGCCGGATCAAGCCCGGCATCACGGACTTTGTGAACCTGCCCACGCCTTTCATGGAGGAGATCGCTATCGACGGGGTCAGGGCCGCCGTTGCCTCCCCTGTGGAGCGGGAGCTTGATATGCGCTCCGCTCTTTTGACCATGGGGTACTGTCTCCGCGCCAAAGGCAAGGCCGTCCGCGTGGAGCATCAGCGGTTCTTTCCGAAAGAGCGGACCGGGCTGTGCCTGCAGCGCACAAAGATCACCGCTCTCGCGGATATGCAGCTGTCCCTTTTCAGCGGTATCATGACCGGCTGCTGCAACAGTCCCATCCCGGACGACCAGACAAAGGAAAATTCCGAAACGGTCCAGCTCTCTGCCCTGCAGGATGTCCGCCCGGTCAGCGGCGGCTTTTCCTGCGATTTTGCCGTCACCGGCTCGGGCCTTAGGGTGACAGAAACGGCACTGTTTCGCTGCAGCCGGGAGCCTGCCGGCGGAATAGCGCAGCAAAACGGCGCCGTCGGGCTGGAATATTGCGTAGATCTTCAGAAAAACCGGGAATTTGTACTGGACAAGCTGTGCTGCGTCCGGACCAGCCGGGATGTGGACCCCCGAATTGACGAAGCGCCCCGCGTCTGGGATTACGGCGCGCTTTTCCGGGAACACAAGTCCGCCTGGCAGGAACAGTGGGAAAAAAGCGATATAACGCTCGGCGACGAAGAGCTTCAGTGCGCTCTGCGATTTTCCCAATTCAACCTCATCTGCAGCTGCAGCGGCAGGGACGATACGGTGAGCATCGGCGCCAGAGGTCTGACCCACGGCAGATATAAAGGCTGTTATTTCTGGGATACAGACATGTTCATGCTGCCGTTTTTTATCCATACCGATCGGGAAGCGGCCAAAAATCTCTGCCGCTATCGCGTAAATACGCTCCCGGCTGCCAGAGAAAACGCAAAAAAAATGAACGCCGACGGAGCAAGATACCCCTGGATGGCCGCGCTGGACGGGATAGAGCAGTGCGAGACCTGGGATATCGGCTGCAGTGAGGTTCATATTACAGCGGATGTGGTCTACGCCCTTGACCAATATTGCCGCATCACCGGCGATCGGGATTTTTATATCCGTTACGCCGCCCAGGTGTATGTTGAAACGGCGCGCTTCTGGCAGAGCCGGTACACCTATCATCCCGAAACCGATACCGCGGACCTGCTCTTCTGCAAGGGACCGGATGAATACTGCGGGATAACCAGCAACAACCTGTACACCAATGTTATGGTGCAGCACAATCTGGCGCTGGCCTGTAAAGCCGCGGAAGATCTGCGTGATCTGGCCCCGGAGAAATACGCGGCTCTCGGTTTATCGGAGAGCGAGGCGGCGCGGTGGCGGCATCTGCGCCGTATCATCCCCTGGCCCCGCGATCCCAACACCGGGCGTCTGACCACCGATGACACCTTCCACCGTCTTGAGCCGGTGGACATCTCCCTGCTCAAGCCTGACGCCCGGGCCAGCTATCATCGGGTGTGCTTTGACCGGCTGCAGCGGTACAAGGTGGTCAAACAGGCCGACGTTCTGCTGCTTATGACCCGTCTGCCGGAGCTGTTCACCCCGGAGGAAAGGCTCGCCGCATGGGAGGACTTTGAGCCGCTGTGCCTCCATGACTCCACGCTGAGCTTTGCCAGTCACGCTCTCTTTGCCGCCCAGAACGGACTTTTCGCTCCGGCAAAGGAATATCTCAAAAAAGCTCTGCTGCTGGATCTGCGGGATATCATGGGAAACACAGGCAAGGAAGGCCTCCATCTCGCCTGCATGGGAGAAGCCTGGCAGGCGGTGCAATGTCTGAAGCAGGCGGAGGAAAGGCGCTCAATCCGTCTCCGTCCATGAGAACCACCGCAGCAGGGGATGCGTCCGCGACCGCCTCCCTGCGTGCGTCTGATGGGATCGGCGCTCTCCCGTCTTTTCCGGCCAAAGCAAAAAAAGTTCCGAAAACCAATGGTTTTCGGAACTTTGTTGGTTGCGGGGAATGGACTTGAACCAATGACCTCCGGGTTATGAGCCTGTGTTTTTGATTTTTATAACGTCTGGCCATGTCTGAAAAAGTCTTGTATTTTCAATGCTTTTTGGAATTATCGTTTTATGCTGTCTGGTCTTTTGTGACGCTGTTTTACAACTTTCGTTCCCCAAATTTTGAATGAGCAAGCCATTGCCGCCGGGAAACTTTGGCTTGACAATCCGGGCACGGTGGCTATAATGAAGATAAAGAGGACGCTGCGACACGCGGTTAGCTCTTCAAGATTAGATTTCTAAAAGGATAGAAACCGTCACTTGGCAGAGTGGCGGTTTCTGCTTTTTACGGTTATCGTGATCGTGTATGTAAATACATGAAAAGTAATCGTAATCGGCATTGCTTCACCCCCTCTCGGGTGGTGTAGCTAACCGCCTGCCGTTTTGTGCAACGCCCTCAGCGCCTTACAGCGCCACAAGCAAAATAACACATAGTTTTACCGATTGCAAGAGCTTTCGATCCATACAGACAGAAAGAGGCGATCCCAACAACGGGACCGCCTCTTATTTTTTTGTACAAAAATTTGCACGAGTCTTTGTGCATTTTTGTATTTTCCTTGCTTCGATGTTACAATTCGTCCTTCTCGTTGACATCTTTTAGTGAAAACACAAAGAGAAAATACGAAAAACCTTACATAATTACGGACAAAGCACTTTTGCACGCGCGTTACACTGAAATCGCAAGCCGCCCAACGTGGTAAACCGCTATCACAAAAAACAGGAATTAACAAGAATGGAGTTGATGTATCATGCCCGCGCGGTACGGATAGACAGGCAGAGACAGCGAGACCGGCGATAGGCCGAAAAAAGAAAAAACAGGAGGCTCCTATATGAACGACTTTTCTGATGTTGCAACCATCAGCCAAACTCTGGCCCGCGCTAAGGCGGAAAATATGCCCATCCCGGAAACGGCGCTGCGCCGCTGGGTAAAGGATGGAGATGTACCCGCGTCCTTTGTCGGGAAAAACCATGGATTCTGTTACGATCGCCACACCCGAAGAATGCGCCGAATTTGAGAAGAAATACCGCGCCGCAGCCGAAACGCTGTTTGATCCGCTCGATTCGGTGGAAAACGATCTCAAGGACATCTGCGCCCTGACGGAGACCCTGCGCACGATCTTAAAGCCGATATTCCCCGTCCCGCCGCTTTTCAAGAACGATGAACCGGAACGTCTGACCGGCGATCAACTCGAATGGGCGGTATATCGAGCGCAGCAGTCCGTCGAAGTGCTGCTCAGCCATATTTCCCATTGCGCGGCAGGCGCGAAAGAGACCCTTGCCCCCATATTCGAGGCACTGGACGACTGACCCGCCATCTGCTCAGCAGCGAGCGGGACGGCACACAAACGCCGCTCCGCTCGCCTTATATGCCGCCACCGAGCAGCCGCACAGCGCACGATAACCGGAGGGGTAGTTTCCGAATTAGTAAAGGCGAAAAGATCAGCAGGAGGCCGACTGCACCCCGAAAAAATCCCGTATTCACTTCCGTCGCCTGTGCTTGAGCTTTATTGAAAAGCGTGATAAAATTTATTTATTGAAATGGTTGCAATTTGGCCGTCTGCTTGCCATATATGGTAGAAAGGAAGTGTACAATATGAGTTCCAAATTCTCTTGGTTGAAAGCGCTTAAAATCTCCTTGGACGCCTCCGTATACCAGGATCTTGGGTTCTCGCAGGACGAAGCGTTCTCTTTTGCTTTCATGGACAACGACCGTGCCACGTCTCGCCCAAGTCGTCGGCTCAGTGATAAAGAAATAAAAAAGCGTATAGAAGAAAGCCGTAAGGGATATAACGAAGCAATGAACACGTTTGCTGAATGCCAACGCAAGATATGCGAAGGCGGCCCTTTGGTTCGTGAAGGGGCGGAAAAAGCTCGTCAGGAAGCTCTGCGGTTTCGTGAAGAAGTCAGGAAGAAGAACAGTTAACTCACTTCTATCTCAAACCCCGCCGCCAACAGCGCCGACATATGCTTATATTTTAAAACGTTCAAAATAGCGCGAATAATAGCTAATAATATATACTTTATATCGTCTGTTTGTTATATTTTATGGTTTATTTTATATAACAGGCAGAATGAAGCTATGAAAAAATCGCCATTGTTCACCCACGCGCGAGAAAAAAGACAGGAAAGGACGCTCTGCTATGGCGAGCATTGAGAAGCGTACCGGGAATCGCGGCACGTCCTACCGGATCACCGTTACCGTGGGGCGCGATGCATCCGGAGCTCTTGAAGCATTTCAAGACCTATACCCCGCCTGAAACATGGGGCGAGGCCAAAGCCGAGCGGGAAGCGCAGCGGCAAGCCGCTCTTTTCGAGGAAGAGATCAAGAAGGGCTTTGCGCTGGATAACCGCCAGACGTTTGAAGAATACGCCGGGTATGTTCTTGAGCTAAAACGGCGGCAGGGTGTCAAGGAAAGCACGCTGGAGCGCTACAACGCCATGCTCGCGCAGATATTCCCGGAGATCGGCTATTTGAAGCTATCGGATATCCGCCCCGCTCACTTGAACAACCTTTACACCAAGCTGTCAAAATCCGGTGGCCGACAGGATAAGGGGACGGCTACGGCACGAACGGATATAAAAGCCGTTATAAAGGCACAGAAGCTCACAAGGACAGAGGCGGCGCAGCGTGCCGGGGTTTCCTCCTGTACGCTGCGGAAAGCGTTTACGGAGACAGTCAGCCGCGAAACCGCCGAGAAGATCGCGCAGGCGCTGAATAAGAAGCCGGAAGCGCTCTTCACCTTTGAGCGGGACGAGTCCCCACTTGCCGCTAAGACGATTCAGGAGCACTACAGGTTAATATCAACAATTTTGGCGACAGCAGAAAAAGAGATGCTTGTACCGTACAATGCCGCCGCAAAAGCCTCTCCGCCGAGACCGAAAAGAAAACCGCCCAATTACTACCAGCCGGAAACGGTGCACGCGATTTTTGATGCAGCAGACGCAGAGCCTTTGAAGTATCGCGCTTTTATTTACCTCATAGCCGTTACCGGTGCACGACGGGGCGAGATCGCCGGGCTGAAATGGGAAAAGATCGATTTGAAAACCGGCACAGTCGTTATTGACCGGGCGCTGTACTACTCCGTCAAACGCGGCGTATACGAGGACACGCTGAAAACCAGCGACCACCGCGCTATGAAGATACCGCAGGAAGCGATTTTGCTTTTGAAGCAGCTCAGGCGTGAACAGCTTGAAACGCGCCTAAAGAACGGCGACCGTTGGCAAGAAAATGGGTATATCTTCACGCAGGATGACGGAAAACCAATGAATCCGCAGACATGGACACGATGGATGAGCGAATTTAGCAAGCGCCACGGTCTGCCGCACGTGAACCCGCACGCATTCCGGCATACCGCTGCGTCGGTACTGATCGCGAGTGGTACGGATGTCGTTACCGTCTCGCGGATGTTGGGACACGCAAGCGTTACCACGACGGAAAACTATTATTCAGAAGCAAAGGCCGCCGCGTCGGACACAATCACGGATGTTCTCATACGCCGCAGGGCATAAAAAATAGCGGCTCCGCACACGCAGAACCGCACAGTATAAAGAGGCATTTTGGGATAGCTGTTCCCCAAATGTTCCCCAAATTCGGATTTTACGCCGGTTTTTCCGCGGCGCGTAAAAAAAGAAGAAACCCTGTAACCGTTGAGATTACAGGGTTTTCTTAATGGTTGCGGGGAATGGACTTGAACCAATGACCTCCGGGTTATGAGCCCGACGAGCTACCAACTGCTCTACCCCGCGATATCGCAGAAGTTATATTACCACAGTTTGTGCCGCCCGTCAACACCCAACCGGAAAAAATTTTCGGCGGCCTTCGCCGTCAGCCCTCCATCTGCCGGCCAAGAAATCCTGCCACCGTCTGCGCGAGCTTGAATTCCAGATCCGTCGCCGCCGGAGAGCCGGGGTGTGAGAGGAACATCACACAGCCGAGCACGTCTCCCTCGGCCAGGATCGGCGCGGCCACCGCGATGGAGTAATCCTCCGCCGACTCGACCGGCCGGGGCGCACGGCCGCCCGATTCCGTGCGCACGGCGCGGCGGTTCTCCATGACCTCCTCGAGCGCCTTGCTTACCGGTTTTTCCAGCAGCTCCTTTTTCCCACCGCCGGAAACGGCGATCATACTGTCACGGTCGCACACGGCGACCGTCCCGCCCGTGGACTTGTAGAGCGATTCGCAGATCTCCGCGGCATAGCTGCTCAGCTCGCCCATGGGCGAATACTTTTTGAAAATGACCTCGCCGTCCTTCTCCGTGTAGATCTCCAGCGGGTCGCCCTCGCGGATGCGCAGGGTGCGGCGGATCTCCTTGGGGATAACGACGCGGCCGAGATCGTCGATACGGCGAACAATTCCGGTTGCTTTCATATTTATCTTCTCCCTTGTGTTTTATTGTCCGGCAAACCTATTGTTTACCAACCGCGGGAGATTATGCGCATTTCGCGCCACCGTGACGAATTCTGACGACGGAGACGCGATTTTTCGGCTCTGTGTGCGTTGTCATTTCTTCGTTTTTAAAATATATAAAGGAAAACCTATGATACAATATCAGAAAAAGGAAGGAAAGCGTCCCGGGGCCGATCTTTAAAAACAAATCCGAAGGAGACAAAACCATGAGCTTTCAAGCCGCTATTTCATCCGTATTTCAAAAGTACATCTGCTTCTCCGGCCGGACGCAGCGGCGCGTGGTTCTTCCTGAATCTCATCCCCGTCGTCGGGCAGATTATTCTGATCATCTGGCTCTGCGGGGACAGCCAGCCCGGCTGGAACCGGTACGGCGACAGCCCCAAGTACCCCTCCGGCGGTTACGGCGGCGGGTACGGTCAGAGCGGATACGGCCGGGATCCCTACGGGCAGGGGAATAATGACCGGAGCACCTATCAGCAGAACTCTTACGGCCAGAACAATGACGGCGGCGACTGGAAGCCCTGACGGGCGGACAGTTCCGGCAAAACAGGGCTTACAGCAAAAAAGAGCGCACGGCAATACCCCCGGCTGACGCCGGGGGTATTTGCCTTACGTCCGGGAGCAGCAGAAGCCTTTCCCGGCCGCGCCGGACCGGACGGGGAGGCGCGCCGGAAAATTTGCCGGATTCCGGATCCGTGTTTTACAGCGGGATCTGCCGGGAAACATGCTCGGCGATCATGGCGATAAACTCGCCGTTTGTCGGCTTGCCCCGGTTCCCGGAGACCGTGCTGCGGAAGATCTTTTGCCGCGTTTCCTCGTCCCCGCGGTCCCACGCGACCTCGACCGCGTGCCGCATCGCACGCTCCACGCTGGCGGACGTTGTCGAAAACCGCTTGGCGATCTCGGGGTAG
>SFFV01000035.1 GCA_004557735.1 Clostridiales bacterium
CATCTCGACGTGCGTCTTTCTTCCATTCTTCCATAACAACACCCCCGTTCCTATTTTACCAGAAACGGAGGCCCTTGGGTAGTTTTTTGACAAGCTGAACTGACGCCTCCGAAACGGAGGCGTCAGCTGTATCAGGGGTTTTACATGGCCAGACGGAAGATGTTCACGACGTCCTCCGTATAGATGCGCTTTACGCAGCCGACGGAGCCGTCCTCGCGGCCGGAGCGGACGCGGCGCGCCATTTTGTAGAGGACTTCGTCGTCCAGATACTTTTCGACCTTCGGCAGCTCATGGATGCGGGTGGGCAGACCGATGTAGCGGATCCAATCCTCCAGCGCCTGGATGCCCTGCTCGATGGTGCGGTCGGGATTTTCAAAGTCCATGGGAACGCCCATCACGCGGGTGGCCCACTTCAGGAAGATGTTGCGCTGCTCTTTGTAAACGTACTTCATCCATGCCAGCGTGATGACGGCGATGCCGGCGCCGTGGGTCACGCCGAACTCGGCGGACAGCTCATGCTCGATGGGGTGGGTGGCCCAGTCGCCCGTGCGGCCGATACCGGTCAGATCGTTGTGGGAGAGCGTGCCGGCGATCATGATGCTGGCGCGGGCGTCGTAGTTCAGAGGATCTTCCTTCAGCACGCGGCCGCAGTACAGGCAGGTGTGGAAGATGGCCTCGCACAGGCGGTCGGTGAGCTCCATGTTCTCGGTCTGGGGCGTAAAGTAGCGCTCGAGAGAGTGGGACATGATGTCCATGCAGCCGCAGGCCGTCTGGAACGGGGGCAGAGAGAGCGTAAGCTCGGGATTCTCGATGGCGAACACGGGGCGGTTGATGTCGTTGTCGCAGAAGCGTTTGAGATTTTCGTCGTCCTTCGAGATAACGCAGCTGTTGGAAGCTTCGCTGCCGGTGGCGGAAATGGTAAGGATGACGCCGATGGGCGTGCTCTTCGTCGGGGCCCAATATCCGTCCTCATGCTTAATGAAGAAGTCCCAAACGTCGCCGTCGTATTTCAGACCCATGGCGATCGCCTTGCAGGTGTCGATGATCGCGCCGCCGCCGATGGCCAGAAGGAAGTCCACGCCTTCCTTTTTGCCGAGAGCAACGCCGTCGTGTACACGTCCGATGTCCGGATTCGGCTTGATTCCGGTGAACGGGAACGCCTTCAGTCCCGCGCCGCGGAGCATGCCGCAGACACGCTCGAGCAGGTCCGTGTTCTCCGCGAAATAGGTGTCGCACGCCACGAGCACCGTGGTGCCGCCGTAAGCCTTAACTAATTCCGGGGTCTTTTCAATGGAGTTCCGGCCAATGACCAGCTGGGTGGGGCTGAGAAAAGAACAATCGTTCATGATACACTCTCCTCATTTTTTGATATTTTTCCGCTTCCGGCGAAGCAGATGTTTATGTGTTAAACAGTATAAAACCTCAACGGAAAGAAATCAATAGAGCCGCGCCGAACAATTCAGATAAAAAATCGCCGAATTATATGTGCGATTTGAACAAAATTAGGAAATTTATACTATTTCTATATATATAACTGCAAAAAAGCGGTTGCAACGTTCGAGTATTTGTGCTATTTTCAATTCAGGCAAGATTGTTTCAATAAGTTTAGTCACCGAATAAACACCGCCGTATTAAGAAGCCGTTAATCCGCGGCATTGCTTTGGGGAAAGAATGGTGTCGCATGAAAACAAATCTGGAGTATGTAGAGCGGCGCGGAACGAGCTGCAAGAAATGGGATAACCAGACCGCCATGTTCGGAACGGACGGCCTGATGGGTCTCTGGGTCGCCGACATGGATTTCCGGGCGGCGGAGCCTATCATCGAAGCGCTGCACAAGGCGGTGGACTTTGGGGTATTCGGCTATGTGTACCCGTGGGACGCATACTATAAGGCCGTCATGGATTGGGAAAGAGACCGGCACGGCTACCATATAGAAAAAGATTGGCTCTGTTTCGCTCCCGGCGTCGTTCCGGGCTTCAATTGGCTGATGATGGCCAACTCCGAGCCGGGCGACAGCGTGCTCGTCCTCACCCCCAGCTATTATCCGATGCTGGAGGCCCCCGTCAAAAACGGCCGGAAGCTGGTGACGAGCGATCTTGTGGTGGTCGACGGGACGCTGCGGGTCGATTTCGCAGATTTTGAAAAGAAGATCGCGGAAAACCGCGTCAAGGTGTTCCTGCTCTGCTCGCCCCACAACCCCTCGGGCCGCGTGTGGGAGGAAGACGAGCTGCGCCGCATGATGGACATCTGCCGGAAGTACGGCGTGTACGTCGTTTCGGACGAGATCCATCAGGACATCGTTTTCGGCGGCCGGAAGCACATTCCCACCGCCACCGTGGGCGACTACGACGATATGCTCGCGACGCTGATCGCCGCGAGCAAAACGTTCAACCTCGCGGGTCTGCAGAACGCGTCCGTGATCATTCCGGACGCGGCCGGCCGGGCCAGATACGAAGCTCTCACGGCGGGCATCCGCGTACTGTACGGCAACACGTTCGGCTATGTGGCCGCCGAAACGGCCTACAAGACCGGCGTTCCCTGGCTGGAAGAGGTGCTGCGCGTCATCGGTGAGAACGAAAAAATCGTCCGAAAAACACTGACGGAAGGCGTCCCGGGCGTTTTCATCCCGGAGCTGCAGGGCACCTATCTTCTCTGGCTGGACTTTTCCCGGTGCCTGCGCCCGGAGGAAATGCCGGACTTCTTTGAAACGAAGTGCGGTCTGGCCATGGATTACGGCAATTGGTTCGGCGGCAGCCCGTGCTGCGTGCGGATGAATCTGGCAACGCGCCGGGAGAACATCGAAAAAGCAGCCGCGGCGATCGTCCGCGAGTACAGAAAATTGGGGAGGGCATAACATGGCAGGTCCCGCGTTGAATATCGCGCTGAAGGTGGACGAAAAGGACAATGTTTCCACCATATTCTCCAACAACAGCACGGCCGGATCCGAAGTCACGGTCCGGGATAAGAAAGGTCATACGCAGGTGATAACGCTTCTCAGCAGCGTTCCCTACGGCCACAAGATCGCCATCCGCGACATCAAAAAGGGCGAACACATCATCAAATACGGCGAATCCATCGGCGCCGCTACCGTAGACATCCCCTGCGGAGAGTACGTCCATGTGCATAACATGGAGGCGCTCCGGGGCCGCGGCGATCTGTAAAATAAGGAGAAAACGATATGGGATACTCTTTTATGGGTTATAAGCGGCCGGACGGCCGGTACGGAAGCCGGAATCTCGTGGCGGTCATTCCCAGCGTGATCTGCGCGAACGACGTCGGTCAGGCGATCTGCCGTCAGGTACAGGGTACGGTCGGCTTTTTCCACCACCAGGGCTGCTGCCAGCTGCCGCTGGATCTTCGGAGAGTTACGGACACGCTCATCAGTCTGGGCAAAGGCCCGAACGTGGCCGCGGTGCTCGTCGTCAGTCTCGGCTGCGAGGGGACCGACACCGACCGGCTGGTCCGTGAGATCGAAGCGACCGGAAAGCCGGTAAAAAAGATCGCCATTCAGGAGCTCGGCGGAACGTCCTGCGCGATCAAGGCCGGCATCGACGCGGCGCAGGAGCTTGCCATGTACGCCTCCGGCCTGCAGAGAGAACCGGCGGACATCTCCAACGTCGTCATGTCCATCAAGTGCGGCGCCTCGGACACGACCTCCGGCATGGCGTCGAACTGCGTGATCGGCTACGTTGCCGACAAGATGGTCGATCTCGGCGCAACGGTCGTGTTCGGCGAGACCACGGAGTTCCTCGGCGGCGAACACATTCTCGCCAACCGCGCCGTCGGCGGGCCGGACGGGCCGGTCGGCTGCAAGATCTATGACATCGTCAAAAAGATGGAGGACCGCGCCAAATCCATCGGCGAGGACATGCGCGGCGGCCAGCCCACGCCCGGCAACATCGCCGGCGGCCTGTCGAGCATCGAGGAAAAGAGTCTCGGCGCCATCGTGAAGTCCGGCCACCGCCCCATTCAGGGCGTTCTGGAATACCCGCAGTTCGTCGAGAACGAAAAGGGCCTCTGGATCAAGGACACGCCGGGCCGCGAGCCGGAGATCCTCACGGGCATGGCAGCCACCGGCGCGCAGTTCATGCTCTTCTCCACGGGCCGCGGAGCCCCCCAGGGCTTCCCGTCCATGCCGGTCATCAAAATCTGCGGCAACCCGAATACATACGAACACCTCAAGCACGACATGGATCTGAACGCCGGCCGGATCATTACCGGCGAAGCCTCCATCGAGGAGGTCGGGGAAGAGGCGTTCCGGAAGCTTCTGGCGGTGCTGAACGGCGAAATGACCCGCAACGAGTCGCTGAGCTATTTCGGCTCGATGGACATTTTCTGCCTCGGCCCCGTGATCTGACGGAAACAAAAAAACGGGAACCGCCTTTCGGCGGTTCCCGCGGAACCTGAAAAAGCTGGCGGAATGGAGTTGGAATAACTCCTTTTTCCACCTCATTGCTTCCCTTATTCTGCTATTTATGCTGAAGTCCCCGCTTTCGCCTAACGAAAACAGGGACTTCTTTGACAAGTTGAACGGGAACCGCCTTTCGGCGGTTCCCGCGGAAGAAGCTCCCGAGAAAAAGCTCAGCGGTCCAGACGGCGGTGGATCTGCACCCACGCCTTCAGGATGGTCCAGGCGGAGTTGACCTCCTCCGGTGAATACAGCTCGCAAAGAGCCTTGTAGCTCTTTCCGAAATGAAGCGTGTCGACCTGCTTGTGAGCGGTGTGGAGCTGAAGTCCCTTTTCGGTGGGGAACAGCAGATAGACGCGGTTGCTCTGCGGGCTGGTCTCTTTCCGCACCAGACCCTTTTCCGTCAGCTTTTTCAGCATCTGCGAAATGGCGCCCTTCGTTTTCCCGTAATCGTTCGCAAGCTGCGTAACGGAAATGCCGGGGTTGTCGACGATGTACGACAGCGTATGGACTTCCGCGGACGTGTAAGGCTCTCCGGTCCCATAGTCATGGGGAACGGAGCAAAGATGGAGCGTTGCCGCCTGATGCAGAATATCCGATGCTTCATATATTGAAATTTTGCGACCGTTAGCCATGTTATCTCCCTCAAAACGTTTAGTTGCTTACTATATTATCCTTTTTTGTTTTTCTTTGTCAATGGGTTTATTCGGAAAAAAACGTTTTGGGGCTGCCAAATTTTAGAACAAGCTTACCGATACGGCAAGCATGTTTATATTTGTAAAAATGGAGGAAAAATCATGAAAAAAGCGCTTTCCATCGTTCTGACACTCGCGATGCTCTTCCTGCTGTGCGCGTGCGGCGCTTCCACCACGACTCCCCCGGCTACCACGGACCCCGGCACCACGACCGAGGCTGAGCCCGCCCCCGCTGCGGACGGAACGGTTTACACCCTTCGTCTTGCCACGCAGGTAGCGCAGCCCAACCCGCTGGCGAACAGCGCCTACCGCTTTGCGGAAAAGGTTGCCGAAGCCACGAACGGCCAGGTAAAGATCGACGTGTACCCCAGCAACCAGCTCGGCGACTACACTTCCGTTTTTGAGGAAATGGAACTCGGCACGATCGACCTCGCGTGGATCTCCGCCGACTCCTCCTTCGACCCGATGATCGACGTGCAGGGCATCCCCTACCTCTTCGAGAACTGGGATCAGGCCCGCGAGATCTGGCTGAACCAGGAAGGCTTCCTGTTCCAGACCTACAAGGGCGCCATTGAAGGCTACGGCGCGCAGAACGTCACCGTTATGGGCGTTGTCCCCGGCGGCTTCCTCGGCATCTGCATCAACACCGACAAGTTCGATCAGGAGACTCTGTTTGACACCTCCGTTTCCAAGGACCTCCTCATCCGTCACCCCAACATGGTCGTCGCCCGCATGATCGTTGAAGGCCTCGGCTTCAAGAGCATGGCTCTCTCCTGGTCCGAGCTTTACAACGCTCTCCAGACCGGCGTTGTTGACGGTGCTTACGGCGCCGGTGCCGGCACGGTCTACACCGACCTGCGCGACGTCAGCAAGTACTTCGTCGACTACCGTTACCTCATGGAAATGATGGCTATGATGGCCAGCACCTCCAGCCTTGACAAGCTGCCCGAAGATCTCCGCCAGATCGTCATCGACACCGCCGTCGCCGAGCAGTACGACGCGTTCGACGAGTACGAAGCCTTTGAAAAGGCCGGCTACAAGGATCTGGAAGACTACGGCATCACCGTCATTTACCCCACCGACGAGCAGATGGCCACGCTGGCCGCCAGCATGCGTGATAAAGTATGGCCCGGCCTCGACGACGTGTTCACTCCCGAAGTGATGGTGGGCATCCGCGCCCAGGTCGAATCCCTCGGCTGATCTTCCCGAAAAAGCTATCCGTTAGTGTATCTGGTGGGTGCCGGCCGCGCAACTCCGACCGGCACCCGCTTTTATCAGAAAGGGGCTGAAAGCATTGAAAGAAAGAAAATGCCTTGAAGAATACTTCGAGGGATTTGCACCCTGGCGTTGGCTCCATGGGGTATTCAAGTATCTGACCATCTTCTTCCTGATGGCGGTCGTATTGGTCATTTTCTCCATCGTTCTCTCCCGCTATGTATTCCGCACGAACCTGTTCGGCATGGACGAGATCCTGAACATCTGCGCCCTCTGGCTGTACTTTATGGGCGGCATCTACGGCACATACGAAGAGAGCCACATTCAGGGCGACCTTCTGAACCTTACGTTCACCAAGCGCTGGCACTATAAGGCGCACAAGATCTACATCTATGTGTTCTGCACGGTCCTTCTGGCTCTGTGGAGCTATTGGGGCATCCGGTTCTTCGGCGACAGCGTCGGCAGCATCCGGAAGAACACCGGCACGGGCATCCCGTTCTGGGTCAACCAGATCCCGATCCCCATCGGCATGTGGGGCATGTTCTTCTACTCGATCTATCATCTCGCCCGGAACATCTGGAATCCGGTAAGTTCCTATATTACTCGTGAAGAAAAAGAAGCGGCCGAGAAAAAAGCACTGGGCATTGAAGGCCTTGACGGTGAGGAGGCGGATTCGTAATGTCACTTGGATTGGCAATGATTACCAGCATAATGTTCCTGATACTCATTATCGTAACCGGCCCTCCGATTCCCTTTGCCTTTGCCGGCGCATGTACATATCTTGTCGCCACGATCGGCGTTAACCCGCTGATCCTCATGCCTTCGGGCTACAACAGCATTCAGGCCTACGTCCTGATCGCGCTTCCTCTGTTCATTCTGGCCGGCTCCCTGATGTCGTCGAGCTCCATCGGCGACGGTCTGGTAAAGTGGCTCGAATGCTTCACCGAGAAGATCCACGGCGGTCTGATCGTCGTTTCCGTTGTCGCCTGCGCTCTCTTCGGCGCGGTCTCCGGCTCCGGCACCGCCACGCTCACCTGCATCGGCTCCGTTCTCGGTCCCAAAATGCAGGAGCGCAACTACCCCAAGCACATTTACGCAGCCGTACTCTGCTGCGCGGCGCCTCTCGGTCTGCTGATCCCGCCGAGCGGCATCCAGATCATCTTCGCCTGGTCCTGCAACGTGTCGGTCCTCGGCTGCTTCCTTGCCATCGTCGGCCCCGGCCTCATGCTGGCGCTGCTCGAGTGCATCTTCGGCGCGATCACCATGCGCAAGTACAAGGACCAGCTGCCTCCCGTCACCACCCGCAAGCCGATCGAATGGACGAAGAACTTCGGCAAGACCACCGTGTCCACGCTGCCGGCGCTCTTCATGCCCGTGCTGATCCTCGGCGGTATCTACGGCGGCATCTTCACCCCCGTGGAAGCGGCCGGCGTCTCCTGCATCTACGCGCTTCTGGTCGGCGTGTTCCTGTACCGCACCATGAAGTGGAAGACCATCAAGCAGTCCTTCTTCGAGTCCGGCGTCACCACCGGCGTTATGATCCTGCTCGTGCTGTTCGCCTGCATCTTCAGCCGCATCCTCACTCAGGAGCAGATGCCGCAGATGATCGCAAGAGCGCTCACCAGCGTTTCCGACAACAAGATCATCGTTCTGCTGATGGTCAACCTGTTCCTCGTCATCCTCGGCATGATCTGCGACGATACGGCCGGAACCCTGATCGCCGGTCCGCTGCTGCTGCCGGTGGTCACGCAGTGCGGTCTCAGCCCCTACCAGTACGCGGCCATTCTGGGCGTGAACCTCGGCATGGGCTGCATCACGCCTCCCTGCGCGCCGTTCCTGTATCTTGCTTCCCGTCTCTTCAAATGCCCGGTGGAAAAGATAATCCCGCACGTCGGCAAGATCCTTCTCTTCTGCTATCTGCCCGTGCTCATCGCGGTGACCTATTGGCCGGCGCTGTCGCTTACGCTCGTTAAGCTCGTCATGGGTCCGAAGTTCATCCTCTTCCCGTTCAGCTGATAGGAGGTATTATGGAAGTTTCTTACAACGGTCTCGGCCATGTATACTGCGACGCGGTCGTAGCGGACGATCATGTATATCTGTCCGGACTGATCGCCGAGGATCTTGAAACCGGAGAGCTCAAGCTCGGCACCATCGAGGAAGAAAGCGCCCTCGTACTGAAAAACATGGCCGTCATGCTCGAGCGCTACGGCTCCGGCATGGACAAGCTGATCCATGTGGACGTATATCTGGCGGATTTCTCCGAGCGCGACCGTATGAACGAGATCTACCGGCAGGCATTTCCCGCCGATAAGATGCCGACTCGTTTCTGCTGCGGCGTAAACGGCCTGGCGGCCGGCTGCAAGGTGGAAATGGTCGCCCACGGCTACCGTTAACACAAAGGATAAAGGAGGCTTTCCCTTTGAGAGAATATCAGATGTATATCAACGGCGAGTTCATCCCCAACGGCGATCGGGAGATGATCGAGGTCGTCAACCCCTCGACCGAGGAAGTCATTTCCCGTGTTCCCTGCGGAACCGTGGAGGACGTGGACGCCGCCGTTAAGGCAGCTTACGAGGCGCAGAAATCCTGGGCCAAGCTGTCTCCCGTGACCCGCGCCGGATATCTGAAGGAGCTGGCCGGACTCATCCGCGAAAACGCGGAGCTGCTGGGCGACACCATCGCCGAGGAGCAGGGCAAGACCGGCGCCGTCGGCGAGGTCATCGGCGCGGCCGAGAACATCGAGTATGTCGCCGAATTCGCCAGAAGATACTCCGGTGAGATCGTCCCGAGCGACGATGCGAACGAGAACATTCTTACCTACAAAATGCCTGTCGGCGTCGCCGTCGGCATTCTCCCGTGGAACTTCCCGTTCTACGTCATGTCCCGCAAGCTGGCCCCCGCGCTTCTGACCGGCTGCACCATCGTGCTCAAGCCCAGCAGCGAAACGCCCAACAACACCTATGAGCTGGCCAAGATCATCGCGAAAAGCTCTCTTCCGAAGGGCGTCGTCAACGTCATTTCCGGACGCGGCGGCGTGATGGGCAGCGCGCTCTCCGGCCATCCGCTGGTCGGGATCGTCAGCGTGACCGGCAGCGTTCCGGCAGGCATCAAGATCATGGAAGCCGCGGCGAAGAACATCACGAAGGTCTCTCTGGAGCTGGGCGGTAAAGCGCCCGCCATCGTCATGGCCGACGCCGATCTCGACAAGGCCGCCGCCGCCATCGCGGGCAACCGCATGAAGAACAACGGCCAGGTCTGCAACTGCATCGAGCGCGTCTATGTTCAGGAATCTGTGGCGGATGCCTTCATCGAAAAGATCACCGCCGTCATGAGCACCTACGACTGCGGCGATCCGCGCGTACCCGGCACCACGGTCAAGGTCGGCCCGCTGATCTCGGAGGAGCATCTGAAGGAAGTCGACGACATGGTCAAGGAAGCCATTGCCGCGGGCGCGAAGTGTGTTCTCGGCGGCGGACGCGACACCACCAAGGAAAAGGGCTGCTTCTATCAGCCCACGGTTCTGGTGAACTGCAAGCACGAAGACCGCATCATGCGTGACGAGGTCTTCGGGCCGGTCCTCCCCATCTCGACGTTCAAGACGCTCAATGAAGTGATCGAAAAGGCCAACGACAGCGAGTACGGCCTTACCTCGGCCATTTTCACGAAGGATCTGGACGTCATGATGCGCGCGGCCAACGAGCTGAAGTTCGGCGAGACCTATGTCAACACGGCGCACGGTGAAGCCTATCAGGGCTTCCACGCCGGACACAGAAAGTCCGGACTCGGCGGCGCCGACGGCATCCACGGCATCGAAGAATATCTGGTAACTCACACCGTTTATGTGAGCTACGATATGGACAAGAACTGAATATCCCGTTATAATGGCGGCATATCGCAGAACGATCGGGGGACGAACAATGAAACTGACATTCCGTAAAGCAAGAAAGATCATTCTGATACTCATGATCCTCGGCATTCTGGCGATGATACTCGCCGGGAGCTTTTCCGAGCTGGGCTCGGCTTTGCGCCGTGTCCTGATCTGGGCGGGACTGATCTGCTATCTTGCGGCCTGCGTGATTCTTTTGATCGGTTTCAAATGTCCGGCCTGCGGAGCGCCGTTTTTCAAAAACGCGCTCTTTCTGTCCGAATGCCCGGTGTGCGGGTATAAGTTCTCCGATTTCGAGCTGGGCAAAAAGGCTCCTCTGCCGAAAGGCTGGAGCCAGCCGGCCGATTCCTACGACAAGCTGCCTCCCCACAAATGAAAACCGGCTCCCGTATTTGATCTTAATCATATATGGGAGCCTCTTTTACGAAACCGCTTTGCCGCAATATTTCCGGGGGTATCCCCCGATGCTTGGAGCTTACAGAAATGAATCTATATCCGGAATTTTTCAACGACGTGTTCGGGCCGATCATGCAGCCGGGATCCAGCTCCCACATGGCCGGACCCTGCCGTCTTACGTTCCTTTGCCGCTCGCTGCTGGGCGAGGACGTTGCGAAGATCCGCATTGATCTCGACAAAAACGGCTCTCTCGCCGGCACGATGGGTACAATGAACGAGGACATTGGGCTGTATGACGGCGCCGTCGGCCACAACGTGGACAATCCCGATTTTTTCAAAATATTTGAATATCTGAAGGCCAAAAAGATCGAGCACGAAATATGCTTCGGCACGCTGACCGAAAGCCGCCACGACAACGCGGTAAAATGCACTCTCACCGGCGTATCCGGCAAGGTTGCATCCCTGGTCGGCAACTCCGTCGGCGGCGGCATGGTGGAAACGGTGACCGTAAACGGCTATCCGTTCTCCGGCCGCGGCGATACATGGGTCATATGCGTGTTCGACAACGCCGGCGAATGGGACGCCGAGCGGCTCGACGCCATGGTTGCCGGGCATCAGTCGGTTCTGGAAAACGGCACCTCCGAGCGGAGCGGCGGCGGACGGCTGTTCTGGTACAAGACCTCCGAATCCATTACCGACGCTCTGAAAGAGGCCCTCGGAAACACGCCGTGGGGCGTTCTGTGTCCGCTGCTGCCCGTACCGACGACCCGGCAGAAAAAACCGCAGCTCTTCCGCGACATGGTGGAATGGCGGCGTCTGGCGCAGGAGCGCTCCGAGAGCATGTCCGAGATCGCCATACAGTATGAAATGGACGCTTCCGGCTGGCCGCGGGAAAAGGTCGTCAGCTATATGCGCGACGTGGTGCAGAAGAACATGCACCGCCGGGTCTATGCCGTCGCCAATCGCGAGGTAGAGCCGGAGATCGGCCCGTTTTTCGCGCCCACATGGAAGAATTGGGGCGAACAGATGGGCTCGGTCCCGCTCCTGAAGGGACTGCCCGCCAAAGCTCTGTATTACGCCTTCTCGGCCAGAGTTCCGGTACCCGGCATTCTGAACGTTCCGGGGCCGCAGGGGAACGGCGGCGGATTTCTGGCGGGCGTGCTGTACGCGGTCATGGAGGAATGCGGTCTGACCGACGAGGACATGCTGCGCGGTCTGTTCGTCGCCGCAGGCGTCGGCGCCATCTGCTATTCCCGGACCGAGCCGACCGGCGAGGTCATCGGCTGTGCGGGCGAGGTCGGCGTGAACAGCGCCATGACGGCAGCGGCCATCGTGGAAATGCTCCGCGGCACGCCGCAGCAGATCGAAAATGCGGCCTCCTTCGCCCTGCAGGCGGCGGTCGGCTGGCCCTGCGACATCATCCCCGGCGGCTTCGGCATGCCGTGCGAGGCCCGCATCATGCACATGGCCGTGATGTCCATCGCCTATGCGCAGTTCGCCCTCTGCAACGAAAACCCGATCCTCCCGTTCCACGAAGTCGTGGACATTGCGGACAAGGTGGGACGGCAGTATCCCTCCGGAACGCACTGCACGGGACACGGCGGTCTCTGCATGGCCCCGACGGCGCAGACCTGTGCGCGCCGCCTTCAGGATTGGAGAGAGAGCCGGGGCAAAAACTGACTGCTTCCATAAGAAAAAACGTCTCCGGCGGTTTTCCGCCGGAGACGTTCAGCTTGTCAAAGAAGTCCCTGTTTTCGTTAGGCGAAAGCGGGGACTTCAGCATAAATAGCAGAAAAAGGGAGGCAATGAGGTGGAAAAGGAGTTATTCCAACTCCATTCCGCCAGCTTTTTCAGGTTCATGGCAGCAT
>SFFV01000050.1 GCA_004557735.1 Clostridiales bacterium
GTCGACCCGGAAAAAGTAAAGGAAAAACTTCACCGTACGGAAAAAACCCGTCTCACCTTCCGAGAGGACGGGATCCTTTTTGCGGCAAAAGAGAAGCAGCACTATATCTGTGAGCACTTGATGATGGCGGATTCTGGCGGCTTTCCCAACGACTATAAATTCTACTGCTTCCATGGTGAACCGAAATACGTGCTCTGGATCGCAGACCGCTTTTCCGAGACCGGCGCTGAGAAGGTTTTTAAGGATATCGATTGGAAAGACCGCCCGGATCTGCGCGACGGACTGAAAGCGGTGGATATACCGAAGCCGTCCTGCTATGAGGAAATGCTGGAGATCGCACGGAAGCTGAGCGCGCCGTTCCCATTTGTCCGTGTGGATCTGTACGATATCGGCGGAAAACCCGTGTTCGGCGAGCTTACTTTTGTTCCCGGCGGCCAGCACAGCGCCGCAGCGCAGAAAGAAATGGGTGCGCTGATCCATATGGAACGAATGAAAGAGTATAAAAAAACTCTTCTTTCCTGCTGAAAGAGACGTCGGAAAGCGTATGAATGCGGCGCATACTTTCAAGAAAATCGGAGAGAAATGCGGTCTTTCTGTTGTAAAAACGCATGTGCTGTGCTATGCTTTATAAGTTAATAGCATCAAATGCATCCAATTTCGTGACGGAATCGAGGAAATACACATGGGACTTAAAGAAAAACTGCTCGCTCGTGAGGCCACTCTCGGCGTTATCGGTCTCGGCTATGTCGGCCTGCCGCTCGCTGTGGAGAAGGCAAAGGCCGGCTTCAAGGTCTACGGCTTTGACGTGCAGAAGGAAAAAGTGGACATGGTCAACGCCGGGAAAAACTACATCGGCGATGTGGTGAACGAGGATCTGGAAGCGCTCGTCAAAGCCGGGCAGCTTGTCGCCACGGCCAACTTTGCCGACGCGGCGAAGTGCGACTGCGTGTGCATCTGCGTGCCGACGCCTCTCGACGCCCACCAGCAGCCGGACATCAGCTATGTCCGCGCTTCTACCGAGAGCATCATGCCCTATGTGCATAAGGACATGCTCGTCGTGCTCGAATCCACGACGTACCCCGGCACGACCGAGGAACTCTGCAAGCCCATTCTGGAAAAGTCCGGACTCAAGTGCGGCGAGGATTTCTATCTCGCTTTCTCGCCGGAGCGCGTCGATCCGGGCAATCTGATCTACAAAACGAAGAACACGCCCAAGGTCGTCGGCGGCTGCACGCCCAAGTGCACCGAAATCGCCGCGGCCATGTACGAAACGGTGCTCGAAGCGCCGGTCTATAAGGTCTCCGCTCCGGCCATTGCCGAGATGGAAAAGATCCTGGAGAATACCTACCGCAACGTGAACATCGGCCTCATCAACGAGCTGGCCATCCTCTGCGACCGCATGGGCATCAACATCTGGGAAGTGATCGACGCGGCGAAGAGCAAGCCCTACGGCTTCCAGCCGTTCTATCCCGGCCCCGGTCTCGGCGGCCACTGCATCCCGCTCGATCCCTACTACCTGAGCTGGAAAGCGCGCGAATACGGCTTTCATACCTCGATGATCGAATCGTCCATGATGATCAACGACCGTATGCCCGAGTACTGTGTGGATCGCGCGGCGCGCATCCTCAACACATTCAAAAAGTCCCTGAACGGCGCGAAAGTGCTGATCCTCGGCGTTGCCTACAAACAGGATATTGCCGATTTCCGCGAAAGTCCGGCCATCAACGTCATCAAGGAACTCCAGAAGCGCGGCGCGGACGTGAGCTATTATGATCCGTGGGTGCCGTCCTTCCGCTGGAAGGGCATGAGCATGACCGGCATCCCTGCGCTGACGGAAGAAGCGCTGCACGGCGCCGACCTTGTCATGGTCACTACGGCGCACACGAATGTGGATTACGACTTCGTGCAGAAGAACGCCCGGTTTGTGTTCGACACCAAAAACGCCATGAAAGCCGTTGCCGAGCGCGGCAACATTGAGGTGCTGTAAATGAAGATCGTAACCGTTGTCGGAGCCCGGCCGCAGTTTATCAAAGCTGCGGCCGGTTCCCGTGCTCTCCGCCGGGAACATCAGGAGATCCTTGTCCACACCGGCCAGCACTATGACGCCAATATGTCCGATATTTTCTTTAAGGAAATGGGCATACCCCGC
>SFFV01000051.1 GCA_004557735.1 Clostridiales bacterium
GTGAACATCTCCACCGTGCCGATGACCGAGGCGAGAGACGTATCCTTTACAAGTGTGATGACCTCGTTTGTGACGCTCGGCAGCACACGCTTTACCATCTGCGGGAGAATGATACGGAAAAACGTCTGTCCCCGACGGTAGCCGAGCACCTGCGCCGCTTCATACTGCCCGGCGCTGATCGACTCGATGCCGCCGCGGTAGATCTCGGCAAAATACGCGGCATAATTGATGACGAATGCAACGATCACGGCGGCAAAGCGCCAGTTCCGCGGCAGCGTCATGCCGAGCAGGAGGCTCGGCCCGTAATACACGACCATGACCTGCAGCATGAGCGGCGTGCCGCGCATGATGGCGATGTACACCTTGGTAAGCCACCGGAGCGGCGAAAAACGGCTTTTGCGTGCAAAGTAAACGATGAGGCCGAGCGGCAGAGAGCCGAGCAGCGTAAGGAAGAATATGGCGAGCGTTGTGAGAAACGCCTGCGAGAGAGAGGCCAGCATGGTCTGAATGCTCATCGGATCGGTCCTTTCCGTAGACAGGTTGGCGCGGAGACGCTTTCGCATCTCCGCGCGGGAATATCAAGCCGGGGAAAATATCACTTGCAGAGGCAGAGACTGTCGAGAGAAAGCCCCTTGTCAACATATTTTTCGGCAATGCTCATCATCGTACCGTCCTCGGCCATGGCAAGCAGCTGTTCGTTCACGGCGTCGCGCAGCGTCTCGTTGCCGAGATAGAAGCCGACGGCGTACTGCTCGACGGAGATGGGCTCGGAGAGGATAACATAGTCGCCCTCGGTGTTGGCGATCTGGTAGTTACCGACGCCGACATCCACGACAACGGCGTCGACCGTGCCCTGACGCAGCTCAAGAAATCCGGTGTTATAGTCGGGAAGCTGGACAAGCTCGCCGAAGGAGGCGGTCAGCTCTTCGTTCGCGGTGAGCGCGTCGAGACCGGAGGAGGCGGACTGCACCATAACGGCCTTTCCGGCGAGATCGGCGAGCGATTCGATACCGGAGTCGGCGCGGACGATGGCGACGATGCTGTTATCGACATAGGCGTCCGACCAGGTGTACTGCTCTTCACGGCCGGTGCAGGTGAAGCCGTTCCAGATGCAGTTGATGTTTCCGGCCTTGAGCTCGGCGTCCTTCGACGCCCAGTCAATCGCCACGGCCTCATACTCCCAGCCGAGCCGCGCGCAGACTTCCTGCGCGAGCGCGAGATCGAAGCCGTCATAGCTGCCGTCCTCGGCGATGTAGCCGAACGGGGGGAACTCGGCGTCGAAGCCGACGATCAGTTTGCCGGCCTCGGCGGCAGGCTCTGCGGTGGGCTCTGCGGTGGGCTCTGCCGCAGCCTCCGCCGGAGCTTCGGTGGGCGCGGCGGTCGGATCGGCGGCGGGGGCGCTGCTGCCGCAGCCGGCCAGCGCCGTTGCGAGCAGACAAAGGACAAGTGCGATGGTAAGAATCTTTTTCATGGTTGGTCTCTCCTGTGTTTGATTTATTATGGTAGTATATTAGCACGCTACCACACTAAAGTAAATACACAAAAGAAACAAAAAGAGAGGGAACAAAGCCCTCTCTTTTGCTACTTTACAATAAATCCGCCGCCAAGAAGACGGTCGCCGTCGTAAAAGGCGGCGGTCTGACCGGGGGCGGGGGCGCGCACCGCCTCGTCGAAGCGGACAAGCGCGCCGTCTCCGTCCGGCGTTACCGTCCCGATGGGAAGCTCGCGGCGGGTGTGGCGTATACGCACGCGGCAAACCGTTTCGCCCTCCGGGGGGACAAGCCAGTTTACGCTTCGCACGCGAAAGCTCTTGCGCCATACGGCGGCATCGTCGGACGAAAGACGGACTTCATTTCTCTCCGGACAGATATCGGATACATACACGCGTTTCCCGAACCCGACGCCGAAGTGACGGCGCTGGCCGACGGTATAGTGGTGAATGCCGCTGTGCTTTCCCACGGCTTTGCCGTCCAGAAGGAAATCTCCCGGCGGGGGAGTTATGCCGCGCGCCTCGATCCAGGCGGCGTAATCGCCGTCCGGAATGAAGCAGATGTCCATGCTGTCCGGCTTGTGTGCGGCCGGCAGGCCGAGCTTTTCCGCCAGAGCGCGCACCTCGGTCTTTTTGTACGGCGCAAGCGGC
>SFFV01000052.1 GCA_004557735.1 Clostridiales bacterium
CTCATCGGCAAAGGATACCTGCAGAATCTGAGGATCGACTCTGAAAATCGCACGGTAGGACTGTATATGCCCGAGGGCTCTCTCGTGCAGTGGGTCTGCGCGAGCTGCGGCGCGAAAAACCTCGCCCGAAGGGGCGGCTCCATGCGCTGCATATACTGCGACCAGCCGCGCGGACAATGACGGAAGACTCGACCATTAAGGCAGCACCGCCTAATTCGGCGGCGCGTCTGGCGTTGTCTTTTTCGCGGCCTGCGGCATGCAGATTTCTCGATTTTCCTCCAATAAGATTTCAAAATCTGCGTTTACATCCGACAAAAAAGCATTTTTCATCCGGCAGCCGCATTTGCGCGGTGCTGCCTCAACGACCTGACGAAAGGAAGTGCAGCCATGAAAAGAAGCATCAGCGTCCTGCTGGTTCTCATGTTTCTGTTTCCCGCCTCCGCCCTGGCAGATCTCAGACGGGGCGACCGCGGCGAGGAAGTGCGCGAGCTTCAGCAGATGCTCTGGGATACCGGATTCATCTTTGAAGAGCCGGACGGCGTATTCGGCGGCAACACCGAGAAGGCCGTGAAGTGGTTTCAGGAATATGCGCTGCTCGAGCAGACTGGCGTAGCCGACGACCGAACCATCGATTCGCTCTACGCCTGCTGGCTTCGGATTATGGAGGAAAACGGCTACACCGTGCCCGACGACGAAATGGAGCCCCAGACCGCGGGCTTCGTGCCGGGGTATAATCCGTACGGCGACGGCGACGACTACGGCGAAGATTACGGCGACAGCTACGGCGATTACCCGGCCTACTGCCATCGCTACATGACGGATGCGGGTGACGAGCACGTCGAACTGTGCAGCTTCCACGCCCAGCTGACCGCAAATCAGTCGCTGCCGGGGCTGGAAAAGTGGACATACGAGCTCAACGATCTCTACAAGGAGTGGATCGACCTCTCTATGGAGAAGGATCGCGCCGCCGTGGCCTCCTCTCAGGCGTTCTTCACGCTCTGGCTGGAGCAGCAGCGGATCGTGCTGGAGCAGCAGGGAGTCGAGAATGTGGACGATCACATCGAGGCGCTGCTGCGCAATCAGTGCGTCGAGCTGTGCGAGAGAGTATATGCGGCCCGGACGGAATAATTTTGAACGAAAGAAGGACGAACCATGAGTACTGCCAGTTACAACTGCCCCTGCTGCGGCGGCCCGCTCAAGTTCAGCGGCGAAAGCGGCAGGCTGGAATGCGCCGCCTGCGGAAACAGCTACGAGCCGGAAGCGCTGGAAATGCTGAACGCGTCCGAGAGCGGCGAGCAGATTTCCTTCGAGCACCCAAAGGAGGGCTTTCGGGCGGAGGAGGGCGTGCAGGCCTATCTCTGCAAAAACTGCGGCGCGGAGCTGATTACCGAGGACACCACCACCGCCGCCGAATGTCCGTACTGCGGTAGCCCCACCATACTGCCCGACCGCGTCGCGGGCAGCGTGAAGCCTGAAAAGGTAGTGCCGTTTACCGTCACAAAGGAGCAGGCGCAGAAGCAGTTTGAAGATTATTTCAAGGGCAAGCGCCTGCTGCCCAACATTTTTCTCAACAGCCGCAACCGCATTTCGGAGATGCGCCGGCTGTACGTTCCTTACTGGCTTTTCAGCTGCGACGCGTGCGCCGACATGGTGTACGACGCGGAAAAGGTGCGCACGGAGCAAAAGGGCGAGTGGGAAATTACCCGCACGAAGCACTATCTTGTGCGCCGCAAAGGCGGCATGCGCTTTGAAAACATTCCGGTAGACGGCAGCGTCAAGATGGACGACAAGCTCACCGAATCGCTCGAGCCCTACGATTTGAGCGCCGCGATTCCCTTCCAGAGCGCCGTTCTGGCCGGAGCCATGGCGGATCACGCGGACGCGGACTGCGACGCGTGCGAAAAGCGCGCCGTGGAGCGTGTGGAGCGCAGCGTCGAACAGGCCATGCTCGACACCGTGAGGGACTATGACACGGTCAACGAGCGCAACAGGCGCATCGTTACGGAGCGCGGCAGCGCGACGCCCGCGCTGCTGCCCGTGTGGCTGATGACAACCGTAAAGGAAGGCAAAACCTATACCTTCGCCGTCAACGG
>SFFV01000053.1 GCA_004557735.1 Clostridiales bacterium
GGGCGTTTTCAGGGGGCTCCCCGCCTTTGCGCGGGGAGCCCCCTGAAAAATTTCTTTCTTTTTTCGCGGATTCCCCCTTGACTTTTCGCAAAATGGAGCGTATAATTACGTTCCATGAAAATTCAAAAAAAGTGGAAGAGGGCCTACGCCGCCAAGGCGAGCGCCCTGAAGCGCCTTCTGGGGGGCGGAATGCTCCTGGAGGGATCGCTGAACATGTCCATGCGGGGCGGGTCCGAGCACTGGCAGCTGACCGACAAGGTGGACGGGAAGAGCCGCACGCTGTACGTCCCGGCCAGGCACGCGGAAGAGGTCACGGAGTCAATCGAGCTGTGGAAGCGGGTGCGGCGGGAGCTGAAGGAGCTGTCTACGGCGGCGAGGGAGGCGTACGCGAACGCCTTTGCCGAGCTGCGAGGCGCAGAGAGGAGCGGGACGCCGAGAGGCAGAGGCGCGCAAGGGAGTGGCGCGAGCGAACCGCGCGCGAAGTCCTCGCGGGCGTCGAAGTCGGCGGCCACCCGGAGCGTCGCCCCGGCGTCCCGCCGGCAGCCGAGCCGGACGTCGAAGAGGCGGTAGCCGAGTACGCGGAGTTCATAAGAAAGACATGGGGGGCGCTCGGCCCCCTGTTCAAGGACGTGTACGCGGGGCGCGACGAAAGCCTGTGCCTGTACACGGACGACACCGTCGTCTGCACCTTCCTCGCGGTCACGATGCTCAAGTGCCGCTCGCGCAACGCGGTGGACGGATGCCGGAACAGCGAGGGGATGGCGGCGTCTATGCTGTACCTCTCGGGCCAGTGCTGGTGGCCCGAGGGCGAGAGGTTCACGACGGCCTGCACGGGGACGCTCGTGTACCGCACGAGAGGCTGGGACTGCGAGAAGGTCAAGATTGTAAACGCGTCCCTGGTCAAGCGGCTCATAAACGCCAAGTTCTTCGAGAAGGACAGGGTTTCCGGGAGGTACTATCCGCTTGCGGTGGACGCGGTGCACCGCGACGAGAGGCGCAACGGATGCGGCGAGCGCCTTGCGAAGAAGGAGAAGAAGACCATCGCGCTGGAGGTGAAGCTCATAACGAAGACGGGCATGGCGGTCACGGTGTGCAGCGAGTGCGTGGAGCCATACGACGACCAGAGGGAGAAGCAGGACTGCGAGATCAACGCGTTCAAGCGCATGGCCCCGTTCCTGCGGAAGCTCACGAGGAAGTACCCGCTGTGCCTCGTCGGCGATGCGCTGTACGGATGCGACAGCGTCTGGCGCATCTGCGAGGGATACGGGTGGAAGTACATCACGACCTTCAGGGAGGGGCGCATGCCGGGCGTGTACGAGGACGTCGTGCTGAGGTTCAAGTGCGGCGACTGCGATGCCGGGGAGCTGCTCAGGGCGGACGGCGGCCCGAGGCACGGGACGATGAAGTGGGTCGTCGGCGTCGAGACCAACGCCCCCGACAGGTACAGGATTAACGTCGTGTACGGCAAGATATCCATCCTCGGCGACCTGACCAAGAAGGGAAATCAGAAGAAGCCCTACGTCGGCATGTTCGCCACGAACATTCCAATCGACGGATTGGACAAGGCCGACGAGATATTCTGCTGGGGGCGCAGGCGCTGGAACATCGAGAACGTGTTCAGGGAGCAGAAGCACAGCGGCTTCGGACTCAGGCACAGGTTCGTGAACGCCACCAACGCCAACAAGGTATGGTACTACCTCATGCAGATCGCGTGGACGCTGTGGCAGATGTTCCAGCGTGGATTCCTGCTGCGGCTCGAAGCCGGATGCCGCAAGATGACGCAGACCCTCTGGTGCGAGGAGATCCGGACCTACATCCGCCACCTCGGATGCATCCTGCTCGTTCCGCGCTACAAGCTCATGTGCCGCAAGAACCTCTGACGGCGAAGCGGACGCGGCGTTCCGATACCTCAAGCCGAGTCATTCGGGCCTCCCGCAACAGCGCGGGGGGATGGCAACGCATTGTCGAAAACAGCCTCGCACGCGCAAAAGGCCACTCAATATTTCAAAATCCAGGCTTGCGGCGCAACAAAGTGGAGCCGCATGCCGGGATTTTTGGAATATCTG
>SFFV01000054.1 GCA_004557735.1 Clostridiales bacterium
CTTGTGCCTGCCCATACCGGCGTTTCCCTCATCACTGTGCTGCCGGAGCAGCTCCAGTCCCCGCTTCTCACCGCCGAATGGGAATACCGCTTGCAGCAGGTGGAGCGCGGCGAGCTGTCCCCGGACGAGTTCATGACCGGCATTGCGGATATGCTCACGGAGCTGGTAAAAACCTACAAGGTCATCTCCGGCGCGGAGGTGCTGTTCCCCTCCGGCCGTGAGGTCATTGGCAAATGCCCCCGCTGCGGCAGCGACGTGACCGAGAGCAAAAAGGGCTTCTTCTGCGAGAAAAACGACTGCCGCTTCGGGCTGTGGCGGGACAACAAGTTCTTTGCCGCCAAGCGTGCCGCTCTGACAAAAAAGGTCGCCGCCGCGCTGCTTGCAGACGGGCGGGTGAAGCTCACCGGCCTTTACTCCGAAAAGACAGGCGGCACCTACGATGCCACCGCCGTGCTGGAGGATACCGGCGAGAGCGTCCGCTTCCGTTTGGAATTTGACAAGGGGGCGAGGACATGAAGCTCTCCAAGCTGGAGCAGGAAAGTATCATCCTCTACAACGAGGAAGAATCCACCGCCAGCATCTACACCCACGACCCCAAGCTGAAGCGCAAGCTCAAGCGCCTTGCGGAGAAATACCCGGACAAGGTGTACCCGGATAAGGCCGTCCATGCCGGAGCGGTCAGCTACGCCGTGCCGAAAAGCTGCGTCAGCGTCCGGGAGCCGTTCAGCGACGAGCGGCGCAGGGCCGCCAGCGAACGCGCCAAAAACGCCGGATATACGCCGCCCGCAAGGAGTATATACTCCGAAAACGAATAAGAACCGAGCGCCCGCACAGGAAAGCCTACCCCTGCGCGGGCGCTGCCATTTTAGGGGTAAACAGCCCATGAAATGAAAGGAAGTGCCTATGACACAAAAATCTCCGTATCCGACAAGAGCGGATTATCCGGCATTGATTGAAAACGCCAAGCCTGCGCTGAGCAAGCTGCTGGAAGCGGCCTAGTATGAACGGAGGATCGCCGTTCTCAACGAATGTTCTCTCGATGTGGTCAATACCGTCTGCACGATCATGGTGCTGGGACGGCACAGCCTCTATCTTCGCCGCAAAAAGCCCTTCAACGTGCCGGACGCGGTATTTGTCCGGTGGGCGGCGGACCTGTGGACGCTGCATGAGCAGGACAAGGCAGGCGACATCCGCTATCTCTGCGGAAAAACGGATTTACGGGAATATCTTTCGCGGGGGATTCAGCTCCTGCGTATCGACCTGATGAAAGGAGGCAAAAATGCCAGAGAAGCCCGGTAAAAACAGAGAACAGCTCAAGGAGATCACCGACCGCATCGAGGCGGGTATCCGCGACATCTTTGAATCCGGCGATATGGATAAGTACCGCAATTACCTGCGCACCATGAGCCGGTTTCACAACTATTCCCTCAACAATCAGGCGCTCATCCACTTGCAGCGCCCGGACGCCACACTTGTGGCGGGCTACAACCGCTGGCGGGACAAGTTCTCCCGCCATGTGCTGCGGGGCGAGAAGGGCATCACCATTATCGCGCCCACGCCGTATAAGAAGAAAATCGAGCAGGAAAAGCTCGACCCGGACACCAAGCTGCCCATTCTGGACGCGGACGGCAAAATCGTCACCGAGGAAAAGGAAATTGAAATCCCCATGTTCCGCCCGGTGAAGGTGTTCGACTACGCCCAGACGGACGGAAAACCCCTGCCGGAGCGTGTTGCCAGCCCCGTCGCCAACCTGACCGGCAGCGTGGAAAATTATGAGGCGTTCATGGAGGCGCTGCGCCGTTCCTCTCCCGTGCCGGTGGAGTTCAAGCCGCTGTCTGCGGATATGGACGGCTATTTCAGCCCCAAATCCCAGAGCATCACGCTGCGGGAGGGTATGAGCGAGGTGCAGACGGTATCCGCCGCCGTCCATGAGATCGCCCACGCCAAGCTCCACAACTACGGCTTGCAGCAGGCAGCGGAGCGCAGGCATAAGAGCCGCAATACAGTTCCGCGCCAGTCTGGATACCATCAGCAAGACCGCAAACGGCATCATCACCGATGTGGAAAAGCATTTCGCGGAGGTTTGCAAGGAGCGAGGCATCGAGCTTCCCAAGGACACGGAATATGAGCTTGTCACCATCCCGCCCTCACGCGCCGACGCGCTGGCCTTTGCCGCTGAATATGCGGCGTTCCTGCGCCGGGATCTGAACGTTCCCGACAGCGCGGACAAACCCACAGCGGAGGCGGTGGCGGACCGGCTGCTTGCCGGTGAGGACGCAGAGCTGCGGAAGGAGCTGGAGGATTTCGTCAAGCTGGCAGACGAGATCGGCATCGACGACGGCTCCCACGGGCTTCTGGAACGCTTCAACGGCCTGTTCCGCAGGGAATGGCGGGCAAAGAAGGAACCACAGCCGGAAATTGAAACAGAAACGCCGAATGCTGAGGATGAGCTGCCGCCCATGCCGGAGCTGGAGCAAGGCTATCCCATGCCGGATACCGGCATCGGCTTTTCGGAAATGTATCAGTACGGCTACACGGACGGCAATGCTATGCTGCCGCTGACCAAGGAGCGCGCCATGGAGCTGTTCATGCAGGACGTTCCCGTGTTCCTGCTCTACGGCGACAACACCGAGGCCATGGCGCTGGACGCCGAGGATATTTCCTCCCACACCGGCGTGTTCGGCGTGGAGCGCGAGGAATGGGACGCGGTGCGCGGCGTTGTGACGCTGAGCGAACAGGCGGACACGGAGAAGCTGTTTCTGGAAAACCCGCAGGACGCTTTCCTCATTTACCAGATTCGGCGCGGCGGTGAATTGGACGCTTACCGCTTCATGAACTATGACTACTTGCAGAGCAAGGGCGTCATGCCGGAGCGCGGCGGCTACGACGCGATCTACACCGGCGGGCTTGCCGACTATGGGGACAACAAAACCAATCTGGATATGATTTATCAGCGGTTCAACGT
>SFFV01000036.1 GCA_004557735.1 Clostridiales bacterium
TGTAAAGAGGTAAATTTATTCGGTTTGGAAAGTCCCGAAACCCGCATAAATACTGGGGTTTTCTTACTTGTCGTTCGGTAAGGACTTCATTGTCGGGAAGAGCAGAACGTCACGGATGGCAGCCGAGTCGGTGAGCAGCATGACGAGACGGTCGATGCCGTAGCCGATGCCGCCCGTGGGCGGCATACCGATCTCGAGGGCGTTGAGGAAGTCCTCGTCGGTGTGGTTGGCCTCGGCGTCGCCGGCGGCAGCCATGGCGTCCTGTGCGGCAAAGCGTGCGCGCTGGTCAACGGGGTCGTTCAGCTCCGAATAGGCGTTGCACATTTCGCGGCCATAGATGAAGAGCTCAAAGCGCTCAACCTTTGTCGGGTCGGTGGGCTTTTTCTTCGTGAGCGGGCTGATCTCCACCGGGTGATCCATGATGAACACCGGCTGAATAAGGTTTTCCTCGCAATACGCTTCAAAGAAGAGGTTGATGATATCGCCGCGGGTGTGGCGGTCCTCAAAGGCGATGTTGTGCTCCCTGGCGAGCGCTCTCGCTTCTTCCAGAGTTTTGACGGCGTCAAAATCAACGCCGGAATACTTCTTGACGGCGTCGATCATCGTCAGACGGTCAAACGGCTTGCCGAGGTCGATCTCGGTACCCTGATAGGTGATTGTCGTGCTGCCGCAGACAACCCTTGCAAGATGGCGGAACATGTCCTCCGTCAGCTCCATCATGCCGTTATAGTCCGTATACGCCTGATAAAGCTCCATAAGCGTGAATTCCGGGTTATGGCGCGTATCAACGCCTTCGTTGCGGAATACGCGGCCGATCTCATAAACTCTCTCGAGACCGCCGACGATCAGGCGCTTGAGATAAAGCTCAAGAGAAATGCGGAGCTTGACATCCTCGTCGAGCGCGTTATAGTGCGTTTCAAACGGGCGTGCCGCCGCGCCGCCGGCATTCGGGACGAGCATGGGGGTCTCGACCTCCATGAACCCGCGGTCATCGAGAAACCGGCGGATCTCGCGAAGGATCTGCGAGCGCTTGACAAACGTATCGCGCACCTCGGGATTGACGATCAGGTCAAGATACCGCTGGCGGTAGCGCACATCGGTATCCTGCAGACCGTGAAACTTCTCCGGCAGAGGCTTGAGAGACTTGGTGAGCAGCGTAAGCTCCTTCGTGTGGACGGTGATCTCTCCGGTCTTTGTGCGGAACACAAAGCCCTTAACGCCGATAATATCGCCAATGTCCATTTTCTTGAACTCGGCATACGCTTCTTCCCCAAGATCGTCGCGGGCAACATAGCACTGAATGACGCCCTGCTTATCCTGAATTTTGCAGAAAGACGCCTTGCCCATGATGCGTTTGACCATCATGCGTCCGGCAACAGACACCTCTTTGCCGGCCAGCCCGTCACCGGCGGCAAGGATCTCCGCGCTGTGGTGGGTAACATCGTAGCGGGTGATCGCGAAGGGATCCCGTCCTGCGTCCTGCAGGTTCGTCAGCTTTTCACGACGGATACGCAGCAGCTCACTGAGCGAGAGCTCCGGTGCTCCGGTCCTTGTTTCCTCTGCCATAGTAATCTCCTATATCTGTTCTTATGTTCAGTTTTCAAAACCAAGGATCTCGTAATGAATGACGCCGCCGGGGGCTTCAAACTCGATCCGGTCACCCTTCTTCTTCCCTATCAGGCTGCGTCCGAGGGGGGACTCATCGGAAATGCGGCCGAGGATGGGGTTGGCCTCCTGGCTGCCGACGATCTCATACGTTTCCTCGTCCTCTTCGCCCACTTCGCGGACGGTCACACGGCTGCCGACGGAAATGACGGTGCCGGTCGGAACATTTTCGAGGATGACGGCGTTTTCGATCAGGTTCATTATCTCGGCGATCTTGGAGTAGAGCTTACCCTGCTCGGTCTTCGCCTCATCGTATTCGCTGTTCTCCGACAAATCGCCGAAAGAGCGGGCTTCCTTGATCTGCTCGGAAACCTCTTTCTCCCGAACGGTCTGAAGGTATTCCAGCTCCTTTTTCAGTTCATCCAGGCGCTCCTGGCTCATTCTGAAACGGCTTTCAACGGACATAGTTAAACTTCCTTTCGATACTTACATGCTCGCAAATCCCGCACAGAGTAACTCCGTGCGGGAATTTGCTTGCTATTATACGGAATCACGCGCGCCGTGTCAAGACGATTTTCGGATTCCTTTTTTGTAGATTTCGGCCGATTTTCCGTAGATATGGGCGTTAATGCACGGCGTCCTTTGCCGCTTCGAGCTGCACGTCCATGTCGCTGTCCTCGATCTGGTAGGAGGCGATGTCCGGCGTGACGCCGCCGAGATCGGCCATGCTCTTTTTATCCGGCGTCAGATACTCATATTTGGAGATCCGGACGGCGCTGCCGTCGGAGAGCTCTATGATCACCTGGCTCTGGGCGCTGCCGGGCGTTCGGCGTCCGACGATCGTCACGCCCGCCTGCTGCATGATGCAGGCGAAAACTTCCGCCGCGCAGGTGGTATTTTCATTGACCAGAATGACCATCGGCATATTGAGATACGAGCTGCCGGACGAATAGGTCGTCTCCTTCCCGTCGCGGTCGCGCAGAAAGAACAGATCGCCCTTCGGCAGGAAAAAGTCAAGCGAGTCCGCCATTTCCGCGGGCTTGCCGCTCGTATTATCGCGCACATCAATGATAAGGCTCGTCGCGCCGGAATCCTGCAGCGAGGCGACCGCCGTCCTTACGCTGGCGGCGGCGCTGTCGTCAAAGTTGCGGATACGGAGATATCCTATGGAAGAGCTGCGGTTTGACTTATTGACGTCGCTGTCCAGAATATAATAGACGACCGGCTCGGCATAGATGAGCTCACACTTCATTGTTGCGTCCGCCTTGCCCCCCTGCGTGTTGAGAAGATGGAGCGTGAAGTATTTCTCCGTCTCGGACTCCTTCGCATCATAGCTGCGCAGAAGATCGTCGAACTGCTCGGGGGTATAGGTGGATACATCGATATCGTCTACGCTCGCGATCATGTTGCCGACCTTTACATGGGCCTGATCAGCCGGGGAGCCGGGCGTCACGGAAAGGACGGTAAGATAACCGTAGTTCTCGTTGTACTGTGTGGTGACGCCGATGCCGATATACTGGTTCGTCAGCGTGAGCTTATACTCCTCATACTCGGCAGCGGGAAGATAATAGCTCGCCGGATCATTCAATGAGGCGACCATGGCGCTCGCGGAGGCGTCCTCCAGCGAGGATGTTTCCTTCGGCTGGTAGAACGTCGACTCAATAACGCGGATGACCTCCAGGTATTTATCGGAGGAAGCGCCCCGATCCGCAAGAATCAGGCACGCGGCTGCGGTAACAACGATGCAGATCACACACGCGAGAAGTGACCATACGATTTTCGGTACGCGATTCATAGGCTGATACCTCGGATGATTTTTCTTTCGGCGCAGCGGTCAGGCCGTCGGGTCGTATGTAACGGCGCTTTCGTCGTAATACTGCATGGGATCGACCTGCTGCCCGTTTTTGATGACGGCATAGTCCAGATGACTGCCGGTGGCAATGCCGCTTTCGCCGACATAGCCAATGATCTGGCCCTGTTTGACATACTCACCCGGCTGAACGATGAAATTGGTCATGTGGGAGTAGCGCGTCGCCGTTTCGCCATCATGCTCGATACTGACATAGTAGCCGAGGCCGTCGTTGTATGTTGCATTGGCGACCTGCCCGTCAGCAGCGGCATAGATCGGATCGCCGGATCTGGCGCCGATATCGATCGCCTTGTGGTTTGTGGATGCGCCCGCCGTAGGAGCGGTGCGCTCGCCGTAGCGCGAGGTGACATATGTGCTGTCCACCGGCCAGATAAAGCTGCCGTTGAACGCAAGAGAACCGTTCGTGCTGTTTGCATACGCTCCGCCGCCGGAGGATGTCGCTCCGGAAGCTGCCGCGCCGCCGGACGCTCCGCCGTACCATGTTTTCTGCGCTGCCTGCTGCGCGGCGTATTCCTGCATGGCCTTTATAAGGTCCCGCATCGCCTCTTCCTCGGCCTGCGCGATCGCGTCATATTCCGCCTGCGCGTTGTGCGAAAGCTCGTCGAGGTTGGCGATCAGATCGCATGCCGCGCTGACCTGCGCATCCAGCTGCTCGCGGCGGGCCGCAAGCTCTTCGTTTATGGCATCCTGCTCCGCCTTGGCGGTCTCATATTCGCGCTTGATCGTTTCAACATCCTCGCGGCTTTTCTGCAGGGTCTTTTCAAGCTCGCGATCGTAATGCATGATGTCGTTCACGTCTGCGGCGCGCGCAAGGATCTCCGGAATGCTGTCCGCGTCAAAAATGAAAGCGAGGTACGAGTAGCCGCCATTCTCTTCCATGGAGCGGACGCGCTCGCGCAGAAGCGCGGTCTGTTCGGTTTCCGCGGCAGTCGCCGCGGCCAGCTCTTCTTCCTTGCGGTCAATAAGCTCCTGATAAACGGCGATCTGCTCTTCAATGAGCGCGATCGTCTCACGATTGAGCGAGATCTGCTTATCGAGCGCCGCCTTGCGGTATACGATCAGCGTCTGATTGTCGGAAAGGTCCTGTATGACCTGCTCCTGCTCCATAAGCTGCTCTTCAAGCTGCGCTCTCTTTTCCGCCAAACGCTCAAGGTCGGTCTCATCGACGGCGTGCGCCGGAAGGACGGTGATCACAAGCGAGAGCACCATAACGAGAGCCAGCACAACGCAAATCGCGGAGAAAACGGTTTTTTGCAATTTGTTACGTTTCATAGGCACCTCATATCCCGTAAGGGGAAATCAGCAGTTCCAATACGTAAGGCCGGAGAAGTACGCCGCCGGGTCGGTCTGCGCGCCGTTGATGCGGATCTCAAAATGGCAGTGCGGGCCGGAGGATATGCCGGTCGAGCCGACCGCGCCGATATACTGTCCGGCGGTAACATACTGCCCGTAGCTCACGCCGATGGAGCTCATATGTGCGTACACCGTAACTATGCCGTTGCCGTGGTCGATCATGACGCAGTTGCCGTAACCGCCGTTCGCGCCGGCATAGATCACATCGCCCGCGCCGGCCGCCACAATGGACGCGCCCATACCCGCGCCGATGTCCAGACCGCCGTGGTACGTGCTCGCGCCGGCTGTCGGGGCCACACGGTAGCCGAAGCGGGAGGTGATGAGCGTACAGCTCGGCACCGGCCACTGGAGATCCGAAAGGCTTGTTGCCGAACCGCCGGATGTCCCGCCCCCGGACGCTCCGCCGGAGGCGGCGCCGCTGTTCGCGTTGTTTGCCGCGTTTTTCGCCGCTTCCTCTGCGGCGCGCTTGCGGATCGCTTCCTGCAGCGTCTCCTCCGCCTCGGCCTCCGCCTCGGCGATAGCTTCGTATTCCGCCTGGGCGTCGTCGGAAAGCGTTTCGATGTCGGCGATCATGGTATATGCCGCCTCGACCTGCGCGTCCAGCTCCGCCTGCTTGGTGTCCAGCTCTTTTTGCAAAAGCTCCTGCTCGTGGCGGGCTTCTTCGTAGCTTTTCTTGATGGACTCAACATCCTCGCGCGCCGCCATATACTCTTCTTCCAGAGCTTTGTCGTAGTGCATGATGTCGTTAACGTCGCCGATGCGGGAAAGGAGCTCGGTCACGCTGGAGGAATCGAAGATGAAGCTGGCATAGGAATAGCTGCTGTTTTCCTCCATCGCGCGGATGCGGGAACGGAGAAGCTCCGTCTGCGCCGTTTCCTTTTCCAGCGCCTTATCAAGCTCCGCCTGCTTTTCGGCAATGATCTCGTCGTAGATTTTGATCTGCTCGCCGATAAGCTCGATCATCTGGCGGTTGATTTCGATCTTTCCGTCAAGCGCTATCTTGCGGGTAATAAAGCGCGCCTTCTGGTTCGTGAGATCATTGATAACATCCTGCTGCTCCTGGGCCTGCTGCTCGAGAGCGTCCAGTTTTTTCTGAAGCTCGTCGATCTCCGACTGAGAGACGGCGTAAGCCGGCAGCGACGCGGCAAACACCGCGGCCGCCAGAAGCGTGCAGAAAACGGAACAAAGGTTTTTTTTCAACTTTTTCATAGTAAGTACATAATGTCCGGGAAGGATCAAACCTTCAGATAGTTGCGGATCGCCATAGCGCCGCCGAACGCGCCGACCAGAATGCCGATGGCGAGAAACACGATCAGCAGCGGCGTCATCAGCAGCGAAAACGGCATGACCTGAATGAGGTTGGCGGCGACGGAGACCGAGATCTTCTGTGCAATGAAATCATACACCGCCCACTGCAGAAGAAAGGCGATGCCCGCGCCGAGAAGGCCGAGGATCAGGCCCTCGACAACGAACGGCGTGCGGATAAAGCCGTTGCTCGCGCCGACCATTTTCATGACCGCGATCTCGTCGCGCCGCGTGAATGTGGCAAGCTTGATGGTGTTGGACATCATAAAAACGGAAACGACGAGCAGGATAACGATCAAAATCGCCGTAATGACGCTCACAACATTGCGGACCGCAATAAAGCCCTCGGCGATACTGACCGGTGCGTTGACGTCGGCAATGCCGTTCACCGCGTCAACGGCGGTTGCGGTTTCGCGCATGAGCGTGATATCGTTCAGCCGGATCACATAACGGTTGCGGAACACGGTCGCGTCCAGATTTTCAAACACCGAACTGTCGCCATAGGTATTTTTATAGTTATCCATGGCCTCTTCACGGGAGATGAACTGCACATCCCGGATGTTGGGGATGGTGCGGATCGCACCTTCAATGGAGCGGGCATCGCTGTCGGAGAGCGACTCGTCCACAAAGGCGAGAATCTGGCTGTCCTCCTCCATGTTGCCGATGAGATTATCGACGTTCACCGCCACGAGGCCGAAGCTGCCCATGATGATGAGGCAGGCAGCGATGACCGTGACCGAGGCGAAAGAGCGGAAGCCGTGCGAAAATACGCCGCGCAGACCTTCCCGGAAGAGATATGTAATTCTGTTAAGACTCATAGCCGTAATACCCATCCATTCCGTCGCTGATGAGGCAGCCGTCGCTCAGCGACACAACGCGCTTGGAAAAGGCGTTGACAAGCTCTTTTTCGTGCGTAACGATCAGCACCGTCGTTCCCAGCTCGTTGATCTTCTGGAAAAGCAGCATGATTTCCAGACTTCTGGCAGGGTCCAGATTGCCCGTCGGCTCATCGGCGATGATCATGTCCGGAGAGTTTACAAGCGCGCGGGCGATCGCCACGCGCTGCTGCTCACCGCCGGACAGTTCCCGCGGATACCGGTCCTCGCGGCCCGAGAGATCAACGAGATCGAGCACATACGGCACGCGCTTGCGGATTTCACGGTTGGAAGCGCCGACCACGCGCATCGCGAACGCGACGTTTTCATAGACCGTCATGTCCTTGATGAGCCGGTAGTCCTGAAAGATGACGCCGAGCGAGCGGCGCAGCTTGGGAAGATTCCGCCGTTTCATCGTACGAAGATCGAAGCCGTTGACTTCGATCCGGCCGCCGGTGGCGCGGATCTCGCCGGTCAGCAGCTTGATGATCGTGGTTTTCCCCGAGCCGGAAGGACCGACAAGGAACACGAACTCGCCGTCCTGAATGGTGAGATCAATGTCCCGCAGCGTTTCCGCGCGGCTGCCGGGGTATTTCATTTTGACATCGTTGAGAAGTACCATAAATCATTCTCCGCGTCAGAGCCGGGGATCAGTATTCCCCGTTCTGAGAGTTCAGGTATTTTTTGACCATGAGCGCCACCTTGAAAATAATGGCATGGTCGAATTCACGCAAATCAAGCCCCGTCAGCTTTTTGATCTTCTCGAGACGGTACACCAGTGTGTTGCGGTGGACAAACAGCTTACGGGAGGTTTCGGACACGTTCAGGTTGTTCTCGAAGAACTTGTTGATCGTGTAGAGCGTTTCCTGATCGAGCGCCTCGATCGGGTTTTTCTTGAATACTTCGCTCAGGAACATTTCGCAGAGCGTCGTGGGAAGCTGGTAGATCAGACGGCCAATGCCGAGGTTGTCGTAGTGGATAACCGACTTCTCCGTATCGAACACCTTCCCGACCTCAATGGCGACCTGCGCTTCCTTATACTTGTCGGCAAGAACGCGGAGATGCTTCGCCGTTGTACCGATGCCGACCACGCACTTGAGATTGAGATCGTCATGCAGCTTCTTTTCAATGGCTTCGGCGATCTCGTAAACTTCCTTGTTGCTGTCCGAAGGGCCGGTCAGCTCTTTGATGAGAACAAGGTCCGATTCATTGACGCTGAGGACAAAGTCCTTCTGGCGGTCGGGAAACATGTTGGAAATGGCTTCGAGGGCGGCCATATCGGTGCGCTCCGTCTGCCGGATCAAAAGGACGGCGCGGGGCACATCCGTAGCAAAGTGCAGCTCCTTGGCGCGGACGTAAATATCTCCCGGCAGGATATTGTCGGAAATGATGTTCTTTACAAAGATCGTCTTGTTATGCTTTTCTTCGTAGTTGACCTTTGCCTCCTGAAAAGCGACCGAAGCAAGAATGCACACACAGCGCGCCGTGGTGTCATGGCCATCAACAAAGACGGCATAGTCCAGCCGCGTGCTGAGCCCGCCGACGGGCTTGTACGTGCGGGAATTGGAAGTGAAGATCTGATCCGGATATTCGCCGAAGCCGCCGTGGAAATCGTCAAGCTTTGTGCCGATCATGGAAAGCTCGCTGCACGCGACAACGACCCCCTGATCGTCCACAACGCCGATACACCGGTCGGTGGCATCTTTCATCTGGATGATGATGCTCTGGAAAATCCTGCTGGACATAACGTCTGCCTCCCCCATCTTTCTATACGAAAATGCTCATCAAAAAACTAACGGCATTTTTAGGTATTTTTCATAATAAAGCATTTCTGTGCAAAATTCAATAGCTAATTCTTTACAACTTGTAAATTTTTTTTACACTTAATCAAATCAAAGTAGATTTATAAAAAACTATCGGACGGTTTTGTATGATATAACGACATTTTCGCGAAAAAACCGAAAAATTCGCGTTCGTCATTTCGACAGGATGTCCGGCTGTATTTTTTGAATTTCCTCCGGCGTCAGGCGGCGGTACTCCCCCTCGGCAAGAGAGCTGTCCAGCCACAGACCGCCGATGCGCAGGCGTTTGAGATGCAATACGGGCATCTGCCGCGAGCCGAGCATACGTTTCACCTGGTGATACTTTCCTTCAAACACTTCAACCTGCACGCGACCGCCGCCGAGATCGATCAGCTCCGCCGGAAGGCACTGCGTCCCGTCACGCAGCACGATGCCCCCGCGGAAAGCGGCGAAGTCCGCTTCGCACGGCATGCCGTCTACTACGGCCTCATAGAGCTTGCTCACATGGCTTTTCGGTGAAATGACCTTATGGGCAAATACTCCGTCATCTGTCAGCAGGAGAAGTCCGGTTGTGTCCTTGTCCAGCCGTCCTACCGGGAAAAGCCCGCGCCGCTTCCACTCCTCAGGCATGGCGTCCACGACCGTGGGCTTGCGCGGATCGCGCGTCGCCGTCAGCACGCCGGCCGGTTTGTTCAGCATGATGTATATATGGCCCGGGCCGTCGATCGGCTCGCCATCGACGGTGAGCGAAACAGTCTCCGGATCGAATTTCTCCGCCGGATCGGCGCACGGTATCCCGTTTACGGCTGCGCGCCCGCGACGGACGATCTCCCGCGCCTGACTGCGTGAGCATAGCCCGGTATCGGTGAGTATCTTATCAAGACGGACGAGCGGCATAATGTATTCCTTTCTTCCATACATTGGATCGGGGGGTGATTATATGATGCGAAAAACCACACCGGCGCGCCGGATCGGCGCTGTTAAGGTGATATTGTTCGGCGTGCTTGCCGCGGCGGTCATACTTATCGCCGGGGCGCTCGGGCGGCGCAGCGGCGGGAGCGTGATCCGTGCCGGAACGAATGAGGAGCGGGTCGCCTACTTGCAGTCTCTTGGCTGGGAGGTCGAACAAACGCCGATCCTCGAACAGGAGATCACACTGCCGAAGGAGTTTCCGGACGTTTTGAATCAGTACAACGAGCTGCAGCGCCAGCAGGGCTTTGATCTGGAGGAATATGCCGGGAAAAAGCTGACGCTCTATACATACCGGATAACAAACCATCCCGATGCGGAAGAAGCGGACGCGTCGCTCTATGTGTACCGGTCGGCGCTGGTGGGCGGCGATGTGCATTCCACATCGTTCACGGGGTTTATGACGGCGCTGCGCTGAAACTTCAAGATGTACAAAATGGCTGACAGCATAGCTGCCAGCCATTTTGCTTGCGATGCAACGAATTACTCGTTGATGCCGATAACAACACCGGAGCCGACGGTACGGCCGCCCTCGCGGATAGCGAAGCGGAGGCCGTTCTCAATGGCGATCGGGGTGATCAGTTCGACGTCCATGTCGACGTTGTCGCCGGGCATGCACATCTCAACGCCTTCGGGCAGGGAGATGACGCCGGTAACGTCGGTGGTACGGAAGTAGAACTGGGGACGGTAATCCTTGGAGAGGACGTACACCTGGCCCTTGAACTTGCGCAGGGGCTTGATGGACTTCGGAGCGGCAAGAACCTGGCCGCGCTCGACTTCCTTCTTGGTGATGCCGCGGAGCAGGCAGCCGACGTTGTCGCCAGCCTCGGCGTACTCCAGAGTCTTGTGGAACATCTCGGTGCCGGTGACGACGGATTCCTTGATCTCGTCCTCGAGACCAACGATCTCGACCTTATCGCCGACCTTGACGGTGCCGCGCTCGACACGGCCCGTAACGACGGTGCCGCGGCCGGTGATGGTGAACACGTCCTCGATGGGCATCAGGAAGGGCAGGTCGGCCTTGCGGTCGGGGGTCTTGATCCAGGTGTCAACAGCTTCCATGAGCTCCCAGATGCAGGCATACTCGGGGGCGTTGGGATCGGTGGACTCGGAGGCAAGGGCGTTCAGAGCGGAGCCCTTGATGATCGGGGTGTCGTCGCCGGGGAACTCGTACTTGTCGAGCAGCTCACGGACTTCCATCTCGACGAGCTCAAGCAGCTCGGGGTCGTCGACCTGGTCGCACTTGTTCAGGAAAACGAGAATGTAGGGAACGTTAACCTGACGGGCAAGCAGCAGGTGCTCGCGGGTCTGAGCCATCGGGCCGTCGGAAGCGGCGATGACGAGGATGCCGCCGTCCATCTGCGCGGCGCCGGTGATCATGTTCTTGATATAGTCGGCGTGGCCCGGGCAGTCGACGTGGGCATAGTGACGGCCCTGGATCTGCACACCGGCGGTGTCGCCGTGAGAGCCGACACGGTCAAACGTCTGGTACTCGACGTGCGCCGTGTTGATGGTGATGCCGCGCTCGCGCTCTTCGGGCGCCTTGTCGATGGAGGCGTAGTCAACGAAGTCAGCGGCGTTGGGGTCCGCCATAGCGAGAACCTTGGTGATGGCGGCGGTCAGGGTGGTCTTACCATGGTCGATGTGGCCGATGGTACCGATATTCACATGGGGCTTGCTGCGGTTGAACATTTGCTTAGCCATGGAAACATCCTCCTAATAGCAAAAATATAAATTTTGGTTTGGATTTATTCTACAGGAACTTTGCTTATTTTGCAACACCTAAAATCAGGCGTTGTTGCCGCGCTTGCCGATGATGCTCTCCTGGAGGCTCTTCGGAAGCTCGACATAGGTGTGCGGCTCCATGCTGTAGTTGGCGCGGCCCTGCGTTTTGGAGCGCAGATCGGTCGAATAGCCAAACATGGAAGCGAGCGGAACCTCCGCGGTAATGATCGCGGCGCCGTTGCGGATGTCCGTTCCGGCGACCTGACCTCGGCGGGCGTTGAGATCGCCGATAACGTCGCCCATATACTGATCCGGCGTCGTGACAACGACCTTCATGATCGGCTCAAGCAGCGTGGGACCGGCTTTTTGCGCGGCTTCCTTGAAAGCCATGCTGCCGCAGATCTTGAACGCCATTTCGCTCGAGTCGACCTCATGGTAGCTGCCGTCGAGAAGGGTGACCTTCACGTCGACGACCGGATAACCGGCGAGCACGCCGGACGCCATGGCGCCCTGAATGCCCTGGTCAACGCTGGGAATAAATTCCTTCGGGATGGCGCCTCCGGTGACGGCGTTGATGAACTCATAGCCCTTGCCGGGGTTCGGCTCGATCTGGATCTTTGCCTGAGCAAACTGACCCTTGCCGCCGGACTGACGCGCATAGCGCATATCAACCGTGGCGCTGCCGCGGATAGTCTCTTTGTAGGAAACCTGCGGCTTGCCGACGTTTGCCTCGACCTTGAACTCGCGGAGCAGACGATCCACAATGATCTCCAGATGAAGCTCGCCCATGCCGGCGATGATGGTCTGTCCCGTCCCCTCGTCCGTATAGGTCTTGAAGGTGGGGTCCTCCTCGCTCAGCTTGGAGAGCGCGATCGCCATTTTTTCCTGACCGGCTTTGGTTTTGGGTTCGATGGCAACGCGGATAACGGGTTCGGGAAATTCCATCGATTCGAGAACGACGGGGTGCTTGTCGTCACAGAGAGTATCGCCCGTGCGGGTGTTTTTCAAACCCACAACAGCGGCGATCTCACCGGCGTACACGGCGTCAATGTCCTCGCGATGGTTTGCGTGCATGTGCAGCAGACGGCCGAGACGCTCGCGCTGGCCGCGGACGGTATTCACAGCAGTCTCGCCGGCCTTGATGGAGCCGGAGTAGACGCGGATGAACGCCAGCCGTCCGACAAAGGGGTCCGTCATCACCTTAAAGACGAGACCGGCAAAGGGACCGTTCACGTCCGCGGGGAGAGTAACCTCTTCCTCCGTCTTGGGGTTCACGCCGACAACGGGCGGAACGTCCAGCGGAGAGGGCAGATAATCGACAACGGCGTCGAGCAGCTTCTGCACGCCCTTGTTTTTGTACGACGTGCCGCAGAGAACGGGAACCATGCTGCCGCTGACGGTCGCCTTGCGGATGACCGCGCGCAGACGCTCGGCGGGGATCTCCACGCCGTCCAGATACATCTCCGCGATCTCATCGTCAAAGAGGGATACGGCGTCAATGAGCTTTTCCCGGTACTCGGCGGCAAGCTCCGCCATATCCCCGGGGATGGGCTCTACGCGCATATCCTTACCCAGATCATCGTAGAAAACGACGGAATCCATATCGATGAGATCGATGATCCCACGGAAATCCGATTCCTTACCGATGGGCAGCTGGATGGGCACGGCATTTGCCTTCAGACGATCATAGATCATGTCCATGACGTTGTAGAAGTCGGCGCCGGTAATGTCCATCTTGTTGACGTAAATCATGCGCGGAACATTGTAATGATCCGCCTGACGCCATACCGTCTCCGTCTGAGGCTCGACGCCGCCTTTGGCGCACAGGACGGTTACGCAGCCGTCGAGCACGCGCAGACAGCGCTCCACCTCGGCGGTGAAGTCCACATGACCCGGCGTATCGATGATGTTGATGCGCGTATCCTTCCAGAAGCAGGTGGTGGCGGCACTGGTGATGGTGATTCCGCGCTCCTGCTCCTGCACCATCCAGTCCATCGTGGCGCTGCCTTCATGGGTCTCGCCCATTTTGTAGTTGACGCCGGTATAGAAGAGAATACGCTCGGTAGTCGTCGTCTTCCCTGCATCGATGTGCGCCATAATGCCGATATTTCTGGTTTTTTCAAGTGAATAAGATCTGGGCATAAATCTCTACCTTTGCTGAAATTACCAACGATAGTGGGCGAAGGCCTTGTTGGACTCGGCCATCTTGTGCGTATCCTCGCGCTTCTTCACGGAGGCGCCGGTGTTGTTGACAGCGTCCATGATCTCGTTGGCGAGACGCTCCTTCATGGTCTTTTCGCTGCGCTTGCGGGAATAGCCGACCAGCCAGCGGAGACCGAGGGTCTGACGACGCTCCGGACGAACCTCGATAGGCACCTGGTAGGTGGCGCCGCCGACACGGCGGGCCTTGACTTCCAGAGCCGGCATGATGTTGTTGAGAGCTTCGGTAAACACCTCAAGCGGGTTGCGATCCAGCTTCTTCTGGATCAGGTCAAAGGCGTCGTAAACCACCTTCTGGGCCACGCCTTTTTTGCCGTCCAACATAACACCGTTGATGAGTTTGGTCACCAGAACGCTGTTGTATACGGGATCCGGCAAGATTTCTCTTTTGGGAACGTTACCTCTTCTGGGCACTTTGCTTCCCTCCTTCATTATGAAATGATCTCAAAGGTACTCGACGGCAGCGCTCTGCCGCCGCTGTGTCCAAAAGGTTATCATATAAATCATATCAATAACCAACAGGACACTGTTGGGGTTCAGCTTACTTTTTACCCGCCTTGGGTCTCTTCGCGCCGTACTTGGAGCGGGACTGGCAGCGGCCGGACACGCCCTGGGAATCGAGAGTGCCGCGGATGATGTGGTAACGGACACCGGGCAGGTCTTTGACACGGCCGCCGCGAATCATAACGACGGAGTGCTCCTGCAGGTTGTGACCGACACCGGGAATGTAGGCCGTCACTTCGTAACCGTTGGTGAGACGGACACGGGCGATCTTACGCAGAGCGGAGTTCGGCTTCTTGGGAGTCGAAGTACGCACAGCTGTGCAGACGCCGCGCTTCTGGGGAGAAGACTGGTTTGTCTCGCGGTTTTTCAGCGTGTTCAGGCCTTTCTGCATGGCGGGAGAGGTGGACTTGTAGGTCACCTGCTCTCTTCCCTTACGGACAAGCTGGTTAAATGTGGGCATGATTTTCCTCCTTTCCTCAAAAAATGCTCTCGTGCGGGCGCGCGCCCACACGTTTTATGATTTTAACAGATTGCACAAGAATAGTCAAGGATTTTCTGTAAAAATCCCTGTAGGGTTTACAATGATGTGTGACAAAAGATAAAAAAAGAATAGCGAATAGAAAGAACCTGTGTTAGGGTTGAGTTGCTCAGACAAAACCGAAAGGCA
>SFFV01000018.1 GCA_004557735.1 Clostridiales bacterium
GAGAGCGTTTTGATCCTGCTTCCCGCTTCCAGTCCGAGCACGCGGCACATTTCCTCCGCTCTGGCGCGGTCAAAGTCGGAATAGAAGTCCGCAAACATGCCGATCATATCGCCGACGCGCATCCAGTCGGGGAAATAGCCCCGGTCGGGCAGATAGCTTGTGATCGCCTTCGTCTCCACGCCGGGCAGACAGCCCGCAATGCGCGCCTCGCCTGCGGTCGGCTGCAAAAGGCCGTTGAGGATCTTAATAAGCGTCGTCTTGCCCGAACCGTTCGGGCCGAGCAGTCCGACGATCTTGCCGGAGGTGAGCGTCAGATCGACGCCGCGCAGCGCCTGCACCGATTCGAAATTCCGGCACAGTCCTGTGCATTTTACCAGTTCTTCATTCATCATTTCTTTCCCTTTCCGCCTGTGCCATGTCCGCAGCCTCGCCGCGGGAATAGCCCAGCGCTCCCATTTCCTTGAAATACTCTTCCGTGCACTCCACGGCCAGCCGCCGCCGCATCTCCTCGAGCGCCCCGGCATTTTCCGTCACGGTGCGGCCAAGCGTCCGGTTCGTTGTGACAAGACCGAGCGTTTCCAACTGTGTGATCGCACGCTGCATCGTGTTCGGGTTGACGCCCGCCTCTGCCGCCAGCTCCCGCACCGCCGGAAACCGCGACCCCAGCGGATACGCGCCCGTGATGATCCGCCGCGCCAGCTGCTCCGTGAGCTGCTGCCATATCGGCCGCGAGCCCTGAATTGAAAAGTCCATGACACCCCTCCTTGCTGTGTCTGTGTATTAAGTGATTAGTACACTACTACAATCATACAGTTTTGTCAAGCACTTTTTTATTTTTTCCGGTGGATTCCGCGCGGGAAATGTGGTACCATGAAAACGTTCAAAAAATCTTAAAAAAATTTCACTTATTACTGAACCGTGTGTTGGGAAATTCCGTCTTTCTTTACAGAAAGGCAACGAGCCTCGCAGAGAGAGTTTGCGTATGACAGCCGAAGAGTTTACCGTCCGGATCATGGACATGAAAAAAACACTCTACCACGTTTCCTGCGGTATTCTCCGCAGCGAGGCCGACCGGGAGGACGCGGTGCAGGAGTGCATATGTAAGGCGTGGGAAAAGCGCGATTCGCTCAAGAGCGAGAGTGCGTTCCGCGCATGGGTGACGCGCATTCTCATTAACGAATGCTACGACATCTGCCGCCGGGGGAGCAAGATCGTTCTGCTCGACGAGATGCCGGAGGCGGTCGCCCCCGAAAGCGGCGACCGCGAGCTGCGCGACGCCGTTATGGGCCTGGAGGAGATTTACCGCATGCCGATCCTCCTGTTTTATGTAGAGGGCTTCAGCATACGGGAGATATCCCGTATTTTACAGATCCCCGAGGGTACAGTCAAATCCCGGCTGTTTGCCGGGCGCGGAAAGCTCCGCGAAGTTTTGAGCGAGGAGGTGCCGGTATGAGGGATTCCTGGGACAATATGTTTGAAGAGGTTCCCGCATCGTTTGAGGCGCGGATGAGGGAAACGCTTTCCGCGCTGGAGGAAAAGCCGAAGATACGGCGCTTCCGGTTTGGCACGGGCGCTCTTGTTGCGGCGGCGCTGCTTGTTGCGGTGCTCGGCGGCACGGCGCTGGCTACGGACTTCTTCGGCTTGAAGAGCCTCACCGTCACCGACCCGAACGCCTCCCCCGCTGCGGTCTCCGCCACAGAGGAACCGGCGGGCGGCAGCACGGTCATCGCGCTGCAGGGCGTGCCGGAGAGCCCGGAGTTTCAGGCGAACGCCGAGTGGATGGACTTTCTCGCATCGTACGACGCTGCCGCCATGGCACAGGAAGCCGCCGTCTGCCTGCCGGAGAAGTACGATCTCTACTCCGTTTCCACACAGGACATGGCCAACGAGCTTGACCGGATCATCCGCAAATACCACCTGCGGCTGCACACGTCCATGACGGACTTTGACAGCGAGGATACGCTCTACGCGCTGCTGGAAGCAGAGCCCTTCCTCACCGACTGCGCCGCCGTGAGCGGATATCTCTACGAGGACGGCTCGTTCCAGGCCTACGGCACCAACGTTTCCGGCAAGAGCTATGAATATCAGCTCGGCCGGTACGTCAAGGGCGCTTTCTCCGAGGTCACGCTGAACATCGGCAGCGCCGAGGATTATGAGGAGTGGATCTACACGACTTCCCGCGGCGATGAGGTGCAGCTCTCGCTCGGCCCGAGCCGCTGCGTCGTGATGTCCGACCAGCCGAAGGCGTTTGTGGCGATCAACCTGCTCGGCGGCACGGAGGGCAACAGTCTCTTTATGCCGGAGCCGGTCACAAAGGAAGATCTGGAGGCGTTTGCGGAGCTGTTCGATTTCGCAAAGCTCGGATAAGCCGGACACCGAATATATGCAGAGCACCCCCGCGGGGAAAAACCGCGGGGGTGCATTTTCATGATTCATACAGCAGCTTTTGTCTCTGATACGGCTGCGGCTCGTAGCGGACGGAACCGATCCTCGGCTTCGGCACACCGTATTTGGGGTTGTAGCCGAACAGGTTTATGTAACGTTCGACGTCGCCGCGTTCCCGCTCCATTGCGAGCAGCACCTCAAGCGCAGCATTCGCGTCATCCACGGCGCGGTGGGTATTCACGCCCGTGACGCCGTAGGCCTCCACGGCGTCGCAGAGCTTGTGCGGATAGTCCCGCCGGTCCTTGTAGATCGCCATGATATCGAGAAACCGCGCCTTTTGAAGCACTCCGGCACAGCCGAGGCGGTGGAGAAAATAATAGAGAAAGCACAGATCGAACTGCGCGTTGTACGCGCACACGAGCGGTTTTTCCCCGGCGAGCGAGCGGACGAACGCCTCCGCGGCCACGTCCTTTTCCACGCCGTTGAGAAAAAGCTCATCCTCGCGGATGCCGGTGAGCTGCGTGATGACCGGCGGCAGACGGCGCCCCGGCGAAAGGCGGATGAGATAGTCCTCCTCCGTGCGCTCGCCGTTTCGGTCGAGCCGCAGAAAGCCGAGCTCGATGATCTCGTCGGACCTGCAGTTCACGCCGGTCGTCTCCGTATCGAGCACGATGACGGAATCATAAGACGGAAAAAGGCTTTCGAGCATTCCCTATTCTCCCTTTGTCAGCACCGCGCCGACCAGAACGAAGTACTCCGGCGCAGCGTTCTTCGTCCCCCATTGAAGCGGTGCGCCCAGCTTGTCCGCGGCAAGCGCTCCGACATTCGCGCCGAGCGATTCGAGCGAATAGCGGAGCTTTTCCGGGAACCGGCAGGGCTGTTCATCCCGGCGCGCGCATCGCTCACACACAAGGCAGCGCCCCGCGTCCAGCCGGAGCGAATCGGGCGTATCGCGTTCCCGCTCTTCAAGCAGTATGTCAAGCGCCCTCCGGTAAGGGCGGAGGAATATCTCGGGGTCGGCGAGTGCCGCGGCCTTTGCCGCGCCGCTCTCCGGGAACACCTGCACGGCGTACAGCGTGACCGCGGCATACCGCAGCCATACCTCTGCCGGGTCGAAATCGTAGGGCGGGCAGGACCACGTCTGCCCGCAGCGCGGGCAGGCGGCGCAGCAGCCGAGGAATTTCCCCACGTCCACATACTTTTCCAGCATCTCGCTCATCGGAAGCGATCCCGTGAGGCGCGCTGTACGCACGCCGTTTTCTCTCTCTTCCATGGGCTTCTCCCTCATTTCAGCGATTCCTGACGGTTCACCACGCCTTTGAACGGCGTCATGAGCAGGATCTTGATGTCAAACAGCATCGACCAGTTTTCGATATAATAGAGATCGTAGTCTACCCGCGCGCGGATGGATGTGTCGCCGCGCAGGCCGTTGACCTGCGCCCAGCCGGTGATGCCGGGACGCACCTGATGGCGCACCATATAGAGCGGAATGCTGTATTTGAAATGATCGACATACCGCGGGATCTCCGGCCGCGGGCCGACGAGCGACATATCGCCCGCAAGGACATTGAACAGCTGCGGCAGCTCGTCGATGGAGTAGCGCCGCATAAACGCTCCCCACGCCGTGCGGCGCGGGTCATGGTCGCGCGTCCACGCCGTGTCCGACTGGGCGTTCACGCGCATGGAGCGGAATTTGAGCATGTAAAACGGTTTCTTGTCCTTGCCGATGCGCTCCTGCCGGAACAGGATCGGCCCCGGGGACGAAAGGCGCGTGCCGATTGCAGCGACGAGCATAACGGGCGACGTGAGAACAATAAGCGCAAGACTGGCGAGAATATCAAAAAGGCGCTTGACGATGTCCGCGCCGGCATTGTCGAGCGGCACGCGCCGGACGTTCACCAGCGGCAGGCCGCACAGCTCCTCCACATACGGATGGCGCGACATGCACTCGTACCCGATCGGCAGCAGCGCGAGCTTCACGCCGGTGTCCTCGCATTCGCGCAGTATCCCGCCGAGCCGCTCCGCCTGATGTTCCTCCATGGCGATCACCGCCTCGTCCGGCGCCTTCGCTTCAAGCACGGCGCGCAGGGAATCATAACCGCCCAGATGCGGCACGCCGCTGAGCGCCGACGCGCCGACGCTGCCGATGACCGTCCATCCGGCGTCGCGCCCCCTCTTCACGCGGCGCAGGCAGTCGCGCGCCGCAGCTCCTTCGCCGATGATGACAAGGCGGCGCAGACCCTTTCCGGCGCGATACTCCCGCCGGAGCAGCCGGTGCGCGGCAAAGCCGCGCGCGCCGGTGAACACGATGAGCAGCAGATAGCAGATGAGGATCATCCAGCGCGAAAAGTCCACTACGCGGAATACGAAGATCAGATCGATGTACAGCATCACGCCGAACGTGCAGCCGAGAACGATGCTGCCGAATTCGTGGATGAAGCCGCGCTGCGGCTGCGGCTCGTAAACGCCGAGCAGCCCGAAGAGCACGGCGTACACCGGCGAGAACAGGCCCGCCCACAGCATATGGTATCCGAAGCCGCCGACCGGGTTTTCGCCCCGGAACAGCACGAACCGGATGAAAAAAGCCGCCGCCATCGCCGCCACGGACAGCGCCATATCCGTTGCCGCCCAGAGGACGGTCTTTTTTGTTTCTCTTTTACTCATTGCATTTTCCGCCGTTTAGGAAGATTTTGTCAGTTCTTAGACGTATCGCCGCGCGGCGCGGTTCGCCCCCCGCGCTCTTACGCAGTTATAATTTTACCACAAATGGTTTGTTTCTTCCACGGTTTCTGTTATAATTCGGAAAGAAAGGTTGGTTCGGAGGACGCCATGCGCAATCACACACCGAAAATTCTTTATGCCGCCTCCAGCAGCGCGCATATCCGGAGCTTTCATCTGCCGTATCTCGCCGCGCTGCGCTCGCTCGGCTGGGATGTGACCGCCGCGGCGAACGGCAGCGGCGAAGGGCTGGGGGACGGCGTGCGCTTTCTCGCCGTACCGTTTACGAAGAGCTTTGTTTCGCCGAGAAATTTCCGCGCCGCCGCGCTTTTGGCGCGGGATATCCGCGAGAATCGATACGATGTTATCGTGACGCACACCTCGCTCGCCGCGTTCTTCACCCGCCTCGGCGTAATGCTCGCGGGCAAACAGCGCACCCGCGTCGTCAACACGGTGCACGGGTATCTCTTTGACGGCGATACCGGCGCGCTGCGGCGCGCCGTGCTGCTCGCGGCGGAAAAGCTGACGGCGGGCGTTACGGACGATATTCTCGTCATGAACCGCTGCGACGAGACCATCGCAAGAGAGCACCGCCTCTGCCGCGGGAGCGTATATTTCATCCCCGGCATGGGCGTGGATTTTTCCCGCTTCCCGGGCGCCGCGCCGGAGGAGCGCGCCGCGGCAAGAGCGGCGTACTCGCTGCCGGAGGACGCCGTGTGTCTCGTCTGCGCCGCGGAGTTTTCCAAACGCAAAAACCAGACGCTGCTTTTGGACGCGCTCTCCCGGCTGCCGGAAAACTATTACCTTCTGCTCCCCGGCGACGGGGCGCTGCTGGAGGAGTGCAAAGCCCGTGCCGGCGAGCTCGGCGTTGCGCCGCGCTGCCGCTTTCCCGGACGGCTCTCCGACGTGCGCGGCGCGCTCACCGCGGCGGATATCTGCGTTTCCGCAAGCCGGTCGGAGGGGCTGCCGTTCGCGGTGATGGAAGCGATGCACACGGCGCTCCCCTGCGTACTCACGCGGGTGAAGGGACACGAGGATCTGCTGGAGGGCTCCGGCGCCGGATTCCTTGTGCCGTTCGGCGACGCGGCGGCGTTTGCCGGCGCCGTACAGACGCTCGGCCGCGACGCCGCGCTGCGCGCGCGGATGGGCGCCGCTGCGACGGCGAGCGTGGAGCCATACGCGCTCGACCGCGTCCTGCCCGAGGTGCTGCCGTACTTCACAAAACATTGAATACAAAAAATGAGATGGCTTTCCCTGACGCATGCGTGTCGGGGAAAGCCATCCCTGTTTTATTCTTCTTCCTTTTTCGTTCTTTTGCGCCGGAGGGGGTTGGGCGGGAGCTTCAGACGGCTGAGGCTCCAGTTCCGCTCGGCGGCGTAGCCCTTGGCCATAGCTTCGAGCGTTTCGTTGACCATTTTGTGCAGGCTCGGCTCCTGATGCACGGCGCGGGCAACGCGCAGCGTTTCGCGCAGCATCCGCGCGGAGAGGTCGCTGAGCGTTACGGCGCCGGTGGCCGTGAGCGTGCCGAAAAACTCCTCGATAAACTCCTTGCGCTCGTCCATGCTCATGCCGCCGAGCACTTCCTCCATCGCACGGTCAAACGCCCGCGCCGACGGCGACAGGCTTTCGCAGCGGACAAAGCCCGTGGGCGTTGTCTCCCAGGTGAAGCCGTCGTGCGCGCCGAGCAGCGCGGCGGTGCTTTTCACAACCGTATAGTCGCAGTCCTGCCAGAGGAGCGTGCCGACCATGGCGTTCTGGGAGAGGATCGTTTTGATGCGCGGCTTGATGCGCCGGTAGCCCTCGGTCTGCAAGATTTTCTCCTGAAAGCCGGGACCGTCGTTATTGTATATGTTCCCAATGCGCTCCTGTACGCTCTCGGGCGCCATCGCGGCGGCGTACATGGCGAGATTGCCGCCCTTCGAGTGTCCGCCGACGGCGAGCTTACCGGGATAGACCGAGGCCGCCCACGTAAGATAGTCGAGCGCGTCGCGCTGCGCCGGGATCTCGTCCATGACGGTGAGCAGGCAGTCCTCCTTCCAGCCGACGATCGTATCGTCCGTGCCGCGGAAGGTCACATAGTGCAGTCCGCCCGGCAGACGCAGCGTGAGCGCGGAGAACTGCTCCGTCTTTTTTTCGTCATGTACCTGCCGGAAGCCGGTGAGCATCACCTCGCGGAAGCGCACCGTTTCCGGCAGACGCTTGACCATCGGAGCAATATACGGCGAGCTGAGCGCGCCGAGCTTTTCCGCACCGCCCGCGGCGAAATACGCCTCCACCGCCTGCGGCAGCGGAACGTACAGCTCGTTTTCCGGCACGATGCCGGTAAAATCGAGCGTGCCGATCTTGCAGTGGATGTAGTTATCCACCTCGTTCGGCGGCGACACCGAAAACGGCACGTCGCCGCGCCAGGTAAGGTAATCGAGAATGTTCGGCATAGTTCCACCTCCGGTTTATTAGCGGATACCATATCACAAAAAACGGCTTCCGGTCAAGGGGGCTATGCCGCGGCGTTATTCGTACCTTGTGAAAAACAGATCCCCATATCCCTCACTTTTCAGCGACGGGGAGGAAAGGATCAGGCTATCCCCGGTAATGATTATGGAAATGAGCTCTTCGCTTTCGTCCAGTTGGAGATTCGAGCCGTCAAACGAATAAGACCCCTTCATGTTGCTCGTATCTGTTTGTAGCCAGAACAGCAGCGACATATCTACATATATTTCGTAGGTTCCATCGCTTTGAAAGTTGACAACAACAGGGATTCCGATAAAGGTTGTTTTCCACATTCCAACGATCGCCAGCCGGTTTATCTCCTGCAGTTCTTCTTCCGCCCGCTCCAGAGCATCGTAATTTGGCACACGGTTCTTTTCCTCTTCTGAAAGCGCCTCATATAAGGCACGTGCATTATCGATCTGCGTTTTGCTCTCCTTTGTCACTTCGCCGATCTCTTGAATCGATTTCTCGACCGCTTTAACCTCTTTGCTTTTCCCGCAGCCCGCAAGACATAACGCCGCAAGCAGAATCGCCAAAATAATTCCGATGTTCTTTTTCACCGCTTTATCCTCCTTTTCTTTCTTCCCTTAGATAGTACCCTAATTTTAGGGTATATTCAACCTTTTTTCCTAACTATAACTTGAGTAAGGGAGTTGTTTATGTCGGGAGGATATGCGGTTGATCACCTTTGATCCTTTATGGGAAACAATGAAGAAGGGCGTGACGACTTACACGCTGATAACCAAATATTCCTTCAGCAAAGGCACGCTGGATGCCATGAAGCACAACCGGAGCATTACTCTTACCACGCTCAACGACATATGCTCGATCCTCGGCTGCTCTGTGGAGGACGTCATTTTATATATTCCGGACGAGAAATAGCGGATATTGAATTTCAAAATTCAATATCCGCTATTTCTTTCATTAAGCAAGAAAAGGAGCTGGGATTTCTCCCAGCTCCTTTTGCGATTGGAAATTATTCGTACAGCGCCTTGAGCTTGAGCAGGTGCTCGTAGCGGGCCTTGGCGTTCTCTTCGTTCTTCTCGAAGAGCTCGGCGGCACGATCGGGGAAGGAAGTGGCAAGACGCGCGTAGCGGGCCTCGTTCTTCAGGAAGTCCTGATAGCCGCCCTTGGGCTCCTTGCTGTCGAGCGAGAAGGGCTTCTCGGCCGCCGGGTTGTACCGGAAGAGGTTCCAGTAGCCGCAGTCAACCGCCTTCTTCATCTCCAGCTGGCAGTTGGCCATGCCGCCCTTGATGGAGTGCATCTCACAGGGGGAGTAGCCGATGATGAGCGACGGGCCGTGCCACGCTTCGGCTTCCTTGATGGCCTTGAGCGTCTGTGCCATGTTCGCGCCCATAGCGACCTGGGCAACGTAGACGTAGCCGTAGGTCATGGCGATCTCGGCGAGAGACTTGCTCTTGATCTCCTTGCCGGCCGCCGCGAACTGCGCGACCTGGCCGATGTTGGAGGCCTTGGAGGCCTGTCCGCCGGTGTTGGAGTACACCTCGGTGTTGAACACGAACACGTTGACGTCTTCGCCGGAGGCCAGGACGTGGTCGAGTCCGCCGAAGCCGATGTCGAACGCCCAGCCGTCGCCGCCGAAGATCCAGACGGACTTCTTGGCGAGGTAGTTCTTGCCCTCGAGGACCTTGCGGGCGAGCTTGCAGGCGTCGCACTCGCAGGTGGGCACGCTCGGATTGGCGTTGATGGCGGCGATGAGCTTCTCGGTGGCGGCGGTGTTCTTCTCGCCGTCGTTGACGGTGTCGAGATATTCCTTGCCGGCAGCGGCGATGTCCTCATCGACGTAAGGCACGGCGATCAGTTCCTTGACGGCCTCGATGTACTTCTCGCGAAGCACCTTCTGGCCGAGGTACATGCCGTAGCCGTTCTCGGCGTTATCCTCAAAGAGGGAGTTCGCCCAGGCAACGCCCTTGCCGTTCTTGTCCATGCAGTACGGAGAAGTGGCAGCCGGTCCGCCCCAGATGGAGGAGCAGCCCGTGGCGTTGGAGACGTACATGCGGCTGCCGAAGAGCTGGGTGACGAGGCGGGCGTAGCTCGTCTCGGCACAGCCGGCGCAGGAGCCGGAGAACTCCAGATACGGCTTGAGGTACTGAGACTTGATGACGTTGTCGGTGCCGGCGACGTCGGCCTTGACGGTGACGTCCTTTACCATGTAGTCAAAGACCTTCTGCTCGCCGAGCTGGCTCTCCTGGCCGACCATCTTGAGGGACTTGGTCGGGCAGACGCTCACGCACACGGAGCAGCCCATGCAGTCGAGCGGGCTGACGGCCAGGGCGTACTTGTACTTGCCCTTGGACATCTTGTGATCGACCATCTTGGTGCCTTCGGGAGCCGCGGCGGCTTCCTCGGCGGTGAGAGTGTAGGGACGGATGGTGGCGTGCGGGCAGACGTAGGCGCACTGGTTGCACTGCGCGCAGGTCTCGGCGGTCCACTCGGGGACGGTGACGGAAACGCCGCGCTTCTCATACGCAGCGGCGCCCTGCTGGAAGGTGCCGTCGGCGTAATCGACGAAAGCGGAGACCGGCAGAGAATCGCCGTTCATGCGGCCGACCGGCTCCATGATGTTGCGGACCATGGCGACGGTCTTTTCGGGGCCTTCGAGATGCTCGACGTGCGCTTCCTCGGCGGCGTTCGCCCAGTCGGCCGGAACGTCGATCTTCACGAGGGCGCCGGCGCCGGCGTCGATGGCGTCCCAGTTCTTCTGGACGACGTCCATGCCCTTCTTCATGTAGGAGTGCTCGGCGGCGTCCTTCATGTACTTGACGGCCTCATCCTTGGGCAGCACGTTCGCCAGAGCGAAGAACGCGGCCTGCAGGATGGTGTTGGTGCGCTTGCCCATGCCGACCTTGACGGCGAGGTCAATGGCGTTGATGGTGTAAAGCTGGATGTTGTTCTTGGCGATATAGCGCTTCGCGTCGGCGTGGAGGTGCTTGTTGAGCTCCTCGAAATCCCACTGGCAGTTGATGAGGAAAATGCCGCCGGGCTTCACGTCCTGCACCATCGGGAAGTTCTTCACGATGTAGGACGGGTTGTGGCACGCGACGAAGTCGGCCTTGTTGATGTAGTACGGGCTCTTGATGGGCTTGTCGCCGAAGCGCAGATGGCTGACGGTGACGCCGCCGGTCTTCTTGGAGTCGTACTGGAAGTAGGACTGGATATACTTATCGGTGTGGTCGCCGATGATCTTGGTGGAGTTCTTGTTCGCGCCGACGGTGCCGTCGCCGCCGAGACCCCAGAATTTGCACTCGATGGTGCCTTCCGCGGCGGTGTTGGGGGTCTCCTCACGGGACTTCTCGGCGAGGGAGAGGTGGGTAACATCATCCACGATGCCGACGGTGAACTGGTTCTTCGGCTCGTCCTTCCTGAGCTCGTCATAAACGGCGAACACGGACGCCGGAGGCGTGTCCTTGGAGGAGAGACCGTAGCGGCCGCCGATGATCTTGGCCTGACGGCCGGAGGTGGCGAACGCGGTCACAACGTCCATGAACAGAGGCTCGCCCTGCGCGCCGGGCTCCTTGGTACGGTCAAGAACAGCGATTTTCTTGACGGTCTCGGGGATGGCGGCAAGGAGCTTGTCGGCGCGGAACGGGCGGAACAGGCGGACCTTGACAAGGCCGACCTTCTCGCCGTGAGCGGTCAGGTAGTCGATGACTTCCTCGGCCACGTCGCAGATGGAGCCCATCGCAACGATGACGCGGTCGGCGTCGGGCGCGCCGTAGTAGTTGAAGAGCTGGTAGTCGGTGCCGAGCTTGGCATTGACCTTCGCCATGTTCTGCTCAACGATCTCGGGCAGAGCGTTGTAGTACTTGTTGGAAGCCTCGCGGTTCTGGAAGAAGATGTCGCCGTTCTCATGGGAGCCGCGCATCGTCGGATGCTCGGGGTTGAGAGCGCGCTCGCGGAACGCCTTGACGGCATCCCAGTCGAGCATGTCGGCCAGATCCTCGTAATCCCAAACGGCGACCTTCTGGATCTCGTGAGAGGTGCGGAAGCCGTCGAAGAAGTTGATGAACGGGACGCGGCCCTGGATGGCGGACAGATGCGCCACCGGGGAGAGATCCATGATCTCCTGAATGTTGGTCTCCGCCAGCATGGCGAAGCCGGTCTGACGGCAGGCGTAAACGTCGCCGTGGTCGCCGAAAATGCTCAGCGCATGGGACGCAACCGCACGGGCGGAAACGTGGAACACGCAGGGCAGAAGCTCGCCGGCGATCTTGTACATGTTGGGGATCATCAGCAGCAGGCCCTGAGAGGCGGTGTAGGTGGTAGTCAGCGCACCGGCGTTGAGAGAGCCGTGCACGCTGCCGGCGGCGCCGGCTTCGGACTCAAGCTCCGCAACCTTGACGGTGGTGCCGAACACATTCTTCCGACCCTCGGCAGACCACTGATCCACGTAGTCCGCCATGGGGCTGGACGGCGTGATGGGGTAGATCGCCGCGACTTCGGTAAATGCATAGGACACGTGGGCGGCAGCGGTATTGCCGTCCATGGACTTAAGCTTTCTTACCATTCGATTCATCTCCTATAATTTTTTGCTCCTGTTCCGGAAATATGGCAGGGCTTTCCGAAACGTCTTTGCGAACAGAGTCATTTTACCACGCCCTACCGCTGATGTAAAGAGCTTGCACAGGGGTTTTTTCTCTCATTTTTGCCGGAATCATGCAGGATTTCCCTTGAATTTTGGTATGCTTTTCCCGTTTTCGACGGCAAGAAAAGCCTTGTACTTTTCGACAATCTGTTTTATAATTATGAATCGATTTGTGGAAAGGAAGACTTGCCATGGTAAAACTTGACAACGAAAGAGGCTCCATCTGCATCAGCTCGGACGTGTTCACGTGGCTGGCCGGAGATGCGGCGACGCGCTGCTTCGGCGTCAAAGGCATGGCCGGGCGCGCCAAGGAAGGCGGTCTGGTACAGCTTCTCCGTCGGGAGTCTATGACCAAGGGCGTCTCCGTCGCGCCCAACGACGACGGAAGCATTACGATCGAGCTGCACATTGTGGTCGATCACGGTGTGAATATCGCCGCGCTCTGCAGCAGCATTATGAACGAAGTCAGCTACAAGGTCTCCTCCGCTACGGATGTTTCCGTCCGCCAGGTGGACGTCTATGTAGATTCCATGACGATGGACTGATTCAGCCAAGGAGGAAGCCCCGCAGTGAGAAATACAATCAGCGGTCAGGTATTCGCGGAGATGATCTTCTGCGCCTCGGCCGCGCTGGACGAGAACCGCCAGCAACTCAACGAGCTTAACGTTTTCCCCGTGCCGGACGGCGACACCGGCACAAACATGTCTCTGACCATGTCCGCCGCCGCAGCCGCTCTGCGCGGCCGCACGCCCTCCGCCGTCGGCGACGCCGCCGACACCGCCGCCTCCGCGCTGCTGCGCGGCGCGCGCGGCAACTCCGGCGTTATCCTCTCCCTGCTGTTCCGCGGGCTCGCCAAGAGTCTGCGCGGCAAGGCCGAGTGCAGCGCCGCAGACTGGGCCAGGGCGATGTGCGACGGCGTGGACGCCGCCTACAAGGCCGTTATGAAGCCCGCCGAGGGCACGGTGCTCACCGTGTCCCGCTGCGCCTCGGAGGCCGCCGCCGAGCGGATCAAGGCCGGCGTGACCGATATCGAAGAGCTTCTTGCCGACGCTCTCGCCGTGGCGCGCGAAACGCTTGCCAAAACCGTGGATATGAACCCCGTGCTCAGGAAGGCAGGCGTTGTGGACGCCGGCGGTCAGGGCTACGTTGTCATTCTCAACGCCATGCTGCTCTGCCTGCAGGGGAAGTTCGTCGCCAAGGCTCCCGTAACGGAGACCAGAACGAGCGCGGAATTCTCCGCGATCAACGACGAGGAGATCACGTTCACCTACTGCACCGAGTTCATCGTCGCGCGTGAAAAGCGGCGTGATCCCGAGCTGCTGCGCAGCTTCCTCGAGAGTCTCGGCGACTCGCTCGTGCTCGTGGAGGACGACGATATCATCAAGGTCCATGTCCACACGGACGCGCCGGGCCGCGCGCTGACCGAAGCGCTGCGCTACGGCCCGCTCCAGACCGTGAAGATCGAGAATATGCGCAACCAGCACACCTCTCTCACCGACAGGGAGACCGCCGCCGCGCCCGCCGCCCCCGCGCCGGAGGCCGAGGCCGAGCCGGAAATCGCCCCCGCCGAGAAGGAAGTCGGCTTCGTCGCCGTGTGCGCCGGCGACGGCATGGCCGATCTCTTCCGTTCTCTCGGCGCCGACCGGATCGTGACCGGCGGCCAGACGATGAACCCCTCCACGGACGACATCCTCCGCGAGGTGAACAAAACCCCCGCCTCCACCGTGTTCGTGTTCCCGAACAACAAGAACATCATCATGGCGGCGGAGCAGTGCATTCCGCTCACGGAAAAGACCGTGCGCGTCATCCCGACCCGCACCGTGCCGCAGGGCGTCGCCGCGCTTGCCTACATGGATCCCGACCAGTCGCCCGACGATCTGGAGGAATCCTTCAGGGAGAGCGCCGCGCGCGTCCATACCGCGCTCGTGACCTATGCCGCGCGCGATTCGGACTACGACGGTCACATCATCCACGCGGGCGAGTATCTCGCGCTGCTCGACGGGAAGCTCCTCGGCAGCTACGCCAGTCTCCCGACGCTCCTCAAGGAGCTCAACTGGGCGTTCGGCGAGCTTGAGCCGGAATTCCTCACCGTGTATTACGGCCAGGACGTGACCGAGACCGACGCGAGCGGCGTTGCCGACAGTCTCACCTCCTGCTTCCCGGAGGCGGACGTTTCCCTTGTGAGCGGCGGTCAGCCGGTATATTATTACATGATCGCGGCGGAGTGAACGATTTCCGCTCCCCTTCCGTCTTATATAGAGACCCGCTCCCGCGGGTCTCTTTTTTCCAAAAAAGATAAAAGGATAAAAGACCTATGGCAAAACGCTCTGACCATTCCGGCGGCACGGCGCTCAAAACGCGCCCGCGCGCGGGGCGCATCGTTCTCTGGGCGCTGCTCGCGGCGCTGCTTCTCGGCGCGGTGATCGGCGTCGTCTCGCTGCTCCGCCGCCCGTCCGGCGCGGAAGCGCCGGAGAATACCGCCGCGCCCACCGCCGTGCCTGACACGTCCGGCTCCCCCCCGGAAACGCCGCTGCCCGAGGAGCTGCGCGAAACGCCCCTGTCGCCCGCGGCGGAGATCGCCGGGCGTGCCGCGGTGCGCTCGAACGGCTTCCCGATGCTCGCCTGGGCGCCGGACGGCTTTTCGGCCGACGAGCGCGGACGGATGCAGTATTCCGGCGGGAAATATCTCACCGGCATCGACGTTTCCGAGCACCAGTACGATATCGACTGGGAAAAGGTCGCCGCCGACGGCATCGATTTTGCGATGATCCGCGTCGGCTACCGCGGCTCGACCGCCGGCAAGATCTATATGGACGAATACTTTGAACAGAACATCGCCGGCGCGGCCGCCGCCGGGCTGAAGGTCGGCGTATACTTCTATTCGCAGGCGATCAACGCCGGGGAAGCCGCCGAGGAAGCCGCCTTCGTGCTCGACGCGATCCGCCCGTACAATGTCACGTTCCCGGTCGTGTTCGACTGGGAGATCGTCGGCGGGAGCGACGCGCGCACATATACCGTCTCGCGCGCGGTGCTCTGTGAGAGCGCCAAAACGTTCTGCGACGCCGTCGAGGACGCCGGGTATGACGCGATGATCTATTTCACGCAGTATCTCGGCTACCGGAAATACATACTGCGCCAGCTCTCCGACTACGAGTTCTGGTACGCCGAATACGAGGCAAAGCCGCGCATCGTGTTCAACTTCGATATGTGGCAGTATTCGAGCACCGGCTCGGTAAACGGCATCGAGGGCGACGTCGATCTGAACATCTATTTCCGGAAAAGCTGATCTTTCTCCCTCCGTCCGCGGAAAACGCAGGACAGAGGGATTTTTTTCTTGACAGGCCGGAAAGACGCGCTATAATGGTTGTACATACAACGATGTACCTGCAACTTTATTCTTTTCTGCGGAGGCGTCTATGGACATTACGGAACGGCAGATCACCAAGATCGCGCGGGAAGCGGAGAAGCTGGTGCTGCTCTCGCTGCGGGAGGAGGGCGTCGGCACGGCGGAGATCGATCTGATCCACGCGCTGCGCCATCACCCCGGCTGTACGCAGGCTGCGCTCGCGGAGCTTCTGCACGCGGACAAGGCCGCCATTGCGCGGCGGACGAAAAATCTTGAAACGAAGGGATATCTTGTCCGCCGGGACGCTCCCGGCGACCGGCGCAGCCGGCTGCTGTACCCTACGGAGAAGGCGGAAAGACTGAAGGCCTCCAAGGCGGAGATCGAAGCGGCGTTCTATGAATATCTGATCCGCGTCCTCACGGAGGACGAGGCCGCCGCGTTCGCCGCGTCGCTGCACCGGCTGTATGCAGCCTCCAAGACCGAGAGCCGCGCCGGTTTCCCGCATTTTCGAAACGCCGCGAAGCGGCTGTCCGCCGATGATGAATAACAAGACCTTTCGCCCGGACGCGATCGGCTCCTATTTCCGTCTGGAACGGGTGCCGCTGCTCTTCGTGACGCTGTCGGGGCTTGTATATAACGTCGGTCTGCTGGCCGGGCCGTGGTATGAAGGGCGGCTCGCCCAGTGCCTCGCCGACATTCTCGGCGGGAACGAAACCGCCGGGAGCATGGCGGCGCTCGTGTTCGGCTATATTCTCGTCACGCTCCTCGTCCAGACGGCGCGGTTCGTCAAGCGCTTTTACGTCCGCCGCTTCGCCAACAACATCAACCGCCGCATGAAGGGCATTCTGTACGCCAATCTGGTTCGGCAGAGCCGCGCGTCTCTCGAAAGGGAGGGGGCGGGCGAGCTGATGACCAAAGCCATCTCCGACGTGGACGACTGCGCGGAGGGCATGCGGAAATTCACCACCGAGATTTTTGACACCGGTGTGGCGCTCGTCGGCTACACGGTCATGCTTTTCGTCTATGATTGGCGGCTCGCGCTGCTCAGTCTGCTTTTTACGCCGGTATCCTATGTATGCGCCGCGCGGATGAAAAAGCCGGTGCAGCGCGCGGGGGCGGCGTATAAAAAGGCCGCTGGCGCTCTCAGCGCCGCCACGCTCGACCGCGCGCAGAACGCCGTGACCTACCGTATCTGCGGCTGTGAGGACGCCCGCGCGGAGCGGTATGAGGATACGCTGAAAAGCTACGAGACCGCCGCCGTGCGCAGCAGCGTGTGGCAGTCGGCGCTGCCGCCGCTGTATCTTGCCGCGGCGGAGGCGGGCGTGCTGTTTATTTTGTGGTTCGGCGCGAAAAACGTTCTCGGCGCCGGGTGGAGCCGCTGGGATATCGCGGCGTTCACCACGTTCCTCTCCTGCTTTACGAAGCTCACCGTCAAATCCTCCAAGGCCGCAAAGCTCTTCAACTCCGTGCAGAAGGCGGAGGTATCGTGGAAGCGCATCCGGCCGCTGATGAAGGAGCCGGAGGTCCCGGAGGAGCTTTCCGTCCCGGCTCCGGCCGGTGTGACGCTCGAAAATCTCTCCTTTGCTTACGGCGAAGAGCCGGTCTTTTCCGGTCTGACGCTCTCGGCGCGTCCCGGCGATATCGTCGGCGTTACCGGCCCCGTCGCCTGCGGCAAGTCCACGTTCGGGCGCGTGTTCCTCTGCGAAGCGCCCTACGGCGGCTCGGCGAAGTTCGGCACGGCGGAGTTTTCCGATCTCACGCCGCGGCAGCTCGCCGCGACGGTCGGCTATCTCGGCCATGACCCGGAGCTCAGCGCCGACACGGTGCGCAACAACGTTCTCTGCGGCAGCGAACGGGATGCACTGCCGTATCTCGCCGCCGTTGCGCTGAAGGATGAGGTGCTCGCCATGGAAAACGGGCTCGATACCGCGATCGGCAGCGGAGGCGCGCGTCTTTCCGGCGGACAGGCGCAGCGGCTCGCGCTGGCGAGAACGCTCGCGCACCCGCGTCCCGTTCTGATATTGGACGATCCGTTCTCCGCGCTCGACCGCAAAACGGAGGATACGGTTTTTGCCGACCTGCAAAAGTACGCAAAGGACAAGGTCGTGTTTCTTATTTCGCACCGGCTGTATCACTTTCCGCAGATGCGGCAGATTCTTTTCATGGACGGCGGGAAAACCGCCGTCGGCACGCACGGCGAGCTGATGGCGTCCGTTCCGGCGTACCGCCGGCTCTACGAGAGCCAGACAGGAGGGGAAGCGCATGAAGCAGCGAAGGAATAACGGCGCTTTTGCCGTGATCCGGTCCGCTGCCGCGGCGCAGCCTCTGCTTACTGCCGGCACGCTTCTCTGTACGGCGGCCGGCGCAGGGGCGTCTCTCGTTCCGCCGCTGCTGCTCGGGCGCGTCGTCGACCGGCTGGCCGGCGGTCTGCCCCTCACCGCGCTCGCGGCGCTCCTCTATTTCGGCGCTCTCGCGCTGGAGGGGATATTGTCCGGCGCACAGGAGAGCCTGCTCGTGCTCTCCGGTCAGAAAATGACCCACGCGCTGCGCTCGGAAATGTCCCGGAAGCTGACGCTTTTGCCCGCCGGCGCGCTCGTGAGCCAGGACCCCGGCGAGATCGCCGCGCGCTTTTCCGGCGATGTGGACGCCGTGGAAGCGCTTTTCACCTCCGGCATCATCCGCATGGCGGCGGACGCCTGCCGCATTCTCTCGATCATGGCCGTTATTGCGGTTAAAAACGCCGGTCTTGCACTCATACTGCTGCTGGTGCTGCCGCCGTTCGCCGTGTTCACACGCCATGTGCAGAAGCGAACGCTCGCCGCGCAGCTCGATAACCGCCGCGCCGTCGCCGCCGTGTCCGGGCAGGTGCCGGAAACGCTGCACAACATCCGCACCATCCGCCTGCTGGGACTGGAGGACTATATGGAGCGCCGCTACGACCGGCGCATCGGCGAGAGCTACGCCGCCGTGGAGCGGACGAATTTCTACGACGCAGTTTACTCGCCGGTCGTGCTGCTGCTCAACGCCGCCGTGGTCGGCGCCGTCATGCTGCTTTCCGCCTCCGGAAAAGCGGAGCTCCTGACGCTGTTCGGTATGTCCGTCGGTACCTCCGTCACCGTTATCAGCTACATCTCCCGCATTTTTGCGCCCATTGAAAGTCTCGGCACGGAGATCCAGACCATCCAGTCGGCCATGGCGGGCGTGAAGCGCATCGACGCCTTTCTCGCCCAGCCGGAGCGCGCCGTTCCCGAAGAACGGGGGACCGCCGCGCGGGGCGACGTCGTGTTCTCGCACGTGACGTTCGGCTACGGGGATAAGCCTGTCCTGTCAGATTTTTCCATGACCGTGAAGCAGGGCGAGCAGGTAACGCTCGTCGGCCGGACGGGCGCCGGAAAGAGCACCGTTTTCAAGCTGCTGCTCGGGCTATATCCGCCGGAGAGCGGCAGCGTCACCGTCGGCGGCCGGGATGTATCGGAGATTGCCGACGGCGAACGGCGCGCTTGCATCGGCTGCGTCGAGCAGCATTTCTCCCGCGTGCCGGGGACCGTTCTCGACCAGATCACGCTCGGCGATGCGCACATTACGGAAGAGATGGCAAAAAATGCCGCACGGCTCGCCGGCATCGACACGGCCATTGAATCGCTGCCGGAGGGCTACGGCACGGCATGCACGGACGGCCTGTTCTCGCAGGGCGAGCGGCAGCTTCTCTCCATCGCCCGCGCCGCGGCGGCAGACCCCGCCGTGCTTCTTCTCGACGAAATCACGGCGAATCTTGACGCGGAGACCGAGGCGCGGGTGCTCGAAGCGCTGCGCCGCGCCTCCGAGGGGCGCACCGTTCTCTCCGTTTCGCACCGCGTGCATGAAAGCCTCGGCGGGCGGACCATAGAGATCCGCCCGCCGAGGGCATAACGGCCGGGCGCCGTTTGTCCCGGTCCGCCGCCTCCGCGGCGGAGGAGAAGATCTTCGCCGCGCGCCCCTCCGCTCTCCTCCGCGGCTTCCGGACGACGGTAAAGAGTATATGGAAAAGCCCTGTATTCGGCTCCGGCGCCAAATACAGGGCTTTTCTTCGCGTACTGTTCCATAGACTGCGGTTTTGTCAGGACGTCCGAAAGCGCACAGCGCGGGCTGCCGGCATTTTTCACTCCGCACGGCCGCCCTTGGCAATGCAAACGGATTCCTGCACGGCGGCGATGCTTGCGATGACGCATACAGCCATGGCCGCCGGCGCCTTTGCCTGCCATGCACATTCGGCGCCGATAAACAGCGGGGAAAGAAATACCGCGACCCCGCAAACTTTATTCCACACGGAATGCACTGCGGTGAACCGATGATATCGGAGAAAGCCAGCGATCATATTTGCGGCTTTTATGAATGCGATCGTGCCGATCCAAAGCAGCAGCCATAACGGGAAATCCACCGAACCTATTATTCGGATAAGCGCAGCCAGCGCAAAAAGGATGTCTGCCGCCGAGTCATATTTAGCGCCCCAAGCCGTTGCTTTTCCCAATTTGCGCGCTACCGTGCCGTCTATGGCGTCCGTAATTCCTCCAAGCAGGTAGAATACATAGAACTGCGTTGAAAACGCCGGGAAGATCAGAATCAGCGGAGCGCATATTATCCGCACGGTCGTTAAGATATTTGCCATTGGACCACCCCAAAAATTACGATGGACTGTTGAAGAGCCGCAAAACTTTCCTGTCTTTTATGCTTTTTCCGTTTCTTTTGCCGCTTCCGCTCAGATTATCTTTGTCTGTCCGATGTGTATTTCCGTTTTTCGTGACGTTGTCCTGAAGGCCGATCACGGCCGTCGCACGGGTTTGCGCCCTGTGCTCCTCCGTGATTTCCGCCTCTCCCGACCCTTCAATCCGCCGCGCCGGCCAGTGCCAGAAACTTTTTATCGGACTGAATGCTGTGCGTCAGGAATTTGCCGTCCCGGAACAGAGCGTAGGTGGTCACCGGCGCCGGCACATTCCGCGCCGCTTCTTTATCGGTAATGTGAATGGCCTTGAAGGGGATCGCATGTTCTTTTGCGGCCTCCTGCACCCGCGCCACCCAATAGTAAGTGAACGGGCACTGATCCGTGTAGTAGAGAACAAAACCGTCCTCTGCCGCCAGCGGGTGCCTGGCGCAGTCCCTGAATCTCGGAGGGGCGGCGTTCGGCGTAAGGGGCAGGTACATAAGGGTAATGCCGCAGTCGGATACATCGGCGGTCCGAAAGCCCTTGTATGCCAGAAATCCGGGGTCAGCGAGAAACTCCCGTTTCCGCCCCTCGGCGCAGAGGATGCAGACGCCTCTCCTGCCCTGTTCCCCGGCGTCGCGGATGCACTCGTCCAGCAGATCGTTTGCGTAGCCGTGTCCCTTCATGGAGCCGGAGACCCACAGGCAGTTAATATAAAGATACCCGTCCGCGTCGATGGGCACCCAGGCGTTTTCCGCCGGTATGTACTCGATGAAGCACTTGCCCCTCTCCTCGCTGCGGTAAAAGACCAGCCCCTCGTCAAAGCGCTGTTTCATCCACTCTTTCTTGGCAAGGCTCTGCTTGCCGGACATAGCGCAGCAGATGTGCTCGCGGTCGATGTTTTCTTTGGTGATGCGGATATAGTTCATGATTCGTCAGCCTCCCGATATGTATGAAGGATAAATTGCACTGTTTCAGGCCGCATTCTCCGGCCGGCAAAAACCGACTTCATTATAGCTGCCGGCCGGCAGGCCGTCAACGCCGCGATGCAAAAGCGGGAAAGCAGTCGTTTTTAACAACGCGGCAACGACTTTTCCGTTGCGTCCGGCACAGAATAATGATAGAATATGCCGTATAATCAACCGCGCAGGAGGTGAGCCGCCATCGCCGACGACATTTTTGAATACAGTTCGGAAAAGCCTCTGCGCTCCCCCGCCGCGCCGGAGACGTATCCGACGGCGCACGAATATGAGCCGCCCTTTGAGCCTAAACGGAGCCGCCGGAAAAAGTATGCGCCGCTCGCCGCCGCGGCGCTGCTGCTGCCGTTTCTTGCGCTGGTGAAAACGACGGCCGGCACACCGGAGCCGGAGCCCGCGCCGGTCGTGACCGCTGCGCCCGCTCCCACCGCCGCGCCCACGGAACAGCCCGCTTTCTCGCCGGGTTCGGAGCTGCGGTTTCTGTCGTTCGCCTCGCTCTGCGAGGCTCAGGTGCGCTTCCCCGTGCCGGAGGACATTGTTTCCGCGGAGATCACGTTTTTTGACCCCAACTTTCCGGAAGAGGAAAAAACGTCGTCCATCCCCGAGGCCGCCATCGAGCGCGGCGAATACCGCACGATGCGCGAAACCTATTCCCCCGTGCGTGAGGCGCATCCGGAGTTTTATGCCGACCCTGCCGTGGAAAGCACGCTCTCCGTGCGCGTCACCATCACGCACGCCGACGGGCGCGTGGAGACGCTTTTTGCCGAGCGTCCCGCCGCGCAGCGCTTCACGTTCGCCTGCGGCTATGACGCTGAAAGCGACACGGTGAGCGTTTATCTCATGCCGGCCAAAGACGGCGCGATCCCCGACGCCGTTATCGGAGACGATCTCTCCCTTCTCGGCGAGAACACCGTCTGCGTCTGGCCGGAGATCGAGGGCTATGACGCCTCGGCCGCGTCTGCCGAAAAGAACGAATACAGCAACCTTGTCACGCTCCCGCTGCCGGAGGAGCACACGGAGCTTGTGACCATCCACGTATACTTTCTGCCGGACGGCGAGACCGAGCCCTTCGACTTTGCCGAGACCGTCCGAACTGCGCCGCACAAGGAGGCCGCTTCATGAAGCCCACAAAAAAATTCCCCGTTCTGCTGATTGTTTCCGCCGCTCTCTGCGCGCTGGGCTATGTCCTGCGCTCGCTCACGCCGGAGCTGGCCGGTTTGTGCCGCCATCTCGGCTTCATCTGGATCGGCTACGGCGTGCTCGCTCTGCTTTTGAAGCTGCCGAAGGAGACGCGCGCGCGGACGGTGTGCTCGCTCACGAGGAGCATTCTCTCCTACGCGGCGGTGCTCCTCTCGGTCTATTTCGGGCTGCGCGCGCTCGGCGTAGACATGACGGCCTCGCTCGCGAGCGTCGGCGTCGTGACGCTCATTATCGGCTTCGGCGCGCAGTCGCTCATTGAGGACGTGCTCACGGGCATTTTCCTCATCGCCGAGGGGCGCTACAATGTCGGCGACATTCTCGTGCTCGACGATTTCCGCGGCAAGGTCGTGGATATCAGCGTGCGCACCACGACGATCGAGGATGCCGGCGGCAATCATAAGATCATCAACAACTCCGAGATCCGGAATTTCCAGAACCGCTCGCAAAAGACGTCCTTGGCCGTGAGCACCGTCTCCGTTGGCTATGACGCCGATCTGCGTGCCGTAGAGGCCGTGATCGCGGATGCGCTGCCCGCCATCTTTGAGGAAAACCGCTCCGTTTTCCTTGATGTGCCGCAGTATATCGGCGTGGAAGAGCTCGGCGAGAGCGGCGTTGTGCTCAAGTTCATCGTATCCGCAACGGAGGAGAACGTTTTCGCCGCGCGCCGCGCGCTCAACCGCTCGCTCAAGCTGCTCTTCGATGAAAAGGGCATTGACATCCCCTATCCCCAGCTCACGGTGCATACGAAATAAGAAAAGCGCAAAATTGCCCGCCGGAACATCCGTTCCGGCGGGCAATTCAATTTGTCAAAGAAGCCTCGCAGAGTTTGCGCCCGCAGGCGCAAATGGAGTTTAAATCATTTTTGCCGGCGACATGTGCGTCGGCAAAAATACTTCTCGGCTCGCAAACGTGCGAGCGTAAGCGAGTGCGCTGCGGCGAGCCGCAGCTTTTCAAACGAGAGCCCAGCGTAGCGGGTCTCGTTTGACAGGCTCAATATGTATCTTCCTCCGGCGCGGGAGGGACGAAGTTGTTGATGATGACCCAGCACATGACCGCCGCGCCGATGCCCCAGCCGCCGAGCACGGCGCGCGCGCCGAGAGAAACGCTGTCGGTGAGCGTGGCGAGGCTTGTTATAAGCGCGAGCATGCAAGCGAAGATCGTCTGGCGGGGCTTGGCGCGGTAAAAGAGATATGCGCTCAGCCGGAACACCGCAAGCAGACACATGGCGATCGCGAGGATCTCCATGCCGTACGACCAGAGGATCGGGTTCGCGGCGTTTTCCTTATAGAACACCACGAGCCAAAGGCAGAAAAACAGCACCGGCAGCACGCTGAGCGCCGCGCCGAAACCGCCCCAGCGGGGGAGCTGCGGCAGCATGGCAAGCACGGGGGCGGACAGTATCCCGAGCAGCGCTGCGGCTTTCATAAGCGTGTTCTCTTCCTTGAAGAAGAGATATGCCGAGCCGATCGCGGCGAGCGCCGCCACAGCGATGAGAATCCAGCCGGTCTCGCGGTGCGGCTGGGCAAGCGCGTCCTCCGGTTCCTCGGGAGCGCAGTCGGTCTTCATGCGTCCCGACAGCCACCAGAGCGCCGCAGCGACAAGAACAAGCACCGCGATGAGCAGCGTCGTGATCGGCGCGTGAAGCGTCGGCAGGCCGGTCTCCGGATCGAAAATCATCTGCACCTGCAGCCAGCGCAGCATGACAGCGGCCGCGGCAAACACCGTCCCCGTCATCGTATATGTCCATGCGTTTTTCTGCATAGGAAAGCCCCTGCCCTCATAGAGTTTCCCGTGAGCGCCGCTTGTCCGGCGCCGGGAACGAGGGAGTATGAATGGTATTTTATACTCTTTTGGAAGTATCGTCAAGAGAGGGGTATCTATGAAGCGCTGTATGCTGACAAGCATTGTGTCCCTGCTGTTTTCTCTGCTGCTGCCGGTTTCGGTACCGTATGCCGCCGGAGTTTCCGGCGTCGGAACGCTGCCGGGCGTCTCCGACACTGCTTCCGCCGCGCCGCCGGAGACGCCCGCCCCCGTTCTTGCCGGCTTCGATGCTCTCACGGGCATTACGCTGCTGCGCGGCGGCGCGGTGGAGACGCTTTCGATGGCGGAATACCTTCCCGGCGTCGTCGCCGGGGAGATGCCGGCCTCCTTTGAGCCGGATGCGCTGCGCGCGCAGGCCGTCGCCGCGCGAAGCTATGCGCTCGCGCGCAGGAACGCGCCCCCGGCGGCGCACCCGCAGTGCGCTCTTTGCGACGACCCCGGCTGCTGCGAGGTGTACCTTACCGCCGACGAGCGCGCCGAGCGCTGGGGAGAGCAGTACGATCTCTGGGAATCGCGCATTGAAGAAGCCGTGCGCGATACGGACGGAGTGTATCTTGTCTACGACGGCGAGCCGATCACCGCCTGCTTCCACGCCTCCAGCGCCGGATATACCGAGAGCGGCGCTGCCGTGTGGGGCGGCGATGTGCCGTATCTCGTGAGCGTTTCAAGCCCCGAGACGGCCTCGGATGTGCCGAACTTTGTCACGACCGCGGAGTTCTCCCCGGAGAGCTTCCGGGAGAAATTTCTCGCGGCATACCCGGAGGCCGATCTCTCCGCCCAGCCCCCGGACTGGGTCGGCGAGCGGACGGTCGATCCGAGCGGGCGCGTATCGTCCGTCCGCATCGGGGATATCTCCGTGCCGGGGACGACAATGCGCTCGATCTTCTCTCTCCGCTCGGCAAACTTCACGCTCGCCTGGACGGGCCGCAGCTTTCTCTTTACCGTTTCCGGCAGCGGCCACGGCGCAGGCATGAGTCAGTACGGGGCGAATGTCATGGCAAAAAACGGCTCCGTCTGGCAGGAGATCTTAACGCACTATTACCCCGGCACGTCGCTCACGGCGCCGTGAGCGCGCCCTTTGCGCGCACCGCGACGTGCCCGGTCTCGTCCACGACCGCCTCCGCCTCGCTACCGAAGGAAAGCGCTCCGGTGAGCAGGGCCTCGGCCAGCGGGTCTTCGAGCTGCGTCTGTACCGTGCGGCGGAGAGGGCGCGCGCCGTAATCGGCGTCGTACCCGGCTTCGGCGAGCCTGGCGACCGCCTCGGGCGTTACCGTGAGATGCACGCCGAGCGCGGCGGCACGCAGCGCCACCGTCTGCACCATGTTTCCGGCAATGGCACGGATGTCCTCGCCGGTGAGCCGGCGGAAAACGATGGTCTCGTCGATGCGGTTGAGAAATTCCGGGCGGAACGTCTTTTTGAGCTCGGCGGTCACCGCCTCGCGGATCTCGGCATAGCTCCGCTCCGGCGTGCCGTCCAGCCCGGAGAAGCCGAGCGCCGCGCGGCGGTCCGTGATGGCGCGCGCGCCGATGTTCGATGTCATCACAATCACCGTGTTGCGGAAATCGACCGTTCGTCCCTGCGAATCGGTGAGCCGTCCGTCGTCCATGATCTGCAGCAGCAGATTGAACACGTCCTCATGCGCCTTTTCGATCTCGTCGAAGAGAACGACGCTGTAGGGCTTACGGCGCACCTTTTCGGTGAGCTGGCCGCCCTCGTCATATCCGACGTAGCCCGGCGGCGAGCCGATGAGCTTTGAGACCGTGTGCTTTTCCATATACTCGGACATATCGACGCGGATCATGGCGTTTTCGTCGCCGAACATTGCCTCGGCGAGCGCGCGGCACAGCTCCGTTTTGCCGACGCCCGTGGGGCCGAGGAACAGGAAGCTCCCGACCGGGCGGTGCGGGTCCTTGAGCCCGACTCTGCCGCGCCGGATGGCGCGCGCCACCGCCGCGACGGCTTCGTTCTGCCCGATCACGCGGCGGTGGAGCACATCCTCCATGTGCAGCAGCCGCTCGCTCTCACTCTCGGTAAGGCTTGTGACAGGAATGCCCGTCCACCCGGAAACGACTGCGGCGATATCCTCGGCGGATACGGCGCCGCGGCCGCCGCCGCGCCCGGCATCCCATTCGCCGCGCGCCTTTTCAAGCGCCCCCCGCTCGGAGCGCTCGCGATCGCGCAGCTGCGCGGCCAGCTCATAGTCCTGCGCGCGGACGGCCTCCTCTTTCTGGGCGGCGAGCGTTGAAAGCTTCGCCTCAATGGTCTTCATCTCGTCCGGGGCCGTCAGATTTTCCATGCGCACGCGCGACGCGGCCTCGTCCACGAGATCGATCGCCTTGTCCGGCAAAAACCGGTCGCTGATATACCGCGCGGAGAGCTTCACCGCGGCGGTGAGCGCCTCGTCCGTGATCTTCAATCCGTGGTGCGCTTCGTACCGGTCGCGCAGGCCGCGCAGGATCTGGACGCTCTCGTCCTCCGTCGGCTCGGCGACCGTGACGGGCTGGAAGCGCCGCTCGAAGGCGGCGTCCTTTTCGATGTGCTTGCGGTATTCGGAAATCGTCGTCGCGCCGACGATCTGGATCTCGCCGCGGGAAAGCGCGGGCTTCAGGATATTCGCCGCGTCGATCGCGCCCTCGGCCGCGCCCGCGCCGATCACGGTGTGCAGCTCGTCGATGAAGAGCACGACGTCCTTCGCCTTGCCGACCTCCTTGAGGACGTTTTTCAGCCGGTCCTCAAAGTCGCCGCGGTATTTTGTCCCGGCGATCATGCCGGTGAGATCGAGCGATACGATGCGCTTGTCGCGCAGATTTTCCGGTACCTCGCCGTGCGCGACGCGCTGGGCGAGACCCTCGGCCACGGCGGTCTTGCCGACGCCCGGCTCGCCGATGAGCACCGGGTTGTTTTTCGACCGGCGTGAGAGGATCTGAATGACGCGCGCGATCTCCCTGTCGCGTCCGATCACGGGATCCAGCTCGCCGCGCGCCGCCATCTCCGTGAGATCGCGGCTGTACTGGTCGAGATTCTTCGTTTCTGCGTGGCGGACCGCCGTGCGCTGCCCGACGCCGCCGCTGCGCGCCGCGGCGCGATAGTCGCTTGCGCTGAAGCGGGTGAATACGTCCGTATAAATCCTGTTGAGATCGCCGCCGGCGGCGATCAGCAGATGCGCGGCGGTGCTCTCCGGCTCGCGCAGTATGCCCATGAGCAGATGCTCCGTGCCGACGTAGCTGTGGCGCAGGCGGTTTGCCTCCGCCACGGCGATCTCGATGACGCGCTTGCAGCGCGGCGTCAGCCCCTGCACGGGCATGCCCGGCGCGCCGCGCCCGACGGTCTTTTCGATGAGATCCATCACAAGATCCTCCTCGAAGCCGTTTTCGCGCAGAACGCGCGAGCCGAGCGCGTCCGTTTCGCGCACGACGCCAAGCAGAAGATGCTCGGTGCCGATGTAGCTGTGGCCCAGCTCCGCAGCGGCCGCGCGCGCTTTTTGAATGGCGTTTCTCGCTTTTTCGGTAAATCGGTCGTTCATATTTGTCGTCTCCTTCCCCTGCCGATGGTTGACAGTTTTTCCGTTTCTCAACCATCCCTCTCGGCAGAGCGCGTGGTTTTAAAAAACGGAGCGGGTGAAAACCCGCTCCGTTCCGTGTCTTTTCAGAGAAAAGACTTTATTTGTTTTCCATCTTCCGGATCGTGTCGCGCAGCTCAATGGCCGTTTCAAAATCCTCTTCCTCAACGGCCTTGTGCATCCTGTGACGCAGAGCGTTCAGCTCGCGGCGCCGCTCAAAGGCTTCCTCGGCATGCTCTTCGGCCTCCGCCTCCAGCGGATACGCGTCCTCACGCACGCTCGGCGCCTCCCCCTTGTGGCCCAGCGCCTCCTCGCCGCGCTCCTCCGCTTTCGCCTCCAGCGGGTCGGCCTCCTCGTGCATCTCAACTTCCGGCTCATGCCCCGAAAGCGTCAGCAGCGGCTCGAATATCCCGCCGATCGACGGCATACGGCCAAAGCCGAAGAAATCGACGTCCGGCAGCAGGAAGCTGTCCATCATCTTGCCGAAGGAGGTGAGCATGCTGTTCGCCTCGCGCTCGAAGATCCTGTCGAGCCCCTCCTTGTGGGCGCATTCGGCGCACAGATGCTTTTCCGTGGTCTTCCCGTTAATGGACTCCTTATAATAGAACTGAGCATCGTTCTTCTTGCAGATCTCGCACTTCATTGTAATGATCTCCTTTCAAAAAATCCGTCGGATGCTGCCGTGAGCAGCATGTGTTTGAATATGGATGAGCGCACCGTCTTCCGGAGCTCGGCCGGAACGGCGTGGAGCGCCCGCTCGCTGACCGCCGCGGCAATCAGCCGGGCAAAGGAACCGTCGAGCGCACCGGCGTTCACGGCGTTGCGGAGCAGCGCGTCCGCCGTCGGCTTGTCAAGCTCCCTGCCCACGGCGTTCACCGTGTGCATAATAAACTGAGAGACGTCCGGCTGCACGCGCGTGATGCGGATATATCCGCCGCCGCCGCGCCGCGACTCGACCATGTACCCGCGTTCCGGACTGAACCGCGTGGCGATCACATAGTTGATCTGGCTCGGCACACAGCCGAAACGGTCGGCCAGGGAGCTTCGCTGCAGCTCCGCCGTTCCGTCCGCGCTTTCCAGCACGTCCAGAATAAACCTTGCGATCCGATCGCTCGTCCCCATACCGGCATCCCTTCTTCTATCGTCTTATTATCTATTTGACTTTGACTTTCTTTAACCTTTTCTTTGACTGTATAATAGTCAATAAACGTCAAATTATCAACGCTTTGAAAAAACCGTTTCGCGCCGGGATCGGGGACGGCGGCGTTTTGGCTTTTTCTATCTCGTTCATTCGCAGTTTTTCTTCGATTTTCTCTGTTTTTTCCGGTCTTTGAATTTTTCCCGGTAAGGAAGAATTTTTTGTGTTGCATTTTAAGAGATATATGTTACAATGCGGGTATCCCAAAAAGAGGAGGTACATACCGATGTACGTCATTACCGACAGCTGCATTTCCTGCGGCACCTGCGCGAGCGTGTGCCCCTGCGACGCGATTTCCGAAGGCGCTGATCATTACGAGATCAACCAGGACGTCTGCGCCCAGTGCGGTACCTGCGCCAGCAACTGCCCCATCGAGGCCATCGAGGAGCAGTAATCCTTTTCCGGCTGCGGGAGGCGCCGCTCCCGCGGCTCACAACGGCGGTATGTCTGCCCCTTTCGGGCTTGTCATGCCGCCGTATTTATTTTATAATGATTGCATGGACTGGGATCTTTTTACCGGCGAGAGAGCCGGAACGGACGCGCTGCTGCTCGCCGATTTTGCCGGGGACGCGCGCGGGACGCGCGGAGCCGATCTCGGCTGCGGCAGCGGAATACTGCTTTTGCTGCTCCTGACGGGCGGGAAAGGCCGCCGCATGACCGGCGTGGACATCCGGGAGAGCGCCGCGGCAAGCGCACGGGAAAACCTGCGCGCCTTTGCGCTTGAAGAGCGCGGCGACGCGGTCTGCGCCGATTACCGGAGCGCGCCGTTCGGGAGTGAAAGTCTCGACTTTATCGTATCGAATCCGCCGTACTTTCCGGCAGGGCGCGGCGCCGTGCCGCCTAACGCGGAGCGCGCCGCGCAGCGCACCGAGAGCGCGACCGTTTCGGAGCTCTGCGCCGCCGCGGCGCAGTATCTCAAAGCCGGCGGGCAGTTCTTTCTTGTCCACCGCAGGCAGCGCGAGCGGGAGATCCTTGCGGCACTGCGTCAGGCCCATCTCACGCCGGTGCGCCGCAGGGACGTTTTCTCCGCGCCGGGAAAGAGCGCTCCCATCTTCCTTATCGAGGCCGTGAAGGGCGCGCCGGAATGCGCCGTGCGCCGCGAAACCGTTCTGCTTCGCGGCGCAGACGGCCGCGAAACCGAAGAATACCGGAAAATCTGCCACTGGGAGGCATAATCTTTATGGCCGGAACATTGTATCTGGTGGGAACGCCCATCGGCAATCTGAACGATCTCTCCCCCCGCGCGATCGAAACGCTCAAAAATGCGGACTTTATCGCCGCGGAGGATACGCGCGTCACATTGAAGCTCCTCAACCACTTCGGCATCCGCCGCCCGCTCATCAGCTATTACGAGCACAACAAAGTGGAAAGCGCCGCCGTCATTATCCCCCGCCTGCTCGGCGGGGAGAGCTGCGCGCTTGTCTCCGACGCGGGCATGCCCGCGATCTCCGACCCCGGCGAGGAGCTGGTGCGCCTGTGCGGAGAGCACGGCATCACGGTTTCCGCCGCGCCCGGCCCGAGCGCGGTCATCACGGCGCTCGCGATGTCCGGTCTCCCGACGCAGCGGTTCACGTTTGAAGGCTTTCTCTCCACATCGAACAAATCCCGGAAGGAGCATCTGGAAACGCTGCGGCACGAGCACCGGACGATCGTTCTTTACGAAGCGCCGCACAAGCTCGCGGAAACGCTCGCCGATCTTTACGACGTGCTCGGCGACCGGGACATCGCGCTCGGGCGCGAGCTCACGAAGCTGCACGAGGAGATCGTCCGCACGACGATCGGTGCGGCGCTCGAAAAATACCGTGCCGAGAGGCCGCGCGGAGAGTTTGTTCTCGTCATCCGCGGCGCGCCGGCCGAAAAGGAGCCGCGTCTCCCGCTCGAGGACGCGCTCGCGCTCGTGGAGGAATACCGCGCCGGGGGCATGAAGCTCAAGGACGCGGCCAGGCGCGCCGCCGCCGAGACCGGCCGGAGCCGCAACGATCTTTATCACGCCGCGCTCGTGCGCGAAAAGGAAAGCGGCGCGGAGGAATAATTTCCGCTTTCCCTCTCCGCGAAAATATGCTATACTCTAAGCGCAGGAATTTACCACCCACCCGGCTATAAGGAGGCTGCATTTTAATGGAGAAAAAGCGTATCATCACCATCGGACGTGAGTTTGGCAGCGGCGGACGCACCATCGGCAAGGAAGTCGCCGAGCGTCTCGGCATCCCCTGCTACGACCATGAGCTGATCGACCGGCTGGCCGAAGAGAGCGGGCTTTCCAGGGAGTATATCACCAACGAGAGCGAGTACGCCTCCCACAGCAGCTGGACGGCGGTGGCGTTCTCCTCGGTGCGTTCGTTCGGCGTGCCGTCCAACCAGGACTATCTCTGGGCGATCCAGCGCCGCATCATTCTCGAGCTCGGGCAGAAGGAAAACTGCGTCATCGTCGGCCGCTGCGCCGACGCCATTCTTGAAGGCGCCGCCGATCTTCTCAAGGTGTTTATCCATGCCGACTTTGAAAAGCGCGCCAAGCGCATCGTCGAGAAATACGGCGAGACCGAGGAGCCGACCGAAAAACGCCTGCGCGACAAGGACAAGCGCCGTGCGCTCTACTATCAGTTCTACACCGATCTCGAATGGGGCAACATGAACCACTACCACATTATTCTTGATTCCGGCTCGCTCGGCATCGAAAAGTGCGTGGATGTGATCGCCTCGCTCTATTGAGCCGCCGCCGGCTGCGCAGGCGTTCCGCTTGCAGCGGCAAAGGCATAATAAAAAAGGGCTGCCGCATATGCTTTGTATGCGGCAGCTCTTTTTTTATTCCGTTTCTTCCCGCAGCTGCTGCAGACAGCTCCGGCAAATCTGCTTGCCCCGGTAGGAGAGAAGATCGCGCGGCGCACCGCAGAACAGGCACGCAGCGTCGTACTTTCGAAGGACAATGGCGTCGCCGTCGATGAATATCTCCACCGGATCGCGCACCTCCAGATTCAGCGTCCGGCGCAGTTCAACCGGCAGTACCACTCGTCCCAGATCGTCGATCCGGCGGACGATCCCCGTTGATTTCATAAATCCGCACACCCCTTGCCTAAATACTCTTTTCGACAAAATTCTATACTGGCCGATACGAAATTGCAAGATGCAACCGTTTCCTTTTTATTGGTAATTATTTCCGGTTGAGGTTTCGCCATGGCTATGTCGTATGTCTGGGTTATCCTTCTTTTTGTGTCGGTCGTTTTCGGCGTGCTCACCGGTTCGGCGGACGCGGTCGGCGCGGCGGCGGTGCAGGGCGCGGAGCGTGCCGTGGAGCTCACGCTCTCGCTCGCCGGGCCGATGATCTTCTACAGCGCCCTTCTTGAAGTGATGGAGCGCTCGGGGCTTACCGAAAAGCTCTCCCGCGCGCTGCGTCCGGTGCTTTGGCGGCTGTTTCCCTCGTCCCGGAAGGACCCGGAGCTTGCCGGCGATCTCTCCTGCAACATGAGCGCGAACCTGCTCGGGCTCGGCAACGCCGCCACGCCCGCCGGGATTCGCGCCGCGCAGCGGCTGCATGCGCTCTCCGGCGGGGATACGGCATCCAACGAGCTTTGCCGTCTTGTCGTCCTCAACACCGCGTCCATCCAGCTCCTCCCGACGACGGCCGCGGCACTGCGTTCGGCCTGCGGCGCGGAAAACGCGTTCGACATTCTGCCCGCGGTGTGGATATCGTCTGCGGTGAGCGTAGCCGCGGGGCTGCTCGCCGAGCGGCTTTTCCGGAGATCGCCATGAAGATGCTTTTCCAGTTGCTCCCCGCGCTGCTTGCCGCGGGCATCGGCGGGTACGCGCTCCTTCGCGGAACGGACGTGTTTTCCGCTCTCACCGACGGGGCGCGCAAGGGGCTGCAGACCGCAGGACGCATCGCGCCGGTGCTCGTGTGTCTGCTCCCGGCGGTCGGCGCGCTGCGCGCCTCGGGCGCGATCGACGCTTTCACGGCGCTGCTGCGGCCCGCGCTCTCCTTTCTCGGCATTCCGCCGGAGACCGTGCCGCTCATGCTGCTGCGCCCGATGAGCGGCAGCGGCGCGCTCGCCGTGGCCGGGGACATCTTTACCGCATGCGGCGCGGATTCCCCTGCCGGGCGCACCGCAGCGGTCATGCTCGGCTCGACGGAGACAACATTTTATGTGCTCTCCGTCTACTTCGGCGCGGCAGGCGTGCGCAAAACGCGCCACGCTGTTCCCGCGGCGCTCTGCGCCGATCTTGCGGGCTTTCTCGCCGCGGCGTTCTGCGTCGGCGTGCTGCATCTATAAAAAAGGCTCCCTCTGAAGAGGGAGCCAACGAAAAAAGTCAATTGGGATAGGCAATGTCGCTGATATGGCTCGGCCGCGGCTCCTGTACGCGGATGAAAAACCGGTTTCGGCCGACGATCGTATCGTCCATATCCACGCTGTAGTCGATCTCGATCTCGCCGCCGTGCGCGCCGAGGCGGTTGACGATGCGGCGGGTGTTCAGCCCCATCGTTGCCGAGCCGAACGGCGTTTCGTAAAGGAAATAGCGCTTGCGTCCCTCCTCAAACTCCATGCGGGTGTTAAGCGCCCCCTCGCGCGAGAGCACAACGCCGCGCGGCCGCACGCGCAGCGACGTTTTTGTCCCCTCCATACCGGTGAGCTCGCTCTCCTGCCAGGTGAGCAGCGTTTCCTTCCCGTCCTGGCCATACTGTCCGGCCGTGACAAGCTCCATGGCGTCGGGGCCGTTCACGCCCTGCTGCACGCCGGTGACCGATATGATAACGTCTTTCATTCGCATGACATCCACTCCCGACACGCCGGTCTCCCCCGGCAATTGGTTTATAGATTATATGCGAAAACATCTCCGATGACAAGAAAAAAATTGTATAGCAATTTCCCCGGTTTCTTGTTATATTATAATGTGTTGATATGCGTTCACAGAGAGGAGTGGATCGTAATGCAGCTTGAACTCACGGAAAAGGAATTCCGGCGGCTCCTGGACATGGTGTATATCGGGAACTGGATCCTCAATTCCTGCCGGGATGATGACCGGTTTGAGGACTATGACAATCTCGAGGAAAAGCTCTTTTCCCTCTGCCCGGAGCATGGGATGCGCGCGCTCGTTCAGCGCTGGCGCGGTCATTCGTATCCCTCCCGCGCGTACGAAGAAGGCGGCATCCATGAGGCGATCGCCGACTATGAGGACGCCGTTTTCTACGATATTCTGGCCGAGGAGCTCGCGCGGCGCGACATGAGCGCCGAGCAGATCAGCCAGGACGACGCGGAAGAGCTGAACGCGCGCATGGAAGAGTACTTTGCCGAGTTTGAGAAGCACGGCATAGAGAATGTGAAGGTTGAAGCATGAAAACAGATATTCTGATCATCGGCGCCGGCCCTGCCGGCATATTTACCGCCCTCGAGCTTATCCGCAAGGGCTACAAGGGCCATATCACGCTCGTGGAAAAAGGGCAGAGCGTCGAGAAGCGCCACTGCCCCAAGGCCGAGACCGGCCGGTGCATGAACTGCAAGCCGTACTGCCACATCACGACCGGCTTTTCCGGCGCGGGCGCTTTCTCCGACGGCAAGCTCTCCCTCTCCTACGAGGTGGGCGGCGATCTGCCGACGCTCGTCGGCGAGAAGCTCGCGCAGGAAACCATCGACTACGCCGACTCCATCTATCTTGCGTTCGGCGCCGACACCCACATTGAAGGCGTCAGCGATCCCGATAAGGTGAAGGACATCCGCCGCCGCGCCATTCAGGCCGGACTCAAGCTCGTGGACTGCCCGATCCGCCACATGGGCACCGAGAAGGCGCAGAACATCTATCTCGCCATCGAGCGCTATCTCGCCGCAAACGGCGTAGAGCTGATCTTCGGCTGGGAATGCCTTGATCTGCGTCTGAAGGACGAAGCCTGCCTCGGCGGTGTTATTTCCAACGGCAGGGAGGAGCGCGAAATCGAAGCCGGGCGCACGATCGTCGCCACCGGCCGCCGCGGCGCGGACTGGCTTGAAACGCTCTGCGCCGAGCACGGCATCGCCCATCAGCCGGGCACGGTCGACATCGGCGTGCGCGTTGAGGTGCGCAACGAGATCATGGAAACCGTCAACGAGGTGCTCTATGAGTCCAAGCTCATCGGCTATCCCGCGCCGTTCAAAAACAAGGTCCGCACGTTCTGCCAGAACCCCGGCGGCTTTGTCTCGCAGGAAAATTACGACAACGGTCTCGCCGTTGTGAACGGCCACTCGTTCAAGGAGGTGAAGAGCCCGAATACGAACCTCTCCATCCTCTGCTCGCACAACTTCTCCGTGCCGTTCAACCAGCCCATCAGCTACGCGCAGAAGGTCGGCGAGCTCACCAATATGCTCGCAAACGGTCACATTCTCGTGCAGCGCTACGGCGACATTCTTGACGGCAAGCGCACCTGGGAAAAGGAGCTCGCGCAGTCGAACGTCCACCCGACGCTGCCCGACGCCGTCGCCGGAGACATTACCGCCGCAATGCCCTACCGCAGCATGACAAACATCATCAACTTCATCAAGGCCGTCGATCAGGTCGTGCCGGGCTTCGCCTCCTACGAGACGCTGCTCTACTCCCCCGAGCTGAAATTCTACTCCAACCGCGTGAAGATGGACGCCGATCTCAACACGAAGCGTCCGTCATGGGCGTGCTCATGGGCCGCGAGATCATCCGGCAGGAAAACATTTGATGAAATATCCCGCATAACTTCAGAATGCCGCAGAGCCAGACGGATGAAACTCATCCGTCTGGCTCATCTTTTTTCCAATACTATATACACAGGAGGCCGCCCATGCGGCAGGGAGTATTTTTTGATGACCAGGCAGAGCGGCCGGATCCAGCCGAACCTGGGGCGCGATCACACAGCGCATCCCGTTCGCCGCGGCTCCTTTGATCCGGTTTTTACAGCGTCTGCTGCTTGATGGCGCGAATGGCGCTGATGACCCAGTCCTGCGCCTGCTGCTGGATCACCGTGCCGCAGTACGGGCACCGCGCGCTCGCGTTCACGTCAAGCGGCGCGCCGCAGCCCGGGCAGGTGATGCGCTTCGTTTCGCCGCTCGCAGCGCCGGTCTTTGTTCCGGTCGGGCGCAGAAGGTCCCATTCGTAGGTCATGAACTTTTCCTGATCG
>SFFV01000055.1 GCA_004557735.1 Clostridiales bacterium
AGATCGACGCACGCGCCGTAGCTCTGCATGCCGCGCTCGTCGCCGTAGGTTTGCAAAAACGATTCGTACACCTTTTCGGACACGTCCGCCGCCGGCGTTTCAAACCGTGCCCAGTAGTCGTTGTTTGCGCGCAGATCGGCGCGAACCTCCTCGCTGAGCGTGGAATACACCTCGCGCCATGCGTCATAGTCGGCGCTGTAAAGCGCGTTGCCGAGATAGATGTACGCAAGCAGCGCGCCGGAGTAGCGGTACTCTTCATCGCCGCTTTCCATGCAGGCAACGACGGCGCAGAAGTTTGCCTCGTCCTCACGCGCGACGCCGCGCAGGTGCGCCAGCTCGTGCGCGATCGTGGACGGCAGCAGGCACACGGGCGAATCGGCGTTGAGATTGGCCTCCGCCGTATACGGGAAGAAAAAGCCGGTATAACGGATATAACTCAAAAGCCGCGATAGCAGCACGGGCTTTGCCCGCACCGCCGGAGCGGCAAGGCACGGGAAGATCTGCTCCGCGCCCTCGTAAATCCCCGCAGAGCGGCGGAAGATCGCATCCTTATCGGCGGTAAACACGCCGTTTTCATCGCGCTCTACATGCTGGCCCGCCGCATTTGCCTGCGCTGCAAAATATCCTGTAACCGTCTCCAGCTCCTGCACGGATATGTCGCGCCGCTCCAGACGCGCCTGCTCGGTGAAGCTGTCGGAATAGTACAGCACGCCCCACCAAAGGCAGAAAAGGGCAAACATCGCCGCCGATACGGAAAGGATCGTCATGCCCGTGCGGTAAGCCTTCACCCACCGCCGCCGGACAAGCTGCGCGGCCAGCAGGATGAGCAGCGCGACGCCGAGCGCCGCGAGAAAAAGGATGATCCACTCCGTCACGGAAAACGGCACGGCGGAAAAAATCTTTCCCGCAAACGCGTGCCACGGGCGCACAAGCGTTTTGCATAGAAAGTTCATCACCGTCCGGTTGCTGCGCAGCAGAAAGTACGCCGCGAGCCATACAAGCGAAAGGAGCAGGACCGTATGGCGCGCCGGACACCGCCGCCAGAGCGACCGGAGCGTTATTCTCTTTTTCGCCGTCGTTTTCATATCTTCCATTTTACTCCGTCCGGCGCAGGATAGCAACCGGTAAAAAAAGACGGAGCAGGCCTCCCCCGCTCCGTCTCTGTGTGTTGTTCTCTCAGGCGGCCTCACCGAGATCGAAATCGAAATAGTCCGGCATAGGCCCATTCATCTGCGGCACATACCATTCGTCATAGTAGTACGGCATCATATCCGAATACGGCATATCCTCGCAGGCGTCGCTGCGCACATCCTCCCAGCTCATGCCCCACGGGCGGAGGAAAACAATGTATTCGACCCAGTTCTCGCTGTTGTCATGCTCGACGACCGTGCCGTGAATGCAGATCATCTGATCAAACCGGCTCACAACGGAGTCGCCGGGGTCAACAACCCAGTCGCCGCTGTTTACGTCATCGATCAGGAAATATCCCGATTCCGAAAGCATGCGGCCATTGTTCGTTTTTCCGGGCTTGAAGGCTACATCGATATAGCCGAGATTCGTGCCCTCCTCGCAGGTATCGTCCCAAATATCCACGATACCGATATCGCCGTCCACAGAGATCGTGGCGCAGACGTCTGACCAGGAATCCACAAAATCCGTATATTCGCCGCCCGCGTTGTAAACCGCCCACCAGCCGTACCAGTCGCCGTTCCACCAGGAATAGGATCGCCGGAGCTTCCGTCGCGGCAGGCTCATTGACCGCCGGGACAGCCGTGCCTTCTTTATAAAATACCAGATTCACACCGGAATCCATAACGTCCTCCAGCGTAAGGCAGTTTTCATTGAGCCGGCCTTCGAGGTCGTCATCGCCGCGGAGATCGATCTCAATCTCGCCGTCTTTATCCAGTTCGTACCGGCACGTCTTGGTTTTATCATCAACAACCACGCGGCACTTGTTTCTGGGGAGCAGCTCAACGGTAAAGCCGCCCGACCACATGTCCTCGATCTCGACACGATTCCCCGCATAGGTGCCGTAGGAGGCAATATACACTCCGCAGGCCGGGTTATCCGCCCCGTCGGAATTTTGGAAGATACCGAACAGGAGAATTACAAGCGCTGCCGCGGCAATGACAATGAGAAGAATGGGAAGAATTGCCGAGCGTTTCTTCCCGGATTGGCTGCCGCCGGGGATATCGTGCGGCGGACGGGGCGGCTGTACGGCGCCGGGGCCGGCCGCCGCGGGGTCGTAGGAATAGGCGTTTCGCTGCGTTCCGGACGAATAGGAGCCGGACGCCGCGCCGCTATCCTGCTGT
>SFFV01000056.1 GCA_004557735.1 Clostridiales bacterium
TCACCAGCGCGAACTCCGGCAGACTCTGCACCGTCATGGTCCCGCCGATCCTTTCGATCCTGCGGCGCAGATTGGACAGACCGCCGCCCTCTGTGATGGCCTTTTCCGGCGGCTTTCCGTTATTTCGGATCAGAACGGTATATCTGTCGCCGTCCTCCCAGATGTTGGCGATCAGTTCGGTTGCCTGCGCGTACTGTATGGCGTTGCTCAGGCAGACCTGCATGGCGGCATACATCAGATCCGCCGCGCCTCCCGCCGGCTCTGTACCTCTTATTCTGATGGCCACGCCGCTGCTATCCGCGCTTTCATACAGCGCCTCCCTTGCCGGCAAGCGTTCTGCGTCACGAAAGACAATGCTTTTTTCCCATTCCCGCAGCACAACGTCTGCGTTGATGCCGCCAAGGTCTCCGGCCAGATATTGCTTCGTGACGGTAATACAGGCGGCAAGGCTATCGTGCATGGCAGATTTGGCGGCAAGCTGTTCCCTCTCCCGCGCCACCGCCGCCACGTTTTCCGAGAGACGCCGCAGCTTTTCCGCGTCCTGTTCAAGCCTTCGGTTATCCTCGGCCAGCTGCTCCAGCGCCCGGTGCAGCGCCGTAACATCTGCGGCGGTCAGCTGTATATACGTCTCCCCATATCGGTCGGTCACGGCCGCCTTCTCAAATTTCCATACCAGCCCGTCCGGAAAGCGGTAGGTATTCTCCGTGCTGGCAATGGGCGTTATGCCCTTTGGCGGAGAGGCCAGCGCCTTTTGAAGCTCCTCCAGATACTGCATATCACTGTTCAGCAGATACTGGCTCAGCCGATACATCTGCCGGTTGCACAGCACGATGCGGCAGCCGGTCAAAGCTCTCCTTGATGGCATTGAACCCGACACGTTTAAATCTACGCATCCTCCCGCCCCCTTATCCTTGTGCGAATGAGCCACAGCCCGTCCTCCTGCCGTACCGTCGCCTGCGGCGCGGCAAGCCCCGACAGATCGGCGCTGCACTCCACCGACAGATCCATCGCGCTGTCGGACACGGAGATAAACAGCGAGCGCAGATCGTCTGCCGCCGCCTCTCCGACGGCTGAGAGCAGTTCAAACAGGCGCACAACCTCCGCAGAACGCATCGGCCCTGTCGTGCAATAAACCACGCCGCATTCCGTGCCGCAGGCGGTCAGGGCCCGCACAGCCTCGTCGATGGTCAGCCGAAGCTCCTGCTGCGGCAGCCGTTCATACTCGCTGCTGAGAAAATACAGGTTGGCGCTGCGCTTGATATAGGTGCCCAGCAGCAGGATCCTCTTCAGGCAATCCCGGGTCTCCGCCGGATCGACGCCCTCACATTGGGCCAGCAGCTGCCGGATCCGGGCCGTCTGTCTGCCGTTCTTTTCCTCCAGCGCGTCATAGATACGGTTTTTTTCAGTCAGCTCATACAGTTTTTTTTGCACCTGATAGGCATCCTGCAAGCGTTTCCTGTTGCGCTCCATTTTCGCTTTATTTTCATTCAGTTGTCCGCGCAGCTCTGTCAGCGCTCGCACATTATCCCGCCAGACCACATACCCGCCGTTAATGGGTGCCGAGGAAATTCGCATACCGTCAGGCCGGATAATGCGCTGTCCCTCCTGTGGACAGACCATGTCCTCTCCCGCGGCATGGGAGCGCAGAAGGATCCGGCCGCTGCGATCCGCGATGCAGGCCGCCAGCGTCGATGCCTCAAACAGCTCCACATATCCCGTGTTGGACTGTATCATCCGGCAGCGGATGCAGCTTTCATAAACGGCGGCGTACAGCAGGCAGAACATGACGTTCATATCTCCGAACCACCACCGAACCGCCGGAATACCCGTCAGATAAAGAATTCCGTACAGCAGCATCACGCAGCCCATCACAAAGGGCATGATTACCTTTTTTTCGCCGCCCGGAATACGGCTCTTCCGGAATAAGCAGACAAGGGAGAAGCCTATGCAGCACACCATCCACCCAAGGCAGACAAAATATAGTGGGCGGTGAAAATAGTTCCCGGCCGTCGCCAGTCCGGGAATGCCGTTTTTAAAAGCGAATATCTGCTGATGAAAATCATTGGTGATCACCAGTGCAAACAGCACCGCGGGAACCAGTGCCAATAAAGCGAATCTTCCGCTCAGGCGGAACGTCTCCGGTTTTCCCAGCGACCGGGCGATATACACCCCCAGCAGCGGGAGAAACAGCATCGGCAGGTAGTAGAGGTACCACACGTACCGCGCCGCCGTCAGGCCGGTGATGACGCTGTATTTCAGCGTC
>SFFV01000057.1 GCA_004557735.1 Clostridiales bacterium
AAGGGCGTTTACCTCCTCCGGCGTCAGACGGCAGAGCATGTAGCTCTGGTCATTTTCCGGCTGGCCGCAGTAAATGGCGCCGTTTTCCGCTTTGGCGTAATGCCCCGTGGCAATGTACCTTGCCCCGAGTCGGCGCGCTTCGTCCAAAAGAGCGCGGAACTTGACCGCCGGGTTGCAGAGAATGCAGGGATTCGGCGTCTCGCCGCGGAGATACGCCTCGGCAAACGGGGCGCAGACATGTTTCTCCATCGCCTCACGACTGTCGGAAACCGTAAGCGGAACGGAGAGCGAAGCGGCAGCCTCGCGCGCGGCGTCCGCCCCCGGGAGGCCGTTATCGAGATACAGTCCGTGCACTTCAAGCCCCGATTCGCGCAGCAGATGCGCGGCCACGGCGGAATCCACGCCGCCAGAGAGACCGAGAACGACCTTATCCATGGCGGCGCTCCTTTCGGCTCTCGGCGAAGATCATGAGCGCCGTTATATCCGCCGGAGACACGCCGGAAATGCGCGACGCCTGCCCGAAGCTTACAGGACGGATGGCGGCGAGCTTTTGCCGCGCTTCGGTGCGGAGTCCCGGAACGGCGGCATAGTCTATATCCTCCGGCAGAGGACGCTCCTCCATGCGCCGGAAATCCTCGACCTGCTTGAGCTGACGGCGGATGTAACCCTCATATTTGAGCGCGATGGAGACTTCCTCTCCGATGGCGCGCGGCTCGCGCAGCAGCGCGTTGATCGCCTCGCCGGGCGCGAGATGCGTATGTTCGAGCCGCGCGCGCTCCTTTGCTACGGCGGCGTACTTTTCCTGCACGGCGGCAAGGCGTTCATCGGAAATAAGACCGATGCGGTGGCCGGTGTGCGTCAAACGCTCGTCGGCGTTGTCCTGCCGGTGGAGCAGACGGTATTCGCTGCGCGACGTCATGATGCGATACGGCTCCTCGGTGCCCTTGGTGATAAGATCGTCGATGAGCGTGCCGATATAGCCGTCCGAGCGGCGCAAAATCAACGGCTCCTCGCCGCGGATCTTGAGCGCGGCGTTCACGCCCGCGACAAACCCCTGCACGGCAGCCTCCTCGTAGCCGGAGGAGCCGTTGAACTGCCCCGCGCCGTACAGGCCGGGGATCCTTTTGCTCTCGAGCGTGGCGCGCAGCTCCGTGGGATCGATGCAGTCGTATTCGATGGCGTAAGCGCAGCGCTGCATTTCGGCGTTTTCCAGCCCCGGAATGGAGCGGATAACATCGATCTGCACGTCCTCCGGCAGGGATGAGGAGAGCCCCTGAATGTACAGCTCCTGCGTATGCAGCCCCATCGGTTCAATGAAGAGCTGGTGGCGCTCTTTATCCGGAAAAGTGACGATCTTCGTCTCAATGGAGGGGCAGTAGCGCGGGCCGGTGCTTTCAATGATGCCGTTAAAGAGCGGACTGCGCTCGAGATTGGCGCGGATGATCTCATGCGTGCGCGGATTGGTATAGGTGAGCCAGCACACGGCGCGGTTCTGCAGTTTTTCCGGATCGGTGGAGTAGGAAAACGGCTCGATTTCCTCATCGCCGGGCTGGAGCTGCATTTCGTCAAAGCGGACGGTGCGCGCGTTCACGCGCGGCGGCGTGCCGGTTTTGAACCGGCGGAGGCGAAGGCCCATGTCGACCAGGCACTTTGTAAGCTCCGTTGCCGCGGCGAGCCCGTCCGGGCCGGAGGTGCGCACAAGATCGCCGATGATCGTCCGCCCGCCGAGATAGGTCCCGGTCGCAACGACCGCGGCGCGCACGGCATATACCGCGCCCGTGTGCGTCGTGACAGAGGAAACCCGTCCGTCCGTAAGACCGATGGAGACGATCTCTGCCTGGCGCAGCACGAGATTTTCCTGGCGTTCGAGCGTTTCCTTCATGATCTCCTGATAGCGCCGCCGGTCGGCCTGCACGCGCAGGGAGTACACGGCGGGGCCCTTGCCGCGGTTGAGCATCCGGAACTGGATGCCTGCGGCGTCTGCCGCCTTTCCCATCTCGCCGCCGAGCGCGTCAAGCTCACGGACAAGGTGACCCTTGTCCGAGCCGCGCCGCGGCGAGCGCGGCCTCAATACCCGCGTGACCGGCGCCGATGACGGCAATATCAAATTTTCCGGCGTCGTAGGTATTCATGCGTTCTTATCGGCGATCTCCTTTAAAATGGCACGGATGAGGGTATCGCAGCCGTACACGGTATCGAGCACGAGCGTCTCACGCGGAGAGTGGATATCCAGAATGTCGGGGCCGATGGAGATAATGTCCAGCGCCGGGTTGGCAGAGGAGAAGCTGCCGCATTCCAGACCGGCGTGCACCGGCTCCACGGACATATCCCGGCCG
>SFFV01000058.1 GCA_004557735.1 Clostridiales bacterium
TCGACCGCGCCATGGCGAACACGATAAGGCGCGTGGCGGACCGCGACATGATGGAGGGCACGCCCGGAACCATCATCGCGGACGGTTGGAGACAACGCGCGTATATCGTTAAGGCTGAGCCATCTGACATCAACGAGGTTGTCGTGACCATGACGCTCACGGTTGTGCTGCTCGACGGCGTTTGGCGCAAGCCGCACACGGTCGAGTATTTGCCGCTTACCGTGAGCGCCGATAGCTATGAATACCTCGATTTGCCCTATGACCTTCCTTATGACCTCGGCATCCCGCTTACCACGTCCTCCATCGAAGCGGGGGAGTGGTCGGAAAGTCCCGTAAAGCTGACCATCTACGGCACGGCGGTAAACCCTGCAATCCGTATCGGCGAGAGCTGGTACAAGGTAGACGCGACCGTGCCAGATGGCGGCTACATGACTATCGACCCGATTTCGCGCACCGTTACTATCACGGATGCGGACGGCGCTGTTATCGACGCCTTCGCAAAGGCGCACCGTGGCGGCGGGTTGGGCAGCGGCGAGTATATCTTCGAGCCGATACCGACTGGCTCGCATGAGGTCGCATGGGACATGAGCTTTGGCTTTGACCTCACGTGGTACGAGGAGGAGGGCGAGCCGCCGTGGTGCTAGTAGTGGCTGATACCAAGCTCGGCAACGTTCGTGAGATTGAAGATTTCACGCTCGACGTAGCGTTCGGCGCGGACGAGAATGCCCTCACGTTAACCGTGGAGGAGAAGAGCGCCCCCGCAGCGGGACAGCTGGTCTATATCGACGCAACCGAATACGGAGGCGTAATCGACCAGGTTAAGCGCGGGTCTGGGCGCGGAGCTACCGGCGCGGTCGAGTGCAAGGGACGCACGTGGCACGGAATCTTGGCGGGGCGCAGGCTTTCGCCCGATTCTGGCAGTGGGTATCTGACCGTCAACGGCAAGGTTGGCGATGTGCTTACCTCGCTGATAGCGCGTATGGGGCTTGAGAGCCTGTTTAAGGCTGCTTCTGACGATTCGACCGTTAGTTACACCTTTTCCCGCTTTTGCGACGGATATAGCGGTCTCATGTCCTGTGCCAAGGCAAACGGTCGAAAGCTGGCAATGAGGAGGATGGACGGCTATATCGAGCTGTCCATGCCTCCCATAGTCGACTACGCGAACAAGGTCGATTCGGATTTGCTAGACTTCACGATCACGTCGGTTCACCGGTGTGTAAACCACCTGCTGTGTGCTGGAACTGGTCAACTCGAAAACCGCGCAATCGTCCATTTCTACGCTGACGAGAACGGAAACGTTAGCCACAAACAAACACTTTTCGGAATTGACGAAATCTGCGCGCTCTACGACTACTCGAATGCGAGTTAGCCACAAACAAACACTTTTCGGAATTGACGAAATCTGCGCGCTCTACGACTACTCGAATGCGAGTGCCAGCGAACTTGAGACCGAGGGAAAGAGGAAGCTGCTCGAATACCAGACGAGCGGCACCGTTGAGGTCGATGCTCATGAGGACATGGACGTTGACGTCGGCGACATAATCAGCGCGCGCGACAACTCCACCGGAACGACCGTTACGGCGACCGTGAGCAAGAAAGTGGTCAAGGTCGAGCGCGGCGTTGCTACCTACTCATATGAGGTCGGCAGCGAGACAACCACCAAGACGAGTTCAACGGGCGCGGCTGAAAGCAGCGGAGGCGGAGGACACGCATACCTCGCGGGCAAGGGCTTGACGCTGGACAATTACACGTTCAACGCAGATGTCGATGCTTCAGACCTATCCTCCATCTCTACCAAGGTGGAGGAGGCGCGAACGGAGGCATCTAACGCCCTTGCAGCCGCTGGAAAAGCCGATGAACGCGCAAATGCTGCGAACGATGCTGCGGCTGCTAACGCACAGGCTATCGCGGCGAACGCGACGGTAATCTCGACCAAGCAGGACGCACTTATAGCGGGGAAAAACATCACGCTTGATGGCGCGAAAATAAGCGCCACGGACACAACGTACCAAAACGCCACTCAAGACGCTGCGGGGCTTATGTCCGCCGTAGACAAAGCGTTACTCGACGGCATCAAGACAGGCGCGACCGTGGCGAAGAGCGCCGAGACGGCCAAGGGATTTGATTCAACCAGAACCGTTGCTATCACGGGCGCCGTGAACGGCTCAGCGACGTGGGACGGATCAAGCGACCTGTCAATAACGGTCGAGGGCGACTCTGCCGCCGCCAGCTTCCTCGCGGCGCACCCAGTTGGTTTCTACGTAGAGACGAGCGGGGCGAACCCGAACAACTTCGGCGGCACATGGACGAGGCAACCGAGCATCGGTCCTAACACATGGCTAAGGACTAAATAGGAGGTCAAATATGGCAAAGACCGAGAATTACA
>SFFV01000019.1 GCA_004557735.1 Clostridiales bacterium
GGTCACCGACAAGGTCACCGTCACCGTTACCGAAAAATCGGCCTCCTATGTCTACAACGGCACGGAGCGCAGCATCACGGGCTACAAGTCCATGACGGCCGACAACACGCTCTACGATATTGCGGACGTTGCCGAGACGCCGACCGCGGCGTGGACGGCGAAGGGCACCGACGCGAACAAGTACCCGGTGGGCATCGCCGCGGCCGACTTTGAGAACACGAGCGCCAACTTCACGAACGTGGAGTTTGCGGTCGTGGACGGAGAGCTGGAGATCACGCCGGTCACCGACAAGGTCACCGTCACCGTCGTGGAGAACTCCGACACCGTCACCTATGACGAGCAGGAGCACTCCGTCACGGGCTACAAGTCCATGACGGCGGACAACGCGCTCTACGATATCGCGGATCGGCGTGGACGGCGAAGGGCACCGAGGCGGGCGAGTACCCGGTGGGCATTGCCGCGGCCGACTTTGAGAACACGAGCGTCAACTTCACGAACGTGGCGTTTGTGATCGTGGACGGCGCTCTCACCATCGAGGCGGACGGCGCCGAAGTGACCGTCACCATCACCGGCAACACCAGGACCGTCACCTACGACGGCAGCGAGCACTCCGTGGAGGGCTACGATGTGGATGTGAACGGTCTCCCCATCAAGGTCACGCCGAGGGCGGGTCTTGAAGCGAAGGCCAGCGGCACAAACGCCGATACCTACCCCATGGGCCTGACGGAAGCCGACTTTACCGCGGAGTCCCAGAACTACAGCAACATCAAGATCGTTGTGAACGACGGCTGGCTGAAGATCGACCCGATCACCGATAAGGTCACCGTCACCGTTACCGAGAACAAGGGCACGCTCGAGTATGACGGCAACGAACACTCCGTTTCGGGCTACGCGTCCATGACGGCGGACAACGCGCTCTACGATAACGCGGACGTCGCCGAGACGCCGACCGATGACTGGACGGCGAAGGGGACCGACGCGGGCGAATACCCGGTCGGCATCAAGGCCGGAGACTTCAAAAACACGAGCGGCAACTTTACGAACGTGGAGTTTGTGATCGTGGACGGCGCTCTCACCATCACGCGCCGCGGCGAGAATCCGGAGAGCCCGGTAACGCTCCGCGCGAAGGACAGCACCGTTGTGTTCGACGGCAACTACCATGGCTATGTCGGCCAGACCGCAGAAAATCTCGTGCCGGGCCACAGCGTGCGCAGCGCGGAGAGCGACTTTGTCGAGAGAACAGTGGGTCTCTATACGGATAAGATCGATCTGCACGACGCGATCATCGTGGATGCCGACGGGCGCGACGTGACGCGCAACTACGTGCTGACCTACCTCCCCGGGACACTGGAGATCACTCCCTACGAGGGCGAGGTCCTTGTCACCGTCACCGGCAACAACGGCGCGTTCCGCTATGACGGCATGATCCATACCGTGAGCGGCTACACCATGGAAGCCTCGGTGCCGCTCTTCACCATGGACGACATCCGCTTCACCGGCGACGCCACGATCAGCAAGGTTCGCCCCGGCGATTACCAGATGGGCCTGAAGACGGAGGACTTCTCCGTGGAGAACGGCAACTTCACCAACGTGAAATTCACCGTGATCGACGGCGGCATGCGGATCTATACCGTGCGCTACACCGTCGCGTGGATGTTTGACACCGACCAGATGCTCACCGGCGATTCGCCGAACCGCTACTTCACCTCCATGGCGAACTACATCAACCGCTCGGATATCTCCCTGGTGCTCCACACCGGCAACGTGGTCGCGGATGCCGGGGATCAGAGCCAGTGGGACGTCTACAATAACGCCATGCAGCCGCTCTACGACGACGAGAACACCGATGTTCTCATGATCGCCGCGGAGAAGGAAGCTGCCGGCGGAAGCCTGTTCCTGCAGCAGCCGGTTCGCGAGGACTTCAGGGAGGAAGATCTCTTTGAGGACGGCAAGGGCTTTGTGCACCGCTTCTGCATCGGTGAAAAGAACGTCATCCTCGTCGGTCTCGGCGCGGACGCGCTGACCGAGGAGGGCTACAAGTGGGCGCGCGAGAAGTTCAACTCCGAAAAGGACGCCTCCGGCATCCTGATGGTGAACACCTACCTGCTTGAAGACATGACGAAGGACGAGAAGATCCACGAGAGCGCTCTCGATATCGAGAAGGAGATCGTCAAGGCGTGCTCCAACGTCCGCATGGTGCTCAGCAGCAGCGGCGGCTATTCGAGCCACTACGAGTTCTTCTACGGAGAGCGCAAGGTGATCGCCATCAATTCGGACATCGAAGCGGCGGCGAAGGCGGGCTACTTCACGCAGCTCACCTTCAACGAGGATCTCAACATCCTCAGCGTCACCAACCTCTGCCCCTACACCTACGACTTCGTGTACAACGAGAGACAGGCGTATAAGGAGTGCTACGTCCTGAACAACGTACTCTGAAAAAACCCGGGACGGGAGTCCCACACAGCAAAACGATCCCCGGCGGGCTTGCCCGCCGGGGATCTTCGCGTTGAAAAGCAAAAAGGAGGCTGCCGTTAAAAGCAGCCTCCCGCGTGCCGTTTCTCAGTCCGCAAACAGCGGCGTGGAGAGGTAACGGTCGCCCGTGTCGGGGAGCAGGGCAACAATGGTCTTGCCCTCGTTTTCGTGCCGCTTTGCCAGCTCGATCGCGGCCCACACGGCGGCGCCGGAGGAAATGCCCACCAGAACGCCCTCCTTCCGCCCGACCAGCCGGCCGGCAGCAAACGCGTCTTCGTTTTCCACGGGGATGATCTCGTCGTAGATCCCGGTGTCCAATACGTCGGGGACAAACCCGGCGCCGATGCCCTGGATCTTGTGGCTTCCGGCCACGCCCTTGCTCAGAACGGGGGAAGAGGCAGGCTCCACGGCTACGATCTTTACGCCGGGGTTCCGGCTCTTCAGATACTCGCCGACGCCCGTGACCGTGCCGCCCGTGCCGACGCCGGCCACAAAAATGTCCACCTTGCCGTCGGTGTCCTCCCAGATCTCGGGACCGGTGGTCGCGCGGTGAATGGCCGGATTGGCCGGATTCACGAACTGACCGGGAATAAAGCTGTTCGGGATCTCCTTCGCCAGCTCGTCCGCTTTGGCGATCGCGCCCTTCATGCCCTTGGCGCCTTCGGTGAGCACAAGCTCCGCGCCGTAGGCTTTCATAAGCTGGCGGCGCTCCACGCTCATGGTCTCCGGCATGACGATGATGATGCGGTAGCCGCGGGCAGCAGCCACGGAAGCAAGGCCGATGCCCGTGTTGCCGGAGGTCGGCTCGATGATCACAGAGCCGCTCTTCAGCAGGCCCTTCTGTTCCGCATCGTCGATCATCGCCTTGGCAATGCGATCCTTTACGCTGCCGGCGGGGTTAAAATACTCCAGCTTGCCAAGCACCCGGGCCTTGAGACCCTCGGATTTCTCAATATGCACCAGCTCCAGCAGCGGGGTTTTGCCGATCAGCTGATCCGCGGATGTATAGATCTTACGCATGGTTAATTCCTCCTGATCATTTTATGTTGTTGGGTATTCCGGTATGTGTCTGCGCCCGGCAAAATCGGAGGAGTATACGGAAGCTCATCTCAATACCAACCTTTCTTGTAGGTTTGTATGGATTATAAAACGCCGCCGCCCGTTTGTCAATACCGAAAGGGAAAATTTTTTGTTGATTTACCCATTTCCCTGCTATATAATAGGAATTAAAGGTAAGGGAGGAACGGGAAATGCTGATCTCAACCAAAGGACGGTATGCGCTTCGGGTCATGGTCGATCTGGCCGAGCATCCGGCGGACGGGTTCATCCCGCTGAAGGTGATCGCGGAGCGGCAGGATATCTCCGAAAAATATCTGGAGAGCATCATCAAGCTCCTCGTTAAGGCAAAGCTGCTGACCGGCGTGCGGGGAAAGGGCGGCGGATACCGCCTGACAAAAGCGCCGGAGCAATATACGGTCGGAAGCATTCTGCGGATGACGGAGGAATCCATGGCGCCCGTCTCCTGTCTGGAGCCCGGCGCCGCGGCGTGCCCCCGGGCGGCGGAATGCCGCACGCTCTCGCTCTGGAAAGGGCTGGATAAGGTTATCGGCGACTATCTGGACAAGTACACGCTGGCCGATCTGACGCATACCGATCCGGGCGGATACGACTATGTTATTTGAGCGATAAATAAAAGACGCCCGCCCGTGAGAAAAAGCTCCCGCCGCTTGTGCGTACCGCAGGAGACGTGGTATACTTATTGTAAAGATAATAAACAGCCCACGCCCTCACAAAGGAGAAGCTATGGACGAAGCCAAAAAGAAACCGGAGCTGCGGGGCGCTCTGCGCGATTTTCTCGTGATGCGCAACCTTTACGAGGCGGCTGCGCGCCAGCTCACGCTGAAATTTGAGATCCTCAACGACGAATTTAACGGCCTCTACGCCCGCAACCCGATCCACCATATCGAAAGCCGCGTGAAAACGCCGGAGAGCATCGCCGCGAAGCTCATCAAAAAGGGACTGCCGGTCTCCATTGAGACGGCGCGCGAGTATGTGAACGATATCGCGGGCGTGCGCGTTGTGTGCAGCTATATTGACGATGTCTACCGTGTCGCCGAAATGCTTGAGCGGCAGAAGGATATCGAGATCATCAAGCGGCAGGACTATATCGCAACGCCGAACTACAACGGCTACCGCTCGCTGCATCTCGATATCCGCGTGCCGGTGTATCTCTCCGACCGGACGGAGCAGGTCGTCGCAGAGATCCAGATCCGCACGATCGCCATGGACTTCTGGGCGAGCCTCGAGCACGACATCCGGTATAAGGCCGACAAGTCCCGTCTGCCGGAGGGGATCAACGAGGAAATGCTCGCCGTCTCCGGCAAGATCGCCGATATCGACCGCCAGATGCAGGATATGTACCGCCGCATCCGCGCCGCCGAAACGGAAAAAGCTGAATAAACGGATCGGGCCGCGGCGGAGAAAGCTCTCCGCCGCGGCCCGTGCCGTACAGAATACTTGCCGAAACCGCGTTATTCCGCGATCTCCACGTCCAGCAGATCGAGGATCGCCTGGTCGGCGCTCCAGAAATACGCGCTCTCGCCGAGAAGCTCGGTGATCCCGGCGCGGTCAAAATAGTGCCGGACGCTTTCGCTCATGCCGCAGCAGGCCACGGTCTTGCCCTGCGCAAGCAGATCTTTGCACAGCTCGAGCATTGCCTGCGCGCCGGACACGTCCACGCTCGGCATGCCGCGCAGCGAGAGGATCACATGGTCGTAGGCGGGCATTTCCGCCATGCGGTGATTGAAATTGTCCACCGCACCGAAAAACAGCGCGCCCGTCACATACGCCACGCCCGCCGATTCGAGGATCGGCGGTTTTCCGTCGATGGCGCGGAGCTTGTTCGCGTCAATGGCCGAAAAGCTCACGCGGATCTGGCTGGATTTGGCCATGTACAAAATGGCGGAGTAAATGACGCCGAGCAGGATCGCGACCGTGAGATCAAATACGACCGTTGCGATCATCGTGAGCAGAAACTGGCTGATGCCGGATTTGAACCTGCGGCGGAATATGTAGCGGATGCCCTCCCAGTCGTTCATGCGCCAGGCCGTGACCATGAGAACGCCCGCGAGCGCCGAGAGCGGCAGCCGCGCCATCACGCCGCCGAGCAGGAACATGGAGGCGAGCAGAAATACCGAGTGAAAAACGCTCGTGAGCCGCGTCTGCTGACCGGACTTGACCGCAACGCTCGTGCGGGCGATCGCCGCCGTGGCGGGCACGCCGCCGAAGAGCGGCAGAAGAATGTTGCCGACGCCCTGCGCGATCAGCTCCTGATCGGCGTTGAACTCCTCGCCCTTCATGCGCGCGGCGGAAGCGCCGCAGAGGAGGCTCTCGATCATGCCGAGCGCCGCGATCGTCACGATGGGCGAGAGAAGGGCTTTGACCATCGCAAAATCAAGCGAGGAAAGGTTCAGCCGGTCGGAAAGCAGCAGCGTGCGGGGAATGTCGCCGACGGTGGCGAGGGAATCCATAGGAAACACGCTCGCAACGACGGCCGCGAGGACAATGCCGACGAGCGAGCCGGGGACGCGCGCGCCCCACTTTTTCGGCCAGACGACCATGACCGCCACGACGAGCAGCCCGATGAGCGCCGCCTGCCAGTTGATGTGGAAGCCGAGACGGCCGTAGGAGAGCAGCTTTTCGATGTTTGTAAGCCCCTCGGACGTTGTGCCGAAGAAATTGTCGATCTGGCCGAGCGCAATGATGATCGCGATGCCGGACGTAAAGCCCATGATCACGGGCATTGGGATGAAGCCGATGAGCCGCCCGAGCCGCAGCACACCGGCGATCAGCAGCAAAATGCCGGCGGCAAAGCACGCGAAAAACACGCCCTGCAGCCCATGCGTCGCCACAATGCCGACGAGCACGGCGCTCATCGCGCCGGTCGGACCGGAGATCTGGTACGACGCGCCGCCGAGCAGCGCGATCACGATGCCGGCGATGATCGCCGTAACAAGACCCGCCGCCGCGGAAGCGCCGGACGAAACGCCGAAGGCGAGCGCGAGCGGCAGCGCCACGGCGCATACCGTGAGACCGGCAAGAATGTCCTTCGCCAGCTTCGCGGCGTTGTAGCCGGAAAACTCTCTCTTTAATCCGGCAAAAAACGAAGTAAACACGAAAATCCCTCCCCAAACAGCATACCTGTCCACTATACGCGGAAAAAGCACAATTCGCAAGAGGAAAAGCGAACATTCTGTGCGTTTTTGAAAAAAAGGAGATATACTGTCGGTCAAAAGAGAAAAATGTTATAAAGATGATATAAGAGACTAACGAAAAAGATATACAGGCATCTGACGCGGCCCTTGCAATCGGGAGCAAACTGCGATACTATATTTCCATGAAAATAAAGGAAGCGCATATATGAGCTGTATCGATCTGCATATCCATACCACCGCCTCGGACGGCACGGACACACCGCGCGCCGCCGTGGAGAAGGCGGCGTCTCTCGGCCTTGCCGCCGTGAGCATCACCGACCACGACAGCGTATCCGGCGTCCCGGAGGCGATGCGCGCGGGAGCGGAACTCGGCGTGGAGGTCGTGCCGGGGATCGAGGTGTCCTCGGACTATCGCGACAACAACGTCCACATTCTCGGCTACTTCATCGACCCCGCCGCGGCGCAGCTGCGCCCGGTGCTCGACTGGGTAAAGACCGAGCGGGACGAGCGCAACGAGAAGATCGCCGCGATGTTCGCGCGCGACGGATTTGATATCTCCCTTGCGCAGCTGCGCGAGGAGTACCCGGACTCGGTGCTCGGCCGCCCGCACTTCTGCGAGCACCTAATGCGCAAGGGGTACATTTCTTCCGTGAAGGAGGGGTTTGAAAAGTACCTCGGCGAGGGCAAGCCGTACTATCTGCCAAAGCGCCGCATATCCATTGCCAAAGCCGTGGAGACGATCGTCGCTGCGGGCGGCGTGCCGGTGCTGGCGCACCCGATGCAGTACCGTTATCCCGAGCCGGAACTCATCGAGCTGATCGAAACGGCAAAGGCGCTCGGCGTCCGGGCGCTGGAGGCGTATTACTCCGAGTTTTCCGCCGGACAGACCGCGTGGCTGCTGCGCGCGGCGGAAAAATACGGCATGGGCGTTTCCGGCGGCAGCGACTGCCACGGCACGCGCAAAACGCACATCTCCATGGGTACGGGCTGCGGCAATCTTGCGATACCGTACTCGGTGCTCGAAGAGCTGAAAAAGCTGCGATAACAATATAAAGAGGTTTCCCGCTTTCCCAAAAGGAACTGCACCCCGGTCGCCAGACGGCAAATCGTACTGTCTGACGACCGGGGTGCAGTTCAGAGCTGCTGGACGCCGTTCCGGAGCTTATGCCGCTCGATACCTACACCGAAAAACCGGTGCTGTACATGGCAAAGTCCGAGTGCGACCGCGATCTTGCGCTGCCGATCCTGGACGAGTACAAAAAGATCATTGAGAAGCACGACGCGCGCGGCAAGGCGTGCACGGGCTGTCTGGAGCGGTATGCGTTCTATGACAAGGCGGAGCAGGCCTGCTACATCGTGCAGAGCGGCGAGACCTCGCAGTACGCAAACATCATTCTGCAGAAGGGCGTTGTCAAGCGGAACAAGTGACCGATTCTTTTCTCCCTTCGGGGCGTCCGTGTCGTTTCGACCGGGCGCCCCGCTTTTATACTTCCGCCGCTTTGCGGGCAATGAAACGCTTGCAGATGCCGGCGGAACGCGGTATGATACAATTGATACTAATAAAAAAAGAAACGGCGCTTCTGCGCCGTAAAACCGGAGGGACCTTATGCGCTATTACCTTGGACTGGACAACGGCGGCACCAACACGAAGGCTGCCCTCTTTACCCCGGACGGCACGCAGGTAGCCGTGGAGAGCGTCGCCACCGCCGCGCTCACGCCAGCGCCCGGCTTTGTCGAGCGGGATATGGAGGAGATGTGGCGCGATAACTGCGCCGTCATCCGCGGCGTGCTCGAAAAGAGCGGCGTGCGCGCCGAAGAGATCGCGGGCGTCGGCCTCTGCGGCCACGGGAAGGGCCTGTATCTCTGGGGCAAGGACGGTAAGAGCGCGCGCCGCGGCATCCTCTCGGCGGACAACCGCGCGTGGAGATACCCGGTCGAGTGGCGCGGGAACGGCACGGAGGAAAAGGCGTTCGCCCTCTCCTGTCAGCACGTTATGGCTTGCCAGCCGGTGAGTCTGCTCGCGTGGCTGCGGGACAACGAACCGGAGACGATGGAAAACATACGCTGGGTGTTTGAGTGCAAGGACTATGTGCGCTTCCGCCTGACCGGCGCGGCACGCGCCGAGATCACCGACTATTCCGGCAGCGGGCTCATGGATCTGCATACGAAGAGTTTCTCAAAGGAGCTCCTCTCTCTCTTCGGCATCGAGAGCGTGTGGGACGCGCTGCCGCCGCTCTGCGCCTCGCTCGATATCGCGGGGCATATCACGCCGGAAGCCGCCGCGCTCACGGGACTGCTGCCCGGCACGCCGGTCATCGGCGGCATGTTCGATATCGACGCCTGCGCTCTCGCCGTGAACGTCACGGACGAGACGAACATCTGCATGATCGCCGGAACATGGAGCATCAACGAATACCCGCGCCGCGCGCCCATCACGGACGGCTCGGTGCTTATGAATTCGCTGTTCTGCCTGCCGGAGTACTACCTCATCGAGGAATCGAGCCCCACCTCCGCCGGAAATAACCAGTGGTTCATCGACCAACTCCTTCCCGAGCTCAAAGCCGAGGCAAAGGCGGCGGGGAAGAGCGTTTACGATATTTTGAACGACTGGGTCGATTCGTTCGCGCCCGGCGACTTTGTGCCGGTATTCCTGCCGTTTCTGACGGCGAGCAACGTGGACCCGCGCGCCCGTGCGGCGTTCGTCGGGCTGAACGCCTCGCACTCGCGGCGGGAAATGGCCCGCGCGGTATACGAGGGTATCGCGTTCTCGCACCGGTACCATCTCGACCGCCTGATGCGCTCCCGCCCCGACCGGAGCGGGACGATCCGTCTCGCCGGGGGCGCAGCGCGCTCGAAGGTGTGGACGCAGATGTTTGCGGACGTGATGAACATGCCTGTCGAGACCGTCTCCGCGGACGAGACCGGCGCGCTCGGCTGCTGCGTGGCGGTCGCGGCGGCGCTCGGCGATTATAAAGACGCCGCGGACGCCGCGGCGCATATGTGCCGGAGCGCGGGCCGCGTTCTGCCAAGAGCGGACGCCGCAAGGGTCTATGAGAGGAAATACGCGCTGTATTTGAAGACGATCGAGTGCCTGAATGGGCTTTGGCCGGATATGCAGCGCTTTATGGAGGAACATCATGCTTAAAAATCTGAAGGAAAGAGTCTGCGAGCAGAATCTGGAGCTGGTGAAGTACGGCCTCGTCGTGCTCACATGGGGCAATGTCTCCGCGCTCTCCGAGGACGGAAAATACGTCGTTATCAAGCCGAGCGGCGTGTCGTATGACAAAATGAAGGCCGGAGACATGGTCGTCACCGACCGTGCGGGCAACGTCGTGGAGGGCGATCTCCGCCCGTCCACCGACCTTGCGACGCATCTCGCGCTCTACGACGCCTTCCCCGGCATCGGCGGCGCGGTGCACACGCATTCGCGCTTCGCCGTCGCGGCGGCGCAGGCGGGGCTGGACATTCCCTGCTACGGCACGACCCACGCCGATTACTTTTACGGCGCCGTCCCCTGCGCGCGCGAGCTCACGGCGCAGGAGATCGAAGAAGCCTACGAGCGCAATACCGGTCTCGTCATCGCCGAAACGTTCCGGGACCGCGGCATCGACCCGCTGGCCGTGCCGGCGGTGCTCGTGAAGAGCCACGGCCCCTTCACCTGGGGCAAGACGCCGGAAAAGGCGGTCGAAAACGCGGTCGTGCTCGACGAATGCGCCCATATGGCGCTGCTCACGCGGCTCTTCGATCCCACCGCGGCTCCGGCGGCGCAGTGCATCCTCGATAAGCACTATTTCCGTAAGCACGGCGCGAACGCCTACTACGGGCAGAAGTGAAAAAGAAAACAGGAGGGCCGGAAATATGGACAGAAAACCCCGTATTCTTGTTGTAGGCATCTTTGTCATGGACCTGATCGCCTCCACGAAACAGGCGCCGAACCGCGGAGAGACCGTGATCGGTCTCAATTTCCGGACGGCGCCGGGCGGAAAGGGCGCCAATCAGGCGGTGCAGTGCGCGCGTCTGGGCGCGGAGGTCACGATGGCCGGCCGTGTCGGCAACGACGCCTACGGCCGCGAGACCGTTGCGGCAGCGGGCGCCGCCGGCGTGGACGTGTCCCGCGTCGTTGTGGACGCCGAAAACCCGACCGGCGTTTCCGCCATTACGCTTGAGATCACCGAGACCGGCGCGCACAACCGCATCGTTGTCTGCCCCGGCGCGAACGGCGCGATGACCGTGGAGGAGATTTCCTGGATCCGCGACGAGGTGAAGAATTACGATCTCGTCATGCTGCAGTTCGAGCTGCCGATGTTCATCAACGAGACCGTGGCGCGCTGGGCGCACGACGCCGGCGTGCCGGTCATGGTAAACCCCGCCCCCGCCGCGCCCGTATCGCCGGAGCTTTACCGGTGCGCCGCGTTCTTCTCCCCGAACGAGCATGAGGCCGCGGCCATGTCCGGCCACCCGATCCGCGTGGACGAAAACGGCGCGAACGAGGACGACCTTCGCGCCGTGGCGGAGATCTTCCGCGAAAAGGGCGTGGAAAACCTCATCGTGACGCTCGGCGGGAACGGCTCGGTCGCCGTAAATAAAAACGGCGCCGAGCATGTCGCGTGCGTAAAAATGCCCGTCGTGGCGGATACCACGGCGGCCGGCGATTCGTTCGTCGCGTCGTTCAGCACGCTCTGGTGCGCCGGGCTTCCGGCGCGGCAGGCGCTGGCGTTTGCAAGCCACGCCGCGGCCATCACCGTATCGCGTCACGGCGCGATCCCGAGCCTTCCGACGCTTGCGGAGGTAACGGCGCTGCTGCGCGAGCGCGGCTATGAGGATATGGATTACGATCTTCTGGCACGGCTGGAGGAGAAAAGCCAATGAAAAACGACGGAAAAGCGGCGCTGGCAAACCTGACCGCTTCCGCGGGAAAAGCATTCGGCGCGTTTCTCGCGGCAGACGCCGGAGGCATACGAGGACGCGGTCACGCTCATTGAGGAATGCCGCGCCGCGGGACACCGCGTCCATGTGACCGGCATCGGAAAGCCCGGCCATGTGGCGGGGTACGGAGCCTCGCTCCTCTCTTCCAGCGGCACACCGTCCTACTTCCTCCACGGCACGGAGGCGGTGCACGGCTCCTGCGGCCAGTTGGAGGAGGGCGACGCGCTTTTGCTCGCGCATGTGGATGAAGAGGGCGGCCCGCTTGGCAAAATCCGCGATAACGAGCGCTGAACGCGCCGGAATACCGCACATTTTCGGGAGAAAGAGGAAGAACCATGAAAAACGTGACATCGGATAAGCGCAATCTCTGGATGTTCCCCCTCGGCACGGTTGGACGGGATATGATCTATAACCTGTTCACCAACTTCATTTTCACCTACATTCTGTTCACGCGCCATCTCACCGCCGCACAGCTCGGCGCGGTGACGGCGATCATGGTCGGCGCGCGCGTGTTCGACGCGCTCAACGACCCCGTCATGGGCAACATCATCGAGCGCACCCGCTCGCGCTACGGCAAATTCAAGCCGTGGCTCGTGATCGGCATCCTGTTCACGTCCGTCGTCGTGTATCTCGCGTTCAACACGGATCTGCAGGGATGGAGCTTCATCGCATTTTTCGGCGTGATCTATTTCCTTTATTCGATCACCTACACGATGCACGACATCTCCTACTGGGGGATGGTATCGGCGCTGAGCTCCGATCCGCATGTGCGCAATTCGCTCACGTCCCGGACAAATCTCTTTGCCGGCATCGGCGGCGTTATCGCCTCCATCCTCATTCCGATGCTTACCACCGGCAGCGGAACGCTCGGCGGCAGCACCGCGACGGCCTATGGCCGCGTTTCGCTCGTAATCTGCATTCTCGCGCCGCTTTTCCTCTGCGCCACGGTCTTCGGCGTGCGCGAGCGCCGGGACTACAATACGAAAGAGGTCCCGCCCGTCAGCTTCAAAAAGATCTGGAGCACCATCACCGGCAATCCGCAGATCCTCTGGATCTCGCTCGTGTTTTTGCTGCAGCAGATCGGAAACGGCGTCGTCGTGGGCGGGCTCGGCTCAACGTATGTGTACTTCGCCTTCGGGTATGAGGGCGGGCTGTACTCGCTCTTCAACACCGTCGGACTTGCCGCAACGGCGCTTCTCATGATCTTCTATCCCATGCTCGCCAGACGCTTCCGCCGCAAGGTCATGATGGATAAGCTCATGCTGCTCTCGGCTGCCGGCTACGCGGTCATGATCGTATCCGGACTGGCGATGAGCGGCGGCATGGTGAAGTTCTGGCTGCTCACCGCGGGCTACATGATCGCGAACCTCGGCCAGTACGGCTTCTATCTCATCATGATGATCTCGCTCATCAACACCGTGGAATACAACGAATACCTCTGCGGCGAGCGCGACGAGGCGATCATCACCTCTCTCCGGCCGTTCTTCACGAAGCTCTCCTCGGCCATCGTCGTGGCGCTCACGTCCGCGACGTACCTTATCTTCGGCGTCACGGGCTATACCAACCGCATCTCCGCGCTCGAGCGCGCGGCCTCGCTCGGCGAGATCGCCGAAGCCGACAAGCTCGCGCAGATCGGCGGCATCATCTCCTCCATCCGGCCGGGGCAGTCGAGCGGACTGCTGCTTTGCATGACGGTGCTGCCGTTTGCGCTCATGTACGCGAGCTATGTGATCTATAAGAAGCGCTACATTCTCGACGAGGACAAATATGCCGAGGTGTGCGCCGAGCTGGAAAAGCGCCGCGCCGCGGCAAAGTAAGGAGAACGCCGTTTCCGTCGCCGCGGCGGTCAACGAGCGCGACGGCTGCCGGAAGCGCCTGCGGAAACCAGACCCGTATCTCTCCGCGCCGGAGAGCAAAACCGAACAATGAAAATCGGAGACGCCGCAAACGCAGCGTCTCCGATTTTTCCTTATATTATCTCTTATTCCGCGTCAAGATCGGCGGCGGCGACGAGATTTGAACCCGTCCCGGCGATGTTCGTGCAGAGAATATCGCCGATACGCACCGGCGCGGTGACTTCCAGCGCGCGGACGGCGTCCATCACATCGAAGATCTTGTCCTTCGGCACGTCCGGCACAGTCTTCACCGCGACGACCGGGCGCACGCCGCCGAGCGCGCGTACGGTGCTCGTCACGGTGCGCACAGGCGCCGTGGCCTCGCTTTTGGCGTACTCCGCGCCGCGCGGGCAGGTGTTGCCCGTCACGGACACGACGGCGCCGTTTTCCAATTCTACATGGATGGCGCAGCCCATCGGGCAGCGGATGCAGGTAAGCTCCATGATCTACTCCTCCTCCACACAGAATACGACTTCCTGCGCGCTCTCGCCAAGGGCTTCGCGCGTGAGCGTGAACGACTCCATCTCGCCGGGCGCCATGATCGGTTTTTTGCGGTGGGAAATGCGCTTCCCGTCCACATAGCAGGAGAGATATTTGCCGTAGTACGGATTCGCGACGCGGAAGCGAACAACGACGCTCTCGCCCATCGCGGCGGGCCGGACGGTCTGCGGCACGGTGTAGCGCACGCCGTCGCGCCCGGTGAGCTTTACCACGCGCGTACTCTTCGGCGTGCCGCCGCGGACAAACCTCGCCGCCGCCTTGCCGGCGCGCGCGGCCTCCTCGGACACATAGTCCACAAGATCGTGAACGTGCAGAACGTTGCCGCAGGCGAAGATACCGGGGACGTTCGTTTCGAGCGACTCGTTGACTGCCGGGCCGCCGGTCACGCGGTCGAGCATAACCTCCGCGCCCTCGGAAAGCTCGTTCTCCGGCAGGAGACCGACGGAGAGCAGCAGCGTATCGCACGGGATGTACTTCTCCGAGCCGGGGACCGGCTTGCGGTCGGCGCCGACCTCGGCGAGCGTCACGCCCTCGAGCCGTTCCCTGCCGTGGATGTCCACGACCGTGTGGCTGAGCAGCAGGGGGATGCCGTAGTCGTGCAGGCACTGCACGATGTTGCGCTTGAGCCCGCCGGAGTACGGCAGAAGCTCGGCAACGCACCGGACGTGCGCGCCCTCGAGCGTCATGCGGCGCGCCATGATGAGGCCGATATCGCCGCTGCCGAGAATGACGACCTCGCGTCCGGGCAGGAAGCCCTCAAGATTCACGAGCCGCTGCGCCGTACCGGCGGAGTAGATGCCCGCCGGGCGGTAGCCGGGAATGTTCAGCGCCCCGCGAGGCCGTTCGCGGCAGCCCATGGCGAGAATGACGGCGCGAGCGCGGAGCTGCTCCACGCCGCGCTCGCGGCTCGTAACGGTGAGCACGCGCTCGTTCGAGAGCGAGAGCACCATCGTGGAAAGACGGATGGCGACGCCCAGCTCCCCGGCGCGGGACAGAAAGCGCGCGGCGTACTCCGGGCCGGTCAGCTCCTCGCGGAACGTGTGCAGGCCGAAGCCGTTGTGGATGCACTGATTCAAAATGCCGCCGGGGACGCTGTCGCGCTCGATGACGAGCACATCGTCCACGCCCGCCTCCTTCGCGGCGATGGCGGCGGCGAGACCGGCCGGACCGGCGCCGATGATGACGATATCGTAGGTGTTCATGCGTTTTCGCCGTCCTTTCTCGTTTTGCCGACGATCGGGAACGACGCGCCGCCGCTCTTTGTGAGCTGCTCCTGCGGCACGCCGAGCTCACGCGAGAGGATCTCCAGCACGCGCGGCGAGCAGAAGCCCGCCTGACAGCGGCCCATACCGGCGCGGGTGCGGCGCTTCACGCCGTCCAGACTGCGCGCGCCGGGGACGCGGTGGATGGCGTCGACGATCTCGCCCTCGGTCACCTGCTCGCAGCGGCAGATGATGCTGCCGTAGAGCGGGTGCTCCGCGACAAACGCGGCGCGCTCTTCCACGGTCATCTCGTTCGGGCGATAGACCTCCGGGCGGGTGGAATCGTATTTTTTATTTACCGGAGCGGATACGAGATACGCCGCGCTCTCGGCAAGGAACGCGCCGATGGCGGGCGCGGCGGACAGGCCGGGCGACTCGATGCCGACGGCATTCAAAAAGCCCGGCGCGCCCTCGGCCTCGCCGATGATGAAGTCGTGCTCCTCGCGCTCGACGTGGGCGCGCAGGCCGGCAAAGCTCGTGATCGTGCGGTTGCCGGGGAGCGTGGGGACGCTCTTCCGGGCCTTCTGCATGACGCTCTCGAGCCCCGCGGCGGTCGTGTTCGTCGCTTCGGGGTCTTGCACATCCACGGCGGTCGGGCCCATGAGGAGATTGCCGTGAACGGTCGGCGTTACGAGAACGCCCTTGCCCATTTTCGTGGGAAGCTGGAACACAGTGCGCGAGAGCATATGGCCGACCTTCTTATCGAGCAGCATATATTCGCCCTTGCGCGGCGTGACCGTGAGCTTCTTTTCGGAGACCATGTTGTTGAGCTCGGCGCTGTGGAGTCCCGCAGCGTTGACGACGACCGGAGCCTCAAAGCTCCCTCTCGCCGTTTCGAGCGTCCACAGCTCGCCCTCGCGGGCGATGCGCTCCACGCGGGCATCAAAGAAAAACTCCACGCCGTTGCGCGCGGCGTTTTCCGCCATGGCGCAGGTGAGCTCAAACGGGCAGACGATGCCGCTTGTGGGCGCGTAGAGCGCCGCGACGGCCTCGGGCGATACGTTCGGCTCCAGCTCGTGCAGCTCACCGCGCTCCACGATGCGCAGACCGTGTACGCCGTTTTTCACGCCGCGGAGCAAAAGCTCTTCGAGCCCCGGTCGGTCGGCCTCGTCAAAGCAGAGCACGAGCGCGCCGCAGCGCCGGAACGGGACTTGCAGCCGCTCGCAGAGCTTCGGCATCGCATGGCTTCCTTCCACGTTGAACCGCGCCATGAGCGAGCCGGGGCGGGCGTCAAAGCCCGCGTGGACAATGGCGGAGTTTGCCTTGGACGTGCCGGTGCAAACATCCTCGCCCGCCTCGATCACGGCGGCGCGCAGCGAGTATTTGCCCAGCTCCATCGCCGTGGCGCAGCCGACAACGCCGGCGCCCACGACAAGGACATCGTATTGCATAGCCTTTCCCTCTCTTTATCGCCCGGCGCACGGCTCGTGCACCGGGCGGTTTTTTTTATTGGTTATCCAGCGGCGGGCCGAGCCGCGCGAGCACGGCCGTGAAATATTCCGGCAGCGGCGACGCAAGCTCCATGGGCTCTCCGGTGCGCGGGTGGATAAATTTGAGCGTCCGCGCGTGGAGACACTGCCCCTCCAGACCCTTTTCCGGCTTTCCCGCGCCGTAGACCATGTCGCCGAGCAGCGGGTGGCCGATGTGCGCCATGTGGACGCGGATCTGGTGGGTGCGCCCGGTCTCGAGCTTGCAGCGGATGTGCGTAAATCCGGCGTACCGCTCGATGACCTCCCAGTGCGTCACGGCATGGCGCGAGTTTTTCTCCGTGACGGTCATGCGCTTCCGATCGGCCGGATGGCGGCCGATGGGCGCGTTCACGGTGCCGGAATCGGCGCGGAAGCCGCCGTGAACAACGGCCTCGTAGACGCGGGAAAGGCTCCGGTCTGCGAGCTGCGCCGAGAGCGACTGATGGGCGAAATCGTTTTTCGCCACGATCAAAAGACCGCTCGTGTCGCGGTCGATGCGGTGGACGATGCCGGGGCGCATCTCCCCGCCGATGCCGGAGAGCGAATCGCCGCAGTGGTGCAGCAGGGCGTTCACGAGCGTCCCGTCCGGGTGGCCGGGCGCGGGGTGCACAACGAGCCCGCGCGGCTTGTTCACAACGAGGAGATCGGCGTCCTCATAGACGACGTCGAGCGGGATATCCTGCGCCGCGGCGCTCGCCGGAACGGGCGTGTCGTCCTCGGCGATGAGAAACACGTCCCCTGCACGGGCAAGCTCGCTTTTTTTGACGGTTTGCCCTTCCCGTGTCACCTGCCCGGCGGCGATGAGCCGCGCGGCGGCGGAGCGGGTGTAGCCCGAACGCGCAAGGAGAGCGTCGATCCTCTCGCCGCTCTCCTGCGCCTGTACGGTTGTGATTTTCATTTGAACTCCGCGAGAATGGAGTCGAGATCAAACTCTTCCGGCGGGGCGGCCTTCGGCGCTTCCTTCGCGGGGGCCGGGGCGGCCTTCGGCGTCTCCCTTACGGGAGCCGGGGCCGGGGGAGCTTTCGGCGCGGCAGGTCTCGCGCTTGCCGCCGGGCGCGCCACGGTACGCACCGTGGCCTCGTTCTGCGCGGCGAGGTCGGCGCGGCTCACAGCCGCAGAGGGCGCAGCCGCTGCGCGGCGGACCGGCTCGGCGGCGCGCTGCGGCGCGGCGGTACGCTGTGTCTCCGCGGCTCGCTGTACCGGGACGGCGGGACGTGCCGCCGGACGGACCGGTACGGGGATGCTGTTTTCGTCAATGACGCGCTTTGCGCGCGGCTGCGCTGCCGGAACGCCGTTTCCGGCGGCGCGCTGACGCGCCGGGGAGGGCGCGGCAGTGCCGCGGGCGGACGGAGCGGCCGCCGCGGGCGCGGAAGCACGCGGCGCGGTGCGGCGCACCGGCACTTCCTCCGCAGCCGTGCGCGGAGCGCGGCGGGGAGCCGGTTCCTCGTCATACGCGCGGCGGCGGGAAGCGCGCGCGGGCGCTTCTTCGTAATCGTCATACTCGTCCGCGCGGCGGAGCCCGCCGGTCAAAATCGCTACGGCGAAGAGAATGCCGCCGACGAGCACGAGCACGTCCGCCAGATTGAAGATGGCGAACTTCACAAACTCAAACTCGAAGATGTCCGGCACATAGCCGTAGATCGCGCGGTCAATGCCGTTGCCGAGCAGACCCGCAAGCAGCAGCGCGCCGGAGAGCTTGATGAAACCGGTGCGGAAATAGCCCTTGAGGAAGGCGAACACCATGAGCGCGGTGAACGCGATGAGCAAAATGAGCAAAATCCAGCGCAGCGCGCCGAAGCCGGACATCACGCCGAATACGGCGCCGAAGTTTTTGATGTACGTAATATGGAGAACGCCGGGGATCAATGACCGGATGCCGGTGTTCAGCGCAACGTTGGAAACCGTCCAGAACTTGAGGAACTGATCGACCAGCAGAGCAAGAAGCCCGATGATACCGTAAACCATGAATCAAATTCTCCTTTCTCTATGGGGAGTAAGAACAGAAAGAAATGCCTCGCAAGAGTTTGCGCCCGCAGGCGCGAATAAAATTTGGATCATTTTCCCCGGCGACATGTGCGTCGGGGACTTCTCGGCTCGCAAACGTGCGAGGCGTCAGCCTACAACGCCGGCGCAGCGCGCGCAGAGCGTCGGATGCTTTTCGCTCGTTCCGACGGTCGCGGAGCGCGTCCAGCAGCGCGCGCAGCGCGGCAGGGCGCTCGGCTCGACGTGAACGGTAAGCCCGTCGAAGTTCTCGCCGCGGACGCCCTCTCCGGCGCCGTGGACGATCTTCAGCTCGGACACGATGCAAAGCGGCGCAAGATCTTCGCCCTCCAGCTCCGCGAACGGGCCCTCGGCGGCCTCGGACACATACAGCGTCACGCGCGCGTCCAGCGGCTTGCCGATGAGCTTTTCCGCGCGGGCAAGCTCGAGCGCCTTGTTCACGTCGGCGCGCACACGCATGACCTTGCTCCAGTGCGCTTCCTCGCTCTCGGAGAGACGGAGCGCGGCGTTCGCCTCCGGCATGTCGTTGAGCGCTACGGCGCGCGCGTCCTCGTCCTCGCCGTGCGGCATGGCGAGCCAGATCTCGTCGGCGGTGAAGCAGAGCACCGGCGCGAGCAGGCGGGTCATCGCGTCGAGCACCCGGTAGATCGCGGTCTGGGCGCTGCGGCGGGAGAGACTCTCGCGGCTGTCGCAGTAGAGGCGGTCCTTGATGACGTCGAGATAGAAGTTCGACATTTCCACCACGCAGAAGTTGTGGATGGCGTAGGTGGCGGTGTGGAACTCGTAGTTGTCGTAAGCGGTGCGGACGCGCCCGATGAGATCCTGCAGACGGCTGACGGCCCACTTGTCGAGCGGGAGCATGTCCGCGAAGGCGACGCTTTCGGCGGGGTCGAACCCGTCCAGGTTGCCGAGAATGTAGCGCGCGGTGTTGCGGATCTTGAGGTATTTGTCGGAGAGCTGCTTGAAGATGTTGTCCGAGCAGCGCATATCCTGCGTATAGTCGGCGCTCGCCGCCCAGAGGCGGATGATGTCCGCACCGTACTTGGGAATGATATCGCCCGGGGCGATGCCGTTGCCGAGAGACTTGTGCATGACGCGGCCCTCGCCGTCCACGGTCCAGCCGTGGGTGAGCACCTCGCGGTAGGGCGCGCCGCCGCGCACCGCAACGCCGGTCAGCAGCGACGACTGGAACCAGCCGCGGTACTGATCGCCGCCCTCAAGGTAAACGTCCGCCGGCCATACGCCGGGGGCGTCGAGCAGCATGGAGGCAATGTGGGTGCTGCCGGAATCAAACCAGCCGTCGAGCGTGTCGGTCTCCTTGGTGAAGCCGGTGCTGCCGCCGCAGTGCGGGCAGACGAAGCCGTCCGGGAGGAGATCTTTTGCCTCGGCGTCAAACCAGATGTTCGAGCCGTGCTCGCCGAAGAGGCGGGAGACCTTCTCAATGGTCTCCGGCGTGCAGACGGGCTTGCCGCAGTCGGCGCAGTAGAACACCGGGATGGGCAGACCCCAGCGGCGCTGGCGGGAGATGCACCAGTCGGCGCGCTCGCGGATCATGGAGAGCATGCGGTCGTGGCCCCAGCCGGGATGCCAGACGACCTTGTCCGCGGCGGCGCAGGCGTCGTCCTTGAACGTATCGACCGAGCAGAACCACTGCGGCGTGGCGCGGAAGATGATGGGCTTGTGGCAGCGCCAGCAGTGCGGGTAGCTGTGGACGATGTCCTCGCTCGCGAAGAGCATGCCGCTCTCGCGCATATCCTCAAGAATGACCGGGTTGGATTCCTCGGTCTTCATGCCGGCGTATTTGCCGGCGTAATCGGTGTGGCGGCCCTGGTCGTCCACGGGGACGATCATGTCCATGCCGTAGCGGCGGCAGGTCTGATAGTCGTCCGCGCCGAAGCCGGGCGCGGTGTGGACGCAGCCCGTGCCGGAGTCCATGGTGACATACTCGGCGTTGAGCAGACGGGACGTCTTCGGCAGGAACGGGTGATCGGCGAGCATGTTCTCAAAGAACGAGCCGGGGTGCGTTTCGAGAATTTCGTACTTCCCGACGCCGCCGGCGCGCATGACCTTCTCCGCGAGCGCTTCCGCGACGATGTAGATCTCGCCGTTATCGGCCTTTACAAGCGCATAGCTCTCTCTCGGATGCAGGCTGATGCCGAGGTTGCCCGGCAGCGTCCAGATCGTCGTTGTCCAGATGAGGAAATAGAGCTTGCTGTGGTCGACGTGGGAGAGCTTTCCGAGATCGTCATGCATCGGGAACTTGACGTACACCGTGGTGCAGGGATCGTCCTGATACTCGATCTCCGCCTCGGCGAGAGCGGTCTCGTCGTTCGGGCACCAGTACACGGGCTTGAGACCCTTGTAGATGTAGCCCTTCTCGTACATCTTCCCGAACACCTTGACCTCTTCGGCCTCAAACTTCGGGTCCATGGTGAGATACGGATGATCCCAGTCGCCCAGCACGCCGAGGCGCTGGAAGCCCTCGCGCTGGATGCCGACGTACTTTTCGGCGTAGCGGTGGCAGGCGGAGCGGAACTCGCTCACGCTCATGGCCTTGCGGTTGAGCCGCTGCTCCTTGATGATGGCGGACTCGATGGGCATGCCGTGGTTGTCCCAGCCGGGTGTATAGGGGACCTGATAGCCGGTCATGGATTTATAGCGGCAGATGAAGTCCTTCAGGCACTTGTTCAGCGCGTGGCCCATGTGCAGATTGCCGTTCGAGAACGGAGGGCCGTCGTGCAGGATGAAGAGGGGCTTGCCCTCGTTGCGGCGGAGGGTCTCATGGTAAAGATCCATGTCGTACCAGGATTTGAGCATGCCCGGCTCACGCGCGGGCAGGCCGGCACGCATGGGAAAAGCGGTTTTCGGCAGATTTACGGTGGCGTTGTAGTCCATAGCTGTGCAATTCTCTCCATTCGCTGACAGAGCGGGGCCGTCATAGCCCCGCCCTGTAGGTTTTTCTTTAAAAAATCAGAAGCTGATCTTCGGCGCGTCCTCGTCGGGGGCGTCGGGGGTCTGGTAAACGGCGTTTTCAAACGCCTTTACATAGTCCTGCTCCTCTTCGGCGGCATCCGGGTAGAGAGGGGACTCTTCTTCAGCTTCCGGCTCGGCTTCGGACTCCTCGGCGGCGGGGAGGACTTCCTCCTCGACGGGCTCGGTCTCGACCTCTTCCGCGGGGGCGGCGATCGCCTTTTTCGCAGCGGGAGCGGGCGTTACGACCGCGCCGGTAAGATCGGCGTCGGCGAGAGTGGCGAGGAAGGTCTGCTCACGGTCGAGCAGCATGCGGACCTTCTGGATGTATTCCGCGGCGGCGGCGTGCGCCTTCTGGTAGCGCAGCTCCTCGGCCTTGCGCTTGGACTCGATCTCGCCGATGGTGCGGTCGGACTCGGCCTTGGCGGCGGCAACGATCTCGTCGGCTTCCTTCTGCGCCGAGGCGACGAGGGCTTCCGCCTTGGCGCGGGCGTCCTCTTCGATGTTCTTGGCGAGCTTCTGCGCGGAGACGAGCGCCATATTCATGGCCTCCTCCGAGCCCTGATACTCACGGATCTTGTCGGCAAGGTATTTCATCTTCGCGTTGAGCGTGGCGATCTCCTTCTGGGAGGCGGCGGCGTCGTTGGCGAGCTCGTCGAGAAAATCATCGACCTCGTCCATGGCGTACCCGCCGATGCGGGCCTTCTCAAAACATTTTTCGCGGATGTCCTGGGCAGTGATCATATCTTTCTACTCCTTTCCGGATTCTGCTTTCTATCCGTCAGCGCCGTACGGCGCGAAAACGCGGCATCAAAAATATTTTTCCTTGGACGCAACGGCATCGCCGCTGTCGCCCATGAAGTCCATCCCGGCGGGGGTGATGATGTAAGTGCTGCCGGAGACCTTCTTGACCTTGCCGCCGAGCGCATAGGTAACGCCCGAGAGGAAGTCGAGCATCCGGCGGGTCAGCTCCTTGGGCGCGGTCTCCAGATTGAGTACGATCGCGTTGCGCTCGGCAATGCGGTCGGCAATGTCCGCGGCCTGCTCAAACCGGTCGGGGTGTACGAGAAGCAGCTTCGGCTGCGCGCCGCCGTTCGGCTGGCGGGAGGGCGCGGCATAGCCCTGCTGGGCATAGGGGTCGGGCGCGTAGCCGGAGCGGGCGTAGGGGTCGGGCATGTAGCCCTGCGGCGCATAGCCCTGCGGGGCGTAGCCGTAGTCCTGCTGCGCGTAAGGGTCGGCGGCCGGCTGCTGGCGCGCGGCGCGCTGGTTGGAAAATACATACGGCCGGCGTGTCGGCTGAACGGGCTCGGCGCTGCGCGGCGCTTCCGCATAGGAAGCGTAGGAGCGCGCGTCCGCCGCGCGGCCAGGCGCGCGTACCGGCTCGGCGAGATCTTCTTCGAGATAGTCCTCGTCGTCGTAGGGTTTCGTCAGTTTTTTCAGCTCATCCAATAGTCCCATGCGGGGGCGCCTCCTGCAAATCGTAATTCCGGGGGCCGAACAGCGCCGTTCCCAGACGGACGATGGTAGCGCCGCAGCGCACGGCTTCTTCGTAGTCACCGCTCATACCCATCGACAGCTCAGCCATTGTTACATTATCGTATGTTTTCCGGCGGATGTCAACAAAAAGCTCGTACATTTGTCGGAAATACCAACGATTTTCTTCTCCGGCGCTCACGGCGGGCGGGATGGTCATCAGTCCCCTCACGCGCAGACCGGGGCAGAGCGCGGCGTGGGCGAGAAGCGCCTCAAGCCCGTCCGGCGAAACACCGCTTTTGGACGCCTCGCCGCCGATGTTCACCTCAAGCAGCACATCCTGCACGGCGCCGAGCGACGAAGCGCGGCGCGATATCGCATCCATCAGCTCCGGAGAATCGACCGAATGGATCAGCTCCACCGCGCCGACGAGATATTTCACCTTGTTTTTCTGCAAATGCCCTATAAAATGGACGCAGCAGGGGGCATAAGCGTTCACGGCGTTTTTGGAAAGAAATTCCTGCACGCGGTTTTCCGCGCAGATATCCACCCCGGCGCGGATCGCCTCCTGCACGGCCTCCGGACCGTTCATCTTTGTTGCGGCGAGAAGGCGCACCTCGCTGCCGGAACGGCCCGCGCTCTCCGCGGCGGCGTTGATCTTCCGCCGGGCGGCGCGCACGTTTTCGGTGATGCTCATATCTTTCTGTCCTCCCGAAAAAGTTTAAAAAAGCAGGTCGGTTTCACATGACGCGGCAGGCGCGCGGGCTTCACGCGGTCAGTTTTCCGCCGCGGGGTCGAAAAGGACGCTCATACCGCCGCGCAGCATGGGGGAAACGACGAGCGCGGATCCGCCGCGCCGCGCGAGCACCGCGACCGGAACATATTCCCGCACGGGGCCGGATACGCGGCAGACGATGTCGCCGTCCTCGCCCGGCAGGATCGCCGACTCCGGCAGGGAGAAGCCCTGCCATTCGGCCAGAAGCACGGTGAGCGTACACTCGCTCAGCGGCAAAACGCGCTCAAGGTGCGTACCGCAGGAAAAGACCGCCTCTCCGGCGTCCGTTATCCGTACCGCGGCGGCGACGCGCGTCCCGTCCGGCAGAAGAAGCACGGCGCGGCCGGCGGGGAGACGCGCCGCGGTTTTCTCGTTGAGCGGCGCGGTGAACGTCCAGCCGCCGGACGCGACGGTCATGGCGCCGTCCGCCCCGGCGGAGAAAAGCCCCGCGCACGGGGCGCGGACGATCGCCGCCTCCGCTCCGGCGGCGACGAGCGCTTCCTCCTCCTGCCGGAGGGCGTTTCCGCCCGTCGCGGCATAACCGAGCGAGCGCCGCACCTCCGGCAGAAGCGCGCCGAGCGCGGAAAAGTCCCGCCGGGCGAGCGATCCGGACAGGGAACGCAGCGCCTGCCCGTCCGGCCCGGGCAGCGTATCGGAGGCAAGCTCCGCGCGCACGCGCAGAAGGAGCGCGGCGCGGAAACGGGCCTCCCCGCTCTCTCCCGCGAGCGCGACCGGCTCCCCGGCCGCGACGCGCGTCCCCGCCGGCACGAGCGGGACGGGACGCCCCGCCGGCGCGGCGACGGGCGTTTCCCCGCGCCGGACGACGCCCTCGAGCGGCAGCGTATCCTGCCAGAGCGCGGCGGTACATACCGCCGTCGGCGCTTCCCCGGCGCGGGAGGTGAAAAAGAGCAGAGCATACGCCGTCGCCGCTAGCAGCAGCACGATCCCGGGGAACAAAAGCGGCAGCTCCGTGCGCTTCACACGCTTTTATGTATTCGCGCCGCCGGTCATATCGACCGACTGCGACGGGACGAGCGTGGAGATCGCGTGCTTGTAGATGAGCTGCTGCTTCCCGTCGGTTTCGAGCACGACCGTGAAGCTGTCGAAGCCCCGGACGATGCCGCGCATCTGAAAGCCGTTCATAAGAAAGAGCGTCACGCTCTGTCTGTCTTTGCGGGTCTGGTTGAGGAAAAGGTCCTGCAGATTCTGTGTTTTTTGCATGATAAAAGCTCCCTTTCGCCGGGGTCTCCGGCTTTGTGATAAGTATTCACACGCTTGGGCGTGTGTCCTCTCATTGTAAAGAGAGCCGGATAAAAAGCCGGTCGAAGCATGTCGGGACGCTTGCGGTTTATGCGCGCAATACGGCGGCGAGAAGATCATCCTCCGTCGGGTACGCCTCCCGCGGCAGCCAGACAAGGCCCTTGTCGCGCCGCAGCCATGTGAGCTGGCGCTTGGCATAGCGGCAGGATTCGCGCTTGACGGTCTCGACGGCGTCCTCGCGGGAGCATTCCCCGCGGAGCGCCGCGGCGATCTCCTTGTAGCCGATGGCCTGCATCGCGGTGCAGGAATCCGAAAGCCCGGCGGCGAGCAGACGCTCCACTTCCGCAAAAAGCCCCGCGGCAATCATTTCGTCCACGCGCTGCCGGATGCGCGCATAGAGCGTTTCCCGGTCGTTCCATGTGAGAGCAAAGCGGCGGGAGGCGTACCGCGGCGGGAGCGCTTTCGTCCTCTCGTCGTGCGCGGTGATCGTCTCGCCGGTGAGCGTATATACCTCCATTGCCCGCACGAGCCGCTTTTTATCGCCGGGCGCGAGCTTTTCCGCCCGCTCGGGATCGATCAGACGCAGCTTTTCCCGGAACGCCGCGCCGCCGAGCGCGTCATATTCCGCGCCGAGCGCTTCGCGCACGCCGGAGTCGCCGGGCGCGGCGGAAAAATCCCGCCCGGAGAGAAGCGATTCGATATAAAGCCCCGTCCCGCCGACGATGACGGGCGTTTTGCCCTGCGCGAACAGCGCGTCGCAGCACGCCGCCGCGCCCTCGACCCAGCGGCTGACGCTGTAATCCTCGCCGGGGTCGGCCACGTCGATCATATGGTGGGGGACGCCGCGCATCTCCCCGCGCGTCGGCTTGGCAGAGCCGATGTCCATGCCGCGGTAGAGCTGCATGGAGTCCGCGCTCACGATCTCCGTGCCGAGAGCAAGCGCAAGGCTCACCCCGAGCGCCGTTTTGCCCGAGGCCGTGGGCCCTGTGATGACAATGACGGTACGATTGTTTATGGACAAATCGTTACACCTCTGCTATAATCCTTAACATCGTGTTAACTCTATGTGAACTAATCGGAAAAAGGAGCCGTAAAGCCAATGAAGATCCGAATCTCTGCCGACAGCACGTGCGATCTTACGAGCGCTCTGATCGAGCAGTATGACGTAAAAATCGTTCCTCTTTATATTCTCATGGAGGATAAGGCGCTGCGCGACGGGATCGAGTGTACCCGCGACGACATTTTTGCTTATACGAGCCGCACGGGCAAGCTCTGCGGCACGGCGGCGGTGTCCATTGCCGACTATCTTGATTTCTTCGGCGAGGAGCTCCGAACCCACGACCAGGTCGTGCATTTTACGATCTCCTCGGATATGTCCGCCTGCTTCCAGAACGCCTGCGACGCGGCGCAGGAATTTCCGGGGCGCGTGTTTGTCGTGGATTCGCGCAATCTCTCCACCGGCATCGGCCATCTTGTGATCGACGGCGCGCTGCTCGCCCGCGAGGGCAGGTCCGGCGAGGAGATCCGGGCGATCCTCGACGAGCGCAAGCAGAAGCTGAACGTCAGCTTCGTGATCGACACGCTCGAATACCTGCGCAAGGGCGGCCGCTGCTCGGCCGTCGCGGCGCTCGGCGCGAATCTTCTCAAGCTCAAGCCCTGCATCGAGGTGCACGAGGGCAAGATGAGCGTTGCGAAAAAATACCGCGGCACGCTCGCCAAAGCGATCGAGAACTATGTGACCGACCGTATCAAGGACCGCGACGATATTGACATGAAGCGCATTTTCATCACCGACTCCGGCGTGGATGCGGAGATCGTGGAAAACGTTGAACAGCTCCTGCGCCGGTACGCCGGGTTTGAGGAGATCCACCACACGCTCGCCGGCAGCACCATCTCCGGCCACTGCGGACCGGGATGCCTCGGCATTCTTTACTATAATAAATAAGCGACTTTTCAAAACTCCCCTGTGCAAAGGCCGGCCGCGGGATTGCCTTTTGCCCGCGCGCCGGACGGCCCCTCCGCCCAAAACCACGGTTTTCCGCCTCCCCTTACACAGGGGAGGTTTTTTATTGTTCGGCTTCCGGCGGCGCGGAGAGAAGGGACCCGGCGGGGAAAGCGGCTCTCCGCCGGACCGCGGTACGGATCACACGATCCGCCCGAAGCGCTTGTCCAGTTCGGCGCGGGTGAACACCGTCATCACCGGGCGGCCGTGCGGGCAGTGCGTCACCTCTCCGGCGAGCACCTTTTCCGCGAGAGAGAGCAGCTCCTCCCGCTCCGTGACCCAGCCGCCCTTGATCGCGGCCTTGCACGCGACCGTGGCGGCAAGACGCTCCCACACGTCCGAGACCGAGAGCGATCTCCCCTCCCGCAGCTTTTCCACCAGCTCCTCGAGCAGCGGCACGGCGGAGGCGGCGTCGAGCTGCGCGGGCACGGCGCGGATGAGGAACGCGGTATCGCCGAACGCGTCCAGCGCAAACCCGAGCCGCGCCATGAGCGCGGCGTTTTCTTCGAGCAGCGCCGCGCCGTCCGGATCGGTGTTGAACGGCTGGGGCTCGAGAAGCTCCTGCGGCATGAGCGGCTTTTCGTTCAGGCGCATTTTGTCAAAGAGAAGGCGCTCGTGCGCGGCGTGCTTATCGATGAGAAGGAGCCTGTCCCCCTGCTCGAGCAGAATGTAAACGTTCAGCGCCTCGCCGATGTAGCGTACCGGCTCGGCGCGGAAGGCCTCGTCCAGCACCGTCTGCTCCGTCGCGGCTTCCGCCGTCTCCGGGGCGGGAGCATCCTTTTTGACCGGTGCGGCGGGAACGGCCGGAGAGACCGGCGTTTCGTCCGGCGCGCCCGCGGCGGCGAAAGAGCGCGCCGCGTTCCCGGACGGCATGTCCGGCGTACAGGCGCGCGCCGGCGCGGCGACGCGCTCCGGGGAGACGGCTTTCGGCGCGGCGGGGGAAGCCGCGCGGTAGGGCGCGCTGTCGCGCACCGGAGAGGCGGCCGTCCGGCGGGAGGGAGAGGCGGCGTATGCCTGCCGGAACGCGCCGGCGTCCATCGTGCGGAAGAAGTCCTTGCGCGGCACGCTCGCGGCGGCCGGAGCGGGACGGGCCGGGGAAGAAACCGGCGCGGCGCTCTTCGGTTCCGGGGCAAAAGGCGCGTTCGACATCGTCTGCGGCGCGCTCTTCTGGCCGAGCGCGGCGAGCGTGCCGTAATAAACGCCGTCAAAAACGGGCTTCTCTTTTGCGAACTTTACTTCCGCCTTCGTCGGATGGACGTTCACGTCCACAAGACCGTTGGGCAGCGTGATATAGAGCACGCACCCGGGGAACTTGCCGACCATGGCGGTGTTTTTGTATGCCTGTTCGAGCGCGGCCTGCAAAGCGCGCGAGCGGATCGGACGGCCGTTGCAGAAGAAATACTGCGCGCCGCGGTTGCCGCGGCAGCAGCCGGGCGCGGAAACGAAGCCCCGAACGGCGACGCCGTCGCTTTCGGTCTCCACCGGGAGAAGCCCTGCCGCGGCGTCGCGCCCGAGCAGGGCGTATACGGCGGATTTTGCCGTGCCGTCGCCGGGGGAGAAAAATTCCTCCTGCCCGTCGCGCAGACAGCGGAAGCTCACATCCGGACGGCCGAGCGCCGTTCGCAGCGCGCTCTGCACGCACGCGGCGCCCTCGCTCCGGTCCGTGCCGAGGAACTTCTGCCGCGCGGGGGTGTTGTAAAAAAGATCGCGCACGGTGATCGTCGTTCCCTCCGGGCAGCCGGTCTCCTCCATGGAGACGATCTCCCCGGCCTCCGCCTCCACGCGCACGCCCATGGCCGCGCCGCGGCGGCGCGTTGTGAGCGTGATGCGAGAAACGGCGCTGATCGCCGCGAGAGCTTCGCCGCGAAAGCCGAGCGTGCCGATGGCCTCCAGCCCGCGCTCGTCCGAGAGCTTGCTCGTCGCGTGGCGCAGAAAGCATATGCCCGCGTCCTCCGGCGCCATGCCGACGCCGTCGTCTGTGACGCGGATATAGTCCCGCCCTCCGGCGCGGAGCTCGAGCACGACGGTGCGCGCTCCCGCGTCCACCGCGTTTTCCAGAAGCTCCTTGACCGCCGAGGCGGGGCGCTCAACGACCTCGCCCGCGGCAATGAGATCGGCGACGTGCGGCGAAAGGACGTGGATGACCGGCATGATATACGCACCTCCAAAACGGGGATCGATAATTATTCCCTCTGATTATAAAGCAAAGACGTTGCGGAATCCAGAGCAAAATGTTAAAATACTCTATTATCGGCAAAGGAAACACGGAAAGGAAACTGCAAACCATGCCCTACGAGAGAACCGAGGTCTCCGCGCAGGAGATCGAACGGCAGAAAGAGATATGCGCGCGCGTCCGCTCCGCCCTCGGCGGGAGCGAGCGCTTTGCCATGGTAGACACCTACGGCTGCCAGCAGAACGAGTCCGACAGCGAGGTGCTGCGCGGTTATCTCCGCAGCATGGGCTATACGATGACCGACGACGAGGACAAGGCGGACGTCATCGCCGTGAACACCTGCGCCGTGCGCGAGCACGCGACGATGCGCGTGTTCGGCAACGTCGGCGCGCTCACGCATTTAAAGCGCGTCCATCCCGAGCGCATTGTCATCCTCTGCGGCTGTATGGCGCAGAGCGCGGAGATCCGCGAGCAGGTGAAAAAGTCGTACCGCATGGTCGATCTCTGCTTCGGCCCGCACGAGCTCTGGCGCTTTCCGGAGCTGTTTGAGAGAACGCTGCAGGTCCACGGCCTCTCCGGGGCCAGGGGCCGCGTGTTCGACGCCGAGAGCGCCGAGTCGGTCGCCGAAGGCCTCCCCCGCGAGCGCGACGGCAGCGTGAAGGCGTGGCTCTCCATTATGAACGGGTGCAACAACTTCTGCTCGTACTGCATCGTTCCCTATGTGCGCGGGCGCGAGCGCTCCCGCCGGAGCGGGGACGTCGTGCGCGAGGCGGAGAGCCTCGTCGCCGCCGGGTATAAGGACATTACGCTCCTCGGCCAGAACGTGAACTCCTATGGCCGGGGGCTGGACGAGGACGTGGATTTCGCCGGGCTCCTGCGCAAGATCAACGCCATTCCGGGCGATTTCCGCATCCGGTTTATGACGAGCCATCCCAAGGACGCGACCGAGCGCCTCTTCGCGGCCATGGCGGAGTGCGAAAAGTGCGCGCCCCATATCCATCTGCCCGTGCAGTCCGGCAGCGACCGGATCCTGCGCGCCATGAACCGCGGCTACACGGCGGAAAAGTATCTCGCGCAGGTCGATCTCGCGCGGAAATACATTCCGAACCTCGTTCTCACGACCGACGTGATCGTCGGCTTCCCGGGCGAGACGGAGGAGGACTTCCTCGATACGCTCGCGCTCACGGAAAAGGTGCGCTTTGACTCGATGTTCACGTTCATCTATTCCCGCCGCCCGGGCACCCCGGCGGCGAAGATCGAGGATACGACGCCGCGCGCCGTCATCCAGAACCGGTTCGACCGGCTCGTGGAGAGCGCCGGGCGCGTCTCCGCCGAGCTTCACCGCGCGCAGGAGGGGAAAACCTTCCGCGTGCTCATTGACGGCACGGCGAAAAACGGCGGCTATACGCTCTCCGCCCGCACCGCCGGAGGACGGCTCGTCCACCTGCGCGGGGACGAATCGCTCATCGGCTCGTGGGCGAACGCGCGTATCGTTTCGAGCAATACGTTCGCGCTCTTCGGCGAGATCACGGAGTAAAGGGGAGAAAGACATTGCCCGCAGAAACCACCCCCATGAAAATGCAGTATAACGCCATCAAGGCCGAGCATCCCGATTGCCTGCTCTTTTACCGGCTGGGCGATTTTTACGAGATGTTCGACGATGACGCGATCCTCGGCGCGCGCGAGCTCAGCCTTGCACTCACGACGCGCGACCGCGGCAAGCCCGAGGACGAGCGCACGCCGATGTGCGGCGTGCCGTACCACAGCGCGGAGCAGTACATCTCCAAGCTCATCGCCAAGGGCTACAAGGTCGCCGTGTGCGAGCAGATGGAAGATCCCCGGCTCTGCAAGGGTCTCGTCTCGCGCGACATCGTGCGCATCATCTCCCCCGGCACAGTCATGGAAACCTCCATGCTGCGCGAGGGCGAGTCGAACTATCTCTGCGCCGTCATGCTGCGCGGCAAGGCGGGCGGATGCGCCTTTGCGGACGTATCGACCGGCGAGGTGTGCGCGGCGTCGTTTGAATCGGACGCGGCGACGCACATCCAGAACGAGCTTTCCCGCTTCCGCCCGCGCGAGTGCGTGCTCGCGCCGGAGGCGATGCTCAGCCGCGATATCCGCGACACGCTCGAAAAGCGGCTCGGCAGCCGCGTGGAGCCCGCCGCCGGACGGTTCGATCCCGAAAATGCGCGCAGGGCTATTGCAGATCAGTACGGCGAAAACGCCCCCGAGCTCGACGAGATGACGACGCTCGCGCTCGGCGCGCTGCTCGCCTATCTCGCGGACGCGGCGCGCGGCGATATGTCGCAGCTGCGTGTACCGGATATTTTCACGCGCGGCCGGTATATGGAACTGGACGCCGCGGCGCGGCGCAATCTTGAGCTGACGGAAAATCTCCGCACCGGCGAAAAGCGCGGCAGCCTTCTCTGGGTGCTCGATAAGACAAAGACCCCGATGGGCGGACGCATGCTCCGAAGCTGGGTAGAGCGGCCGCTGCTCTCTCCGACGGCCATCCGGCGGCGGCTCGCCGCAGTGGAGGAGCTTTTCCGCGACAACGTGGGCCGTGCCGAGCTCATCGAAAAGCTCAAGGCCGTCGGCGATATCCAGCGGCTCACCTCGCGCGCCGTGTACGGCGCGGCGAACGGCCGCGACATGCTCGCGCTCGGCAGCTATCTCTCCGCCGTGCCGGAGATCTTCGCACAGCTCGGCAAATACCGGAGCGGGATGCTCCGCTCCATTGCCGCGACGGAGCCGCTGGAGAATCTCTGCCGGCTGCTGCGCCGCGCCATCTGCGACGAGCCGCCGTTCTCCGTGCGCGAGGGCGGCATCCTCCGCCCCGGCTACAGCGAGGAGATTGACCGCCTGCGCAGCATCCGCGACAACGGCGCGAAATGCGTCGCGGAGCTGGAGGCACGCGAAAAGGAGCGCACCGGCATCAAAAAGCTCAAGATCGGCTACAACAAGGTGTTCGGATATTATATCGACGTGCCGAACTCCGCCGGCGCGGCCGAGCTGCCGGAGGAATACATACGCAAGCAGACGCTGGTAAACGGCGAGCGGTACTTCACGCCGGAGCTCAAAAAGCTGGAGGACGACATTTCCTCTGCCCGCGAGCGGATCGAAACGCTGGAATACGACCTCTTCCGTGACGTGCTCCGGCGCGTCGGCGACCGTGTGGACGAGCTGCAGGCGCTCTCCGCGGCGCTCGCGGAGCTCGACGCGCTCTGCTCGCTCGCCGAGGTCGCGGTGCGCAACAACTATGTCTGCCCGGAGATCGAGGTATCGCGTACCCTCACGATCGCCGAGGGACGCCACCCGGTCGTCGAGCAGATGCAGCGCGATGCGCTCTTCGTGCCGAACGACACGCACCTGAACGACGCCGACGACCGCGTCGCCATCGTGACCGGCCCGAACATGGCAGGTAAAAGCACCTATATGCGCCAGACGGCGATCATCGTGCTCATGGCGCAGATCGGCTCGTTCGTTCCGGCGCGCAGCGCGACGGTCGGCATCTGCGACCGCGTGTTCACGCGCGTCGGCGCGAGCGACGATCTCGCGGGCGGCGCTTCGACGTTTATGGTCGAAATGAGCGAGGTCGCGTCCATATTGAAAAACGCGACCGCCGATTCCCTGCTCATCCTTGACGAGATCGGGCGCGGCACGTCCACCTACGACGGCATGGCCATTGCCCGCGCGGTGCTCGAATACTGCGCCGACCCGAAAAAGCTCGGCGCGAAAACGATGTTCGCCACGCACTACCATGAGCTCTCCGCGCTCGAAGGGACGATCCCCGGCGTGCGCAATTACAATATCAGCGCCAAGCGGCAGAACGGGAAGCTCCTCTTCCTGCGCAAGATCCTGCGCGGGGCCGCCGACGAGAGCTACGGCATCGAGGTCGCAAAGCTCGCCGGCGTGCCGGAGAGCGTCATCCGCGCGGCGGACGCGCATCTCAAAGAGCTCAACGCGCAGGGCGCGGCGGTGAACGCGGCGGCGCCCGCAAAGCCGGAGAGCGGGCAGGTGAGCCTGGCCGACGTCGGCGCGGACGCCGTGGCCGAACGGCTTCGTGCGATCGATCCCAACACGCTCTCCCCGCTGGAGGCGCTCCGGCTGCTCTTTGAACTCAAAAACGATCTCGGATGATAAAGGAGAAATCGGGATGAAAAAAGGCGAAAAGGTTCTGCTTGCCCTCGGCGCGCTGCTCGTTGCGGCGGGCGTGTTCGTCGGCGTGACACTCGGCTGGGACTATTCCCCCAACAGCTATGCCTACAACGACATCGATTTCACTACTGCCGATACGGCAGCCGGCGAGTGCAGCTTCGTGAGCGTGCGGCTCAGTGATCTTGCGGTGAACATCTGTTCCACGACCGAAAAGACCGTTACGGTCGCCGCGCGGGGCGCGAAAATGCCGGAGCGCGTGAGCGTTGCGCTCGACGGCGGCGTGCTGCGCATCACGGAGAAAAGGCTCGGCCTGTTCCGGCGGCTTGCGGCCTCGGAGGACGATACGGTCATCATCCGCATTCCGGAAAAATGGATCGGAACGGTGGACGCGGCAACACAGTCCGGCGACGTGTATGCGAGCGGGCTGGTAAGCCCGCAGCTTACGCTCCGCGCGTCAAGCGAGTCGGGTACCGTCAGCGTGTCGGAACTGAAGATCGCGGAGATGCAGCTGACCACGACAAGCGGAGATCTTTATGTCAACACGACCCGCGGCGGCGCGGTGACCGCTTCAACGACGTCGGGCTATGTGAGCCTTTCCGATGCAAAAACGGAGAACGTGAGCCTCTCGTCCGTGAGCGGGAACATTTTCGTGCGCAACGCGGAGCTTACCGGCACGCTGACGCTGCACTCCACGAGCGGGGAGATCGACCTTGACGACGTTTCCGCCGGGAGCATAGAAGCCGGTACGACCAGCGGCGATCTGGAGCTGGACGAGGTCGATACGCAGAGCCTTGCGTTCACCTCCACGAGCGGCGGCATCTCCGGCGAGCTGCTGCACGCGGAAGAGTTCGGCGGTTCGATCCATACGGTGAGCGGCAGCGTTTCCGGCGTGCGCCCCAAAGAGGACGGCGCAAGAACGCTCAAAATCGAAACCGTCAGCGGCGACGTTGACATCGACGGCTGAAAGAAGTCCGGCAGAAAAAACAGCCCCGCGGCGGCGTTTTTTGAAACGCCGCCGCGGGGCTTTGCGCTTGCGGGCGCAAACTCTGCGAGGCTTCTTTGACAGTATGAACGGCCGCATTCCCCTTGGGGAATGCGGCCGTTACGGAATTTTGATCGCGGTTGGGACAGGACGCCTTTCGGATCACTTCTGGTCCTTGATCGCAGCCTGTGCAGTATAGATAGTGTGGATGATTTTTTCTCTCTTAATTGAGAAATTGTAATCACATCACCGGTATGTAAGGGAGGCTTATCGCCTCCGCTGTCGAAATCAACAACCGCATTGTTCTTCCGACCTTCTGTTACTATATCAAGCGATGTTGTATCGTGTCCGTCAAGGTTCATATACCAGCGGAAATGGTTTTTCCCATCAGGAACGATCTTTGAAACGAACTTGCGGATTAGGTCTGGATTGACCTGCGGCTGAGAAAAATCAAGAACGTGGGTGAGGGTTTCTTTGATCTCATCCCAGCGCAAATCCGGAACTCGTATCTCTTGCTCTGATTGTAACATAGATGCGTACTCATTTTCAAGGTCTGCCAGAACCGCATCAATCTTTTGCTTCTGAACGGCAAATTCTTCTTTGGTTATTTCTCCATCGGTTCTCATATCAAGCAGATTGTTCTTTTTTGCTCTATACTTCTCGATTTGTGAAGCAACCCCCGTGAGGTTTACCTTCTTCGGAACGTCAGCCCGATAGCACTCATTGATGAGGTCACAGGTCTTTGAAATGACCTCATTCTTATCGATCCATATTCTTTCAAAAATGAACTTAGCCATTAAGTCTAATTTCCAGTCTGCAATCATCGGCTGATCGCAGTACCCCGTATCATCAACCCCTGCTTTGCGGCGTGAAGCTGCTGAACCGTTCTTTAACTGGTTGTAGCACTGGTA
>SFFV01000020.1 GCA_004557735.1 Clostridiales bacterium
AATCGTTGTTTCCGTATGCGGCAGCTTCACGGAGGAAAATCTCGCGCGGCTGTGCGGCCGCTTTTCCGCGCTGGCGCCGTCGCGTCCCGCGGCTTGCCGGAAAAGCGCCTATACGCCTGCCGTGGTCGTAAAGCGCAAGGCGACCGAGCAGAACCATTTCTGTCTCTCCTTCCCCGGTCTGCCGGAAGGCGATGAGAACCGCTTCCCGTGGCAGGTGCTCTCCATGGCGCTCGGCGGAGGAATGTCCTCGCGCCTCTTCCAGACCGTCCGCGAAAAGCACGGCCTCTGTTACAGCATCGGCAGCTTCACCGCCGCCTATAAGGAGACCGGCATGCTCGCCATCTCCACCGCCGTGGGACGCGATTCCGAGGAAAAGGCGCTTGCGCTCATCCGGGAAGAGATCGAGAAATTCCGTCAGGACGGCATCACGGACAGGGAGCTGTGCACGGCGCGCGAACTCATCAAATCCGGTATCATCCTCTCGCTCGAATCGAGCTCCAGCCGCATGAACCGGCTTGGGTCCGGGCTGCTGCTGCTCGGCAAATGCCTTACCGCGGACGAGATCATCGAGCGCTACGACGCCGTGACCGCCGAGAGCGTTCTCGCTCTCGCGCGCGAAAAGCTCGCGCCGGAGAAAATGGGCTTCTCCGCCGTCGGCCGTCTCGCACCGGCAGACGATTATCTCTCCGTTTTCGGAAAATGATACGAATGCGAAAAACGGCGGAACCGATGGTTCCGCCGTTTTTATCCATATTTCTGATATATCTGTTGTGGAAAATGTGGTATTCTCTTCGTAGGAAAACACTGATCAGGAGGTCTTTTATATGATTACCGTGAATGCTCTCGGCGAAGCCTGCCCGATGCCGGTCGTAAAGGCGAAAAAGGCGATCGACGCGCTCACCGCGCCGGAGACTGTGCAGGTGCTTGTCGATAACGACGCCGCCGTGCAGAACCTCATCCGTCTTGCCGGACAGAACGGCTTTGCCGTCCGCGCCGAAAAGCAGGGCGAAGCGCGGTTTGCCGTCACGATCGACGCCACCGGCGCAAAAAAGGAGGCGGCCGACGGGACCGTCGTCTGCGCGCCCCGCAAGCAGGGGGAGAAAAACATCGTCGTCGCCATTTCCAAAAACCATATGGGCGAGGGTGAGGAAGCGCTCGGCAAGACGCTGCTCAAGGGATTTATCTTTGCTCTGACGCAGCAGGACGCGCTGCCGAAAACGATCCTCTTCTACAACAGCGGCGCTTTTGTCACCAGCACCGAGGGAACTTCCATCGACGATCTCAAAACGCTCGAAGCGCAGGGCGTTGAGATCCTCACCTGCGGCACATGCCTCGACTACTACCACCTCAAGGAGAAGCTCCTCGTCGGCGGCATCACGAACATGTACTCCATTGTGGAAACGCTCGAAAAGGCAGATCTTGTCATCAAGCCCTGATTCTCCGGCAATACGCCGGCGTCCCGGAACGCATCCGCCGTTCCGGGGCGCCGTTTTTTCTTATCTTCCGTTCGTCATGCCCTGCAGCTGCTGGCGGAGGATGGCGGGGGTGAAAAAGAGTCCCTCGCCGTGGTCGGCGCGGAGGCCGAGCCACGCGCCGCTGCATGTTTGATTCTTTGCCGCGAATGCGATCGGGAGCGCCGCGCAGTCGGCAAGCACCATATCCTCCATTTCCCGCTCGAGCGCGCCGCGCCCGGCGGAGGAGGCAAACGTCAGCTCCTCATACAGCGCGTCGAACTCGCTGTTCGCATAGCCGGAAATGTTCCACCCCGGCGACGCCGTACCGTTCCAGAATACGCCGTTTCCGCCGTTCCAGTAAAATGGCGCGAGGGAGAGATACGCGTCATAGTAGCTCTGCGAGGCGGTCAGGAAGAGATCGAAATCCCCCTCCTCCACCGCGGCAAGCGCTTTGTCCGGCGAGAGGACGGTGATCTCGAGCGCTACGCCCGCCGGGGCGCACATATCCTTCAGGAGATTGGCCGCGCGTACCCACGCGGTTGAGGAATCGCTGCACAGAATGCGGAAGGAAAGGCGCTCCCCTTCCGGCGACTCGCGCACGCCGTCGCCGTCCGTGTCCGTATATCCGGCGCTTTCAAGAAGCGCCGCGGCGCTCTCCGCACTGCATACCGCGGCAGCGGAGCCGTCCGCCCCGTAGGGGATCGAAAACCCGTAAGCGGGCAGCGCGCCGCCGAAGCCGGTGAGCGCAAGCGTCTCGCGGTCGGCGCAGAGCGTGACCGCCTCGCGGACGGTCTTATCCAGAAGCAGCGCGCTTCCCTTTGACGCCTGATCCGCGCGCTGGTTGAACTCCACGAGCAGCAGCTCGCCGGACGTGCCGCAGGCCGTGCTGCGCCCCTCAGCGAGCGCCTCCGCAGCGGCCCGGGAGAGATTCCATGCCGCGTCGACCGCGTTGTTTTCCACCGCGGCGGCCAAATCGTCACAGCCGAAGTGCAGCTCCACGATTTCGGCGCGGGCCGTGCCGTTCCAGTAATCCTCGCTGCGCCGCAGCGTCAGAACGCCGTTTTCGTATTTGTCCCAGACATACAGCCCCGAGCCGGTCATCGTTTCCGCCGTCGGGAGAAAGGCGGAAAGGCTTTCCTTTGCCCGCGATGCGTCCCTCGGGATACCGGAGGACGTATATTCCATACCGGGCAGCGCGTTCCACACGCTCTTGGGCACGAGCGGCACCCGGGAGAGGCACTCCTCCACCGCCGCAACGTCGCCCCAGGCGAGGAACGACAGGTGCGTATCGTCCGTAACCGAAATACCGGTCGTGTCGATCAGCTCGCAGCCCGGATACCCGTACAGAAGGGAAAAGTCCTTCATGGACTGGAGCGAGAACTCCACGTCCCGCGCTGTGAGCGCCGTGCCGTCATGAAACTGCACGTCGCCCCGAAGCGTCAACGTCCAGAGCCTGGCCCCATCCGCAGCGGCAGGCTGCACCGTGTACTCCTGACAGACGCTGTTGATGTACCGTCCGGTTTCGATGTCGGCATAAAAGAGCGTATCGTACAATAGCGAGATCGCCGCAGCCGCGGCGTCCGTTTCGGCGGTGTACGGATCGAGCGAGGACGGCGTTTCGGAAAAGCCGAGGCGGAACACCGTCTGCCCGCTCTCCGTCTTTTCCGGTTCGGGACGGTAGCCGCACGCGCCGAGTGACGCTCCGAGCGCCAGAAGAAGCAGCAGTATGCAGAGTTTGGATCGGAAAAAATTCATACAGTCATCCTTAAAAAAGCCGGCCGGCATTTGTTCTTAAGACGCGCCCGGCCGGCTTTTCGTTCAGTGCGGGAATTATTCGATGCCGGTAAGATCGTAGCCGTCCAGCCAGCTCTTCGCCGTTTCGCACACGGTGCGCAGGCAGTTCTCGTCAAACGGGCTTTCCAGTCCGGCGTTTTGGAGAAGCGTCGTGAATACCTTGCTGCCGCCCTGACGGGTGTACGCCATGTATTTCTCCCACGCTTCCTTTTGATCCTTTTGCAGCAGCGCCCAGATCTCCAGCGCGACAGTCTGCGCGAGGCAGTAGTCGATATAGTAGAACGGGCTCTGGTAGATGTGGAGCTGGCGCTGCCAGCCCTCGCCCTCGCCGTAGACGGGAATGTCGCCGTCGAGCTTCATCCACGGCATGTATACGCCGAGCAGCTCCTTCCATACGCCGTGCCGCTCCGCCGGGGTCATGTCCGGCTTTTCATAAACGACGTGCTGGAAGTGATCGACCATCGTGCCGTAGGGGATGAACGTGAGCGCACCGGCCAGATGGCTGTAAAGGTACTTGCGCGTATCCTTGCCGAAGAAGCCCTCCGCCCACGGCCACGCCATAAACTCCATGGACATGGAATGGACCTCACACGCTTCCATGCCCGGCTCGTCCATCGGGACGCGCCACGCGTTGAGATACGCCTCGAAGGCATGACCCGCCTCGTGCGTCACGACCTCGACGTCGTGCTGCGTGCCGTTGAAGTTGGCAAAGATGAACGGGACGTCGTAATCGGGGATCGTGCAGCAGTAGCCGCCGGCGGCCTTGCCCTCGGTGGAGAGCACGTCGAGCAGCTCGCGGGAGCGCATCATACGGAAGAATTCGCTCGTTTCCGGCGAAAGCTCGTCATAAAACTTCTGGCCGTGGGCAAGGATGTGTTCGGCATCACCGCAGGGGCGGGGGTTGCCGCTGCGGAACGAGAGCGCCGCGTCCGCAAAGCTCAGCGGATAGGTTTTTCCCAGACGCTTCGCCTGTTCGCGGTAAATGCTCTCCGCGACCGGGACAAGGTATTTGCGCACGGCGGCGCGGAAGCGCTCCACATCCGCCTTGCCGTAGCAGTTGCGGCCCATGCGGTAGTAGCCGAGCGTCGTATACCCCCCGTAGCCGAGCTTTTTGCCCATCGCGTCGCGCAGATGCACAAGCTCGTCGTAGATCCGGTCAAGCTCGCTCTGGTGCTCCTTATACCATGCGCCCTCCGCTTTCCACGCAGCAAGGCGGCGCTCGTCGTCGGCGTCGGTTTTGAACGGCGAGAGCTGGGAGAGCGTATATACGCCGCCCTCGAACGGGATCTGCGCCGAGGCGATGAGCTTATCGTATTCGGTCGTAAGATCGTTTTCCTTCTGCAGCTCCGAAATGATCTCCGGCGAGAACGTCTTGAGCGCGATCTCGGCATTGAGGAACATCAGCGTGCCGTATTCCCTTTCAAATTCCGCGCGGTACGGCGAGGCAAGCATCGCCTTCGTCCACTCCTGCAAATACTCCTCCAGTTCCGGAGAGAGCCGGTTCCAGAAACCGTTCTCCCCGTCATAAAACGCGTCACGCGTGTCGATCGTGTGGCGCACCTGAGCGAGTGTCGCAAGCGTCTGAATGTGCTTGAAGAGCGTTTCCTTTTCCAGAAACACAGCTTTCGCCGCTTCATAGCTCTCCGCGGCGCACAGCTTTTCCGTCAGAGTGCGCATGGAGGTTTTCAGCGCCTCGCCGTCGGGACGCTCGTAGGGCATTTCGCGAAATTTCAAGGCTTCCATAAAAAAGCTCCTTATCTATAAAATGATCCGGAAAGCATTTTAGCCTACTTTCCGGATAATTTCAACCTTATTGCGTTTTTCCGCCGGTCACGACGGCGACGGAGAAGCTCTTCCCGGCTGCCGTCACGGGACAGACGGCCATACCGACGCCGTAGAGCTTCGTGAGCATTTCTCCCGTAAGCGCCTTCTCCGGCTCGCCCATGGCAAGCACGCCGCCTCCCTGCAGAGCGAGCACCCGGGTGGCGTACCGGAACGCCTGATTGGGGTCGTGCGTGGAAAAGATCACCGTGAATCCCTCCCCGGCGAGAGCGGTCACGCGCTCCATGACAAGGGCGCTGTTGCCGCAGTCGAGATTGGCCGTCGGCTCATCCATAACGAGGACGCGGGCGTTTTGCACCATGGCGCGCGCCAGCAGCGCGAGCTGCCGCTCGCCGCCGCTCACGCGGCCGGATTCCCGGTGCGCCAGATGCGCGATGCCAAGACTCTCCATCGTTTCCAGCGCCGCGGCCTTGTGCTCCGGGCGCGGCGCATCGAAAACGCCGAGCCGGTTGGTCAGCCCCATCATAACGACTTCGAGCAGCGTATAGTTAAAGGACGGAACGCACGATTGCGGGATATAGGCGATCTCGCGCGCCGCGGCACGGCGGTCGAGCGCTCGCATATCCTTGCCGTTTACGAGGATGCCGCCCTCCGACGGTGCGAGAAAGCCGAGTACGCAGCGGAAAAGCGTGCTCTTACCGACGCCGTTCGGCCCAAGCACGGCGGCAACATCGCCGTCGGCGGCGGTGAAGGTGATATCGTGCAGCACGCTCGTGCTGCCGTAGGAAAACCCGAGGCCGCTGATCTCAATGCTCACGGTCCGCACCTCCCCACAGAATAAGCCAGACGAACACCGGCGCGCCGATGACCGACGTCAAAATGCCGAGCGGGATCTCTCCCGCCGTGGCAAGCCGGGCAACATTGTCCACGACCATAAGAAACGATCCGCCGAGCAGCATCGACGCCGGGATGAGACGCTTATAGTCATGCCCGAAAAGCATCCGCGCAAAGTGCGGGATGACGAGGCCGACCCAGCCGATCATACCGCTCACGGAAACGCAAGCGGACGTGATGAGCGTAGCGCACACGACGATCGCCAGACGAAGCCGCGTTGTATGCACGCCGAGACTGCGCGCTTCCTCCTCGCCGAGCGTCAGCAGATTGATGCGCCAGCGCAGCAGGAAAAGCGGCACCATGCCGATGAGCGCCGGGATGAGTGCAAACTGCAGATCGCGCGTCTTGGCTGAAGAGAGCGAGCCCATAAGCCAGTACGTGATGGCGGGGAGCTGCTGCTCGGTGTCCGCGACGAGCTTTACAAACGATGTGCCCGCCGAGAAAAGCGAGCCGACGACGATGCCGGCAAGCACCATGGCGAGCGTGCCGTTCATGCGGCTCGCCCGGCTGATGAACCATGCAAGCGCCACGGCGCACACGCCGAAGACGAACGCGCTCACCGTCACGCCGAAATAGTTGAACGACAAAAGTATGCCGAGCGCCGCGCCGAAGCCCGCGCCGTTGGACGCGCCGAGGATGTCCGGCGATACCATCGGGTTCCGGAACATGCCCTGATACGCCGTACCCGCAACGGAGAGTCCCGCGCCGACGAGCGCCGAGAGCGCCACACGCGGCAGTCGGATGTTCAGCACCACCGCGCGCTCCTGCCCCGTATAGCCCGCCGCGGGCGGCTGCATGCCGAAGAGCCTGCAGAAGCTCTCCCGAACGGCGTCCCAAAGGATGCGGAAAAGCATTTCCGGCGCGACGGCGAAACGCCCCAGCAGGAACGACCCGAAAAACAGCAGCACGAACGCTGCTGCAAGAATACGAAACCGCCGGGCGTAGATCGGTGATTTATCCGCCGTAACAGCGTCCCTCCCTTCACTGTATTTTCACCAGAGAATAGTACCACGCCGCGCAGGTTTCTGTCAACGAAATAAAAAAAATGTCCCGGCACGGCCAAGACCGTACCGGGACAGAAAAGCAGTTTCAGGGATAGTATTTGCGGAATACCGTCTGCGCCGCGGCGTCGGCGGCGTCGAGCGCCTCGTGATACCGTTTGATCAGCGTGCGCGCCTCGTCCGTCAAATGCGAGCCGTGCGCGCCCTCGCGGTCGATGAGGCGTACATCAAATTCTTTTTCAATGGAATTGATGATCTTCCATGCCTTGGAATACGCCATGCCCATGGAAGCGGTGGCGCGGTTGATGGAGCCGTACTCCTCAACCCCTTCCAGGAGCTGGACAATGCCCCGGCCGAAGCCGAGATCGTTCGGATCGTCGCTGTTGCGGAATTTGATGATCGTTCTGCAGCGCATGGTGTATCCCCCTTTAATGAAAATCGATCAGAGCTTGACGGCCGCGCGGACTGCTTCGGCGATGCGGGAAGCGCACAGGCCCATCTCCTCGAGCAGCGCCGCCGCGGGGCCGGAGTGGCCGAACTCGTCGTTCACGCCGACGCGGCGCACCGGGACGGGGTGCTTTTCGCTCACGAGTGAGCACACGGCCTCGCCGAGACCGCCGATGATGCTGTGCTCCTCGCATGTGACGATCTTTCCGCACTCGCGCGCAGCGGCAAGGATGGTCTCCTCGTCGAGCGGCTTGATGGAGCAGACGTTGATGACACGCACGCTGATGCCCTCCGCGGCGAGCGTTTCCGCCGCCTTGAGCGCTTCGGCGACCATGAGACCGGTCGCGGCGACGGCGACATCCGTGCCGGGGCGGAGCACCTCCGCCTTGCCGATCTCAAAGGAAAAGTTCTCTTCCTCGTGGATCACGGGCACGGCGGCACGGCCGAAGCGGATGTATACGGGTCCCTTGTGCTCATAGGCCGCCTTGACAGCGGCGCGCGCTTCCACATCGTCCGCCGGGGAGAGAACGACCATGCCGGGGATCGTGCGCATAAGCGCAAAGTCCTCGCAGCACTGGTGGGAAGCGCCGTCCTCACCGACGGAGATACCGCCGTGGGTGGCGCAGATCTTGACGTTCAGATGCGGGTAGCCGACGGTGTTGCGCACCTGCTCAAAGGCGCGGCCCGCCGCGAACATCGCAAACGACGAGCAGAACGGCACGAAGCCCATGGTGGACAGGCCGGCGCTCACGCCGATGAGGTCCGCCTCGGCAATGCCGCAGTTGATGTGGCGGTCGGGGTATGCCTTTTTGAATATCGCCGTTTTGGTAGCGCCGGCAAGGTCGGCGTCGAGAACAAGGATATCGTCATGCTCGGCGGCAAGCGCCGTTACCGCGTTGCCGTAGCTGTCGCGGGTAGCAATTTTTACAACGTCCGCCATCATTCTGCCTCCTCTTCGCGCAGAGCCTTTTCCAGCTCTTCCATAGCCGCATGGTACTGTTCGTCGTTGGGGGCTTTGCCGTGCCAGCCCACCTGATTTTCCATGAAGGACACGCCCTTGCCCTTAACGGTCTTGAGAACGATCGCGGAGGGGCGTCCCTTTTCCTGCTCGGCGCGCTTCACGGCCGCGTCGATCGCGTCAAAGTCGTGGCCGTCCACGGTCTGCACAAAGAGTCCGAATGCGGCGAACTTCTCGTCGATCGGATAGGGGCTCATAACGTCGCTCACAGCGCCGTCGATCTGAAGATTGTTGTTATCAACGAACACGAGCAGGTTGTCCAGCTTATAATGCGAGGCGAACATCATCGCTTCCCAGACCTGCCCTTCCTCGATCTCGCCGTCGCCGAGGAGCGTATACACGCGCACGCCGCTGCCGAGCCGCTTCGCGCCGAGCGCCATACCCGCCGCCGTGGAGACGCCCTGGCCGAGAGAGCCGGTGGACATATCCACGCCGGGCGTGAGATTCATGTTGGGATGGCCCTGGAGACGGCTGCCGATGCGGCGGAGGGTTTTGAGCTCGTCCACGGGGAAAAAGCCGCGGTTGGCAAGCACCGAATAGAGCGCCGGAGCCGCATGACCCTTGGAGAGCACAAAGCGGTCGCGGTTTTCCCACCGCGGATCCTGCGGGTCAACGTTCATATGCTTGAAATAGAGATATGTGAGCACGTCGGCGGCGGAAAGGCTTCCGCCCGGGTGCCCGGATTTTGCCGCATAAACGCCCTCGATAATGCCAAGGCGTACTTTGCAGGCGGCGATCTTCAGTTGTTTCTTTTCATCCTGCGTCAAAATGCAAGTACCTCCCCCGGCGGGTTTGCCCGCCAAAAGTTATTTATGTCATGTTGATTATAGAATCCCCCGGCGATTCCGTCAAGAAAAACAAGCGCCGCATGTTTTCCGGCGACGAAAACGTCTCCGAAGACAAGGTTCTTCGGAGACGGCGGTAAAATGGGATTATAAACTATTCCAAAGCGGAGGCAAATGAGCCGAGCCGCTTTTCAATGAACGCCGGGACATCGTCGCGCGGTATCTCCAGCGCGACGGCGAGCTCGCCGAACAGGAGATCCTCCGCACGGCGGAGATATTTTTCGTCCGTACTGCCGATGCGCTTCTGCCGCTTTTCGGCTTCGGTCTTTTTTGCGCGGATGGATTTCGCCAGACGGATGAGATCCATGCAGTCGAACGAGGTGATCTGCTTTTGGTAGTAGGTGCGCAGCGCGCTGAGATTCTTCTCCGTGCAGATCTCCGCCGGAACGGTCGGCATCGCGTCGATGACGGCCTCCGCCTCGCTGCGGTTCATCACCGGGCGGATCGGCACCTTGCCGCTGTCTGCCGGAGTCTGAATGGTGCCGGTCTGGTACATCGGCCGCAGAAGATAATACGGTTTTCCCGGCTGCGATGAAGAGAATTTCACGGATGTGATCTCCTCCACCACGCAAACGCCCGTTCCGCCATACATAACCTTCTCACCGATGGAAAACATTTTGCACCTCCCAAATGCTCATGTCAGCAATTCCCGCGTAACCGCCGGGATCCTTTTTTCTTTCATATTTTCTAAAGAGATTATACCATATTTTGAAAATACGGTGCAAGCGGAAAATTCACAAAATTGTTACAACTCGGAGCATACCGGCGCCGACTGTGCAGATTATCACCCAAAAACGTAAATTGGTTTCCCTATCTTGTGCGATTTTTTATTGACTATAAACCCTTCCTGTGCTATATTGTCATCAAAAGCGGGATAGCGTGACGTATTGTAGTCTTAATCAACATAATTCGCTTTTCCGTCTGAAATCGCAAGCAAAAAATTAAGAATAAGAGGTCGAACACAATGAAAAAAGTCATCTCCGTTCTCCTTCTGGCGTGCATGCTGCTCACGCTGACCGCGTGCGGCGCCGAGACCCCCGCCGCCGAGCCCACCGCTGAGCCCGCCGAGGCTACCGATGCCCCCGCGGAAGCGAACGAAGCTCCCGCCGAGGCTGCCGAGACCGAGTATAAGCTCGGCATGGGTGTGAGCGTCAGTCTTGACTCTTCCGACACCAACCACGCGCAGGTCGACGCCACCGTCGCCACCGTCGTCACCGACAGCGAAGGCAAGATCGTCCTCTGCCGCATTGACTGCGCGCAGAACAAGATGGACGTCACCGGCGGTCAGGTTGACGCCGCTGCGACCTTCACCACCAAGCGCGATCTGAAGTATGACTACAACATGGTCAAGTACTCCAACGCCACGCTCGAGTGGTTTGAGCAGGTTGAGAACCTTGAGAAGTGGGTCGTCGGCAAGACGGCTGAGGACATCAAGAACATCGAAACCAAGATCAACGAAGAGGGCTACAGCGTCGCCGTTGACGAAGAGCTGTATGCTTCCTGCTCGATCAGCCTCGAAGCCTTCCAGGACGCCATTGTGAAGGCCTGCAACGATGAGAAGGGCTCCACCTTCACCACCGCCGACGCCTTCACGCTGGGCGTGTCCGCCATCTCCAATGCCGCCGAGTCCGTGTCCGCTGCCGATTCCGACGACGGTAACGCCATGGTCAAGATGTACACCGAGTTCGGCGCCGCCGCTGTCGGCTCTGACGGCAAGATCCTCGCCGCTCTGACCGACGCCATCCAGCCCAAGATCACCGTGAGCGCTGACGGCGAGATCCTCAACAAGGACTTCACCGCCACCAAGCGCGAGCTCGGCGACGACTACAACATGGTCAAGTACGGCAACGCCATTGCCGAGTGGGACGCGCAGGCCAAGGCTTTCGCCGACTACACCGTCGGCATGACCGCCGATGAGGTCAGCGCCATGGAGACCACCGAGCACAATGGCCATGACGTGACCGTCGATGAGACTCTGTTTGCCTCCTGCACGATGGATATCACCGGCATGCGCGCGACTATCGCCACGGCGGCGAACAACGCCCGGTAATTTCTGCGAAGCAAATGAACCGGAAAAAGAATACCCGCGCGGTCGCCGCGCTTCTCTGCGGCGCTCTGCTCGCCCTTGTTCTTCTCTCCGGCTGTTCAGCTTCCGCCGAACCTGTCAAGGCGCAGGGGAAAAGCTATTTCACCTACTTTGACACGGTGACCTATATTTACAGTTATGCAGGCGATTCGGCAGAACGGTTTTCGGACTGTTCTGCCGAAATTGCTGATATGCTCGGGGAATATCACCGGCTTTTTGATATCTACCATGAGTATTCCGGCATAAACAACCTCTGTACGGTAAACAAAATGGCCGGCGGAGAAGCTGTAACGGTGGATGCGCGGCTGATGGAGTTTCTGCTCTATGCCAAGGAGCTCTATGAGCTGACCGGCGGAGAGATGAACGTGATGATGGGAAGCGTTCTCACGCTCTGGCACGACGCGCGCGAAACGGCGTCGGACGATCCGAAGAACGCCTATGTGCCTTCCGAAGAAGCGCTTGCCGAGGCCGCGAAGCATACGGACATCTCCCTTCTGGAGCTGGACGTGGAAAACAACACCGTCCATATCTCGGACCCGCTTGCCTCCATCGACGTCGGCGCGCTCGGCAAGGGCTACGCCACCGAAATGGCGGCGCAAAAGGCCGAAACACTCGGCTGCGAGGGCTATGTGCTCAACGTAGGCGGCAACATCCGCATCATCGGCACGCGGCCCGACGGCACCGGCTGGAAGACCGGCGTGCGCGACCCGAAGAACCCTGACTCGAATTACTGCGCAAAGCTCCTGCTTGCCGACACCTCCTGCGTCACCTCCGGCATCTACGAGCGGTATTTCACCGTGGACGGTGTGCGGTATCACCATATCATCGACAGGGATACGCTCTATCCCTCCGCACTCTTCTCCTCCGTCACGGTCGTGACGAAAAACAGCGGTCTTGCCGACGCGCTCTCCACGGCGCTTTTCTGCATGCCTCTTGCCGACGGCGAGGCGCTCTGCGAAAAGCTCGGCGATGTGGAAGCGCTCTGGGTGCTCCCGGACGGTGAGCTGCATATGACCTCCGGCATGGAGGCTCTTCTCGTTTCGGACGAGACGTCCGGCGAATCGCAAAGCTAAAAATCACTGCATTACCGCAAAGAAGAAATGAATGGAAAGGTTGGATTCTGATGGCATTCCGTAAGCGCCTTCAGTCGGTTCATGTTCCCCATCACAAGAACACCGCCGGAATGAAGGCCGAAACCCTTCCCCCGCCGAAAGAAGTGCTTCTCCCCATGAACATGCACATGGGCACTCCCGCCGTGCCGGTTGTCGGCGTCGGCGACTATGTTCGCGTCGGCCAGAAGCTCGCGCGCGGCGAGGGCAGCATAACCTGTGAGGTACACGCGACCGTTTCCGGCACGGTTGTGTCGCTCGATCCGATGCCGGACCTGTTCGGCAACGATCTGCCGGTCATCCGCATCGAGAGCGACGGCAAAATGGAAGCCGATCCCACGCTTGCCCCGCGCACGGCGGAGGATCTCGCCGCATTCGTGGAGGATCTGCACGAGAGCGGCATCGTCGGTCTCGGCGGCGCGGCGTTTCCCGTAGACTGGAAGTTTGACGCGGCGCAGCGAAACACGGTCAAAACCATGCTCATCAACGGCGCGGAGTGCGAGCCTTACGTTACGAGCGACGACCGCATGATGCTCGATCACGGCGAGGATATCCGCCGCGGCATTGAGATCCTCAAAAAATATGTCAAGCCCGAAAACTTCGTTTTCGCGATCGAAAACAACAAGCCGAACGCTATTGCCGCGATGAAGGAGCTCTTTGCCGACGATCCCGCGGTGAGCGTCGTTACGCTGGAAAGCTCTTACCCGCAGGGCGCCAAGCAGATGATCCTCTACAACGCGCTCGGCAAGGTCGTATACGCCGGTCAGCGTTTCGCCACGCTCGGCGTTATCATCATCAACGTTTCCACGCTTGCCAAGGTCGCCAGGTTCATGGATACCGGCATGCCGCTCGTGGACCGCGTCGTCACGATCGACGGCTCGGCCGTCAGAGAGCCGAAGAACCTTCTTGTCCCGATCGGCACGCCGTACCGCTGCCTTGTCGAGGCCGCCGGCGGGCTCAAGTGCGAGCCGGGCCGCGTTGTGAACGGCGGACCGATGATGGGCCACGCCGTCCCCTCGCTCGACTATCCGGTGCTTAAGACGACAAGCAGCGTGCTGGTTTTCTCCGAAGCGGACAGCGTCATTCACGAGCCTTCGCCGTGCATCCATTGCGGCCGCTGCGTGTCCCACTGCCCGATGAATCTCAACCCCACCGCGTTCTCGGACGATCTCGAAGAGGAAAACGCCGATAAGCGCGCGCTTCTCCTTGACCGTGACCATGTAAACTTCTGCATCGAGTGCGGCAGCTGCAGCTATGTCTGCCCGGCCCACCGTCCGCTCGCGGAAAATAACCGCGCGGCAAAGAAATATCTCAAAAAATACAAAGCTGACCACGCGGAAGGAGGGAAAAAGTGATGGATAAGCGGTTTGAAACTCCGTCCTCCCCGTTTACCCACTGCGGCGCAAGCACGCAGCGCATCATGCTCGATGTGATCATCGCTCTGCTGCCCGCCACGGCCGCCGCAATCGTGATCTTCGGCGCCCCGGCGCTCGTGCCGGTCCTCTCGTGCGTGATCGCCGCCGTCGTTTCCGAATTTCTCTTCAACGCGATCACGCACCGCAAGCAGTCCATCGGCGATCTCAGCGCCGTTGTGACGGGCCTGCTGCTCGGTCTCAATCTCAGCACCAACGTTCCGGTCTGGCAGTGCGTGCTTGGCAGCGTGTTCGCCATTGTGTTTGTCAAGTGCCTGTTTGGCGGGCTCGGCCACAATTTCGCAAACCCCGCTATCACCGCGCGTGTGTTTATGCTCGTCTCGTTTTCGCAGGTCATGGGCGGCGCCATGCCGAAGGGCGTTGATCTCGTAACGAGCGCCACCCCTCTGGAAGTTCTCTCGACCGGCGGCGAGGGTCTCCCCTCCCTGCTGGATATGTTCCTCGGCGTGCGCGGCGGCGCGGTCGGCGAAACGTGCGTTATCGCGCTTCTTCTCGGCTTTGCGTATCTCGTCCTCCGCCGGGTGATCCGCTGGTATGTCCCGGCGATCTTCGTCGGCAGCGTTTTTGTGCTCTACTTCGTCACGACCGGCAGCGCCGTTACCGCGCTCTATGAGATCATGGCGGGCGGATTGTTCCTCGGCGCGATCTTCATGGCGACCGACTACCAGACCTCGCCGATCAACGACAAGGGCAAAGCATTCTTTGCGCTCGGCTGCGGCATTCTGACGTTTGTCATCCGCGAGTACTGCGCATACCCGGAGGGCGTGTCGCTCTCCATCCTCGTGATGAACATTCTTGCTCCGATGATCGAAAAATGGACGGCGGCTACGCCGCTCGGATTGGGAGGGCCGAAAAATGCAAAATAAAGGCAGTTTTCTCCGCTCGGCTCTGATGCTGATCGTTCTCTTTCTCGTGTTCGCTCTGCTGCTCACCGGTCTCAATGTCTGGGCCGGCCCGCGCATCGAGCGGAGCGAAGCTTCCCAGGCGCTCGGGCCGCTCATGGACATTTTCCCCGGCGCGCAGGGCTTTGATCTTCTCTACAGCAGCGACGGCTCCGCCGGAAGCGAGCTTGCCGATGTTCCCGAAACGGTGCAGAGCATCTATACCGAGACCTCCGGACTCGGCTATGCGATCCTCCTGTCCACCACGCAGGGCTACACCCACGACCCGATCGACATCTCCATGGCCGTGGATACCGAGGGTAAGATTGTCGGCACGCAGGTCCTCTCCTACCCCGACACGAAGGACATGGGTGTGGATACGTATCCGCAGACCTATATTGGGCAGGATTCCACTCTCGCGGACGTGAGTCTCGTCGCGGGCGTGACGTACTCCTCCAAGGCGTTCCACGACGCCATTCTTGACGGCTTCACCGCTCTCACGGCGAATGAACTCGTCAGCGCGGGCGTCAAGGGCGATGCGCAGCTTCTCACCGAGCTGATTGCGACCGTGTTCCCCGGCATGATGAACAATGAGGGCGCCATGCAGGGCGAGGAGACGGAGACCGGTATTGACGGCGTGACCGCCGCCTACAAGGCTCCGAACGGCGCAGGCTTCGCGTTCATCGCGACCGTGGATGGCGCCGGCGTGCTCGCCGTTGCCAACACGACCGGCAGCGCCTGCGTCTATGACGTTGAAGGCAGCGACGTGACCGGTTCCTACGCCGGCTTTGCCGAGACCGTCGCCGCCTATGCGCGCGACAACGGCGATCTTTACACGGATGACGATATTTCAAAGCTCCGCGCTTATTACTCCAAGGAAGCGGATTATGCCGTTCTCGGGCTCGACGGCGTATACAACACCGTGACCGCCGCCTACACCGTGACGGAAAACGGCGATACGCTTTACGCTTTTGTTTCCCGTCCCTACGGTTACAGCAATATCCCGATGGCTGTCTACTACGTCCTCAATGCAGACGGCGAGATCGTAATGATGAACGCCAAGGAATTCATTCTGGAAAAGGACTACTTCTCCAACTACACACTCGATCCGCAGAGCTACAAGGAAGGCTTCGTCGGCATGACCGCCGAGACCATGACGGACGACGTAGCGTTCATCTCCGGCGCAACAATGACAACCAACGCCGTCAAGACCGCTACGCACGACGTTTTCGACGCCTTTGCCACTCTGAAAGAGAACGGAGGACTTGGCAATGAATGAGAAGAAAATGACCGTTAACCCGATGTGGGTGCTGTTTCTCGGCGCGTGCCCCGCGCTGGGCGCGACCGGAACGCTCCGGGGTGCCGTTTCCATGGGCATTACGGTCCTCGCCGTGATGCTCCTCACCGCGCTCGTGACGGCGCTGCTGCGCCGCATTCTCCCGGAACGCGCGCTTATCGCCGCGACGGTCCTCACGGCGGCTCTGTTCACCTCCGCCGCGCAGCTCGTGCTGCACGCGGTACTGCCGTCCGTTTACAAAATGCTCGGCGTGTATCTCGCCGTGGCTGCTGTCAACCTGCTTGTGTTCAGCCGCGGCGCCGATAACGCCTCCGGCCTTTGCGTCGGAAAGGCCGTCGTGACAGGACTGGAGTTTCTTGCTGTGATCGCCGTTGTGGCGCTGCTGCGCGAGCTGTTCGGTCTCGGCGCCGTCTGGGGGCAGGAGATTTCGTTCTTCAAAGCGCACACCGTGGCTTCCATCCAGAAGCCCATGGGCGGATTTCTGGTGTACGCCATCGTTGCCGCGATCGTGAACGCCCTCTTCCCCGCCGCGTGCGCCGCGCAGGAAGAGCCCGGCTTTGCCGGTGTCGCCGCCGGTACGGCAGAAGGAGGTAACGAGTGATGACGTTTAAAGCCATTGTCGGGATCGTGCTTGGCGCGATGCTCGCCAACAACTACGCGCTGGAAAAATTCCTCGGCGCGGCTCCCCTGCTCGGCTGGTCCGCGCAGGAGAAAAAGACGACCGTTCTTGGCGTGTCCGTGACCGTCGCCATGCTCCTCACGGCGCTGCTCGCCGGTCTTGTGCAGACATATGTTCTGGGCGCTCTTTCTCTCGGCTATCTGCAAACGCTCGTCTTTGCCGCGATCGTTCTCATCGTTGTCTATGCGATGAATGCCGCTGCCAGGGCCGTCTTTAAAAAGAGCCTCGGTGTCTTTTTCCCTGTCATCGCGCTCAACAGCGCGGTGCTCGGTCTCGCGGTGAATAACGCCGCCGACGCGCTCTCTCTCGGCGAGAGCGTCCTCACGGCGCTCGGCGCAGGTCTCGGCTTCTGGCTGGCGCTGGAAGCGTTTGCCGCCGTGCGCACGAAGATCCGCGAGCGCTATGTCCCGAAAGCGTGGCGCGGCCTGCCGATCTACCTGCTGACCGCCGCCATCCTCTCCATGGCGCTGCTGGCGTTCTGACGTTCCGATTTTCCAATAAGCAGCCGGCCTCCGGCCGCTTCAAGCGGCTCGGAGGCCGGTTTTTTATGGTTCATTATCCTTACGGATAGGAAAACAGCTCCCGCTTCGTTCAACCGGAAGCGGGAGCTATTCTTATTGCTTATAGGGTTTATTCGTTATCGCCGTCCCCGTCGCTGTCGTCGTACTCGTCGTCTTTCTGACGGAGGACCTTGCGGACGAGGATGACCGCCACGGCGATCACCGCCGCAGCCAGAACGCCGATGATGACGAGAAGCACCGTATTCGTCTTTTTCGCGGGCTTGGCCGGGGTCTCGTCCTCGCCGACATCAGAGCCGGCGGGGATGGGCTGGATGGTCTCATAGCCGCAGACGGAGCAGACACCCTTCTGCTCGCCGTCCTCGGTCGCGGTGGGCGCTTTCAGAACCGTCCAGGTATAGGTGTGGAACGCCTCGTCGCCGTGCTCGCCGCAGGTGCACTGATGCCAGTGGGAGATATCGTTGTGCTCCCAGACGCTCGAAAAGCTGTGCGTGTGCGCCTTGGTGGCGGTGAATGTCACGGGGACGGTGTTGGAGTAATACGGATCGGAGGTCGTACCGTTGCCGGTGAGCTGGACGCTCACGCGGTAGTACGTCGTTCCCTCGGTCTGCTCGGGCTTATAGCTGGAATTCGTCGCGCCAAGGATCGCCTTCATGGCGGCAGTGCTGTTCGTTGCGGCGCTGTACCACTGGTAGGAGAGCGTACCGCCGTCGCTGGACGTCGCCTGGATGGAGAGGACGAAGTTGGGGTTCTCATCGACTGCCATCGTCCCGCCGACAGGCTGCGTAATGATGCTGAGCGAAGCCGCTTTCTTCGTCACGGTGACGCCCGCCGCGCCGGAGAGCGTTTCTCCGCCCTCGCCCCGGAAAAGGCAGGCGACTTTCCAGCCGTTCATGTCGTAGGGGATGTTGCTGAGCGTCAGTGTTTCGCTGTCGCCGCCGGAGATGCTCAGCGACGGGAACGCTGTGCGCGCGGCGGTATAATCATAAACCTGCGTGCCGTCGGCGCTGATGATGCGCCAGACATAGCTCGTCGCGCCGTCGGCCCGGGCGATGAAGATCGCGCGTCCGCCTTCGGTGACGGTCTCGCCGGTCGGGTCCTTCGTCGTTACGGGCGCTGCGGGCTTGGCATTTACGGTGATGCGGCAGAACGATGTCGTGACGGCGCCGGCGTCGTTTACAAACTGGCAGTAAATATCCGCGCCGTTATACTCCATCGTCGCCGCGACGGAGAGAGAGGCCGTCGTCGCGCCGTCAATGGGCCGCGGGGCTTCTTCGCCCTTTTTGGCGTACCACTGGATGCCTGCCGCACCGGTCGCTCCGGCGGTGAGCGCGATGGTGTCTCCCTCGGTCAGCGTCTGGCTGGTGGTGCTCACATCCTGCGTGAGCACCGGCTTGGAGAGCACCGTGACCGTGCAGACGGAGGACTGCGTGTTTCCGGCCGTGTTCTGCACAAAGCAGTAAAACGCCGCGCCGTTGACCGACGCGTCTACCGCGGCGATCTGATAGGTATTGGAGGTCTGCCCCTCCACAGGCGCATCGCCCTCCGGATGCACGCGGTACCACTGGTACGAAAGCTCTCCGCCCGTCGCCTCTACGGTGAGCGTGAGCGTCTGCCCCTCGATCACGGTGAGTGCTGCGGGAACATCGGTATTGATGACGGGGGCGTCGTCCGCAAGCGCCGTTGTGCCGAGTGCGGCGATAAGGATCGCCGACATCAAAACGGCAAAGAGTCGCTTTGAAATAAACTTACGCATAGTGTATTCTCCTCCCCCGCGCCTCGCGGCGCAGGATGAATGATTCGGTTTTGCTTTCCATGTATTAGACGCTCAAAAGCAGCAAAAAGTTTTCGGTGCTCACAAAAAATGTCCCGAACCGACATTGTAGCGTTTCGGGACATCTTTGTCAATAATAGTTTGCTTCCGGAACCCGGCGGCTCAGCTAAGCCGGCGGAGCGATTCCTCAAGATTGGCGATCAGCGCTTCGAGCTTTTCGGCGCGCTCGCGCTCGGTAGCGACGACGCTGGCCGGAGCGCGGGAGACAAAGCTCTCGTTGGAGAGCTTACGGCGCTGGTTTTCGAGGAAGCCGCGGTTTTTCGCAAGCTCCTTCCCGAGCCGCTCGCGTTCCCTGTCGAGATCGACAAGCTCGCTCATCGGCAGGAAGCAGCGCGCGTCCTTCGTCACGATGCTGACCATTCTGTCGGCGTCCGCCGGGACTTCGCCGGAGACGATCACTTCCCCGGCATACGCCAGACGGCAAAGATAGTCGCGGCCGTTTTCAAAGGCCTCTTTATCTTCGGTGACAATATAGAGATGCGGGCGCTTGGACGGCGGGACGTTCATCTCGCTGCGGCGGCTGCGGATGGCGCGGATGGCCTCCATGACCTTTTCAAAGCGCGCGCTCTCCGCCGGGAACGCCATATCCTCGCGGCAGACGGGGTAGGGCTGGACCATGAGCGCGTCGCCCTCGTGCGGCAGCGCCTGATAGATCTCCTCGGTGATGAACGGCATGAACGGGTGGAGCAGCTTGAGCGTTTCGGTGAGCACGTACAGCAGCACCTTCTGTGCCTGGATGCGCGCCGTCTCGTCCTCGCCGGTCAGACGGGCCTTGGTAAGCTCGATGTACCAGTCGCAGAAGCTGTCCCAGATGAAGTCATAGATCTTCTGCGCGGCGATGCCGAGCTCGTACTTATCGAGATTCTCGCCGACCTCGCGGGCCAGCTCGTTGAACCGGGAGAGGATCCACTTGTCCTCCAGCTCCAGCGTTTCGGGCAGCTCGTTTTTGCCGATGGTGAGATTCATCATCACGAAGCGCGAGGCGTTCCAGAGCTTGTTGGCAAAGTTTCGCATCGCCTCGCAGCGCTCCGGGAAGAAGCGCATATCGTTTCCGGGCGAGTTGCCGGTGATGATGTTGAAGCGGAGCGCGTCCGCGCCGTAGGTGTTGATGACCTCGATGGGATCGACGCCGTTTCCGGCGGACTTGGACATTTTCTTGCCCTGCGGGTCGCGGATCAGGCCGTGGATGAGCACCGTGCGGAACGGGATCTTCTTCATATGCTCGCAGCCGGAGAAGATCATGCGGGCGACCCAGAAGAAGATGATATCATAGCCCGTGACGAGCACATCCGTCGGGTAAAAGTAGTCAAGATCCTCGGTCCTGTCCGGCCAGCCGAGCGTGGAGAACGGCCAGAGCGCGCTGGAAAACCAGGTGTCCAGCACGTCGCTCTCGCGGTGGATGTTTTTGGAATGGCACGCCTCGCACTCGCAGGCGTCGGTGCGGGACACGGTCATATGGCCGCAGTCGTCGCAGTACCACACGGGGATCTGATGCCCCCACCAGAGCTGGCGGGAAATGCACCAGTCGCGCACGCCGTTCATCCAGTTGAGATACGTTTTGGCAAAGCGGTCGGGAACGAATTTGATCTCGCCGTCCTCCACGACACGGATGGCTTCCTTCGCAAGGGGCTGCATCTTCACGAACCACTGGTCGCTCGCAAGCGGCTCCACGTCGTTATGGCAGCGGTAGCAGGTGCCGACGTTGTGGACGCACGGCTCGATGGACACGAGATAGCCCCGCTCCTCCAGCTCCTGGACGATGGCCTTGCGGGCTTCATAGCGGTCCATGCCGTCCCACTTGTAGCCGCCGGTGATCTTCCCGTCGCCGTCGAGCATCAGATACTGCGGCAGATCGTGGCGCAGGCCCACCTCAAAGTCGTTCGGGTCATGGCAGGGCGTGATCTTCACGCAGCCGGTGCCGAATTCCATATCGGCGTGCTCGTCGCCGACGATGGGAATCTCGCGCCCGACGAGCGGGAGCGTGACGGTCTTGCCGATCATGTCCTTATAGCGCGGGTCTTCCGGATTCACCGCAACGGCGGCGTCGCCGAGCATCGTCTCCGGACGGGTCGTGGCGACCTCCACGCTGCCGGAGCCGTCCGTCAGCGGGTAGCGAATGTGCCAGAAGAAGCCGTTCTTCTCGACATATTCGACCTCCGCGTCGGAAAGGGCGGTCGTGCAGTGCGGGCACCAGTTGATAATACGCTTTCCGCGGTAGATATATCCCTTTTCGTACAGGCTGCAGAACGCCTCGCGCACAGCCTTGGCGCACTGCTCGTCCATAGTGAAGCGCTGGCGCTCCCAGTCGCAGGAAGAGCCGAGCGTTTTAAGCTGCTCCACGATGCGGTCGCCGTAGTGCTGCTTCCAGTCCCACACGCGCTCAAGGAACTTTTCGCGGCCGAGATCAAAGCGGGTCAGCCCCTCCTTGCGGAGCTCGGCCTCCACCTTGATCTGCGTGGCAATGCCGGCGTGGTCAACGCCAGGCAGCCAGAGCGCACAGTATCCGCTCATGCGCTTCCAGCGGATGAGCACGTCCTGAATCGTTTCATCGAACGCGTGGCCGAGATGGAGCTGGCCGGTGACGTTCGGGGGCGGGATCACGATGGTGAACGGCTTCTTGTCCGGGTCGCGCTCGGCGTGGAACCAGCCGCCGTCCGTCCAGTAACGGTAGATCTTTTTTTCCACCTGCTTGGGATCGTAAATCTTCGGCAGTTCTTTCATTCTCATTCCTCCAAACAAAAACGCCCCGGAGAAAAACTCCGGGGCGCAAAAACTTACGCGGTACCACCCGATTTCCGCTTTTACAACAGCGGCACTCGTATTCTCTGTAACGGGAGAACCCGTCCGTTTCTACTTTGTTCAAAACGGCAGCTCCGGGGCGACCTTCGGCTGCGGCTTCACAAGGGCTTGCACCGACCGCCCTCTCTCTGCGTTCCGCCGGGAGCCTACTCCTCCCCTTCTGCGCTTTTTTCCAAATCAATATACCGTTATTTGTTTGATTTGTCAAGCCTTACTCCATGCGGCTCGGCGTGCGTACAACGCCGCTGCGGTAAGCCGCGAGCAGCTTTTTGAGATCGGCAATCCGCCGCTCCACATCCGCGCCGCCGTCGGTATCACGCACACGCAGCCGGTCGGGGTACTGCTCGATCATGATCGTGCGGGAGAGCACGTCCGCGCTCTCGCGCGCGGCGGTGTCCGGGTCGAAGGGCTGGTGCTCGGCAAGATACAGCTCGTGCGAGGAATATACCAGCGTGTAGCCGCAGATGCCCGTCACGGGCTGGTAAGCCTTTGAGAGGCCGCCGTCGATGTTGATGAACTTGCCGTTGGCCTTGATGGGCGTGTCGCCCTTCGTTTTTCGCACGGGCACATGGCCGTTGATGATATGGCCGCGGTCAAAATTAACGCCGAACTCCGCGAGGATCGTGCGCGCCGTCTCCTCGCTGTTCCAGAGATCGTAGTACGGGTTTTTTCGTTCCGTACCGGCCTCCGGGTCATCAAGGAACGTGCGCTCAAACGTTGCGATCTTGTCCTTGCCGTTGAGCGGGGAATACGGGCCGCACCAGAGATACCAGAGCAGGTCGGTATTCTCCGTCCGGCGGTCGTACATCGCCGTGCGGCACAGCCGGTCGCAGGCGTCCATGAGGGACTTTCCGCAGTACGCCGTATCGCCTATCGTCACGCGCGTAAAGCTGCCGTCCGGCTCCATGGGGATGCAGCCGTGGTAAAAAAGGTTGCCGTTGCATATGCGGTACATGGCGCCCTTTTCCAGCAGATAGCGGATATGGGTCTGCAGCTTCTCGCTGCGCAGGAACGACAAAACAAGCTGATCGACGAGCTGCTGCTCCCGCTCGGAGAGACGGTACGGATCGGCGGGATCGACCGTGGGGAGCGAGATGTTGTTGATGCGGTATTCCTTCCCGTCGAGTGTGATAGTTTCGTCTGCGCGGACGAGTTTGCCGAGAAGGAGGCGTCCGTCCATTTTATATTCCGGATGGCGGAGGATGAGCTGGCCTTCCAGTTTGAACTGGATGACCGTGATGGCTTTGAGAAGCTTGGCGGTAACGTCGCTGTTTTCCGCCACGCAGTCGGTCACATGCGTTGGGAGGAAGTTTGTGCAGGGGTCGTCGCCGTACTGCTCCATGGCGAAGAGCGCGAGCGGGCGGACGTTCAGACCGTAGCCGTCCTCGAGCATATCAAAGTTGCCGTATTTGAGCGAGTTTCGCAACGCGTTGGCAATGCACGCAGAGTTTCCCATCGCCGCACCCATCCAGAGAATGTCGTGGTTGCCCCAGACGAAGTCCACGCCGTGCATGTCCATAAGATCGTCCATGACCATCTGCGCGGCGGGGCCGCGGTCGAATATGTCGCCGACGATGTGCAGCTGGTTTACCGTCAGGCGGGAGATGAGATTCGCCAGAGCAACAATGAACCGGTCGGCAATGCCGGTCTCGATGACGCTGTTGATGATGCTTTCAAAGTATTTGCGTTTGTTGGGATCGTGCTCGTCAGAGTCGATGAGCTCTTCGATAATGTACGCATATTCCTTCGGCAGACGGGCGCGCACCTTGACGCGGGTATACTTGTCCGTAGCCTGTCGGCAGACGGCCACAAGGCGGTGGATCGTCACACGGTACCAGGAATCGGAGTGCGCCGCAGCGGCCAGCTCCCGTTCGGGATAATAGAGCAGCCGGGCAAGCGAGTTTTTCTCCTCCTCGCCGAGAAGGTCGCCGAAGCTGTCGTTGATCTTGTCGTGGATCGCGCCCGAGGCATTTTTGAGGATATGGGAAAAGTATGTATACTCGCCGTGAATGTCGCTCATAAAATGCTCGGTCGTTTTTGGCAGCTCCAAAATGGCTTGCAGCCGCACGATCTCCGCCGCCGTGGCAGGGATGCTCGGAAAGCTCTTGGCGAGCAGTTCCAGATACTTGATCTCGCTCCCGTTCATGCTTTTGCCCCACGGCTCCTTTCCTCGATATACTGCGCGGCGCTGAGCGCGGCGATGTTGCCGTCGCCGACGGCTTTGGCGATCTGGTAGGGCTTGCCGGTGCAGTCTCCGGCAGCGAAAACGCCCTCAACGGACGTTTTCATCGTCGCCTTATCCACGGCAACATGCACGCCGTCCATGGCAAGTCCCGCGAGCAGCGTATCAGGCGCCGCGGCCGGGCGCAGGATAAATACCGCCTCGCACGGATGCTCCGCGCCGTTCACGGAAAGCGCCGTGACGCGCTCTCCTCCGAGCACGGCGTACTTTGCCGCGCGGCTCGTAAACACTTCCGTCTCGCAGCCCATTGTGCGAAGAAGATCCGCTTCCTCCTGCGTATCGGACGTGAAGCCCACGACGCAGACCTTTTTCCCCCGGTAAAGCATCCCGTCGCAGGTGACACAGTAGCTCACGCCGCGGCCAAGGTAGTCCCGCTCGCCGGGAAAGGGCTTCCCGGCGGCGACGCCGGTGCAGAGAATGACCGTTTCCGCCTCGCAGAAGTCCGACCCGTAGACAATGCCGAAGCTCCCGCCGAGAGAGGCCACCGACGTGGCGCGTCCGTGAAGGAGCTTTGCGCCCGCATCGAGCGCCTGCCGCTCCATCGTCTCCAGCAGCGCACGGCCGGAGATGTCCGGGCAGCCGGGGTAATTGGGGATCTTGTTTGCGCGGAAGAGAGGGATATCGTCGATCCCGCCGGAGAGGATCGCCGCGGTTTTGCTCCGCGCGCGCAGCGTGAGCGCCGCGGAAACTGCCGCCGGGCCGCCGCCGAGGATCACAGCATCATATTTCATATGGTATTCTCCTGTCGTTTGTTCCGCCGGTGGCGGAAAGATTCACAGCGCTTTCATTATCCAATAATTCTGTTGTAATTTCAAGCGCTGACGTGTATAATAATTGTCATTCATTGAGCTTTCATAAAATATGGAGAGAATCGTTATGGACGAGATCAGAGAATCCAGCAATTTTATTCAGGATTTTGTTGCCGAGGACATTGCCCCCGGCGGACGGTTTGCCGGAAAAACGGTACACACCCGTTTCCCGCCCGAGCCGAACGGCTATCTGCACATCGGCCACTGCAAGGCGCTGTGCATCGATTTCGGCACGGCGGAGAAGTTCGGCGGTCTCTGCAATCTGCGCATGGACGACACCAATCCCGCCAAGGAGGACACCGAATTCGTCGATGCCATTCAGGAGGACATCCGCTGGCTCGGCTTTGACTGGGGCGACCGATTTTTCTACGGCTCGGACTACTTTGAAGAGACCTACGAGCTGGCTCTCGGCCTCATAAAAAAGGGTCTCGCCTACGTCTGCGAGCTGACGCCCGAGGAGTTTTCCGCCTGCCGCGGCGACACGACGCATCCCGCCGTCAGCCCCTACCGCGACCGCCCGATCGAGGAATCTCTCGATCTTTTTGCGCGGATGCGCGCCGGGGAGTTCCCCGAGGGGAAATATACCCTTCGCGCGAAGATCGACCTTGCCAGCGGCAACTTCAATATGCGCGACCCGGTGCTCTACCGCATCCGCTACATCGAGCACCACCGGCAGGGCACGAAATGGTGCATCTTCCCGATGTACGATCTCGCCCACCCCATCCAGGACGCGCTCGAGGGCATCACGCATTCGCTCTGCTCGCTCGAATATGAGGATCACCGCCCGCTCTACAACTGGGTCATCGAAAACTGCGACGTGCCGTCCAAGCCGCGCCAGATCGAGTTTGCCCGCCTCGGCATCAATTACACCGTGATGAGCAAGCGCAAGCTGCGCCGCCTTGTGGAGGAGGGCCGCGTCTCCGGCTGGGACGATCCGCGTATGCCGACGCTCTGCGGGCTTCGCCGCCGCGGATATACGCCGCACTCCATCCGCGATTTTACCGACCGCATCGGCGTTTCCAAGGTCACGTCCACGGTGGACTACTCGCTGCTGGAGAGCTGCCTGCGCGACGATCTCAACGCCAACGCCAAGCGCGTTATGGCGGTGCTGCGCCCCGTGAAGCTCACGATCACGAACTATCCGGAGGGACAGACCGAGTATTTCGACGTGGAAAACAACCCCGTCGCCGAAAACGCCGGGACACGCCCGGTTTCGTTCTCGCGCACGCTCTGGGTTGAGCAGGACGACTTCATGGAGGAGCCGGTCAGGAAGTATAACCGCCTGTTCCCCGGCAACGAGGTGCGGCTCAAGGGCGCGTATATCGTCCGCTGCACCGGCTGCGTCAAGGACGAGAGCGGCGCCGTGACCGAGATCCTCTGCGAGTACGACCCCGAAACGCGCGGCGGCAACACGCCCGACGGCCGCAAGGTGCGCGGCACGATCCACTGGGTAGACGCGAACAACTGCGCCGACGCCGAGGTCCGGCTCTACGATATGCTCTTTTCCGACCCTGAGCCGGACGCCCCCGGCAAGGATTTCATCGACTGCCTGAACCCCAACTCGCTCGAAGTGCTCACCGGCTGCAAGGTGGAAAAGTCGCTCGAGGACTGCGCCGCGGCGGATCGCTTCCAGTTCCTGCGTCTCGGCTACTTTGCCCCCGACAACAAGGACAGCGTCCCCGGCCATCTCGTATTCAACCGTGCCGTCGCGCTCAAGGACTCCTTTAAAAAGGACTGAGTATTCTTTAACGGAAAAACCGCCGGCCGCGGGGCGGTGTTCATAAGACAGAGAATCCTCCGTATGCTTGCAAGCATGCGGAGGATTTTCTGCAGCATCCCGGTAAGCCGGAAGCCGCCGGCCGTTCGGCTGTATTCTATTTAAATGTTTGCAAGAAATTCCCCGATCAAGGCGTTTATCCGTTCCGGCTTATCCGTGTTGGAATTATGACCCGCTCCTTCTATCCATTGCAAAGGGATCTGTGTGTCTCGATGCCACGCCTTATTATACCGTATGCATGAACCGGCATGGTCCTGTGTGCCGCATATCAGCAACGCCGGACATTGGATCTCATATGGAAGATCCTTTTCCATCGCTTCCGCCAGGATACGAAAGCCATGCCCGGCAATCTGCGCATAACGCTTCTGATTTCCATCGTAGACGAGCATCATTTCCCGCATCAGATTTCTGCCGTAGTCAGAAACAGCAACCCCGTCCGTACCGGATTTCAAAAGCAGCTTCCACGGGTAGTGAGCGTATACCGGCTCCATTCTTTTCAAAAGCCACAGTTCCGCCGCCGTCACATATTTTCTTTGCAGCGGCGCAGAGTCAATGGAAATAAAACCTTTCAGTTGATCCGGATACAGCTGCGCAAAAGCCTGACCCACATATCCGCCCATTGACTGGCCGACGATCACAGGCTTTACTATATTCTCACGCTCCAAGATCTCATGCAGCCATCCGGCTTTGTCGAACAGGTCAAAATTGAACTGAAACGGCCAGGAGGCTGCGTGCGCCGGCGCATCCCAAACGGCAATGTTATACTTTCCGTCAAAAAACTCCATCTGTTTGTCAAACAGTCTATGGTCGGCCGTCAGTCCCGGAAGAAAAACGAGCGTTATTTCATCCGGATTTATCATGCTTACCCAATAGTGAATTGGTCCGCAGGAAGTTTGATATACATTTTCTCTCAATGGTTTCACCTCTGCAATTCCCGCTGCGCTCTGGCAGGTTTTTTCCCGTCAGGGAAACGGTTCGCACATCCTTTGGCGAATTGGAATGATTTATCCGGCACGTTTTCTCCTCGCATATCTGTTTCAATCGTCCCGGCTCTCCGCACCGATCGGAGGGAGGATGAATTTTTGATTCGGATAATCAAATTCCTCTATAAGCTCATCTGCAACAAAACCGTATTTTTCGTACAAAGCCCTTGGTGCGAGCCCTTTTTCATCCTCCGCCCGAAACGTCGAAACGGTTACTTCTTTTGTTCTGTCTAAATTGGCAAGCGCTTCATCCATGAGCATGGCAGCTATACCGCGGCGACGGTATGCGGGCGCAACAGCGAGACAGCAGATCCTATTGTGTCCCCGTGAAAACAGCATGACGCCGACGATCTCATCTTCTTCTTTTACACAAACTGCCTGTCGGTTGCGCATGAATTTGAGGACCGCAGCCCGGTGTTCGCTTAGCTTCTCCTGTGTTTCCAGACCCGGAAAACCCGATCGCACCTGTGAAACAAGGCTCATCCATTTTTCAATATCTTCGGGTACTCCATAAAAGAGCTGCACAGCATTTCGCCTCCGTTCGTTAATCAATTTATCTTCAAAATGCAGACTTGTCAATGATGTGTTGCAGATTCGGGAAAGCGGGGAGGCTTCTGCATTGACGGCGCCTTCCGATCAATAAACGCCAGGCCGTTATCGGTTTGTATGTATTCCATCGCATACGGTATAGGCCGGAAACGGAACGCGTACAGTCTCGCTGTTGTCAGAGCAAAAGCGCATTTCTCCCCAACATCCTGTGGTATGGAGAAAAAAACTTTCCCGGCGATCCATATTTTGTGCATTTCCCCGTTGACACGCCGAAGAGGACATGGTAGTATACGCGTCAGAAAAGACCTCTTTAAGTCGGTACAGAGCTGCCGGCAAGGCGTCGTAAGATGGGATCACGGTATCTTTATGCCGTAGTGCTGCGCCTTGTCCGGATTTGCCGGCCAAGGTTTTTTTGTTGCCCGGATGACGGAAAGGATGTGGGACAATGACCTTCAAAGCGCAGATCATGGACGAAGCCGCCGTGGAGCGGACGCTTGTACGCATCGCCCACCAGATCGTTGAGAAGAATCACGGCACCGAAAATCTCTGTCTCATCGGCATCAAGACCCGCGGCATCCCTCTTGCCGAACGGCTGGCCAAAAACATTGAGAAGATCGAGGGCGTTTCCGTCCCGGTCGGAAAACTGGATATCACGCTTTATCGGGACGATCTCACGCTCGTCGCCGATGCGCCCGTCGTTTCGGACACGCACATTCCCTTTGATGTGAAGGGGATGACCGTTGTGCTCTGTGACGACGTTATTTTTACGACCCGAACCGCCCGCGCGGCCATTGACGCGCTCATTTCTCTCGGGAGACCGGCGCGCATCCAGCTCTTCGCGCTCATCGACCGCGGGCACGCCGAGTTTCCGATCAAGCCGGATTTTGTCGGCAAGAACATCCCCACCTCCCTGCGCGAGATCGTCGCGGTGCGCCTCGCCGAGTGCGACGGCGAAACCGGCGTTTCCATTTACGAAAAAGAATAAATTATATAAAGGAGAGAACGATTATGACAAAGAAACAAATCGGATCCGAACCCATTTATGACGCGCGCTCCCTCGGCACGCCGCGTATGCTGGTGCTCGGATTGCAGCACATGTTCGCCATGTTCGGCGCGACCGTCCTTGTCCCGGCGCTGACCGGTCTGGACGTTGCGACCACGCTGCTCTTCGCCGGTCTCGGCACACTGCTCTTTCATCTGCTCACCAAGGGTAAGGTCCCCGCATTCCTCGGCTCTTCGTTCGCGTTCATCGGCGGCTACGCTGCCATCGCCCCGAACAAGGAACCCGAGCTGCTTGTCTACGCCTGTGTCGGCGTCGCGGCGGCCGGCCTCATGTACGTCGTCCTCTCCGCGCTCTTCAAGGCCTTCGGCGTGAAGAAGGTCATGCGCTTCTTCCCCCCGATCGTCACCGGCCCCATCATCATCGCCATCGGCCTGACGCTCTCCTCCTCCGCCATCACCAACTGCTCCGCCAACTGGCTCGTCGCCATTGTCGCGATCGCGATCGTCATCGGCTTCAATATGTGGGGCAAGGGCATGGCGAAGATCATTCCCATCCTGCTCGGCGTCCTCGGCTCTTACATCTTCGCGCTGATCGTTGATCCCGCCACCCGCGCCAACGTTGTTCAGACCGTCGGCGACGCCGCCTGGTTCGGCTTCCCCATCTATGGCGAGCGCACCGTGTTCTCCCTCTTCAGCAACGCGGACTTCAACGCCGGCCTGCTTGTGAGCGCCATCTTCACGATCGTCCCGCTCTCTCTTGCCACGATGGTCGAGCACATCGGCGACATCTGCGCCATCTCCTCCACGGTGGAGAAAAACTACATGGTCGATCCCGGCTTCCACCGCACGCTCCTCGGCGACGGTCTTGCGACCTCTCTCGCCGCGCTCTTCGGCGCCCCCGCCAACACCACCTACGGCGAAAACACCGGCGTTCTCGCCCTGACCCGTGTATACGACCCCGCCGTCATCCGCATCGCTGCGGCGTTCGCCATCGTCGTATCGTTCTGCCCGAAGTTCTCCGCCCTCGTCTCCGCCATGCCCACCGCCACGATCGGCGGCGTGTCCCTTGTGCTGTACGGCATGATCTCCGCGGTCGGCGTGCGCAACGTTGTGGAAAACAACGTGGACTTCTCCAACACCCGCAACATCATCATCGCCGCGCTCATCCTTGTCCTTGCGATCGGCATCACCTACACCGCCCCCATCCAGATCGGCATCGTGAGCTTCTCCGGCCTCGCGGTCGCCTCCATCGTCGGTATTGTGCTCAATGCCATCCTTCCCGGCAAGGACTATGAGTTCGTGCAGGAAAACAAGGGTTCCACCTCTGTGGACTTCAAAGTGTGATCCCTATCCGCCTCTCTTAAAATATCTTCCCTGCAAAGGGGGACGCGCCGTATATGCGGCGCGTCTCTCTTTTGGCCGATTCGGGCGTTGCCTTTTCCGGCGAAGCATGATACTATGTCCGGGTATGGAGTGTGATGATCGTGGAAGCAATGGACAAACTGCAAAGGGAATGCCTCTCCTGCCGGGACTGCCCGCTTTCGCAGGGACGGCACAGCGTTGTTTTCGGCGTTGGCGATCCGGAGAGCGAGCTGATGTTCATTGGCGAAGGCCCCGGTGAGCAGGAGGATCTGAAGGGCGAGCCGTTCGTCGGCCCTGCCGGCAGGCTGCTCGACGATATGCTTGAAATGATCGATCTCGACCGCTCGCGCATATACATTGCGAACGTCGTCAAATGCCGTCCGCCGAACAACCGCGACCCGCTCAACGAGGAGCAGGCGGCGTGCCGTCACTGGCTGGACGCACAGCGCGATCTGATACGCCCGAAACTCATCGTCTGCCTCGGGCGCATCGCCGCGATGGCGGTCATAAAGCCGGATTTTCGCATCACCCGCGAGCACGGGCAGTGGTTTGATATCGAAAGCGCCCGCGCCATGGCGATCTATCATCCGTCCGCGCTGCTGCGCGACATCACCAAGCGTCCGGAGACATTCGCCGATCTGCGCTCCCTGCGCAGCGAAGCAAAGCGCGTCTGCGAACGGCTCTATAAATAACAAACTATCAACCGGAAAGGCTTTTTTATGAGCGATTTTCAGCCCATCAGTCTGCAGCACAAACCTTTTTTTGACGAAGCGCTCGCCTGGGAGGATTCCAAAAGCTCCTCGGACAGCTTCGGAAACGTATTTCTCTGGGATATTCTCTGCCGGAGGAATGTCGCCGTACTCGGCAAGAGGCTGGGCATTGAATACCTTTGCTCCCGCGGCGCGTTTTACGCATACCCCTCCGGCCGGGGCGATCTTGCCCCCGCCGTCAACGCTCTCCGCGCGCGTGCCGCGGAGCACGCGCGGCCTCTCTATCTTGAAGGCGTGACCGCGCCGCAGCGCGCCGCGCTCGAGGCCGCGCTGCCGGGTCGGTTCCGCTTCTTTGAAGCCCGGGACGATGCCGATTATATCTATTCCGTTGAATCGTTCGCCACGCTCGCAGGAAAGAAGCTCCACGGCAAGCGCAATTTCTGCAACCGGTTTGAGGCGGCCCATGACTGGCATTACGAAGTCCTCTCCCCCGCCGGTTTTGACGACTGCCGCAGTCTTCTCCAAAGCTGGGACGCCGAAAAGAACGGCGGCAATGCAGAGGAAAACGAAGCGATCAAGCGGATGTTTCAGTACTGGGATGAGCTCGGCATGACCGGCGGCATTCTCTATGCCGACGGCAAACCGGCGGCGTTCACCGCCGGAGAAAGACTCGGCAGCGACACGATCGACGTCCATTTTGAAAAAGCGCTCGACGATCTTCCCGGCGCGTATCCGATGATCGCGCGTGAGTTTGCCCGCCATCTGCAAAAGGATTTTCCGGAGATCCGGTATCTCAACCGTGAGGAGGATATGGGTATCCCCGGACTGCGAAAAGCGAAAGAGGAGTGGTATCCGATGTTTATGATCGATAAATTCACCGCTCTCTGGCAGGAGGACGAAGCATGACGCCGCGTCCGTCCCGCGAGGGTGACGAGAAGTCGCTCAAGGCGCTCTGGCACGAGGTGTTCGGCGATACGGATGTCTACATCGACACCTTCTTCCGCGAGCTCTACCGGCCCGGCATGGCGAGCGTGGTTGAAGAGGACGGTAAAATTGTTGCGGCGGCGTACGCCGTCCCCTTCGGCGCCGTCCGGTACATCTTCGCCGTGGCGACAAAGCCGGCGTATCGCGGCAGGGGCTACGGCCGCGCGGTGGTGCTCACCGCCGCCGGGGGAGAACCGGCGTATCTCTGCCCGGCAAGCGCGACGCTCCGGTGCTGGTACGCGCTCACGATGCGCGCTAAGACGGTATCCTACCGCTCAAACGCGCCGCTTCCCGCCGTGTGCCGGAAGATCACGGCGGAGGAATTCAACACACGGCGTGAGGCGTGGCTCGACGGCATCCCGCATGCAAAGTACAGCGACGGGATACTCAAGCTTTTCTCCGTTACCGGGGAATTTTTCTGCGGCGAGCACGGCGACATCTACGCCGTGGACGGCGGCCGGGTGTGCGAGGCGCTCCCCGCGCGGGCGGGCGACGAGCCGTTTCTCATGGGGCTCAACGGCGCCGAGCCGATCTACTGGGGTCTGGCGCTGGAATAAAAAGAGGAAAAGCTTCTCTCCGGGTCGGAGAGAAGCTTTTTTTACACAGGGGATTCTGCGCCCGCGGTCTTTTCGCACGTTTGCAGCGGTTTGCAGGCTCGTTATTCGGCGGCGGGAAGATAGTATACCGTCAGGAGATCGACGCACGCGCCGTAGCTCTGCATGCCGCGCTCGTCGCCGTAGGTTTGCAAAAACGATTCGTACACCTTTTCGGACACGTCCGCCGCGGCCGTTTCAAACCGCGCCCAGTAGTCGTTGTTTGCGCGCAGATCGGCGCGCACCTCCTCGCTGAGCGTGGAATACACCTCGCGCCAGGCGTCATAGTCGGCGCTGTAGAGCGCGTTGCCGAGATAGATGTAGGCGAGCAGCGCGCCGGAGTAGCGGTACTCTTCATCGCCGCTTTCCATGCAGGCGACGACGGCGCAGAAGTTTGCCTCGTCCTCGCGCGCGACGCCGCGCAGGTGCGCCAGCTCGTGCGCGATCGTGGACGGCAGCAGGCACGCGGGCGAATCGGCGTTGAGATTGGCCTCCGCCGTATACGGGAAGAAAAAGCCGGTATAGCGGATATAACTCAAAAGCCGCGAGAGCAGCACGGGCTTTGCCCGCACCGCTGGAGCGGCAAGGCACGGGAAGGTCTGCTCCGCGCCCTCGTAAATCCCCGCTGAGCGGCGGAAGATCGCATCCTTGTCGGCGGCAAACACGCCGTTTTCATCGCGCTCTACATGCTCGCCCGCCGCGTTTGCCTGCGCCGCAAAATATCCCGTAACAGTCTCCAGCTCCTGCACGGATATGTCGCGCCGCTCCAGGCGCGCCTGCTCGGTAAAGCTGTCGGAATAGTACAGCACGCCCCACCAAAGACAGAAAAGCGCGAACAGCGCCGCCGACACGGAAAGGATCGTCATGCTCGTGCGGTAAGCCTTCGCCCACCGCCGCCGGACAAGCTGCGCGGCCAGCAGTATGAGCAGCGCGACGCCGAGCGCCGCAAGAAAAAGGATGATCCACTCCGTCACGGAAAACGGCACGACGGAAAATAGTTTTCCCGCAAAAGCGTGCCACGGGCGCACGAGTGTCCGGCAGAGGGCAATCATCAGTGCCTTGTTTCCGCGCAGCAGAAAGTATGCCGCCAACCATGCAAGCGACATAAGCAACACCGCGTGTCGCGCCGGGCAAAGCCGCCACACCGCACGGGGCGTGATTCGTTTTTTCTCCGCTGTTTCCATATTTGTCATTTTACTCCGTTTGCGTCCGGATGGCAACCGGTAAAAAAAGACGGAGCAGGTCTCCCCCACTCCGTCTTCGCATATTGTTCTGTCAGGCGGCTTCACCGAGATCGAGATCGAAATAGCTCGGCATAGGCCCATTCATGTGCGGCACATACCATTCGTCGTAGTAGTACGGCATCATGTCCGAATACGGCATATCCTCGCAGGCGTCGCTGCGCACATCCTCCCAGCTCATGCCCCACGGGCGGAGGAAAATAACATATTCGACCCAGTCCTCGCTGTTTTCGTGGTCGACGACCGTGCCGTGAATATAGATCATCTGGTCAAACCGGCTCACGACGGAGTCGCCGGGGTCAACGACCCAGTCGCCGCTGTTTACATCATCGATCAGGAAATATCCCGATTCCGAAAGCATGCGGCCATTGTTCGTTTTTCCGGGCTTGAAGGTCACATTGATGTAGCCGAGATTCGTGCCCTCCTCGCAGGTATCGTCCCAGATATCGACTGTACCGATATCGCCGTCCACAAAGATCGTAGCGCAGACGTCTGACCAGGAATCCACAAAATCCGTATATTCGCCGCCCGCGTTGTAAACCGCCCACCAGCCGTACCAGTCGCCGTTCCACCAGGAATAG
>SFFV01000021.1 GCA_004557735.1 Clostridiales bacterium
ATGATCTGCGCCAACCATATCCGCGCCGCGCTCGAGACCGGATTGGAGATCGTCGCGCTCTGCGATCTCGTGGAGGAAAACCGCGAAAAGGCGCTTACGATGCTCCCGGAGGAGAAGCGCTCCGGCGTGAAGCTCTACGCCGACTACCGCGCCATGCTCTCCGAGCAGCGCCCCGCTCTCACGGCGGTCGCTCTCGGCAGCGGCATCAAGCGGCAAATCGTGTGCGACTGTCTCGAGGCCGGGACGAACGTGATCGTGGAAAAGCCGGTCGCGCTCTCGCTTGAGGACGCCGACGCGATGATCGAATCGGCCGCGAAAAACGGCGTGAAGCTCTGTGTGAACCACCAGCTCCGCTTCTGCCCGTCGATGCGCGCGCTGCACGCGGAAGCGGCGAACGGCAGCTTCGGCCGTCTCCTGCACGGCGCGGCGCAGATCCGCCGCAACCGCAACAAGGCGTACTTTGACGCCGGAAAATGGCGCGGCACGTGGAAGAACGACGGCGGCACGCTCATGAACCAGTGCATCCACTATACCGATCTTCTGCAATGGGTGTTCGGCGACGCGGACGAGGTGTTCGCCTACACCGGCCGCCTGACGCATCCGTACATCGAGGCCGAGGACATGGGCCTCGCGCTCATCCGCTTTAAGAATGGCGCGTATGCGGCCGTGGAGGGCACGGTGAACGTGTTCCCCAATAACCTCAGCGACGCTCTCGCCGTGTTCGGCGAGAGCGGCACGGTGTCCGTGTCCGGCAAGTATCTCGACATTGTGGAGCGCTGGCAATTTGCCGACGGTACGGATTCTCTTCCGGGATCGATCGAAAAATACGCTGTCGCGGACATGGGGACGGGCCATACGCCGCTCTACCGCGACATGGTCGAGGCGATCGAAACAGGCCGCGAGCCAGTCTGCTCCGGCGCCGAGGGCCGGAAAGCGCTGGAACTCGTGCTCGGCATCTACGAATCCGCCGCGACCGGAAAGCCGGTGCGCTTCCCGCTCTCCCGCGGCTCGACGATGGACTATGTTGGGAGGTTTGACCGGTGAGCGAGTATTATGTGCATCCGTCCAGCGTAGTGGACGAGGGCGCCGCGATCGGCGAGGGGACGCGCATCTGGCATTTCTGTCACATCCAGAAAGGCGCGGTCATCGGCAAACGCTGCTCGCTCGGCCAGAACGTGAACGTGTCGAACAACGTGACCATCGGCGACGGCTGCAAGCTCCAGAACAACGTCTCGGTGTACGAGGGCGTGGAGCTGGAGGACTATGTGTTCTGCGGCCCGAGCTGCGTATTTACAAACGATCTCACGCCGCGCGCGAAGTATCCCAAGGGCGCGGCGGGTTATAAAAAGACGCTCATCCGCGAGGGCGCGTCCATCGGCGCAAACGCCACGATCGTCTGCGGTCACACCGTCGGGCGCTGGGCGCTCATCGGCGCGGGCGCGGTCGTGACGGACAACGTGCCGGACCACGCGCTGATGCTCGGCGTCCCGGCGCGGCGCTGCGGCTGGGCGTGCGAATGCGGCGAGCTTTTGAAAAATGGACTGAACTGCCCCAAATGCGGCCGGAAATACCGCGAGGGCGAAAACGGACTTACGGAGGTAAAGGACTAATGCAATTTCGTGATCTGCAAAAGCAGTATGAGGTTTTGAAGCCGGAGATGGACGCGGCCATGATCGCCGTGGCGTCCGGCGCGCATTTCATCAGCGGTGAGCAGGTGAAAACGCTTGAGGAGCGTCTTGCCGCCTACGTTGGGCGGAAGCACTGCATCACCTGCGGCAACGGCACCGACGCGCTGGAGCTGTGCATGATGGCGTGGAGCGTCGGCCCCGGCGACGCCGTGTTCGTGCCGGACTTCACGTTCTTCGCCTCGGGCGAGGCCGTCTCCACCATGGGCGGCACGCCGGTGTTCTATGATGTCTGCGCCGATACGTTCAATGCGGACGCGAAAAGTCTTGAGGCGGCCATCGAAGCCGTTATTGCGGAAGGCAAACTCACGCCGAAGGCCGTGGTGGACGTCGATCTCTTCGGCCTGCCCGCCGACCATGAGGCGGTCGCCGCCGTGTGCGAAAAGTACGGCCTGCTCTTCCTTGAGGACGCGGCGCAGGGCTTCGGCGGCATGCTGCACGGCAAACGCAACGGCGCTTTCGGCGATGCGGCCTGCACGTCGTTTTTCCCGGCCAAGCCCCTCGGTTGCTACGGCGACGGCGGCGCGGTGTTCACCGACTCCGACGAAACGGCGGCCATGATCCGCTCCCTCTGCGTCCACGGCAAGGGCTCTTTTAAATACGACAACGTCCGCATCGGCATGAACTCCCGTCTCGACACGATCCAGGCGGCGATCCTGCTCGTGAAGATGGACGCCTTTGAAAAGTACGAGCTTTCGGACGTGAACGCCGCCGCGGCGATGTACGATGAAGAGCTTGCCGGTATACCGGCCGTCCTGCCCGTTGTGCCGGAGGGCTGGTATTCGAGCTGGGCGCAGTATACGCTCCGGCTGCGCAGCCGGGAGGAGCGCGACCGCGTGCAATCGGAGCTTAAAGCGCAGGGCATCCCCACCATGGTGTATTACCCGAAGCCGATGCACACCCAGCAGGCGTTCGACGGCTTGAAGCAGTACATTCCCTGCCCGGTGACGGAGGAGCTGTGCGCCACGGTGCTGAGCCTCCCGATGCATCCGTATCTCACGCGCGAGACGGTGCAGACCGTCGCCGACGCGCTGCGCCGCGCCCTGAAATAAAGGAAAAACGTAAAAAATGTCCGCCGCGTTCCAAAGAAGAAACGCGGCGGACATTTATTTGGCTTAAGAGAGCTTCGCGGCGAGAGAGGAGAAGTTTACCAGTCCTGCGAGCAGCCAGCAGACCGCGGCGGTCGGCAGCGCGGTCACGGCGTCGATGATCTTATGCTGCTTGACGAACATGGTAGATGCGACGATGGTGAGCGACCATACAACGATCACCAGCCGCAGCCACAGCGGCAGCATGGACGCGGCAAGCGCGGCAAACGCGAAGAGGAACGACACCGAGCAGTGTACGCTCGGCGCGCAGTTGAGAAAGCGGTGATTCGCGCTGTACACCGTGCCGATGACGAAGCCGGTCAGCCCATCCTTCGGCGGGACGGGGCGTTCGAACGTCGTCGGGTAGATGAGATAAATGATGTTGCTCAAAAGCTGGTCGATGCAGTGCGCGAGCATGTATTTGAGACATAGCTCCGGCGCGACGATGTTGAGCAGCAGCGGCACGCCGAGAAGCAGCGCAAACCAGGAGCTGTAAATATAGATCCATCCGGGACGGAACGGAATGCGCTCGTCAAGAGCGCCGCCCACGGTGTGCGGCTCGCCCTCGAGATACTGCGAGCCAAAATAGGCGACCAGATGAAAAACCATCATCCCTGCCCAAAGCAGGAAAAAAACGCCCCAGCGAATGAAAACCACCTCATAACGGAAGTATTACTTTAACAGAATTATAAAGCAGTTTTTTCGTTTTTCAACCCGGAAAGCCGCTAAAAAAATGCTACAGATCGCAAAATTTGTCATATGTGCGGATGAGCGGGAAACTCACACCGACCGGTGGGGGCCTCCCGGTCAAGAAACCGCCAGAGCGTCCAGCGGTGCGCGCGCACGCCGTAGCGCAGCTCAAAGCGCCGCAGCCGCCCGCCCAGCAGCGCCAGACAGTCGAACCGGATCGACTCCACGCCCATGAGCCGGATCTCCTCCCGGCGGCGGATCTGACGGATGCGCACCGTGATGCGCTCGCCGCTTTCCGTTTCCAGCCGGAACCGCGCCGGGGAAAGCTCCCCGTCTGGCGAACATACGGCGATCATCTCCAGAGGCATATTCAGCGCGTCCATACCGAAAATCTCCTTACAAGCGATTAACTGCATTATAATTCGCTTTATAAGCGAAATCAAGCGGTAATTTTTCGCTTTATAAGAGAAAAACCCTTGCGTTTTTTGGCAGCACCCTATATATTGTAGTCAGAACGTACTTCACCCACAGGAGGGAGAATGCTCATGGACGAAAACAGCTTCGGCGCGCGTCTGGCGGCGGCGCGGCGCGCCGCGGGATACAACCAGACGGAGGTTGCAAAACACATCACCGAGGCGGGCTTTCCGGTGCGGACGCAGGCGGTGAGCAAGTGGGAGCGCGGGACGACGCTGCCGAGCGCCCGTCAGCTCGTGGAGCTTTGCCGTCTTTACCATATCCGGGATGTTGTCGCGGCGTTCGCGCCTGCGGAGGAGCGGCGCACCGTGCGCACGCTGCCGCTCTACCGGCTGGCGGTGTCCGCCGGTACGGGCGAGCTGCTTGACGGGACGGATTACGACACCGTCGAGGTGGGCGACGAGGTATCGCCGAACGCAGACTTCGGTGTGCGCATCGCCGGCGACAGCATGGAGCCGCGCTTCGTCCACGGCCAGATCGTCTGGGTCCACCGGCAGGAGACGCTCCGCCCCGGCGAGATCGGCGTGTTCCTCTATAACGGCGCGGGGTACTGCAAGCGGCTCGAGCGCGCGCCGGGGCGCGTGGAGCTCGTGTCGCTCAATCCGCGGTACGCTCCCATCCGCGTGTCGGCGGGGGACGAGCTGCGTGTGTTCGGCCGGGTCGTCGGCTGACTTGCAATTCCGGCACGGCTCGGTTATAATAATACAATATCTGCGCGATCACTTAAAAGAAAAAAGGAGTGCAGTTTATGCAACTCACGGCTTTGGCACTGTGGCTGAATACGGCCTTCGCGGGCTTTGACGAAGCGGTCGCGACCGCGATCCATCAGCTGTACGTCGCCGCCGGGTGGTTTTTCACCCCGTTCCTATCGTTCATCTCGCTCCTCGGCAAGGGCGGCATCTTCCTCATCCTGCTCTCGATCGTTTTGATGCTTTTCCGCAAAACGCGGCGGTACGGCACAACGATGCTGCTCGCGCTTGCCATAGGCGCGCTGGTAACAAATGTCTGCTTTAAACCGCTTGTCGCCCGGCCTCGCCCATATACGCACGACGGCAGCATTTTCCAGCAGTATTGGGAAATGCTCGGCAAGCATACCGAAAGCGACAAGAGCTTTCCCTCGGGCCACATGACCGCCGCTATGGCGGCCTCGCTCGCGGTATTCCTCCGCGGCAACAAAAAGGTCAGCTGGACGGCTCTGCTGTTCGCGCTTGCCATGGGTGTTTCGCGCATTTATCTCAGCGTACACTATGCCACCGACGTGCTCGGCGGCGTGATCACCGGCTCGATCGGCGGCTTTGCCGGATACGCGATCTCCAACCGAATTCCGGAGAGCTTCTATACCGCCGACTTCCGGGACTGTATCGGCAAGACCCGGGCGAAAAAGAGCGGCGGCAAGCGCGGCGGGAACGCTGCGGCGGCGCCGGACGACGGACGCCGCCGTACGCTCGTGCTCGACGGGGCAAATTTCTCTACGACGGACGGCCTGTTTCGTGAATTTAACCGCCTCTTTGACGTGGGACCCGACGAGGCGGTGCACAGTCTTGATGCGCTCAACGACCTGCTCGGCGGCGGCGTCGGCAGAATCCCGGCGGGCGCGCGGCTGCACATCCGCTGGCTCAATTCGAAAAAGAGCCGCGAGGATCTCGGATACGGCGCCACGGTGCTGTACTATGAAAAGATCCTGCGCCGCTGCCATCCGAACAACCGCCCGCGCATGGAGGCCCTGCTCGCCGAGGCGCGCCGGGGCGAGGGCGAAACGCTCTTTGAAAAGCTCACCGCGCTCATCGCCCGCACCGATACCGGCCACGACTGCACGCTCTCTCTCGAATAAGCCATCCAACAGACGACCCGCCGCACGATTTTTCGTGCGGCGGGTCTGCGCTTTATATTCTTACCCGGAAGGTGATGGTATTGCCGTTCACCTCGGCGGAGATCGTTCCGCCGTGCGCCTTGGCATCGGCGCGTGCGATCGAAAGGTCGATGCCGGTGCCGCCGATGCGCCCCGAGTGCGACTCGTCCGCGCGGTAAAACCGGCCGAAAACGCTTTTCCACCGAGTCTGCCGTTCCGCAGCTTCTCAGGCGTTGATGGGGATCGCGTCGAGCAGCGCGTCGATGTCGGCGTCGGTCGTCGCCCAGCTCGTGCAGAAACGCACAGCGCTCATGCCGTTGGGGAAAGACTGCGTATGGCTGCACGAAAACGCCGGCGCGAGCCGCTCGATGAGCGCGTCCGGCAAAATGGGGAACTGCTGGTTGGAGGGGGACTCCACCAGAAAGCTCCAGCCGCGGGCGCGGAACCCGTCGCGCAGACGAAGCGCAAGACGCACCTCCTCCGCGCCGATGCGGTCGTAGAGCCCGTCCTTGAACGCCGCATAAAACTGCACGCCGAGCAGACGGCCTTTGGCCAGCATGCCGCCGTTCTGCTTGATGAAGTAGCGGAAATCCTTTGCAAGCTCCGGCGCGGAAAACACCGCCGCCTCGCCGAAGAGAAGGCCCATTTTTGTGCCGCCGATCGTAAACACGTCGCACATATGCGCCATATCCGCGAGCGTATAGTCGCACACCGGGCTGTTGAGCGCGGCGCCGAGACGCGCGCCGTCGATGAAGAGCGGGAGACGGCGCGCCTTGCACACGGCGCGGAGCGCTTCCAGCTCGTCGCGGGTGTACACGGTGCCGAATTCCGTGGGGTTTGAGATATACACCATGCCCGGCTGAACCGTGTGTTCAAAGCTTGCGTCGGCATAGTGCGCGCGGCAAAGCTCTTCGACCTGTCCGGCGGCAATTTTGCCGTCCGTGTTCGGCACGGTCAGCACCTTGTGGCCGGAGTTTTCGATCGCGCCGGTCTCATGCGCGGCGATGTGGCCGGTGTCCGCCGCGACTACGCCCTGATGGGGGCGCAGGATCGAGGCGATCACGGTGCGGTTGACCTGCGTGCCGCCGACGAGGAATTGCACCTCGCCCTCCGGCAGTTCGCAGCGCTCGCGCAGCAGGGCGCGGGCGGCTTCACAGTGGGGGTCCTCTCCGTAGCCCGGGGTCTGCTCGCCGTTTGTTTCGATCAGCGCCCGGAGCACATCGGGATGCGCGCCTTCCAGATAGTCGCTTTCAAACCGTTTCATCATATTCCATCCTCAACAAAAATCGTTCTTTATTTTCTGCGGTTCCCCGCACATACAGAGTACTCCCGCTGAGCGAATACGTCAACTCCGATTCTGTGCCGCGCGGTAATTCTTTCCGATATTCGATCCAAACGCTGCGCAGCGTATGCGTGCGCATGAACTCCTCCGGCAGCAGATCCTGTCCCCAGCGGAGATACAGGCAGTTGTTGAGATGACCGTTGCCGTCGGTCTCGGCGTCGGTCACGCGGCGGGAACTGCGCTCCGGCAGCTCACGGGGGAAGGGGATGGGCTTGAACGCCGCGGGCAGTTCTCCCTCGACCGTGACGCGCGAAACGACGGCCCAGGCGTGATCTTTGGTGAGCGCGCGGCTCTCGATATCCATGATGACCCAGATCGAAGCGGCGTAGAGAAGCGCCGCGCCGTCCTCGCCGGCGATCCGGTAGTGCCGCCAGAACAGCCCGTGCGACTGCCGCCCGACCCAGGTGTCGAGAAACACGCGCTCGCCCACGGCGGGCAGCCGGGAAATGCGCATCTCCGTGCGCGCGAGCGCCCAGAAGCAGCCCTTCGTCACGGCGATCTCCTGCCCGACGCCGAGCGAGGCATGGTGTACCGCGGCGATCTCCTGAAAGCGGTGGGCGAGCGCGTCGGGCCGGACGCGGCCAAAGCTGTCCGTCTCCTCCGGCGTAAAAACGATCTCTTCACGGTATACACCTTTCGGCAGAGCTAGAGTACACATGATGAAACCTCCATTACATATGAAGTGAATATCGTTATATCTTGTGTACTATATTAGCAGAACCGGAAATGGAAATCAATATACGTTTTCGGCAAAAGTGTAAGGCGGGACAAAACCGGCAGATTGGATATTGATTTTTGGCGATAATGCCGTAAAATAGAAGATACCATATGATACGGGAGAAAAATGAGATGACACTGGACAAGCTGCATGTGGGACAGTCAGGGATCATCCGAAGCGTCGGGGGCGAGGGACCGCTCCGGCTCCGGCTTCTTGATATGGGGGTCATACCCAAAACGCATGTCACCGTAACGCGCATTGCGCCGATGGGGGACCCGGTGGAAGTGTTTCTGCGCGGGTATACTCTATCGCTGCGGCTGGAGGACGCTGCCATGGTGGAGGTGGAGCCCGCATGAGATTTGCTCTTGCCGGAAACCAGAACTGCGGAAAAACAACGCTCTTCAATCAGCTCACCGGCAGCAACCAGCACGTCGGCAATTTTCCCGGCGTCACGGTGGACAGCAAAAGCGGCACCATCCGCAATACGAAAGGCGACGAAGTCGTCGATCTGCCGGGCATCTATTCGCTGCGGCCGTACTCCGCCGAGGAGATCGTCACGCGCGATTTTATTCTGGACGGGAAGCCGGACGGCATTATCAACATCGTGGACGCCACGAATATCGAGCGCAACCTCTATCTCACGCTGCAGATGATCGAGATGCATGTGCCGATGGTGCTCGCATTAAATATGATGGACGAGGTGCGCGCCAACGGCGGGACGGTCGATACAGTAAAGCTCTCGGAGCTGCTTGGCATCCCGGTCGTGCCGATCAGCGCGGCGAAGGGCGAGGGTATTGCCGATCTGACGGAGCTTGCCTGCCGCACGGCCGCCGCCGGACGCAAGCCGGAGGTATACGACTTCTGCCCGCCGGGGCCGGTCCACCGCTGCATCCATGCCGTGACGCATGTGGTGGAGGATCACGCCGAGCGCGCCCGGATGAGCGCACGCTGGGCGGCGATGAACGTGATCGAGGGAAACGGCGACATTGTCGCGCGGCTTGCGCTCGACGAAAACGAGCTGGAGCTGTGCGAGCACAGCATCGTGGAGATGGAGCGCGAAACGGGGCTCGACCGCAACGCCGCCATTGCCGATATGCGCTATTCGTTCATCGAGTCGGTCTGCGCCGAAACGGTGAAAAAACCCGAGGAGAGCCGCGAGCGGAAGCGCTCGCGCGCCATCGATAACATCCTCACGCACCGCATTTTCGCCTTGCCGATCTTTGTCGGCATCATGCTGCTGGTGTTTTATCTCACGTTTGAGGTGATCGGCGCGTTTTTGTCCGATCTGCTTGCCATGGGAATTGACGCGCTGGCGGGGCTGACGGACGCGGCGCTCACGGCCTACGGCATCAACCCGGTCGTACACTCGCTCGTTATTGACGGGCTGTTCGGCGGCGTCGGAAACGTGGTGGAGTTTTTGCCGGTCATCGTGGTGCTGTTCTTCTTCCTTTCCATGCTGGAGGACACCGGGTATATGGCGCGCGTCGCGTTTGTGATGGACAAGCTCCTGCGGCGTATCGGCCTTTCCGGAAAGAGCGTTGTGCCGATGCTCATCGGCTTTGGCTGCACCGTTCCGGCGGTCATGGCGACGCGGACGCTCACGAGCGAGCGCGACCGCCGCATGACCGTGCTGCTCACGCCGTTTATGAGCTGCAGCGCCAAGATCCCCATCTATTCCGTGTTCGTCGCGGCGTTTTTTCCAAAGTATAAGGCGCTCGCCATGGGAGGGCTGTATCTTTTCGGTATCCTTATCGGCGTTCTGGCGGCGCTCGTGTTCGGAAAAACGCTCTTTCGCGGCAACCCCATCCCGTTTGTGATGGAGCTGCCGAACTACCGCATGCCGTCGGCGCGCACAACGCTCCAGCTCATGTGGGACAAGGCGAAGGATTTTCTCCACCGCGCCTTTACCGTTATTTTCGTGGCAAGCCTTGTGATCTGGTTTTTGCAGACGTTCGACATGCGCGTCAATCCCGTTTCGGACAATTCGCAAAGCCTTCTTGCGGCGCTCGGCGGACTTCTTGCGCCGCTCTTCGCACCGCTTGGCTTTGCCGACTGGCGCGTATGCACCTCGCTCATCGCGGGGTTCATGGCCAAGGAAGCCGTGGTCAGCACGCTCGGCGTGCTCACCGGCGGCGCGGTGCTCTCCACGCTATTCTCTGTGCGCAGCGCGGCGGCATTTCTTGTGTTTACGCTGCTGTATACGCCCTGCGTGGCGGCAGTCGCGGCGATCCGGCGGGAGCTTGACTCGGCATGGAAAACATTCGGCGTCGTGCTGTTTCAGTGCCTGCTCGCCTGGGGGCTCGGAGCAGCGGTCTACCAGATCGCGCTGCTTATTTGATAAAATGAAAGGCATTGTATGACCATAGGGGATATCGTTGTTTTGCTTGGCGTCGCCGTGTGGGCGGTGATCGCCGTAAAGCGCGGCTGGAAAAACCGGAAGCGCGGCTGCGGCGGGGACTGCGGCAGCTGCTCCTGCGGCTGCGATAAGGAGAAAAAACCATGAAGAAATATGCTGTGCCGCTTTTTCTCGCGGCGTGCCTGCTGCTGACGGCGTGCGGCAAAGCGCCGGACGAACCGGCTGCGCCGACGGCGGAGCCGACCGCCGCGCCGGAAACGCTGACACCGGAACCTACGGCCGAGCCCGTCCCGGAGCCGACCGCCGCGCCTCGCTTTGCTGTGGGGGATGAGACCGTGTACGTTCTTTGCGAGGGCAGGAGCGACGGCGCAAAGGCGCTCAGCCGCTGGCTCCGTTCCGAGGGAAAGGACGCGGCGGAGAGCTTCATTCCCGACGGGCTGGATACGCCCATGTATACGATCCCGGCGGCGGAGCGCGCGTCGGAGGAGATTCCCGCGGCGACCGACGAGACGCGCCTTGTGCGCGTTGCGGCAGATGCGCAGCTTTTGGAAAGCGGCGTTCTCGCCGCGTGGCTCCCGGCGTTTGAAGCGGCGAGCGGATACGTCGCCGAGGTCTATGCCGGAGATGCGTCCGTCCTTGCCGCCGCGGCTGCGGCGGGCGGGGCTGACGTGCTGCTGATGAAAAAGACCGACGCCTCCGCCCTCGGCACCATGACGCACTATCCGCTGCGGTACGAGCTTGTTTCCACAATCTATTCGGTTCTTTGAAAGGAGACGCCATGAAACGATTTTTCCGTCATTTCGCTTTTGCCGCCTTCGGCGTGAGCATTCTCTGCCTGGCTCTCGGCGTTGCCATGCTGATATGGACGGCGACGGCCATGAAATGGATCAGCTATGGCTTTGGCGCGGTGATGATCCTTTCGGGTATATTGCAGATCGCCTCGTATCTTACCGGGGAGCGTGTCGGGCTGCTGCGAAAGCTGCTGCTCATCTCGGGCGTCATCGCCGCGGTGGCGGGCGTCTGGATCCTGCTCACGCAGAGCCTTGCCGAGCAGATCATGCGGCTTACGGTCATCGTGATGGGCGTTGTGCTGCTTTACCACGGGTTCATGGACTGCAAGCACGGGCTGGACGTCAAAAGCTGCGGCACCGGCGGCTGGACGGCGGCGCTTGTGCTGGGCGTGTGCATCTGCGCGGCGGGCGTGCTGCTGCTCGTAAATCCCTTTGAAAAGAACGATACGCTCCTGTTTGCCGCGGCGCTCGGCTTCCTGCTCGACGGCATCTCCGGGCTTTTCACCACCGTGGCGGTGGCGCACGGCAAGGCGCGCGCCGAGTTCCTCGCCGGACAGGCGCCCGTGATCGAGCTTGACCCTGCCGAGGCGGCGGAAACGCTGCCCGAGGGAAAAACCGAGCCTCTGCCCGAAAGCGAAGCCGCTCCTGCGGACACGGAAAAGGCGGAAGCCGAAGCGGAAACTCCGGCAGAGAAGAAATAACGAATAACGAAAAAAGCGTATGGCCGCGGCCATACGCTTTTTTTGTTATAATCATTATTCGTGCTTCCAGTGCTTGAGCTGCGGCACGACGGCTTCCATGTGCGCACGGACCTGCGCCGCGGGCCATGCCTCCGTCGCCATATGCTCCACGCAAAAATCAATAAGCTGTTCGGCGCTTTCATACTTGAACTCGCCGCCGGAATAGCACCATTTGCAGTATTCCTCGTTGAATGAGCCGTCCGGCTCACGGCTGGTCGTTTCGTCCTCGAGCGGCATACCGCAGCACTGGCAGATGTTCCGGCGCGGCGAGCCGAGAAGCGTGTTGATCGAAACGTTGAAAAGCGAGGACAGTCGCTTGAGCGTTTCGGTGTTGGGGATCGTTTCGCCGGTCTCCCAGCGAGACACCGCCTGCCGCGTCACGAAGAGCTTTTCCGCAAGCTCCTCCTGCGATAGTTTTTCCCGATTCCGAAGCTGCAATATCACATCTTTTGTTTCCATATTCCGATCACCTCTTGAGGAAATTATACCCGAAGGCTCCGACGCAGGCAAGCAACGCGCTGTTGCCTGTGCGCTTCATATCTTCTGCGTTGTGAGCCACGCGAGAAATTCCTCCATATACCGCTCGTGCGGCATGATGACGTCGAGACGGATGCCGGGGTGCTCGCGGGCATAGCTTTCAAGATATGCTTTCAGATTGGACGCGGTTTTCATATAGTCTGCGACGATGTATTCGCGGCTCATGCCCGATTTGTGAAGGAGGATCGCCGACACAACGCCTGTCCGGTCCTTTCCGGCGGAGCAGAAATAGAGCACATTGGTTTTCGCGTTCCAGATCGTATCGATCGTGCGGCGCAGCGCGCCGTCCACCATGGCGATATAAAGTCTGGATACGTCGTCCGCCGTTTCGGGCACGGCGTTTCCCACAGTGACGGGGCGGCAGAGATAGGTAAACCGCGCATCGTCCATGAGCGGGGAGGGCGCCTTCGCGCACTCCGCCGCGGAGCGGAGATCGACGACCGTGGTAATGTTATGGGCAGCAAGCCGGTCTTTTTCCGCCGCCGATACCTGCGTGGGGACGTCGCTGCGGATAAAGCGGAGACTGTTTTCCAAAATCGGACGGGTGTTCAGGGTGTGTTCAAAAAGACGTTCCATACAGATCCTCCCGATCAAAGCAGGTGTTCCGGTCAGCGTCCGTAATGGGGCGGATCACCCGGCAGGGGTTGCCCACGGCGACGCAGTTATCCGGAATGTTCTTCACGACGACGCTCCCCGCGCCGATGACCACGTTGCTCCCGATCGTGACGCCGGGCATTACCTGCACGCCGCCGCCGATCCACACATTGTCGCCGATGGTGATGGGATAGGCGTATTCCAGTCCCTTATTGCGGCGTTCGGCGTCGATGGGATGCCCCGCCGTATAAAAGCCGCAGTTCGGCGCGATAAAAATGTTATCTCCGAACCGGACTTTGGCACAGTCGAGGATCACAAGGTTGTGGTTGGCATAAAAATTCCTGCCAAGCTCGATGTTGCAGCCGTAATCGCACCAGAACGGCGCGGTGATCGTGAAATGCTCGCCGGTTTTGCCGAGAAGCTGCCGCAGAATATCCCGCTGTCCCTGCGTATCGGACGGGGAGAGAAGGTTGAACCGGTGGCACAGCTCCTTGGCGGCGATGCGCTCCCGGAAAAGCTCCTCGTCATAGTTTGCGTCGTACAGCATGTGCCGGAGCATTTTTTCCTTTTCCGTCATAGATGGTTTTTCCTTTCTTATACCATGGGAAAGCGCAGCGTGCACCGCGCCGGGATATCGAACGCCGAAAAATACGCCCGCTCCATCGGGATCCAGCGGCGGAAAAACTGCTCCGCCTTCTCCGGCGTATTGCGGCGCAAAATGCGCTCGCGCTGCAATTCCGGGGAGATGTCCAGAAAAACGGAAAGATCGTAGTACGGCGCAAGCTCCGGGTGCATGGAGTATGCTCCCTCGGTCACAACGAGCTTTCCCGGCGCGGTCTCCACGGCGCTTTGCAGCTGCATGGAAGCACAGTCAAACCGCCGGTAAAAAATCTTTTCGCCGCGGCGGAGCGGCAGCAGCACCTCTTCAAGGAAGCGCTCACAGTCTACGTTGCCGCCCGGCTCGGCAAACCGCGCCGGTGTGCGCTGCTCGGGGCGAAGGAAGAAGTCGTCCATGTGGAATACGGTGCAGCCGTACCGCCCGGCGAGGATTTGACCGAGCGTCGTCTTACCGCTTGCGCTCCCGCCCTCCACGGCAAGCCGCACCGTTCCGGCGGCCAGCCGCCGGTCAAGCTCGGCAAAGAGTGCCTCATACGGCGCAGAATCATAATCTGTCAAGGTGTGTCCTCCTTTTGCGTCTGCCGGCGGCGCGGTTTCGGCGCGGTCAGATCATAGCTCATGGCGAGAAGCGTCTTGATCTCGTCCTCCGGCGCGCTGCCGTCGAGCGCGGCGGTGAGCCAGTGTTCTTTATTCATATGATACGCCGGAAAAAAGCCAGGCTTTTTGCGTATCGAGCCGATCAGCCGCGGATCGGCTTTGAGATTCACAACGGCAATATCGCCCTCGCCGGGCAACCCAAGCCGAAAGCGCGCCACGGTCATAAACAGCGCAAACCATTTTCGGTTGCTCTCATGGCGGAATACGGCATACCCCGGCTCGTCTGCCCACGGATGCTCCGGCGCCGCGCCGTACTCATTTTGTATATAATCGATCCAGTCGTTGAGCGTCACGGCATTATCCCTTTCCGGTTTCTGCTTTCGTCTTATCATAGCAGATTTGCGTGGAAAAGTATAGAAAAATCCGGTTTGGAGCTTTGCGGCTCCAAACCGGATCTTGTGCTGTAAGAACTCAGGCGTTCTTGTTCTTGATGTACTCGTCGATGGCGGTGGCGGCCGTCTTGCCGGCGCCCATGGCGAGAATGACGGTGGCAGCGCCCGTGACGGCGTCGCCGCCGGCGAACACGCCCTCGTGGGTGGTTTTGCCCTTCTCGTCGGCGATCAGGCAGCCGTGCTTGTCCGCTTCCAGACCCGGGGTGGTCATGCGGAGCAGCGGGTTGGGGCTGGTGCCGAGAGCGTCGATCATGCAGTCGACCTCCAGAACAAAGTTGGAACCCTCGACGGGCATCGGACGGCGGCGGCCCTTCTCGTCAGGCTCGCCAAGCTCCATCTTGATGCACTCAATACCGGTCACATAGCCCTTCTCGTCGCCGATGACGCGGACCGGGTTCGTGAGCAGCTTGAACTCGATCTCTTCCTCCTGGGCGTGGTGGACCTCTTCCTTACGGGCGGGGACCTCTTCCATGCCGCGGCGGTAGACAATGTAGACATGCTCCGCGCCGAGACGCTTCGCGCAGCGGGCGGCGTCCATGGCGACGTTGCCGGCGCCGACGACAGCGACGCGCTTGTGGTGCTTGATCGGCGTGTCGTAATCCTCGCGGTAGGCCTTCATGAGGTTGATGCGGGTCAGGAACTCGTTGGCGGAGTAAACGCCGAGCAGGTTCTCGCCCGGGATGCCGAGAAAGCGGGGCAGACCGGCGCCGGAGCCGAGGAACACGGCCTCAAAGCCTTCCTCGGTGAGCAGCTCGTCGATGGAGATCGCGCGGCCGATAACGGCGTCGGTCACGATCTTGACGCCCATCTCCTCGAGCGCGGCGACTTCGCGCGCCACGATCGCCTTGGGCAGACGGAACTCGGGGATACCGTATACCAGCACGCCGCCGGCCTTGTGGAACAGCTCGTACACGGTGACCTCATAGCCCATGCGGGCGAGATCGCCCGCGCAGGTCAGACCGGCAGGGCCGGAGCCGACGACCGCGACGCGGTGACCGTTGGAAACGGGCTTCTCGACTTTTGCGTTGGGGTCGGCGTGGGCGGCGTGCCAGTCGGCGACGAAGCGCTCCAGACGGCCGATGCCGACGCTCTCGCCCTTGATGCCGCGGACGCACTTGCCCTCGCACTGATGCTCCTGCGGGCAGACGCGGCCGCAGACGGCGGGCAGGCTGTTGGTGGAGGTGATGATCTTGTAGGCCTCTTCAAACTCGCCCTCGGCGACCTTGGCGATGAACTCCGGAATGCGGACGTTCACCGGGCAGCCGCTGACGCAGGGATGCTGACGGCAGTTGAGGCAGCGCTTGGCCTCGTCGATGGCGATCTCCTCGGTGTAGCCGAGAGCGACCTCGTCAAAGTTCTTGTTGCGTACCAGAGGCTCCTGCTCCGGAATGGGGTTTTTGGTCATACTCATATTAGCCATGTCTTACACCTCCGGTGATGCGGCAGATATGTTCCTTGGCGGCGGCTTCCTCGCCGGCGTAGAAGGAGTTGCGGGCGATCAGCTCGTCCCAATCGACCTGGTGGCCGTCAAACTCGGGGCCGTCCACGCAGGCAAACTTGGTCTCGCCGCCGACGGTCAGACGGCAGCCGCCGCACATGCCGGAGGCGTCGATCATGATCGGGCAGAGAGAGCAGATGGTCTTGATGCCGTAGGGCTTGGTGGTGAGGGCGGTGAATTTCATCATCTTCAGAGGGCCGATGATGAACACTTCGTCATATTCGCGGCCGGACTTGATAAGCTCTTCCAGCTTGGCGTTGCCGAAGCACTTCTCGCCGTAGCTGCCGTCGTCGGTGCAGATGTAGAGGTTGGTGGAGTGGGCGCGCATCTCGTCTTCAAGGATCACGATGTCCTTAGAACGGAAGCCGGCGACCATATCGACCTCGATGCCGGCTTCGTAGAAGCCCTTGCACACGGGGTAGCCGATGGCGCAGCCGACGCCGCCGCCGACGACGCAGACGCGCTTCTGTCCGCCGATCTGGGTGGGCTTGCCCATGGGGCCGACAAAGTCGGCAAGGCTGTCGCCGACTTCCATCAGCTCCAGCATACGGGTGGTCTGGCCGACGGGCTGGACCATGATGGTAACAGTACCGGCCTCGCGGTCGTAGTCGGCAATGGTCAGGGGAACGCGCTCGCCGTTCTCATCCAGACGCAGGACGATGAACTGGCCGGGCAGGCACTTCTTGGCGACCAGCGGGGCCTTGATGACGTACTCAAGGACCGTGCCGGCCTCATTCAGGGGCCGCTTGCTTACGATGGGAAACATAGCTTCTTTCCTTTCTTCCTTCCTTTGGTTTGCTTTTCCTTACTGGCGGCGGAGACGGGGAATTCTCTGCCATATTGTCATATATTGTGATTATATCATAATATCCGCCGGATGGAACATTTTTTTTCAATATCCATCGCCGGACAATCTTATCCTTTTTCTATCATTTCCGCGGGAGCGGGCGGGTTTCTTCCGGGAAACAAAAAATGCTTGCATTAGACGGCGCGGTTTGCTATAATTCTCGTTGCGCCTTGTATCTCCGAGTATTCGGCCTCAGGGCAGCCTACCAAGAGGTGAACGACATGAAAGAAGGAATCCATCCCAATTACCAGCGCACGACCATCCGCTGCGCCTGCGGCGAGGTCATCGAGACCGCTTCCACCAAGAAGGACATCACCGTCGAGATCTGCTCGAAGTGCCACCCCTTCTACACCGGCAAGCAGAAGCTGGTCGATACCAGCGGCCGCGTGGACAAGTTCAACAAGAAGTACGGCCTCAAGTAATTTTTGGGAAAAAGACGGGATGCGCCTTCGGGCGGCGTCCCGTCTTTTTCGTGTACAGGGGGGAAAAGACTATGGCGTCCCGTATCCTTCATCTCGCTGCGGCAAAGCTCCTTCTGGATGAGCATCCGGTCGCGGAGGAGAAGCGTTTCCGGCTCGGCGCGATCCTGCCGGACGCCGGAGAGCGCGTGAGCGCGCATTTCCGCGTGCGGATCGACGGCGGTGCGAAAACGATGATGGCACTCGGCGGTTTCCGCTCGCGCTTTGCCGGCCGGATGGACGACCCGCTCTATCTCGGGTACTACCTCCACCTTGTGCAGGACATTGTGTTCCGCAAGGTATTCTATCTCGACCACGGCTGGAAGGCGGACTCGCCGCAAAAGGTCGAGCGGCTTTACGATGATTACCGCATCCTGAATGCCTGGGCGATCGAAAAATTCGCCCTGTGCGACGATCTCGCCGCCCCGGAGGATTTTTCCGCCGAACCGCTCTGCGCCGTTTCTGATTTTGAACTGCAGGATTTTCTCGCCGAGCTGCACGCGGACTTCACGACGCCGCCTCCGCCGGGCGATTGCGTGTATTTCACCGGAGCCGTTGCGGAGGAGTTTCTGGCCGCCGCCGTACCGCTCTGCCTGCGGGAGATCGCGGCGCTGCGCGAAGGGAAAACCGCCGTGAACGAGCGCGCATGGGCGTGGGAGGCGCGGCAGGAACCAAATTTATCCACTCCGTGTGAACCTTCCTGATGCAAAGCGCGTCCAATATACTGCGGCCGCGAAAAAGCGGACCGCAGGAGGATTATACAATGAACAAGAAGATGAAATGGATCGGTCTTTTTGCGCTGGCAGCCAGCCTGCTTTTGACGGCCTGCGGCGCGCAGCCTGCCGGGACGGCGGCCACGGCAACGCCCGAAGCGACTGCGGCCGCCACAGCGGAACCGACCGCAACGCCCGAGACTACCGCAACGCCCGAGGCGACCGCAGCGGCGGAGCCGGCGGAGGAACCGGCCGACCTGCCGGCGGAGGAGCCGGCCGGCATCGTGAACATGGCCGAAGAGGGGCAGAAGCTCTATGCCGCGCAGATTACACGCTACGCTGCGGCGCTCTCCGAGCAGTGGCCGGAGGGCCGGTATTTTGAAAACGGCATGAGCGAGCTTGCTTCGTATTACTACGAGGGCGACGCCCGGGCGAACGTCGGCGCATTTTTCCCCGACCTCGACGGCGACGGCTCGCCGGAAATGGTGATTGGCGCGATTCTTGACGCGGACACCGACCCTGTGGTTCTGGAGATCTGGACGGTCCGGGACGGCGCGCCGCACATGCTCGCGCAGAGCCATGCGAGAAACCGGTACTTCGTGGAGTATCTCGCGGACGAAAACGCCTGGCTCATCGCGAACGAGGGCTCGAGCGGCGCGGCGAGCAGTGTGTGGTTTTACTACGCGCTCCAGAACGGGGAGCTTGCCCTCATGCAGGGAGTGACGACCGAATCCGGCGCGTGGTATATGACCTATGACACGGACCTCGACGTTTCCAACGATACGCCGTCCGACGAGGCGACCTGCCTTGCCATCGTCGATTCGCACACGGGCCGCTATACCGCGCTCGACTATACGCCGTATACGCAGCTCCAATAAACATACAGATCGATCCCCCGCGCAGCCGTTTGGCGGCTGCGCGGGGGATCCTTTTGCAGGCGGTTTACTTCTTCTTGATGGGATAGCAGGCTTCGGTGACGAACTCGTCCGGGTTTTTCGTCTCGTGCGGGCTGATGTGGTAGATGTTGAACATCGGTCCGTCGGACTCATAGCCGTTGGCCTCGATCCACCCGATCATGGCGGCGTACACATTCGTGATCTGCTCGTAGCTGCCCTGGAAGGTGCAGCTCGCGACCGTGACCTCCGGCAGCGTGCGGAATTTTACATGCTCCGTGTCGGGATAGACCCCCTTCACGGTCTTCCAGGCGAGCACTTCGACATCCGTTTCCTTGTATTCTCCGTCGAGGAAGGTCACGGCGCAAAGGCACGGGTCGGCCTCGGCAAGGTTCATGCGGCAGGTTTCGCCGACCAGCATGCTCCATACCATGCCCTCGTCCTCATAGTGGGGGATGGTCATCTGCACGGTGGCGGCGCAGCGTTCGGGGATCGTTTTCAGCGTGATATCATAGCTCATGGTCTGTTCCTTTCTCAGCCGTTCTCTGGCTGCATCCAGAAGCGCCAGCTTGCGCGCCGTATCAAGCGAGATCTCCTCCAGCTCGCGCTGCCGGGCCGAAAAATAGCCCTCCAGCGCTTCGCGCTCGTCGTAGATCCCGAGAATCTTCACGATGTCGGCAAGGGAAAAACCCATGTCCCTGAGCGATGTGATCCGGCACATGGTCGGGAGCTGATCCTCCCGGTAATACCGGTAATCGGTGAAGCGGTCGATCTCGGCGGGCTTGAGGAGCCCGATCTCGTCATAGTGGCGCAGCATGCGGACGCTGACTCTGGACAGTTTTGAAAATTCTCCGATCTTCAGCATGGCGGTACCCCCGGCTTTTTTCTTGAGCTCGTATGCATCATAATGCCTCCCATAGTGGGAGAGTCAAGGCTTTTTTTCAATTTCTGTGCAAAGACGGAAGGCGCGCATTGCTTTTTCCCGGGAAATGTGGTAAAAATAAACGTTAATACTTTTCAAAGGAAGAATTGGGCATGAAAGATTAAAATGACGGTAAGTTTTTATGATCAAAAATTTACCGGAAGGATGAAAACATCATGAGCGACTTACAGCGGGAGATCTCGCGGCGGCGGACGTTTGCGATCATCTCCCACCCGGACGCGGGCAAAACGACATTGACGGAAAAGCTTCTTCTCTACGGAGGGGCGATTCAGCTCGCCGGCTCGGTAAAGGGCAAGGCGGCGGCGCGCCATGCGGTCTCCGACTGGATGGAGCTGGAAAAGCAGCGCGGCATTTCCATCACGTCGTCCGTGCTCCAGTTTGAATACAACGGCTACTGCATCAACATTCTCGATACCCCCGGCCATCAGGACTTCTCGGAGGACACATACCGCACGCTCATGGCGGCGGACAGCGCCGTCATGGTCATCGACGCGGCCAAGGGCATCGAGCCGCAGACGCGCAAGCTCTTCAAGGTCTGCGCCATGCGGCACATCCCCATTTTCACGTTCATCAACAAGATGGACCGCGAGGCGCGCAGCCCCTACGATCTGCTCGAAGAGCTGGAAAAGGAGTTCGGCATCGGCACGTATCCGATGAACTGGCCGATCGGCTGCGGCGTGGACTTCAAGGGCGTGTATGACCGCGGGAAGAAGGAGGTGCTCGCGTATACGCAGCGCCACGCGGGCAGCCGCGCCATCCACGCGACGGAGCTTTCCCTGGATAACGAGGACAGCCTTCGCGAAGCGCTCGGCGAGCGGCTGTACCACGCGCTGCGCGACGATGTGGAGCTGCTCGACGGCGCGGGGTATGAGTTTGACCTTGACCTTGTCCGCAGCGGCGACCTAAGCCCCGTGTTCTTCGGCTCGGCGCTGATGAACTTCGGCGTGGAGCAGTTCCTTGCGAGCTTTCTCGATCTCACAACGCCGCCGCTCGCGCGCCTTTCCGAGGGCGAGCCGGTCGAGCCGACGGACGACCATTTCTCGGCGTTCGTCTTTAAAATTCAGGCGAACATGAACAGGGCGCACCGCGACCGCATTGCGTTCCTGCGCATCTGCTCCGGCCGGTTCGAGCGCAGCGAGGAATACTTCCACGTGCAGGGCAACAAGCCCATCAAGCTCGCGCAGCCGCAGCAGATGATGGCCGAGGAGCGCCAGATCATCGACGAGGCATACGCCGGCGATATCATCGGCGTCTTTGACCCCGGCGTCTACTCCATCGGCGATACGATCTGCTCCAAGGACAAAAAGGTTCGCTTCGAGGGTATCCCAACGTTCGCGCCCGAGCACTTCGCCGCCTTTGAGCGCAAGGACACGATGAAGCGCAAGCAGTTTGAGACCGGTATCCGCCAGATCGCACAGGAGGGCGCCATCCAGATCTTCCACGAGCCGAACACCGGTCTGGAAGAGGTCGTCGTCGGCGTTGTCGGCGTGCTGCAATTCGATGTGCTCGAATACCGTCTGCAAAGCGAATACTCCACCGCCGTGCGCCGACGCGCGCTGCCGTATGAAAACATCCGCTGGATCGTGAGCGACACCGACCCGACGACGCTCACGCTCACGCGGGACACCAAGTGGGTGCAGGATTTCAAGGGAAACAACCTCCTGCTCTTCGGCGGCGAGTGGAACATCGCCTACACGCTCAAGCAGAACCCCGGTCTCGAGCTTGCGGAGTTCTCCAAAAACTGATAATGGCATCAAAAATCGCCCCGCCGTTTGGCGGGGCGATGCGTATCCCGGGGAGAAGATCAGTCGGCGTTGATGACGTTGATCTGGCACATGCGCATTGTGGCGATAGCGGCGTCGTGCGTAGCGGGGGTGACGCCCGCGCAGCACGCCGCGTCCAGCGTGATGGGCATCTCAGGGTAGAACGCCTTTTCCATCAGCGCGTTGGAAACAACGCAGATGTCGGTGCAGAGACCGATGATCTCCACATGGACGTTCGGCTGGCCGTACTGCTGCACATACTCGCGTATGAGCGCCACGAGATCGGTCGAGCCGAAGGTGGGTTTGTTGATGACGGTGGCGTATTCCCCGAGCGCGTCGGCGACCTCGGTGTTGAGAAGCCAGCCGTCCGTCTCCTCCACGCAGTGGACGACCGGCAGATTCTTTCCTTCCTGCGTATCCATGTAGGAGTCCTCGTGCGTGTCGCGCGTGGCGATAATGACGTCGCCGCGCGCCTTATATTCGTTGATTTTGGCGACAACGGCGGGGACGATGGCCTGCGCCTCGGCGGTGCCGAGCGCCTGATCGACAAAGTCCTTCTGCATATCGATGACAAGGAGAATGTTCACGGTTTTTCCCTCCGGGTTGGCTGCGGCGGATTCCTCGCAGATTTTTGAGAGCATTTCGGATTTGAGCGGGTCGGGCGCTTCCGGGGCGGGGCGCTGCACAGGAAGGGGATCCGCATAGTATTTATTTAAATATACCAAGCGCTGTGTAACAATGCAACAAGTATTTGTCAGATTCGCTCCAGACTATCCGGAAAAAGCCAAAAAAATCCGCCGCAAGAAGCGGCGGATTTTTTTAAATTAAGATGGAGGCATTCAGATCATTCGGCGGCTGCACACCGGATGCTCTGTATGATGCTATTATAACCGGCGTAAAAATCAAAGAGTGAACATTTCATGAACAAATTCCGGGGAAAATGTAAACAAATTTGAACGGATCGGCAGATTCAACAGAAAAACAGAAAATATCGAAAAGTATATGGACGATGTATTCAAATGTGCTATACTAAGCTCTGCGAGAAAAAGAAGGGAGTTGCCCGATGCAAAATTATAAACTGACGCTTTGCTACGACGGCACGCGCTACCGCGGCTGGCAGAAGCAGGGAAATACCGCCCAGACGGTGCAGGGCAAGCTCGAGACGCTGCTCTCCCGCGCGCTGGAGCAGCCTATCGAGATCGCGGGCAGCGGCCGCACGGACGCCGGCGTCCATGCCCGGCGGCAGGTCTGCTCCTTCCGGGCGGAAACGGACAAGTCCTGTGCGGAGCTTATGGCGTTGCTCCGGGAATACCTGCCAGAGGACATCGGCGCGCTCTCGCTGGAAAAAGCGCCGGAGCGGTTCCACGCCCGGCTCTCGGCGGTGCGGAAAACGTATGTCTACCGCGTCTGGAACAGCGACGCTCCCTGCGTGTTTGAGAGAAAGTATGTATACGTCGAGCCGCGCCCTCTCGATCTTGACGCCATGCGCCGCGCCGCGGCGGATCTTTGCGGGCGGCACGAGTTTTCCGCCTTTTCCACCGGGAAGAAAACGGGCCGCGCCGCCACGCGCACGGTGGAGTCCGTTGCGATCGAGCGCTGCGGGGAAGAGGTGCGGTTTACTTTTACCGGCGACGGATTTTTATACAACATGGTGCGTATCCTGACCGGTACGCTGCTCGAGGTCGGTCTCGGAGACCGCCGCCCGGACGATATGGCGGCGATCCTCGCCTCGCACAGCCGTGCGAGGGCGGGTTTTACCGCTCCGGCGCAGGGGCTGTTCCTCTGGGACGTGACGTACTAAGCGGGCAAAATAAGGAAGTTTCTTGTTTTTTTCAACTTTATGTTGATTTTTTTCTGGCTTTTCGGTTAAGGCTGTGTTATAATACCATTTTGAAAATACCCTATGTAGGTGAAGAATATGACAAATCACAACCCGTATATGACCCGCGAGGGCGGCGCGACCGTCACGGTGTTCGTCCCGTACGACTGCAAAAACCACTGCCCGTTCTGCATCAATAAGCAGGAATACCAGAATCCCGAAGGCTTCAGCGTGGAGAAGGTGTGCGGGAGCATCCGCATGTTCCACGAGATCACGCCGAAGTGCGATTTCGTTTTCACCGGCGGCGAGCCGTTTTCCGAGCCGGACGCGCTGCAGACGATGATGGACTGCATCCCGGAGGGTCACCGTGTGTTCATCAACACGACGCTCCCGGTATCCGATCTTTTCCCCGCCGAGCGCATCATTGCGTTCACGGAGCGCAACAAGGATAAGATCACCTGCATCAACATCTCCCGTCACATGGTTCATTATGTGGAGGAGTGCAACGACGAGCTTCTCGGCTCGCTCAAGGTTCCGGTGCGCATCAACTGCGTGCTCTTCAAGAACTATCCGCACGACGGCATGATCGACTTTGCCAACCGCTTCGCGAAATACGGCCTGCCCATCCAGTTCCGCGCGGACTACACCATCACCACGCCCGAAAACCTTTACGAGCGCGAGGGCGACCAGATCCTGGCCGACCTCATGAAGAACTTTGAGTATCTGGGGCTGGACGGCTGCCGCATCCGCTGCGGCTACCACTTCAACAACCACGGCCAGCACATCGCCTACCACCGCACGCTGCCCTACAGCACGATGACGGAGACGATCGACGGCACGACGTACGACATTCTGTACGACGTCCTTGTCAAGCAGACCGGCGAGCCGCACTCCGACTGGACCGGCGTGCCGCTGGACGTGGAAGCCTACCGCCGCGTGAAGTTTGAGCCCTACGACCTCAAGGTCCTCGAAGGCCGCGTCGAATAATTGCAGAAAAAGACCTCGCCCCGGACGATCCCGTCCGGGGCGAGGTCTTGCCTATTCAGATTTCGCACACCGTGCCGAGATCCTGCTTTTCGCAGGCCTTGAGGATGATCGCGGCGGAGGCAATGTCCTGCAAAGCGATGCCGGTGGAGTCGAAAACGGTGATCTCCGTCTCGCTCGTCCGCCCGGCTTTATTGCCGAGGATCAGCTCGCCGATCTCTCCGGCCAGAGCGGGGAGAACGCCGTCCTTGTGCGGCAGCTCGCATTCGCCGGCGGCGAAGCACTGCGCCGTGTCGTCGCCGTATACGACGGCTCCGCTGAGCACCGCCGACTCGACCTCCTGCTTGCCGGGCAGATCGGCGCCGATACAGCTCAGATGCGTGCCGGGCTTGACCCACGCGCTCTTTACGACCGGAGTTTTGGAGCATGTGGCGGTGAAAACAATGTCCCCCGCGCCGACGGCGGCTGCGGTATCCGCCGCTGCGGCGATCGTGGCGGTGCGGGTCTGGGCGCACGCTTTTAGAAGCGCGTCCGTCGCCTCCGTTACGGCGGCGAGACGTTCCGCAGCCTTTTCCGGGCGGTGCGGGTTTGTGAGATACACCGTATTGATGGACGGGATCGCTGCGAGCGCCGCCGCGGCAAGATACGGGCATAGCTCGCCGCAGCCGACGATCGTGAGCGTTTTCGCGCCCTTGCGTGCGAGATATTTTGCCCCGACGGCGGCAGCCGCGCCGGTGCGCAGCGCTGTGATGGGCCCGGCGTTCAAAAGAGCCTTCGGTTTCCCGGTGGCAAGATCAAAGAGGAGCGATGTGCCGAAAAGCGCCGGAAGAGCCTTTTCCGCGTTCGAGTCATACCACGAAACGACCTTCAGCCCGTAAACGCCCGCGCTTGCGAGATCGCCGGATTTTATGTCGAGATCGGCGTGACCTGGGTCAAACTCGTGGAAAACCATCGGCCACACGCTGCCCGTTCCGGCGGATTTCCCGGCATAGGCGCTCTCCACGGCGCGGAGCGCCGCGGTCACGGTGAATACTTTTTGGATGTCCTCCCGTCCGATGATGCGAATGGTACTCATTTTTCCAGCTCCTTTTCCTTCCACGCAAAGTACTCGCTCACAGCTTTCAGCCCGTTCACGAGCGCCTCCTTGCCGTAGGCGTAGCCGATGCGCATGCTCTTCGGCTGCTCAAAGCAATCGCCGGGCGTGACGAATGCACCGGTTTTGCGGTACATCTCCTCGCACAGCTTGTAGGAGGGAATGTCAAAATCATAATAAACGAGCGCCGTTGTGCCGCCGAGCGGCTTGACATAGCTCACGTGCTTTTCCCCGGCGACCCAGCTGTCGAGAATGGCGAGATTTTCCCGCACGATGGCGCGGCTTCGCGCGAGCATTTTGTCGCTGTGTGCGAGCGCGAGCGCGGCAATGGCTTCGTCGATCATCCCGCCGCTGATGAGATCGTAGTCGCGGTGGGAAACGAGCGCGCGGAGAGCGTCCTTGTCGTGCGTGGCGATCCAGCCGAGCCGCAGTCCGGCGAGAGAAAAGACCTTCGACATGCTGCTCACGGAAATGCCCTTTTCGTAAAGATCGGCGATGGACTCGCTCCACTCGTCGGTTTGCGACAGGTGGCGGTAGACCTCGTCGCAGAGAATGTATGCGTCCGCCTCGCGTGCGATCTGCACGATCTCCTCAAGCATGGCGCGGCTCATAAGCGCGCCGGTCGGGTTGTTGGGGTTGTTGATGCAGATCATTTTCGTGCCCGGTACGGCGAGCGCGCGCAGCGCGTCGAGATCGGGGAGATACCCGTTTTCGCGGCTCAGGGGAAGAAGCTTCACTTCGGCGCCGAACGATTCGGGAATGGAATAGAGCTGCTGGTACGTTGGCAGAACGCTGATGACGCGGTCGCCCGGCGATACGAGCGAGTAAAACACATGGTGGTTCGCGCCCGCCGCGCCGTGCGTCGTGACGATGTTTTCCGGCTCGACCGTTTTATAGAGCGAGCAGATGCCCTGCCGGAATGCGGGCGCGCCTTCAATGTCGCCATAGGTCAAACGCCGTGCGGCGAGACCTTCGAGAAAGGCGGCCTTGTCTTCGCCGGTCAGCGCGAACAGCTCGTCGAGCGACACGGAATCGACACACGTCTCCGCGATGTTGTATCGCGCGCCGACCTCCCATTCGTTCATCCATTCCTCTACGGCGAACGGTTTGATGTACATAAAAATGCTCCTTTCCGCCTGCCGCCGCGGGATAAAGCAAAAGGCGCCCGGGGCATTCCTTATAGCGCGTGCGCGCCGTACCTGCGGAATTGCCCGGACACCTTTCTGACCCGCACCCGGTGATGCGGAAGGCGATATATTTCGTTTACAATTGAATAATAATTCAAAAAAATAAAAAAGTCAAGAGGATAATAAAAAAATATTCATACCATCGAGAGAGTTTTTTCGTGACAGCATTTTAAGGATATGCCTGTAATTTGCAGCAAAGTATACAATGACAAACCCTTTTAAAGCAAAAAAATGTTAAGTTATTTACAAACAGTGCCTAACGTGCTATTTTAAAAAGGAGAAATGCAGAGCGGGGCGGTGAAGCAGGTGTATTTGGCGCATATTTCTCAGGACGGACGGGCACAAACCGTGGAGGACCATTTGCAGGGAACGGCGGAGCTTTGCGGAAGGTTTGCTGCGAAATTCGGAGAAGAGGATCGAGGACGCCTTCTGGGATACGCGCATGATATCGGAAAGTGCTCGGAGGCCTTCCAAAAACGGCTTTATGGAGGCCTCAAAGTAGACCACGCCACAGCCGGCGCAATAGAATGCGCAAAGGTCGGAGAAAATGAAATGGCATGCTGCGTTGTGGGACATCACGGCGGCTTGCCGGACTTTGGGAACGCGAGAACGGACTATCCGGGAGCGCCCACCTGTGCGGGCCGAATCAAAAAAGCCTGTACCGGCGGTATTCCTCCGTACCATTGGAACGGAAAACTTCCGGATCCGGGTGGAAAACCTGCGCTGAAGGATTTATTCAGCATGTCCGTGTGGGTGCGGATGCTGTATTCCTGTCTGGTAGACGCTGACTATTTGGATACGGAAAAGTTTATGACGGAAGCCGTGCCGCAGCGTGGTGGAAGCGATCTGCTTCCAACTCTTCTTGAGCGGCTGAATGCCTATGTAAAACCGTGGTTTCCCGGCAATACGGAGCTGAACAAAAACCGTTGCGCGATCCTTGCATCCTGTATGGAGAAGGCTTCTCTGCCGAGAGGCATCTATTCTCTGACAGTACCTACCGGCGGAGGGAAAACCGTTTCTTCTCTGGCTTTCGCCTTAAAGCATGCCGTGAAAAATGGGCTGGACCGCGTGATCTATGTGATTCCATATACCTCCATCATAGAACAGAACGCCGCGGTTTTTCGAGAAATTTTGGGCGAAAACAATGTGGTGGAGCACCATAGCGGAACATCTTTTGATGACAATGAAGAAATCGGTACGGAGAATTGCTTTCAAAAACTGGCTGCGGAAAACTGGGATGCGCCGGTCATCGTGACTACGGCCGTGCAGTTTTTTGAATCCATGTATGCCAATCGTCCTTCGCAATGCCGGAAGCTGCACAACATTTCCAACAGCGTGATAATTTTTGATGAAGCGCAGATGATCCCGACAGCCCGCCTGCTTCCCTGCGTGGGCGCGATGGCGAGCCTTGCATCGCAGTTTCGCTCTACGATCTTATTGTGTACTGCCACACAGCCGGCGCTGGGAGATCTGTTTCGCCGGTTTTCCTCCGATCAACACATTACAGAACTTTGCCCGCAGACGGAAGAAAATGATCGAATCTTTCACCGCGTAACATATCGCGACGGCGGGGTTCTTTCAGAAGAGGCTCTTGCGGAGGAACTGCGGCAGCGGAATCAGGCGCTGTGTATCGTCAATACGAGAAAAGCGGCACAGACGCTTTATGCCCGTTTGCCGGAAGAAGGACGCTTTCATTTGTCTACGCTGATGTATCCGGCGCATAGAAAGCAGGTACTGGACGCGATCCGGGAACGGCTGAAAAACGGGCTGCCGTGCCGTGTGGTATCCACATCGCTGATCGAAGCCGGCGTGGATGTGGACTTTCCCGCGGTTTGGCGTGAGATCGCCGGGCTGGACTCCGTTGCGCAGGCGGCAGGACGGTGTAACCGTGAGGGAAAGCGCGCGGCATCGGAAAGTGTGCTCACCTATTTCCAAAGTGAACACGCGGTTCCGATCCTTCAGAGAATCCATGTTCGCGCCGCCCAGGAAGCGCTGAAGAATCACAGAGATCCCGGAGATCCGAAAACGATGGACGGGTATTTCTCGGTGCTGCGATCATTGATCGGAGAGAACATGGATGCATCCGGAACCATTCGGACGCTTCAGGAAAACCCGCTCCCGTTTGAAACCGTGGCCAAAGGCTTTCATCTGATCGATCAGGAAACCTATACGGTTTATATACCGCGTGATGCGGGAGAGAGGATATGCCTTCCGCTGCGGGAAAAAAGAGCTCGGCGCGAGGATTTCCGCCGGGCGGGACAATACGGTGTCCGAGTCTATGAACGGCATTTCCGCGAGCTTTACGATGCCGGAGATATTCACCTGCTGTCATCGGACAGCGCCATTTTGGATAATTTGGAATTGTATGATCCCCAAATGGGTTTGTCTCTGAGATCGGATGCCGGAAAAGCCGAGTTTATCTAAAAAAAGAAAGGAGTATGCCTATGTCTGTTTCCGTTGAAGTCTGGGGGGACTACGCCCTGTTTTCCCGGCCGGAAATGAAGGTGGAGCGAGTCAGTTATGATGTGATGACTCCATCGGCAGCGCGTGGACTGCTGGAAAGTATCTACTGGCACCCCGGAATGAAATGGAGGGTGGATCGCATCCGCGTTTGCGCCCCGATCCGCTTTACCAACATCCGGCGCAACGAAGTCAAGGATACAGTCAGCGCCTCCAAAGCGCGTACAGTTATGGAAAAAGGCGGGGAGCTGTATCTCGCCACGTCGGACAGTATCCAGCAGCGCGCGGCGATGGTTTTGCGGGATGTGCATTATGTGATCGATGCTCATTTTGACATGACCGTGAGGGCCAGCGCCACGGATAACCCCGGAAAGTTTCAGGATATCATGCGCCGCCGGGTGGAAAAGGGACAGTTCTATCACCAGCCGTGTTTCGGCGTCCGGGAGTTCCCGGCACACTTTCGCCCCTGCATCGAGCTGCCTTTGTGTCCGGAGGAACTGAAAGGAGAAAAAGATCTCGGCTGGATGCTGTTGGATCTGGATTATTCCGATAAAGAAAACATTACTCCCCGTTTCTTCCGGGCGATTCTCAAAGATGGCGTTCTGGAGGTTCCGCCTATGTACAGCGAGGAGGTGAGAGCATGATTCTGCAAGCTCTGACCCAACTGTATGACGATCTGACACAGCAGGGAAAGATCGCCCGTCCGGGATGGAGCCTCATAAAGGTCAGTTATGCTCTGTGTCTGGATGAAGCTGGGGCTCTGGAATATGTGGTTCCGATGCAGAAAGAAGTCACCGAAGGGAAAAAGACGCAGCTGCGGCCGACATCTATGGAGCTTCCCTCGGCGGTAACGCGCACGGCAAAGGAAAAATCCAACTTTTTATGGGACAATTCCAGTTATTTTCTTGGTGTGGACGATAAGGGAAAACCAGAGCGCAGTAAAAAATGCTTTGATACCTGCGTCGAACACCACCATAAGCTCCTGAATGATGTGGACTCTTCGGCAGCAAAAGCGATTTTGGGATTCTTTGATTCGTGGGATCCGAAAAGTGCCGCGGATCATCCTGCCATAAAAGACTGCCGGGATGATCTGATGAAGGGCGGCAATCTGGTCTTTCGCGTAAACGGACAATTTGCTCAGGAGGATCCCCGGATTCGCGCCGCATGGGATGCTTTTTACGGTCAGACACCGGGAGAAAAGCAGCAGTGCCTGGTGACCGGCCAATGGGATGTTCCCGAGGCGGTGCATCCCTCCATCAAAGGCGTGGTCGGAGCGCAATCGAGCGGCGCGGCGATCGTATCCTTCAATGCACCGGCTTTTTGCTCTTATGGCAAGGAGCAAAGCCTAAACGCACCTGTGGGAAAGCATGCCGCGTTTGCCTACACGTCTGCGTTGAACTATCTGCTGAGCGATAAGGCCAATGTCCACCGCATTGGCGATACAACGGTCGTTTGCTGGGCGGAGGGAGCGGAGCCGCAATACAGCCTGTTTGCGGGGTTGTCGCTGTTCGGCGACAGTTTGCCGGAGGGCTTGACGGATAAGGATCTCCGGGACACGTTGAACAATCTGACGCAGGGACTTCCCTGCAGGGAAGTGGCTCTGGACCCAAGTCGTCCATTTTACATTCTGGGGCTTGCGCCCAACGCAGCACGGCTGTCCGTTCGCTTTTTCTATCGGGACTCCTTCGGTTCGTTTATGAAAAATGTCAATGCACATCATCAGCGCATGCAAATTGTCGGAAGTAAATATGCTGTTACGCCGTTGTGGGCTATGCTGCGGGAAACCGTTAACATGAATACGACGGATAAAGCCCCATCTTCGGTGATGGCCGGTGCTGTTGCCCGTTCCATATTCACGGGAACGTCGTATCCGGCGTCCTTATTGGAAGCTACTATGCTCCGAATTCGTGCCGAGCGGGAGATTACGCCGGGACGGGCGGCAATTCTGAAAGCCTATTATCTCCAAAACTCCAACAATATCAAGCTCAAGGAGGTTATGACTGTGAGCCTGAATGAAAACAGCACAAATATCCCGTACACCCTTGGCCGCCTGTTCGAAACCTACGAAGAGGTGCAGGAAAAAGCAAACCCCGGAATCAATGCTACGATCAAGGACAAGTATTTCAATTCTGCTTCCGCAACTCCGGCAACGATTTTCCCCATTCTGGCAAATCTGTGCCAGAAGCATCTGCGCAAACTGGATGTCAGTTTGTGCGCATTCTACGAGAAGCGTATTGGATCACTGAAAAATATTCTGGGTGAGAGTTATCCCACGCGCCTGAGTTTGTCAGAGCAGGGATCTTTTGACATTGGGTATTACCATCAGAAAGAGTTTCGTTATACAAAAAAGGAGGATAAGTAAATGAGCACCATTCAGAACCGCTATGAATTTGTGATCTTTTTTGATGTAGAAAACGGCAATCCCAACGGAGACCCGGATGCAGGGAATATGCCCCGCATCGACCCGGAAACGGGCTATGGCTTGGTTACCGATGTGTGCTTGAAGCGAAAAATTCGCAATTATGTGGAAGCGGTAAAAGAGGGAGAACCCGGTTACCGGATTTACGTAAAAGATGGCGTGCCGCTCAATCGCAGCGATGCCGAAGCCTGTGCCTATGTGGGAGCCGATCCCGCAAAACTGAAAGAGGCAAAAAAGAAGGATGCCGATCTGGACATCAAGATCCGGGACTTTATGTGCCGGAATTTCTTCGATATCCGCACATTTGGCGCTGTAATGACGACCTTCGTTAAGGGGGCTTTGAACTGCGGCCAGATTCGCGGGCCCGTCCAGTTGGGGTTTGCCCGGAGCGTTGATCCGATTCTTCCGCAAGAGGTCACGATTACCCGCGTCGCCATAGCCACCGAAGCGGATGCCGAGAAAAAGAGTACCGAAATGGGCAGAAAATACATTGTACCTTACGGCCTTTATCGTGCGGAGGGGTATGTTTCCGCCAATTTGGCGCGTAAGACGACCGGTTTTTCCGAAGATGACCTGAATTTGCTGTGGCAGGCTATTCTCAATATGTTTGAGCTGGATCACTCTGCGGCTCGCGGCAAAATGGCTGTTCGTGATCTGATCGTGTTCCGGCATGAGTCGGAACTGGGAAACGCTCCGGCTTATAAGCTGTTTGATCGGGTCAAGGCGTCGAAAAAGCCCGACGTTGAATCTCCCAGAGCGTTTTCCGATTATGAGATCAGTGTTGACGAAACCGGCCTGCCGGAGGGCGTAACCTGCACGCGCATGGGGTGATCTATGGGGAGGAAGATTTCCTCCCGCTGTCCGGACTGCAGCATTTTGCATTCTGCCGCCGCCAATGGGCCCTGATTCACATTGAGAACCAGTGGGAGGAAAACTATCGTACGGTAGACGGGGCGCTGTTCCACGAAAACGCGCATAATCCGGAGTATCAAGAGAGCCGAGGGAACCGATTTATCACGCGCGGTGTAAATATCTGTTCTGCAGAACTGGGGGTGTCCGGGACCTGCGACATATTGGAATACCACCGGGGCGACGCCGGTATTCCCTTGGCGGGAAAGGATGGCCTATGGCAGCCCTATCCTGTGGAGTATAAACGCGGACGGCCTAGAGAAGATACCGGCGATACGCTCCAGCTATGCGGACAAGCTATGTGTCTGGAAAATATGCTCTGCTGCGAGATCCCGGAGGGCGCACTGTATTACGGCGAAATCCGTCGCCGGCAGCCGGTGACGTTCACCCAGGAACAGCGAGCTAAGGTCAAGGAGCTGCTTGCCCAGATGCATGACCTTTATAAGCGCGGCTACACGCCTAAAGTCAAACCGACGAAGTCCTGCAACGCGTGCTCGCTGAAAGAGCTGTGCCTGCCAAAGCTGATGAGAAACCGTTCGGTGGCCTCATATCTCCGGGAGGCTATGGAGGAAATGCTGTGAAACAGCTGTTAAATACCCTGTTTGTTACCTCCGAAGATATATATCTGTCTTTGGAAGGAGAAAATGTGCTGGCTAACCGGGACAAAACGGTCATAGCCCGGTATCCTCTGCATACGCTCCAATCCATTGTCAGTTTTTCCTACTCTGGAGCTTCTCCGGCACTAATGGGTGCATGTGCAAAGCGGAACATTGGATTAGCGTTCTGTACGCCGAAGGGCCGCTTCCTTGCCCGCAGCGGCGGCGAGAACAATGGAAATGTACTTTTGCGCCGGGAACAGTATCGTATTGCCGATGATCCGAAAAGAAGCTGCCGGATCGCCTGCACCATGATTTTTGGAAAACTGAGCAATAGCGCGTCCAGCATTCAGCGTACGCTCCGCGATCATGCTCCGCGGGTAGTAAATCTTGGATTGGAAGATGCTGTCCAAAAAATACGGGAACAGCTCCCGCAGGTATTAGATAGCTCGGACATGAATGTCTTGCGCGGCTTAGAAGGCGTTGCTGCTGCGGCATATTTCGGCGTCTTTGACCACCTGCTTCTGAATCGAAAGGAGGACTTCTTTTTCCGCGGCCGAAACCGCCGGCCGCCGTTGGACCGGGTAAACGCTATGCTCTCCTTTGCGTACAGCCTCCTTTCCCACGACTGTGCCAGTGCGCTGGAAAGTGTAGGGCTGGATTCCTATGTGGGATTTTTTCATCGTGACCGTCCCGGCAGAATGTCTTTGGCGCTGGATATCATGGAAGAATTGCGGCCTTGTATGGCGGATCGTTTTGTGCTGACTCTGGTGAATAACCGTATGATGAACCCAAACGATTTTCTGACGCAGGAGAGCGGGGCAGTGCTGCTCACCGATGATGGTCGGAAAAAGTTCCTAAAGGCATGGCAGGAGCGGAAAAGGGATACACTGACTCATCCCTACTTGAATGAAAAAATGAGCTGGGGTATGGTCCCCTACGTTCAGGCACTGCTCCTCGCGCGCTATATTCGGGGCGATCTGGATGCTTATCCGCCCTTTTTATGGAAGTGATGCCATGCTGGTACTGATTACATACGATGTGAATACGGAGGATGCCGCCGGAAGAAAGCGTCTGCGGCAAATTGCGAAAAAATGTGTAGACCATGGCCAGCGTGTGCAAAACTCGGTTTTTGAGTGTCAGCTGGATGCAGGGCAAAGTCGAAGTCTGCAGGCAAAGCTCCTGTCAATCATGGATCCGGAAAAGGATAGTCTGCGCTTTTATTATCTGGGGAATCAGTACTGCAAGAAGGTGGAACACTTTGGCTGTAAAAAAACGTATCAGCCAAACGACACCCTAATACTCTGAGCGCGAACACTCAGCAAACACGGAATTACGGGGAGGTTCGCACGAATTTTGAAGGCATAGAACCCGCATTTATGATGATTCCATGTGTGCTGAGCAACAAAACTCAGGCAAATCCTAGTGGATTTTTTTAACACTTAGCCGAAAATGCATAAGCATAATTGTGTATTTTTGCTGTCGCTCCCCGCATGGGGAGCGTGGATTGAAAT
>SFFV01000022.1 GCA_004557735.1 Clostridiales bacterium
GAGGACCGGGATGGACAGACCTCTGGTGCACCAGTTGTCGTGCCAACGGCACAGCTGGGTAGCTACGTCTGGACGAGATAAACGCTGAAAGCATCTAAGCGTGAAACTCCCCCAAAGATAAGATCTCCCCCCTTTATGGGGTAAGGGTCGATGTAGACTACATCGTTGATAGGCCGAAGGTGTAAGCACGGTAACGTGTTCAGCTGATCGGTACTAATCACCCGAGGGCTTGACTTAATTTATGCAGGGCGGCCTTGCTTCTCGTCCCCCATTGTTCAGTTTTCAGGGTGCAGACCCTGGTAAATGGCCCGTTGGTCAAGCGGTTAAGACGGAGGCCTCTCACGCCTCAAACGTGGGTTCGATTCCCGCACGGGTCACCAGTTTTGCTTTGTATGCACCTTTAGCTCAGCTGGTAGAGCACCTGACTCTTAATCAGGGTGTCCAGGGTTCGAGTCCCTGAAGGTGTACCATAGTTGGTGTTTTTAGCGGTGAGGGTCCACCCGTTCCCATTCCGAACACGGAAGTTAAGCTCACCTGTGCCGACGATACTTGCCTGGAGACGGGCCGGGAAAATAGGTCAACGCCAACACACTTTTGTAATAAACCCGCGACATTTTTAGCCGTTTTACGATGGAGTTTTTACGACGGGGCTTGACGTTCTTAACATTTCATGTATAGTATAATCGATAAATATTTGAACAGGTGTAATAGTTTACACGCCGCTACCTTTCCCCTATCGGAGGAATGACGATGGAAAAGACCCCCTTGCAGATGACGGTCAAGGAGCTGGAGGAATATCTTTCGGCGAATTTCCGCAATACCGGCACGCGTTCGTCGCTCGGAGAAGCACTTGAAATGATAGAAAAGAAGTATCTTCTGTCTGCCTCGCAGTCTCCTGCCGCGACGGAAACGAAGCCCCAGCAGATTCTTAACCAGATCTGCGCCGTTATCGACGCCCAGCCGGTAGACGGCACGGCCTTTCTCCAGAACACCTCCTCCACCGGCGCCGCGCACCTCTCCGCGGAGGACGCGATCTTTGCGCCCGGGCGCGACGTCGCTGTGACGCGGCTTTTCTCCTATCTCAGCGCGGAACCCTCGGAATACGACTGCTTCTCCGTTATCGTTGTTCTCAAAGGGGGATGCGAGATCTTTTTTGACGGCACGCCGCTCACCGCCGTTCTCGGCGGCGTTGTGATCGTTCCGCCGCGCACGCCGCACATCATGGCGGTCCCGGCCGAAGCTTATGTCATTGCGCTGCATATGCGCCGCTCCACGTTTGACGCGCAGTTCGGCGCGCTGATGACGTGCAGCGATAAAATGAGCGTCTTCTTCCGCGAATCGCTGTACGGCACGAACGAAATGAATTATCTGTATATGACGGCGGACTTCGAGTCAGGCGGCGAGCTGTCCGCCCTGCAGCAGCTCGTTAAGGAGAGCACATCCAAAGCGCCGCTGGCCAATCTCTGCTCGATGAGCTGGATGAAGCTGTTCCTTGCGGAGGTGTTCCGCTCGTCCGGCGACAGTGCGGCCGTCCTCCGCTCCGGGCGCGACGAGACGACCCGTGCCGATTGCGGCGCGATATTGCAGTATATTCAGCAGAACTACCGCACCGTTCGCTTGAGCACTCTTGCCAAGGCGTTTCATTATAACGAGACCTACCTCTCCCGCATGCTGCAAAACTACATGGGCATGAGCTTTACGGATATCGTCCGCGGCATCAAAATGACCCGCGCCGAGGAATACCTCACCGGCTCGAGCCTCCGCATTCACGAGATCTCCGCGCTCGTCGGCTATGACAGCGTGGACCACTTCTCCCGGACGTTCAAAGCAACGCACAATGTATCCCCGCAGGCATACCGGCGCAGCGCCGCCAAGCGCGGGCTGCGCAGCATGGCGGAGTTTCCCGAAAAAACCGGCGGGAGCGAAGCCGCAAAATAATGTTTCACAATAAAGAGATCCGGAAGGACATTCGTCCTTCCGGATCTTTTCGTTTTTTTCATATCGGCGCGGCGGGAGGGGAAAGGATATCCCCCGGTCTCGCCCGCGGCGAGCCGCTTATTTTATGTACTCGCCCGGCACTACGATCGTCAAATCGGAAAGGGCGAAGCTCGCGCAGGGGTGGATCTCGCCGCAGCGTTTATCCGCCCAGCGGCGGCCGTCGGTCTCCGCGGGAATGAACACCTCGCCCGAGACGACGCGCGAACGGCACCAGCCGCATTCGCCGCTGCGGCAGCGCGACGGCGCGCGGATCCCGGCGCGCTCGATAGCGACGAGGATCGGCTCATTCGCCGAGCAGTCACACACCGTTTCGTTCGGCCCCTGCCGCACGGTAAGGCGGAACACCTTGTCTTTTCGGTCGGCCGGGTAGCCCGGCTCCTCCCAGACGGATTTGGTGACGGCGGGGTTCTCCTTGCGGATGTACTTTTTCTCAAGGCCGAGCTTCGGCAGCTCGCCGTTCACGAAGCGGAACATCGGCCCCGGCCCGCTGACGAACACGCTGTACGGCTCGTCGCCGGCGTATTTGCGGATAAGCTCCGCCGTAAGGAAGCCGTGCTCATATCCCTCGCGTTCCTCATCGGAGAGAACGTGCACGACCTTCACCTTGTCCGTTGCGGCGGCGATGGCGTCAAACTCGTCCCGGAAGAGGATCGAGTCGGCCGTGCGGTTGCCGAAGAGGATCGTGAGACGGAAGTCCTCGATACCGTCGCGGATGGCGCACGCCATGGAGTAAAACGGCGTGATGCCGCTGCCGCCGGCGAGCGCAACGACGTGCGGCGCGTCGCGGTACTTTTCATAGTAGAACGAACCGAGCCCCTCGGAGCCGAAAAGCCGGTCGCCCTCCTTGAGATGGTCGAGCAGCCAGTCCGCGGCAAAGCCGGAGGGATTGCGCTTGACGGTGACGGCGATCGTTCCTTCCAGCGCCTCTTTCGGGGAAGAGGAGATGGAATACGGACGGCTGACAAAGCTCTTGCCGATGGGGAACTTGAGCGACACATACTGTCCGGCGCGGAAGTACGGGGCCGGTTTGCCGTCCGCGCGGCGGAACACGAACGTTTTGGCGCAGGCGGCCGGACGGTCAATGATCTTATCCACGACGAGAGTCTGGAAATCCGGGTGCAGCGTCTTGGCAAAGTTGTTGACGGGGTAGTCGGCGGTGATCTCCTCCGCCGGAGCTTTCGCGATGATTTTTTCTCTCTTCTTGCCGAGATTGGCGAACTTCAGCATGTCCAGAAGGCCGATAAGCCCGACTTTTACGTTCAGCGCCATTATTGCTCCCCTCCTTTGTCGAGTTCCGCGCAGGCAAGGCCGGCGGTCATGTCTCCGTTGATCCAGGTGGAGGAGTAGCCGTCGCCGAAGAACGATCCCGCGCCGATGTGACGCAGACCCTTTACGTTGAAGTCCGCCTCGATATCCATCATGCGCGCGAGGACGCCGTCCCACTCGCTCACTTCAAAGCCGTAGGGCGTGCCGTCCGGCGTGCCGAGATAGCGCGCGAACGTCATGGGCGTTGCGACCTCGACCTCCTCGATGTACGGGGTAATGTCGATGCCGAGCTTCTTTTGGAGATCGTCGATGCATTTGGCGATCATCCGGTCCTTGACCCTGTAATAGTCCTCCGGCGCGATCTTGCCCCAGTCCTCGGCGGAGCTGAAGAGCTTCGTGAAGCTGATGACGCACGTCCCCTCGGGGGAGAAGTCGGGGATGAGGGTATTATAGCTGATGAGGATGTTATAATCGTTGTCGATGCTTTTTATATTATTGTATTCCCTGCGGGAATCGGCGCTGCCGGCGAAAAAGACGCAGTAGTCGGTGAGACCGAGCTCCTCGCAGGTCTTGTTCAGCGCGAAATAGATCATGCAGAACTTGGTGCTGAACTTGCCTCTGCGCGCGGCGGCGAGCTTCTTTTCGCGCTCCGGCACGAGGTGTTTCGGCATCATGTTGGCGTAAATGATGTTGGGGTTGATGCTCGCAAGGACCTGTTTGCACGCCACATCGCCGAGATTTGTGCGCACGCCGCAGACGCGGTCGCCGTCGAAGAGGAACTCCTCGGCGCGGCAGTTGAACCACGCCTCGCCGCCAAGCTCATAGAACCGGTTCATGAACGTCATGGAGATCTCGTGGGACGTGTGGTGCGGGATGACCGCCCGCCGGGTGACGTACATGTCGATCATGTTGCCGAAGTGGAAGAAGTTGACCTCGTCGAGCGGCACGCCGAGATACGGCCAGTAAACGCCCACGATGTCGATCGCCTTCTGCGGCATTTTGAGCGCCTTCATAACGGTGAGCGCGTCGTAGCCGCAGGTGCGCAGCGTGTTGGGGAAGTGCTTCTGCATATACTTGGAGTCGTTGGGGGTGCCGTCAAACATATACACCTTGGCGGCGCGGATCTCCTCGATGAGATCGAAGAATTTTTCCAGAGACTCGCGGGAGCCGGGGACATAGCTTTCGACCGCGGCGATGTACGCCTCGCGGCCGCAGGGGATCGTAACGTCCATGGGGGTGCCGTCGGAATAGGCGGAGCTCGCGCGGTAGCAGTCCGGGACGGTGATCCAGTCGATCTTCACGCCGTTCTTTTCCATGATGAGCCGGACGTGGCCCTTGTCGTTGTCTGCGCCGTAGTCGCAGATCTCGTGCACGCTGGGGTCAAACTCGAATCTGCCTCTCTTGAAGCTGGAGGCGACGCCGCCGGGCAGGTTGTGCTTTTCGATGAGGAGGGTCTTTTTGCCCTGCGCCGCGCAGGATACCGCCGCGCTCAGACCGGCGTTTCCCGCGCCGACGACCACAACATCATACTTTTCCGCCATAGGGAAGCTCCTTTCCGTGCTTTTTTTGTGAACGCTTACATCATAAAAACGACCTGCAGAAAGTTATACAGCCCGACGATCCAGGCGCTGTACTCGTGACCGGCGTCAGCGACCAGGGTAAACCAGGCGTTCTCGGTATCGGTAAGGCCGTCCACGCGGTCGGTGATCACGATGAAGTTTTCGCGGTGAAGCGCCGCCATCGAGTCGCGCGTGCCGATGCTGTTGTAAAAGTATCGGATCGGGTAGGGCGCGTTCGCCTCGCTCCGAAGCGCATCCACGGTGAGATCAACGTAGCAGTCGCTCCCGGAAAAGCAGCCGAACCACGCGAACAGATCGAGACAGAGCGGCATTACGGAGTTGTATGCGTAGATCGAGCCCATCGAAAGCCCGGCGTAGGCGAAGTGGTCGCGCGCCGCGGAGATCGCCTCGGCGCTGCCGTCGGCGGCGTAGGTCGCGTAGTTCTGCACGATGAAAGGCAGGATATCCTCGCGCAGCTCGCGGACAAACTGCTCCTCGTCCGGCACGCGGTCGTACAGGGAGAGGTTGCCGGAATCGCGGTAAAACGTCGGCGTCACGACGATCATATCCCGGCACATCCCGGCGGCGAGCATATTATCGAGCATCTGCGTGGTGGAGACGTAATATTCGGTGCCGTAAGCGGCGTAGAGCTGCGGCTTTCCGAGCCAGTAGGTCTCGCCGCCGCCCATGCCGTGCAGCAGCACGAGCACGTTGTACGGCTGCGAAGGATCGTACCCCCGGGGAAGATAGACGAGCATCCGCTTGCGGTAGGTGAGCGTACCTGCCCCGCTGCGCTCGCCGACATAGTCGTGCGTCGTATACTCGACCGTCTGCACCGTGCCGGGAGCGTCCGGGCGGTGGAAGAAGGAGGAGGGGACGAGCGAGTCGGTAAAGGCGGGCGCGCGGCCGCACATCGGGCAGCGCGATGTGAGATACGAGTGGCCGACGGTCATGCCGCAGACAAAGCAGACGCAGCTTTCGTGATCGTGCTCCGCGTGCGGGCAGACCGCGCCGCACGCGACGCAGACGCCGTTCTGCCAGCCGGGGTGCGGACAGGCGCTCTCTGCGGCGCGTCCGGGCCCGCCGCCGGCGTGCGCGGCGGGCGCGCCGAGACAGCCGAGCGCGAGCACGAGCGCGAGCGCGCGGCGGAGCGCCTTCATTTGTACTGCACCGGCGGGCGGCAGCCTTCAAAGATCACGGCGTCGCTCTTCGCTTCCTCGCCGCGGTCGTGCGCCGTCCAGGTGACGCGCATCGCGCCGAGAAGCTCGGCGAGCTTCACGCCGAGAGATTTTTTGCCTGCGCGGTGGGCGATGAACTGCGGGCGGCCGATGCAGCCGATGAGCATCCGGCTCGAAAGCCACGCGCCGAAGCCGCCGCCGAGATTTTCTCGCTGGGCGGTGAGCTGGCCGCGCAGCAGATCGGGCGCATGGAAGCGGAACCACGCCACGATGAACGGATCAAAGCTCTCCACGCAGAAATTGCCGGTGTGCGCGTCGATGATCCCGAGTACCTTGCGGCAGAGCTCGCCGCGGCGACGGTCGGGCGAGGCCTTGACCTCCACGACCACGGGCACATGCGCGGCGGCGAGGATATCGAGAGCGTCCGAAAAGCGCGGCACGCGCTCGTCCGTGCCGCCGAGCTTATACTGCTGCAGCTCGGCGAAATCGAGCGACTCCACGGCGGCGTGCTCGCCGGTCATGCGGAAAAGATCGCTGTCGTGCAGCACGACAACAACGCCGTCCTTTGTAAGGCGCGTGTCCAGCTCCGCGCCGTACCCGGCCTCCGCCGCCGCGCGGAACGCCGCGAGCGAGTTTTCGGGGATGCCGGCGGAAGCGTCGTGCAGACCGCGGTGGGCGATGTTCTGCCCCAGAAACGGGAAGCGCTGCCCGGCGCGGGAACGTCCCGGCGCGATCAGGAAAAGATATCCGGCAGCGGCGGCGCCGATGGCGGCCGCGGCGACGGTGCCGGCGGTTTTGCATGGTTTCATTGGTATCACCTCGTTGTCCGTATTGTAACGCAGGAAAAACCGGTTGTAAAGAGAGCGCTTTTCCTGTATGATGAAGAGAGATTCCAACAAAAGAGACGCGCGGCGGAAGCCGCGCGGGGAGGGAACGGCAGTGAAGCTCAATTACAAGCGCACCTTTCTCATCGGCTTTGCCTTTTTCGGCATTCTCCTGCTCTGGCAGGTGTACGACGCCTGGTGCCCCACGTTTCTGACGGACATCTTCGCCCGCCGGTTTTACGGCATGTCGTCCGCGGCGCTCAAGGCGAGCGACCCGGAGCATATTCTCCATGTGCAGTGGGTCGTCGGCATTATTATGGCGTGCGACAATCTCGCCGCGCTCGTCCTGCTGCCGATCTTCGGACGCCTTTCGGACAATACCCACACGAAGCTCGGCAAGCGCATGCCGTACATTCTTGTCGGCACGTTCGTATCGGCGGTCGCGTTCCCGTTCATTCCGCTCTTTTTCCACAACAACAACATCGCCGGTATGGTCGCGATGATGGCGATCGTGCTCATCTTTATGATGATGTACCGCAACCCCGCCGTTGCGCTCATGCCGGACATCACGCCCAAGCCCCTGCGCGCCAGGGCCAACGGCATCATCAACATCATGGGCTACATCGGCGGCGCCTTTGCCACGGTGCTCGGCCTGTTCCTTGTGCTGAGCAGCTACATCAACGCGCCTGACGCCGAACGCAATCTCTGGGTCATCGAGCTGCCGTTCATCATCGCCTCGGTGCTGATGGTGATCTCCGCGCTTGTGCTGTTTGCCACGATCAAGGAAAACAAGATCGAGCAGGAGATGGCGGAGGAGCTGGCGCTCGGCGAGCAAATGGCGGCGGTCGAAACGCCCATCGACGACGATAAGCCCATGAGCCGCGCGAATAAGCGCATGCTGCTTGCCATTCTCGGCGCGGAGTTCCTCTGGTTCATGTCCGACAACGCCCTCGGCACATACATCGGAAACTATGTCATTTACTATCTCAACAGCGTTTCAAGCGCCACGATGATCCTCACGATCCTCGGCGGCGTCGCCTCCGTTATCGGCTTTGCCACGGCCGGGTCGATCGCGGAGAAGATCGGGCGCAAGTGGACGATCTCCTGCGGCCTTGCGTGCACGCTCGTCGGCCTTATCATCATGTGCTTCGCCGCGCCTACCGGAAAGGTCGTCGGCGCGCGCGGCGAGTTTGCGTTCCCGACGCTCCTGTTCGCCGTCTGGGCGATCAAGGGCTTCGGCATGGCGCTCGTGCACAACTGCTCGTTCCCGATGGTCGTGGAGCTGTGCTCGAGCAAAAAGATCGGCCGCTTCACCGGCTATTACTACGCCGCGAGCATGTCCGCACAGACGATCACGCCCATCGCCCTCGGCTTCGTGCTGGACGCGACGATGGCATGGCGCACGCTGCCGGTCTACGCCTCCGTCCTCACCGCGGCGAGCTTCGCCGTATTCACGCTGCTCGTGAAGAACATCAAGGCGAAAAAGGTAAACCATGTCAAGGGCATCGACGCCCTCGGCGCGGAGGACTGACGCCGGGGACAATATAAAAAAGCGCCGCTTCCGGCAACGGAAGCGGCGTATTCTATAGCATTGAAATGGCGCGGCCCGCCTCCCTTTATCCAAGGGAGGGTTTACACAAGAGCTTACCGGATGGAGAAGAACGCGGCCTTGCCGGGGTACTGCGCGGCGTCGAACAGCTCTTCCTCGATGCGGAGGAGCTGGTTGTACTTCGCCACGCGGTCGGTGCGGCTCGGCGCGCCGGTCTTGATCTGCCCGGCGTTGAGCCCGACGACGAGATCGGCGATCGTGGTGTCCTCCGTTTCGCCGGAGCGGTGGGAGACGACCGTGGTGTAGCCCGCGCGGTTGGCGAGCGCTATGGCATCGAGCGTTTCGGTCAGCGTGCCGATCTGGTTGAGCTTGATGAGCACGCTGTTCGCCACGCGCTTTTCGAGACCCATTTTGATGCGGCGCACGTTGGTGACGAAAAGATCGTCGCCGACGAGCTGCACGCGGTGGGAGAGCGCGTCAGTGAGCATCTTCCAGCCCTCCCAGTCGTCCTCCGCCATGCAGTCCTCGAGCGAGATGATCGGGTAGGTATCGCAGAACGAGACCCACATATCGACCATCTCCTGCCGCGTCATCGTGATGCCGCGCTTCGGGAGATGATAGCAGCCGTCCTCGGCCTTGAACCAGTCGGAGCAGGCCGCGTCCATGGCGAGCATGAAATCCTCGCCGGGCTTGTAGCCGGCAAGCTCGATGGCCCTGACGATGGCGCGCAGACCGTCCTCGTCGCTCGCAAGGTCGCCGGGCGCGTAGCCGCCCTCGTCGCCGACGCTGGAGGTGTGCAGCACCTTGGAAAGGGTGTGGAACACCTCGCTGCACCAGCGCAGCGCCTCCTTCCAGCTCTTCGCGCCGACGGGCATGATCATGAACTCCTGAATGTCCGCCGCGGAGGACGGCGCGTGGACGCCGCCGTTGAGCACGTTCATCATCGGCACGGGCAGCGTCTTGGCGTTCACGCCGCCGATGTAGCTGTACAGCGGCAGACCGAGCGCTTCGGCGCTCGCCTTCGCCACGGCGAGCGATACGCCGAGCATCGCGTTCGCGCCGAGCCGGGTCTTGTTCGGCGTGCCGTCCAGCTCGATGAGGAGCTTGTCGATATACGGCTGGTCGAGCGCGTTGAGACCGTTGAGCGCCTCGGCGATCTCGCCGTTGACGTTTTCCACCGCCGTCTGCACGCCCTTGCCGAGATAGCGGGACTTGTTTCCGTCGCGCAGCTCGCAGGCCTCGTAAATGCCGGTGGACGCGCCGGACGGCACGGCCGCGCGGCCTACGACGCCGTTATCGAGCGTCACCTCCACCTCGACCGTGGGGTTGCCGCGGGAGTCGAGGATCTCTCTGCCGAGAACGTCAACAATTTCAAAGTATTCCTTCATAAAAGCTCCTTTTCCGTAAGAGGGTGCGAGGGCAGCGCCGGACTTTGCGCGGCGCTGCCCTGAAACTTACTTCACGATAAGGCTCTCGCCGGTCATCTGCGCGGGCTTTTCCAGACCCATGAGATCGAGCATCGTCGGGCAGAGATCGCACAGACGGCCCGGGCGGAGCTTCACATCCGCGCCGGATACGATCAGCGGCACGGAGTTGGTGGTGTGGGCGGTGTCGGGGCTGCCGTCCGGCTTCATGATGCGGTCGGCGTTGCCGTGGTCGGCGGTGATGAGGATCACGCCGCCCATTTTCTTCACGGCCCCGACGATCTGCCCGACGCACGCGTCTACGGTCTCCACGGCCTTGATCGCCGCTTCCTTTACGCCGGTGTGGCCGACCATGTCGCAGTTGGCGAGATTGCAGATCACAACGTCGTACTTGCCGCTTTCGATGCGCTTCGCGCACTCGGCGGCGACCTTGCAGGCACTCATCTCCGGGATGAGGTCGTAGGTCGGGAATTCCTTCGGCGACGGGATGAGGCAGCGGTCCTCGCCGGGGTAGCAATTCTCCGTGCCGCCGTTGAAGAAGAACGTCACATGGGCGTACTTTTCGGTTTCGGCAATGCGCAGCTGCGTCTTGCCGAGCTTGCCGAGATATTCGCCGAACGTCATCTCGATCTCCTCCGGCGGGAATGCGACGGTCACATTGGGGATCGTCGCGTCGTACTGCGTGGTGCAGACGTAATGCAGCGGGAAAAACCCCTTCGGGCGCGCAAAGCCGTCAAAATCGGGATCGACGAGCGCGCGGGTCATCTCTCGCGCGCGGTCGGGGCGGAAGTTGATGAAAATGACGCTGTCGCCGGAGCGGATGCAGCCGCTCGGGTCGCACACGGTCGGCACGACGAACTCGTCCGTCACGCCGGCCTTGTAGCTCTCCTCCACGGCGCGGACGGGGTCGGCGTCCTGCACACCCTCGCCGCAGATGACGGCGCGGTAGCCCTTTTCCACGCGATCCCAGCGCTTGTCGCGGTCCATGCCGTAAAACCGGCCCTGGATCGTGGCGATCCTGCCGACGCCGAGCTCGGCGCACTTTTCGACCAGCGCCTTGACATAGCCCGCGCCGGAGGTCGGGGCAACGTCGCGCCCGTCGAGCAGCGCGTGGACGTAAACCTCCTTCACGCCGCGGCGTTTGGCCATTTCGAGCAGCGCGAAGAGATGGGTGATGTGGCTGTGTACGCCGCCGTCGGAGAGCAGCCCCATGAGATGCAGCCGCGCGCCGGTGCGCACGCACTCGTCCATGGCGGATTTGTAGGCGGCATTTTCAAAGAAGCTGCCGTCGGCAACGGCATTGGAGATGCGGGGGAGATCCTGATAGACGACGCGGCCCGCGCCGATGTTCGTATGACCGACCTCGCTGTTGCCCATCTGTCCGGCGGGCAGGCCGACGTCCAGACCCGAGGCCTGCAGCTGCGTGTTCGGGCACTCGGCAAAGAGCTTGTCGAGATTCGGCGTCCCGGCGCAGGAAATGGCGTTTTCCGCCCCGGCCGGGGCAAGGCCGAAGCCGTCCATGATGAGAAGAACGGTAGGCTTTTTGTTCACGGCTTACTCCTCCCTGCAGCCCTCGCGGATGATCGCGGCAAAGTCCTCGACCTTGAGCGACGCGCCGCCGATGAGGCCGCCGTCGATGTCCGGCTGGGCGAGAAGCCCCGCGCAGTTTTTCGCGTTCATCGAGCCGCCGTAGAGGATGCACACCTTGCGCGAGACGAGCGCGCCGTACTGCGCGCGCAGGTTCTCACGGATGCCGAAGCAGACCTCCTGCGCCTGCTCGTCGGTGGCGGTGCGGCCCGTGCCGATGGCCCAGATGGGCTCGTAGGCGATGACGACCTTTTTCACCTGCTCGTCGGTCAGACCGTACAGCGCCGCCTTGACCTGATAGGAGATGCGCTCCATCGTGAGATCGCGGTCGCGCTCGGAGAGCGATTCGCCGACGCACACGATCGGGGTGATGCCCTTTTTGAGCAGCGCGTGGATCTTTGTGTTCACGAGCTCGTCGGTGTCGCCGTTGCCGGCGCGGCGCTCGCTGTGGCCTACGATGCAGTATTTTGCGCCGAGATCGGCGATCATATCCGCGCTGATCTCGCCGGTGTGCGCGCCCTGATCGAACTCGGAAACGTTCTGCGCGCCGACGCCGATGCGCCGCACCTTTTCCTTGGCAAGCGCGGCGAGATGCGTCGCCGGGACGCAGAGGACAACGCCGCACCCGTTCATGCCCGCGGGAAGCCGGCTCTTCAGCTCCTCGACGAACGGCTTCACGCCGGAGGGGAGCGTGTTCATCTTCCAGTTTCCGGCGATGATAACTTTTCTGTATTTCTTGTTCATAGCGGTTTACTCCCTTCGGAAAATCGCGCAGGGGAGCGGTCATGCCCGCTCCCCCGGGGAAAAGATTACTTGTCGAGCAGGCAGGCCACGCCGGGCAGCTCCTTGCCTTCCATAAATTCGAGCGACGCGCCGCCGCCGGTGGAAACGTGGGTCACCTTGTCGGCATAGCCCATCTTCTCGATGGCGCTGGCGCTGTCGCCGCCGCCGACGACCGTGACGCCCGGGCATTCCGCCATCGCCGCGGCGACGGCCTCGGTGCCCTTGGCGAATTTCGGGAATTCAAACACGCCCATGGGGCCGTTCCAGATAACGGTTCCGGCGCTCTTCACGGCGTCGCCGAAGAGCTTCTGCGTCTCCGGCCCGATGTCCAGACCCTGCCAGCCGGCCGGGATGGCGTCCGCGGCGACGACCTTGCTCCCGGCGTCGGCGGCGAACCGGTCGGCCACGACGACGTCCACCGGCAGCAGCAGCTTCACGCCGGACTCCTCCGCCTTGGCGAGCATGTTCTTGCAGTAGTCGACCTTCTCGGCGTCGAGCAGGGAATCGCCGGTCTCGTAGCCCTTGGCCTTGAGGAACGTGAACGCCATGCCGCCGCCGATGATCAGCGTATCGGCCTTCTTGAGCAGGTTTTCGATGACCGCGAGCTTGTCCGCGACCTTCGCGCCGCCGAGCACGGCCACGAGCGGGCGCTTGGGATCGTCGATCGCGCCGCCGAGCGCGGTCAGCTCCTTCTCCACGAGGAAGCCGCAGTACGCGGGCAGATAGTCCGCGACGCCGGCGGTGGAGGCGTGGGCGCGGTGCACCGCGCCGAACGCGTCGGAAACGTACACGTCCGCCATGGAGGCAAGCTCTCTGGAGAATTCGGGGTCGTTCTTCTCCTCGCGCGGATCAAAGCGCGTATTCTCCAGCAGCAGCACCTCGCCCGGCCGGAGCGCGGCGGCCTTGGCCTTGGCGTCGGGGCCGATGGTGTCCTCGGCAAACCCGACCGGTTTTCCGAGCAGCTCGGCAAAGCGGACGGCGACGCGGCGGAGCGTCAGGTTGGTCTTGGCGTCGGGGTCCTTTTTGGGCTTGCCGAGATGGGAGCAGACGATCAGCGCGGCGCCGTCGTCGAGCAGATACCGGATCGTGGGCAGAGCGGCGCGGATGCGCTTGTCGTTGGTGATCTCGTGGGTCGTCTTGTCCAGAGGCACGTTGAAGTCCACGCGCAGCAGCACTTTCTTGCCGGCAAAGCTCACGTCGCGGATGCTCTTCTTTTTGTAATTCATATTCTTGACCTCCTGATAATATATTTTCCTTTCCGAACGCATTGTAGTACACAGATTCCCATTTTGCAAGTAAAAAGTGTTAATTTTTGTCCGTTTCCGCCGGAAAAGTCGACGTTTAATCAAACAAAATGTTTTGTTGCTATGCACGCTCTTTTGGTGTAAAATACCAATACAGTATCTTACATGCCGCCGTGGATTATTCGGCGGGGAAAGAAGGCCGAATGAAAACGCTTCCGATCCTTTACATTGTCGTGCCCTGCTACAACGAGGAAGAGGCTCTGCCGCTCTCCGCGCCGGTGTTCCGGAAAAAACTCGGCGATCTGATCGAGACAGGCGCGGTCGCCCCGGAAAGCCGCATCGTCCTCGTGGACGACGGCTCGAAGGACGCGACGTGGAGCATCATCCGCTCGCTCCACGGGAGCGACGCGCACTTCACCGGTCTGCGCCAGATCCGCAACCGCGGCCACCAGAACGCCCTCACCGCGGGGCTCATGTGGTCGCGCGCCCGGTGCGACATCACCATCAGTATCGACGCCGATCTGCAGGACGATATCGACGCGATGGATAAAATGATCGAAAAATACAAAGAGGGCTGCGGCATCGTCTGCGGCGTGCGCGCCTCGCGCGCCACCGATACGTTCCTCAAGCGCACGACCGCCCGCGCGTACTACGGCCTTATGAAGCTCTTCGGCTCCGATCTCATTTACGACCACGCCGACTACCGTCTCATGGACACCGCCGCGCTCGAGGCGCTCTCGCACTACCACGGGGACGATCTCTTCCTGCGCGGGCTTGTGAACCGGCTCGGCGCAAAGGTCGGCACGGTTTCCTACGACCGCCGCGCCCGCGAAGCCGGGGAGAGCAAGTACACGCTCAAGAAGATGCTCAAGCTCGCGCTCAAGGGCATGGAATGCGGCCGCAAAAAGCCGGAGCGCACCAGCCGCTCGGACGACGCCGTTATCGCCGAGGCGCTGCATGCCTGACTGCCGCCTCTGCCCCCGGAAGTGCGGCGCCGACCGCACGGCGGGCGCGGGCGCGTGCCGCGTGGGAAGCGCCGTGCGCGTGGCGCGCGCCGCGCCGCATTACGGCGAGGAGCCCTGCATCAGCGGCGAGCGGGGGAGCGGCGCGGTGTTTTTCGCCGGGTGCCCGCTCGGCTGCGTGTACTGCCAGAACTACGCGCTCAGCCGCGGCCGGTGCGGTGAGGAGGTATCCGTTGAGCGGCTTGCCGCCATTTTCTCGGAGCTGGAGGCAAAGGGCGTGCACAACCTCAATCTCGTCACCGGCACGCAGTTCGCGCCGGAGATTTTGGCCGCGCTCGATATCGCGCGGCCGGATATCTCCGTCGTGTGGAATACGTCGGGATACGAAACGCCCGAGACCGTGGACGCGCTGGCGGAGCGCGTGAGCGTCTTTCTTCCGGACTTCAAGTATACCGACCCGGCGCTCGCCGCACGGTACTCCCGCGCGCCGGACTATCCGGCGGCGGCGAAGCGCGCCATAAAGCGCATGGCGGAGCATACCGGCGCGTTCGAGCTGGACGAAAACGGCATTCTCCGCCGGGGCGTTATGATCCGGCATCTCGTGCTGCCGGGGCAGATCGAAAATACGCGCGCCGCGCTTTATTGGATCGCGGACACCTTCGCGCCCGGCACGGTGCTCGTGTCGCTCATGGCGCAGTACACCCCCTGCGGGGATCTCGAAAAATTCCCGGAGCTGCGCCGGACGCTCACGCCGGAGGAGTGGGACGCCGCGCTCGCGGCGTTGGACGGGACCGGCCTCTCGGACGGGTATGTGCAGGAGCTCTCCGCCTCCGGCGAAGAAGAAATTCCCGCCTTTGACGGCACGGGCGTCATATCCTGAGCTTCCCGCGCATATACTTTCTCTGTAAAACGCTTTGCGGGGAAAGGACATGCGCCAATGAAAAAACTGTCTCGGAAAACTGTATGGCTGCTGCTTGCCGTGTTCGTGTTCACGGCAGGCAGCGGCTTTTCCGCGCGCCGGAGCGCCGCGCTGCCCGCGGTGGGCGAAACGGTGTCCGGCTTTCGCGTCGATCGGGTCGAGCGTCTGGACACGCCCGGCGGGAGGGCGGCGTATCTCACGCACGAGGCGACCGGCGCGGCGCTCGTGTACATAGAAGATACCGGCGCGGCCCCGGCGCTCACGATCGCGGGGCGCACGCCGGACGGACTGCGCCGCGTGACGCTCACGGCGGACTCGGCCGGGGAGCTTCTGCGCGGGGCGAAGGAGAGCCTCGGCGCATTTTTCGGCGCGGAGACGGAAGCCGTGCCGGACGCGGACGCGGCGTACCGCGCGTTTCTCGGCTGCCTATTTCCCGGCAGCGACGCCGCCGGGAACGGCGCGGGGCCGGTCTCGGCGGAGAATATGCTCGCGGTCGTCTGCGCCGATGCGGACGGGGCGGAGGATATCCTCTCGTGGCTGGACGGGGTGTTCTCCGCCGCGGATACCGGGAAGGCGCTCGCGCCCGACGCCGCCTACCGCCGCATGGATAAGCCGGTAAAGGAAACGGCGCCGCTTGCCGCGGACGCGACCGGCGGCGTATATTTCGGCATCGTCTGCCCGCGCGCGGGCGAATGGACGCGCGTCCGGCTCGCCGCGCTCGCCGCGGCGCTGGAGCGCACAGGATCGCTGCTCGATAAGAGCGTGTGCGCTGTGCTGCCGGACGCGGAGACCGTATGCGGCACGGCGTCGGCGGGCGCGGACGCGGCCATCTGGTTTTTCGCGCCCGGACTGGAGGAAAAGGACGCGGAGGTGTTCCGCGACGCGGTGCTCGCCGCGCTGCGCGCGGCGGCGGAAACCGGGTTTTCCGCACAGGCGATCGAAACGCTCTCCGCCGCGCAGCGGCTGGAGGAGCTGACGTTCCCGGAGCGGGAGGATCTGGGCGCGGCGCTGTGCGAGGGGTTTGCCGCCGCGTGGGCGCAGGGCGACGCATCCGGCTATCCCGCGCAGCTCCGCGAGCGGTGGAGCGCGGCGGCGTATCTCGCGGACGGATCCTGCACGGAGGCCGTGCGTGAGGAGCTTTTGACGAGCACGCTCACGGCGCTCGTGACCGTCGCGCCCGCGCCGCTCCGGGAGCCGGAGCCTGCGCCGGAAGCCACACCGGAGCCGGCGGAGGAAGCAGCGCCAACATAAAGCGGATAAAGCGGAAAAAGCGTCAGCGGGGATTGCCCCGCTGACGCTTTTGTCGTTGGACGATTCCGGCTGACAACTTTTTAAGTATTTCCGCCCGTTTCGCCGTACTGTATAATAGACCGGTCAAAAAGAAAACGAGGTGAAACCCTTGACAGACGAAAAGACCGCCGCAGCGCTTGCCGCGCGCTCCGAGCGCGCCGTTGCCGACGTGATCGCGCGCTATTCCCGGCATCTCTATACCGTGGCCGCCGCCGCGCTCCGCGGTGTCGGCACCGAGCAGGACGCGGAAGAGGCCGCGGCGGATGCGTTCGTATATTTATGGGAGCATCCGGAAAAGTTCGATCCCCGCCGCGGCTCGCTCAAGACATGGCTTTCGGTCGTGGCGCGCTCGCGCGCTCTCGACCGCAGCCGGGAGATATTGCGCTGCCGCGCCGTATCGCTCGAGGAGATCGAGCTGGCCGACCCGCTGGGCGTGCCGGAGGCGCTGCTCGCCGGGGAACGGCGCGCCGCGCTCAACGCGGCGGTGGACGCGCTCGCAGAGCCGGACCGCGAGATACTGCTCCGGCGCTACTATTTCGGGCAGAAGCCGCGCGAGATCGCCGCGGCGCTCGGCCTGGACAAAAAGCAGGTGGACAACCGGCTGTATCAGACAAAGCGGCGGCTGCGCGCGAGCGTGGCCGGCGCGGAAGGAGAGTAATATGCGCTCATTCAGCGAGGAAAACTACCGTAACATTCAGAGCTTATTTACCGAAAAAACCGGCGTGCCGCTCCGAAAACGCCGCGCCGCGCGCGCTGCGCCGGTTGCACTTGCCGCGGCGGTGCTCGCGGCGCTCCTCACCGTAACGGCGCTCGCCGCCGACCTCTTCTCGCCGCTTGCCGGGGACGATCTCGCGCTCGGCGCGGTGTACGAGGGGGACGGCGTCGTATCGGTGCATGTGGAAAACCGCTCGGACAAGGAGCTGAAATTCCAGAAGCAGCTCCGCCTTCTGCGCTGGGATACGTCCGAGGAGATCGCACCGAAGCGCGGCGCGGCCGTGCGTTTTGCGAACACGGCGTTCGCGCCGCATACCGAGGGCGTGATGACGCTCGATCTGTCCCGCGCTTACGATCTCGAGGCGCTGGACGAACCGCTCGCGCAGGGCGGATACTATCTCGTTTTGACGAACAGCAATTTTGTGTTCGGTCAGGACTGGATCTGCTTCATCCATGCCGCCGCGCCGGAAGAGACCGGGGAACCGGCGGAGGCCGTACCGGAGAAATCGCCGGAGCCCACCGCCGCGCCTCTCGCCCCCGCGGAGACGGACGCGGAGCTTACCGCCCGCGTGGAGGAAACGCTGCGGCCATTTTTTGCAATGACCGGCGACGTGGCGCAGCGCCGCGCCCACAACGCGGAGTACTACGCCGCGTGCGCCGAGCTTCTCGTGCCGCTGGGGACGCGCGTGGCGCGCCCCGCCCCGTCGGATCTTGTCATCGGCGATGCGGAGGATGGCGTCATCTTCGATCCCACCGCTCCCGCGGATGCGCAGCACCTTCTCACAGGCGAGAACTATACGACGCTCGACGCTTACGGCCTGCCGGTCGGCGGTGCGCCGGGCGAGGAGGCGCTCGTCCTCTCCGCGCTCGTAGCGCAGCGCGCGGGGGATACGGACGGCGGCGCGCCCATCCCGGTCGTGTACCTGTTCACGTATTTCCGCGAGGACGTCGAAAACGCGGACCATCTCTTCGTCCACGGCCGGCTCGTGCCGCTTTCGGAGGTCGAAGACCGGCGCGTGTACGAGGACGAGCGGTACGTCTGCTATGAGCTTTCGGAATACTTCTATACGGACGTGCAGACCCACGCGGAAACGCTCTGCGCGCAGCGGGGGGATGTGTGCTGGAACGACGCTGCGCGGCAGCGCGTGCAGAAGATCTATGATTATTACACCAGCACCGAAACACTCGCCATGCTCGTCCGGCATCTTGCCGCATGACCGGAGGAGCGAAAACAGCCGGAGGGAATTTCCCTCCGGCTGTTTTGGCGTATCGGAATCAGTCTTTTTCGTCCCCGTCGTCCTCATCGTCGAAAACGACTTCCTCGACGGCGGCGTTTTCAAAATCAATGACTTCGCCGCACTCCGGGCACTCGAAGGAGCCGGCGTCGAGCGTGTCCCCGTCCACGGTCAGCTTAAAGCCGCAGCCCGGGCACTCCACGGAGTAAAAGACGGTGTCGTCTTCTTCCTCGTCCTCGTCGTACTCTTCGTCCTCATCGTCGTCGCTGCCGCAGCAGGAGCAGGGGCTCTCATAAAATTCGTTTTCGAGCTCAGCGAGATCGTCGCTGATCTCCTCCACGCCGTCGGTCAGATCGACCAGCGCGTCCTTCGTGTCCGCGAGATCGAGAGAAAGATCTTCCAGAATGTCGATAATGACGTGGAACAGCTTCCCCTGGCCGCCGTCCTCCTGAATGCCCATGCCCTCGGCAAGACCCTTCAGATAGGCCACTTTTTCGGATGTTGTCATAAGAAACCCTCCCTTTGTTGATGGTTGGACGCTGCCGCAAACTTTGCAGCCCTTGGCTTCTCAGCCCTTGGCGCGCTCGAGATACTCGCCGGTGCGGGTGTCGATCTTGATGCGCTCGCCCTCTTCGAGGAACAGGGGGACCTTGATCTCCGCGCCGGTCTCCAGCTTGGCGGGCTTGGTGGCGTTGGTGGCCGTGTTGCCGGCGAAGCCGGGGTCGGTCTCGGTGATGGTCAGCTCAACGAACGTCGGGGGATCGACCGCGAACACCTTGCCCTTGTAGGAGCTGACGGTGCAGACCATGTTTTCCTTCACAAAGCGGAAGCTGTCGGAGAGCATGCTCTCGTCGATGGGCTCAAGCTCGTAGGTCTCGGGGTCCATGAAGTAATAGAGGTTGCCGTCGTTGTAGCTGTACTCCATGCTGCGGCGCTCGACGAACGCTTCCTCGAACTTCGCGGTGGGGTTGAAGCTGGTCTCGACGACGGCGCCGGTGATAACGTTCTTCATCTTCGTGCGCACGAACGCCGCGCCCTTGCCGGGCTTGACGTGCTGGAACTCGACGACCTGCATGACCTGGCCGTCCATTTCAAAGGTTACTCCGTTGCGAAAATCGCCTGCGGAAATCATGGGAAACGCCTCCTCGTATGTGAATATATTTTATTTGTACCCACGGTTTAGCGGAAATATTTTATACTATGGAGCGCCATATTGCAAGCATTTCTTGTGCCGGCGGCCGCCGCCGGGCGGTTTTTCTTCCGCTTCCGGATACCGGCACGCCGGTAAAGGTTGCATTTCCGATAGTTTTCCGCTATAATACCTCTGTTATGCCATACTCTTACGGGGGCTTAAGTCAAGAATGAAAAACATCCGCTTTGCAATATGCGCTCTTATCGCCGCGCTCGCGCTGGGGCTCGTCTCGCCCGCAGCAATGGCGATCGACGATCCGGGGATCGACACGACGTACGCCGCCGTGCTCCTCGCCGAGGACGGCGATCAGGAGACCGTCCTCTATACGAAAAATGCCGACGAGCGGCTCTACCCCGCCTCGCTCACGAAGGTGATGACCGTCCTGCTCGCCGTGGAGGACATCGAATCCGGCAAAATCTCGCTCTCCGACCCGGTCACGGCGCAGCCGGGGTTTGATTTTGACATGATCGTCGGCGGCAGCAGCGTGTACATCATGCAGCAGGAGACGATGACGCTCGAAAGCCTGCTCTACTGCGCGATGGTCGCCTCGGCCAACGACGCGAGCAACGTGATCGCGCAGTATGTCGGCGGCTCGATCTCCGATTTTGTCGCGCGCATGAACGCCCGCGCCGCCGAGCTCGGCTGCACCGGGACGAACTTCACGAACACCCACGGCCTGCCCGACGCGAACCACTATACGACCGCCTGGGACTTTTCGCGCATCGTGCGGGAAGCGGCCAAGCACGAGCTCTTTATGACGATCGCGAGCGCCGTCAACTACACCGTGCCGGATACGAACGTTTCCTCCGAGCGCAAACTGGAAAGCACGAACTCGCTCGTCAATCCCACGAACCCTCTCTATCCGGGCGACTGGGGCTATGAATACGCCAAGGGCATCAAGACCGGCCACACGAACGACGCCGGATACTGCCTTGCCTCCAGCGCGGAAAAGGACGGCGTGAAGCTTCTTTCCGTCGTGCTCAAGTCGCAGGCGTATCAACAGGACGACGGCAGCTGGTACTACGGCAACTTTGCCGACACGCGCACGCTCTTCGAGTGGGGCTTCAACAACTTCAGCTATCAGGACGTTTTGAAATCCACCGAGATCGTCACGGAGGTTCCCGTCGCGATGGGCGCCGACGCCGAAACCGTCACCGCCCGGCCGAGCACGACGATCCGCGCCTTTCTTCCGAACGACGCCGACCTGGCGGCGGTCGAACGGACGATAACCCTCTCGCCGGACGTCGCCGAAAACGGGCTTACCGCGCCGGTCGGCGCGGGGCAGGTCGTCGGCGAGATCAGCGTGATCCGCGACGGCGTGGTGCTCGGCTCCTCGCCGCTCGTTACGACCACCTCGGTCGATCTCTCGCGCATGGAGTACATGAAGGATCAGCTCCGCGAGACGCTGCGCACGCCGGGCGTCATCCTCGTGTTCTGGGCGCTGGTGCTGCTTTTTGCCGCGTACATTCTCGTCGTGGTGCGCTACCGCTCAAAGCGCCGCGCGTACCGGAAGCGGCTGGAGCTTGCGCGCACCGTCCGGCTCGATATGGAGGACGACGAGGAAGAGCTGCGGCAGGAGCGCCGCGTCCGCGCCACGACCGGCGCCGCGCCGCGCCGCCGCCGCAAGGACGTGATGCTCACGCCGGACTCCGCCGTGGACGAGCCGACGCGCGTTACCGGCGAGCGACCCGCCGTTGCGCCGGACGGGGAGCCGACCCGCCCGGTACCGGACGCAAAGGAAGCGAAGGACGCCCCCGGCCGCGACGCCACGCGGGACTACTTTGAAGAGTTCTTCGGGAAAAAGTGAATTATTAAAGAAAATCCCCTGCCGCGCGAAAACCGCGCGGCAGGGGATTTTTTGCGGGAAAGAAAGCCTCCCTCTTTGAGGGAGGTGGCTCGGCACAAAGTGCCGAGACGGAAGGAGTAACTCCCTCAGTCAGCATAGCTGCCAGCTCCCTCAAGGAGGGAGCCAAGCCAGCTTACTGCAAACCGTACTTGCCGCCTCTGATGGAGAAGTGCACGAGGGGGCCTTTACCGAAATCTTACAGATACCGGTCCAGCGTCTCGCGGGCCTTGTCCCAGCCGGCGCGGGCGCGGTTGATGAGCTCGGCAACGTCGCCGGTCCATTCCGGCGCGCCGGGGAGAACGCGGCGGCGCGGCAGCTCGCCGCTCTGCCAGCGCTCGATCACGCTGCGGTACTGCGCGCGGGCGTTCTTCACGCTGTCTTCCCATGAGAGATAGATCTTCTCCGAGGCCGTCTCGCCGATGCGGGCGAAATACTCGCGGGCTGCGCCCTCGCGCAGCAGCGCCGCGGCAAGAGCGTCGCCGTTTTCGGGGATGAGGATACCGGTGTCGCCGTCGGTGATGCCCTCGGCGGCGCAGCTGCCTTCAATGAGCACGCTGCCGAGCGAGCACGCCGCCGCCTCGCGCACGACAAGACCGTTTGTGTCGAACGTCGAGGGAAAGAGCAGGAGATCGGCGCGGGTGTACCACGCGCGGATCGCGTCGCGGTCGCGTTCGGCGCCGGTGAAGCGGCAGAGACCGGTAAGGCCGAGCTGCGCGGCGTATTCCTCGACGGCGGCGCGGTCCTGGCCGTCGCCGACGAACACCATGCAGAAATCGCCGCCAGCGTCGCGCACCTTTTTAAGCCCGTCGAGAAGGATGCGCAGCCCCTTGTACCACATAATGCGCCCGATAAACAGGTATACCGGCTTGTCCGGGGGCAGCGACCACCTTTTGCTCAGCGCGTCCACGGCCTCCGGCGAAGCCTTGCCGCGCGGCAGATCAACGCCGTTCGGCATGACGATGTAGTCGCCCGCGTACCCGAGCGAGCGGAGATTTTCTCCCGCGCCGCGGCTCACGACCCAGACCTCGTCGCACGCGGAGATGTTGCTCACGAGGAGCTTCACCGCCGCCTCCTGCAGCGTTTTGCCGCGGATGGCCTTGGCGATGTCGATATCGAATTTCGTGTGATAGGTGAACACGACCGGCTTGTCGATCGCCTCGCGCAGACTGCGCGCGAGCATCGTCGAGACGACCGGGCAGTGCGTGTGGATCACGTCAAAGTCCATTGCCGCGAGTTTTGCCACGGCGGCCGGGGCAAACGGGTTCCCTGCGCGGTAGCCGGTCATTTTCGTCGTGTCGATGCTCGGATAGCGCACGACGGGGAACGGGTAATCGTCCACAACGCCCGGATACTCCGGCGTCGCGACGGCGCACAGCCCCTCGGTCTCGGTGAGGATCTTCGCATAGTTCACCACGGCGTTTGCCACGCCGTCCACGACCGGCGGGAAGGAATCGTTCATCAGGCAGACATTCAGCCCCCCGCCGCCGTCCGGACGGCGGCGGCCCTGCGAGGAACGCTTGCGCGCGAGCAGCGCCGGGGCGGGACGCGCCGTTCCTCCCTGCCGGGCGAGCTTGCGCGCGGCCGGTTCGGCAATCGCCGCGGCGAGCGCCTCGCTGCCGCCGGCAAGCCCGAGCAGCGCGTCCGCCGTGAGGATCTGCCAGGGATCGACGCCCCTGCGCTCCGCCGCCGTTTCGAGCAGCGCCACGGCGAGATCGACGTAATCGCCCTTTTCCGCGCCGAGCCGCTTGGCGAGCGCGGGGAGCTGCTTTTCGCAGAGCGTCCGCAGACGGACGCTCTGCCCGGCAGAGACGGCGTCCGAGAGGAGGGAGAGAGCCTTCGCCTCGTCCCAATCGCAGTCCACATAGTATTTCGTGCCGCGGAGCCCGTAGAGAAAGCGCTGCGTGTCGTAGTATCCGGCGCGCAGGTTTTCCCGGCTCTGCGCCGGTTCAAATTCCAGCGTGCTGCCGAGATCGGCGGTCGGCTCAACGGTAAAGACGCGCGTATCCGCCGGGATCTTCACCGGACGCTCCACGCCGATGCCGAAGAGCCTCAGCGCGAGAATGTCCTTGTAGCCGTGCTCGATGAGCACATGCAGCGGCAGCACGTCGCGCAGACCGCCGTCGGCGTAGCGCTTGCCGCCGAGCTTTTCGCTGCGGAACACCGGCAGATATGCGCTCGCGAGCAGCATGTCGCAGAGCGTGCCCTCCGGCAGATCCTTTGCGCGCAGCTCGAGCAGCTTCCCGTCCGAAAGGGAGAATGTGTTGATGAAAAGCTCCGTCGGCGATCCGCGCACCGTTTTCTCGTCCACGACCTGCGCGATCCACTCGCGCAGCGGCGTAACGTCAAAGCCGCGTTTTTTCACGACCTCGAGCATCTGCTGCGCCACGTCGTCCAGCTCGTCGAGCTTCACGCCGCCCTTCAAAAGGTGCGACATCGTTTCGTCGTCCACATCCATGACCTGCGAATAGCGGATGTTTTCCCAGATGGCTTCCGCTTTTTCAAGATCGCCCATCACGATGAGCGCGCCGTTGAGAGCGCCGACGGAAGTGCCCGCGACGGCGTCGATCCTTACGCCCGCCTCGCGCAGCGCCTTCCATGCGCCGATCTGGTACGCGCCCTTCGCCCCGCCGCCTTCGAGCGCCAGCGCGTAGGAACGGGAGACGTCAATGCGTAGTTCCATGGGGAGATACGGCCTCCTTCCCAAATGCATAAAGGGTTGATGAAATATCGGATTCAGAGTCTCTCCGCACAGCCGAGCTCTTCGGCGAGCGCGTTGAGCGTCTCGCGCAGCGCCGCCGCCACCGGCACGCCGTTCGCCGCGCTCTCGGCGGCGCGGCGCTCCTCCGGCTCGCCGGGGAGCAGTATCTCGCCGCCCGGCTGCGCCGGGGCAAGAGCGGTGATGCGCGAAAGGCTTTCCTCGCACAGCCGTTCAAAGGTCTCCAGCGGCAGAAAGCGCTTTATATCCACACAGCCGAAAATATGGCCGGTCCCCGCCGGGCGCGAAAGATCGGAGAGCAGCCCCGTGCCGCCGAGAGCGCCGCTGCCCGTGAGCACGGCGCAGAGAAGCTCGATGAAGATCGCAAGCCCCGACCCCTTCGCGCCGCCGGCGGGGAGGAGCGTGCCGCCGTTCAAAACGGCGGAGGCGTCGGTCGTGGGCGCGCCGTGCGCGTCCAGCCCCCAGGTCTCGGGGATGGGCGTGCCGCTGAGCGCGGCATAGCGGATCTTGCCGCGCGCGACGGTGGAGAGCGCCATGTCGAGCGCGAGAGGCGCCTTCCCCTCGCCGCGCGGCAGCGCCAGACCGAGCGGATCGGTGCCGAGAAGCGGCTGCGCCGCGCCGTGCGGCGCCATGGCGCTCGCCGCCGAGGAAAGATTGAAGGCGAAAAAGCCGCGCCGCGCCGCGGGGATCGCGTACCACGCGCCCGTGCCGAAATGGTTGGAATTTGCCACCGCGACAAACGAAACGCCGTATTTTCCGGCGAGCTCCTCCGCCTTGTCGGCGGCCTTCCGTCCGGCGAGCTGGCCGAGACCGTTCTGCGCGTCGAGCCGCGCCGTGCCGCCGCACTCCATCGTGAACGGCATCGGAACATTCCTCGCCGTCGCGCCCGAACGGAGACGGGCGATGTACTGCGGCAGCCGCAGCAGCCCGTGCGAGGTCACGCCCCGGCACTCGGCAAAAACGATGCTGTCGGTCAAAAGCGCGGCGTCGTCCGCCGAAAGCCCGGCCGCGCGGCAGAGCGAAACGGAAAAGGCGCGCAGCGCGGCGGCGTCTGTGCGCCCGCTCATACGCGAACCTCCGCTTCGGCGACGAGCCCGCGTCCTTCGCCGCGGCGGAGCTGGCGCGCCTCGGGCAGATACCGTTCCAGCATCTCCATAACGATGGCGGCCTGCCGCGCCATGCGGACGGCGTCCGCCTCCGTCGGCAGCGAGCCGTGGGCGGCGAGAGCGCTGTTGCCGATCTTGAGATACACCGGCGCGCAGCAGCGCACGATCTCGGGCGCTTCGTAGGTGCGGATGAACCCGCCGGAGCCTTCCGGGCAGTCGGTGTGGACGTCGAGCGGGACGGAAACGCTCGCGCGCAGCGCGCAGAGCATATCGAGCGAAAGATCGCGCACGGGGTTGATGCTGTCCGCGCCGCACCGCTCAAGCAGGCGGAACGACGCGCCGTTGCCGTGGCCGCAGTGGGCGCTCGCCTTGAACACCGTGTCCGCGGGCAGCTCGCCGGCGCGCCGCGCCTCATCGAGCACCCAGAGAAGCCCCTCGTCGTACACGAGCAGCCCCCGGATACCGAGATCGCACACGCGCTTTGCGTCCTCGAGCGCGCGGACGAGCTGTTCCTCGCCGCGCAGCCGGTAGCCGATGACGGCGCCCTGCCGCGAAAGGCGCGTGGCGGAGGTGTCATACGCGGCCCGCGGGCCGATCGACACGGTGAGCGCAGCGCCGCTGTCACGGCAAAGCGCGGCATATTCCAGAAGCTCCGCGCGCGTATGGCGGAACGCGCCGAGCGTTTCGTCGATCCGGTTGACCGTGACGCCGAGACGCTCGCTCTCGCGCAGCAGCGCCCGGGCCGCGGCGGCGGTGTTCACTGTGGGGATCTCCACGCCGAACTGCGCTCCGCCGGGGAATGTGCGCTCCGAGTCCGGGAGAGAGTGCAGATCGCCTCCCGGCAGACCCAGAGTGCGCAGAAAAGCTCTCGATTTATCCATCATAACGGCATCGCTCCTTGTTCCGGGAAATACAGAGAAAGTATACCGCAATTCTCCTCCGTTGAAAAGTCCCGAAACGCGAAAAGGCGTTCGGACAAAAAAGGAACCCCCCGGCGGGAGGTTCCTTTTGTATGCAATTCGCTTATCGGCTGTCATTCGGTGCGGCCGTTCAGAGCTTCTCCACGGCGTCGGCCATGGCGTCGAGCCAGTCGCCGGAAAAGACCTCCATAAGGCCGCCGTCGGAGCAGGCGGCGAGACGCGGATCGATCGGGAGCTTCGCGACGTTGGGAATGCCGTGCAGCGCCGCGAGACCGTCGGCGCGGCTCGCGCCGAAGATCTCATGCTTCGCGCCGCAGTCCGGGCATACATAGTACGACATGTTCTCCACGAGACCGACGACGTTTTTCTTCATCATCGCGGCCATGTTGACCGCCTTTTCCACGATCATGCCGACGAGCTCCTGCGGGCTCGCCACGACGATCACGCCGTCCACCGGCAGCGACTGGAACACCGTCAGCGGCACGTCGCCCGTTCCGGGAGGCATATCGACGAACATATAGTCCACATCCCCCCAGTGCACGTCCGTCCAGAACTGGTTGACGACGCCCGCGATCACCGGGCCGCGCCAGAGCACCGGCTCCGTCTCCTTTTCGAGCAGGAGGTTGATGCTCATCACCTTGATGCCGGTGTGGGATTCCAGCGGCTCAATGCCGTGCTCGCTCTGGAAGCAGGTGCCGTGGATGTTGAACGCCTTGGGGATGGAAGGGCCGGTGATGTCGGCGTCAAGAATGGCGGTCTTGTAGCCGCGGCGCTGCATGAGCACCGCGAGCATCGACGTGACCATCGACTTGCCGACGCCGCCCTTGCCGCTCACCACGGCGACGACCTTGCCGACGCGGGAGGCGCTGTTGAGCGGCTGAAGGAGGCTCTGCGGTTCGGTGCGCTCGCCGCAGGACGAGCCGCAGGTCGAACAATCGTGCGTGCATTCACTCATAGGGTAACGATCTCCTTGAAAATGATAATGTGTGATTTACAGCCCCAGCAGGGCGGAGGCGATGGAAAAATAGATCAGCAGAGACAAAACGTCCACGATCGTTGTGATGAACGGGCTTGCCATGACCGCGGGGTCAAACCCCAGCTTTTCCGCGAGGATCGGCAGCGAGCAGCCGACGAGCTTCGCGAGGAATACGACGCATACAAGCGTCAGACACACGACCGCCGCGACGGGCACGGTGACGCCGTTGTGGAGCAGCAGATTGTCCACGAGCATCATTTTGGCGAAGTTTGCGCCCGCAAGACACGCGCCGCAGAGCACGCTCACGCGCATTTCCTTCCATATGACGGCCCAGAGATCGGAAAACCGGATCTCGCCGAGCGCGAGACCGCGGATAACGGCGACGGAAGCCTGCGTGCCGCTGTTGCCGCCCGTGCCGGAGAGCATCGGGATGAACGACGAGAGCACAAGGCACGCCGCGAGCTGATTCTGGAAATGGTTGATGATGAGCCCCGTGAACGTGGCCGAGAGCATGAGAATGAGCAGCCACGGGATACGCGCTTTCCACGTTTCCATGACGCCCGTGTACAGATACGGCCGCTCCGAGGGGGCCATGCCGGCCATTTTCTCAATGTCCTCGGTGGCCTCTTCTTCCATAACGTCGATGGCGTCGTCCACGGTGACGATGCCGACGAGCCGGTTTTCGGTGTCCACGACCGGGAGGGCGTTGAAGTTATACTTGGAGAACATCTGCGCGACGGTCTCCTGGTCCTCGGACGTCGTGACGGAGATGACGTTCGGCTCCATGATATCCTCGATCACGTCGTCATTGTCCGAGAGAATGAGCGTTCGCAGCGAGAGCGCGCCGATGAGACGGCTTTTGTCGGTCACATAGCAGGTGTTGATCGTTTCCTTATCGACGCCGGTGCGCTTGATGCGCTTGGTCGCCTCCTCCACGGTCATCTGCGGGCGGAGAGAGACGAACTCCGTCGTCATGATGCTGCCGGCGCTGTCCTCCGGATAGCGCAAGATCTCGTTGATCATCCGGCGCATGTCGGGGTCGGCCTGCCGGAGAATGCGCTTTACGACGTTTGCGGGCATCTCCTCGACGAGATCGACCGCGTCGTCCACATACAGCTCGTCCACGACTTCCTTGAGTTCCGTGTCGGAAAAGCCGCGGATCAGCAGCTCCTGCTGCTCGGGCTGCATTTCGACGAACGTTTCCGCCGCCAGCTCCTTCGGCAGCAGCCGGAAGAGGAGCGGCAGGGCGAGCTCGTCCGTTTCTTCAAAAACCGCCGCCACGTCCGCCGGGTTCATCGTTACGAGAATGTCCCGGAGCGTGGCGTATTTCTTCCCCTCGATAAGCGCGGAGAGCGTGCTTTCGAGAGTGACGGTAGTCTCTGCCATCGGGTCTTACCTCCTTGGATATTTATGGGGAGTTAAGACACAGGGGGCGGATTATGCGCCGGCGGTCACAGATGCCGGCGGTATTTCCGTCGACAATCGGCCCTCGCCTGTGCCGCTGGTACTGTGACCGGATTCCATGACCTTCACCTCGCAAAAACAAATTCGATCTGCCGGGGGATCTCAACTTATGTATTATATGCCCAAAAGCGCCGCAAGTCAAACCGAAACGGGAGCTATTTTCCGCTTTTGCCGTCGGTTTCCGGCGTTTCGGCGCGCTCGATCCTTTTGATCTGCTTTTCGTATTTGGCCCGCGCGCCCATCATCTCGCGCCCGCAGCCCGTGCAGCGGAGCTTGAAGTCCGCGCCGATGCGCAGCACCTCCCACCGGCACGCGCCGCAGGGGTGATTTTTTTTCAGTACAAGAATGTCTCCGACACGGATATCCATACATATTTTCCTCCGGACTGGGAAATATCCCCACAGGGGGTGATTCGATGCATACACAGCAGCTCACGGCGCGGTTTCCTACCGGGGAGGAGATGAACGCCGCGCTTGCCGATCTTCGCCGCAGCGGAGCGGTCTGCCACACCGGGGCGATACCGTATAACGCGATAGGACTCTCGCCGGTGCTCCGCTTCTCGGTGCGCGAAGCGGACCTGTGCCTTGCCAAGGCGATCATACGGCACGCGGGCGGGAGAGTATAGAGCTCCCCGCAGCCGGAAGCGCCGCGAAAACCTGCCTGCCTCCCCTGTCAGGGGAGGCGGCTTTTGCCGCAGACAAAAGCCGGAGGGGCTCCCTCTATTTTTTGATAAGCTCCCAATACGCCTTCGCTGCCTGCTCGGTCTTGTTGTCGCCGTATTCGTAGTAATGCGCGTTTTTGAGCGTGTCGGGCAGATACTGCTGCCGCACCCAGTGGCCGGGGAAGGCGTGCGGGTATTTGTAGCCCTGCTCGCGCTCAAAGCCCGTGCCGTCGGCGTGGACGTTCTGCATCTCGCGCGGGATGCTGCCGCTCTTCCCGGCGCGCACATCGGCGCGCGCCGCGTCGATCGCGGCGACGACGCTGTTGGATTTCGGCGCCGTGGCCAGCAGAATGCACGCCTGCGCGAGCGGGAGCTGCGCCTCCGGCAGGCCGAGCTGCAAGGCGCTGTCCACGCACGCCTTTACGATGCTCACCGCCTGCGGGTACGCCATGCCGATGTCCTCGCTCGCCGAGCAGAGGATGCGGCGGCACGCGCCGGGCAGATCCCCGGCCTCGAGCAGCCGCGCAAGATAATGCAGCGCCGCGTCCGGATCGGAGCCGCGCAGCGATTTCATCAGCGCGGAGACGACGTCGTAATGCTCGTCCCCCTCGCGGTCATAGCGCATGGCGCTGCGCTGCGTCACGGCGCGGGCGTCGTCCGGCGAGAGCACGACCTTTCCGCCGATGCGCGGCGCGGCGGTGAACAGAAGCTCCACGGCGTTGAGCGCCTTGCGCACGTCGCCGCCGCAGCCCTGCGCCACGAGCGTCACGACCTCGTCCGGGCAGTCGGTCTCGACGCTCTCGCGCCCGGCAAGCAGCCGCACGGCGCGGCGCACCGCGCCTTCCGCGTCGCGCGGCGAGATCGCCTTGAACTCAAACACCGTGCTGCGCGAGAGGACGGCGTTGTATACATAGAAGTACGGGTTTTCCGTCGTGGACGCGATGAGCGTGATCGAGCCGTTCTCGATGAATTCGAGCAGGCTCTGCTGCTGTTTTTTATTGAAGTACTGGATCTCGTCAAGATACAGAAGAATGCCGTTCGGCGCGAGCATGGTGTCCAGCTCGTCGATGATCGCGCGGATGTCCGCAAGGCCCGCGGTCGTGGCGTTGAGTTTTCGCAGCGTGCGGTTCGTCTTTTCCGCAATGATGCGCGCGACGGTCGTTTTGCCTGTACCGGACGGGCCGTAAAAGATCATGTTCGGAATATCGCCGCTTTCGATGATGCGGCGCAGCAGCCCGCCCTTGCCGAGAATGTGGCTCTGGCCGACGACGTCGTCCAGCTCCGTCGGGCGCAGCTCATCCGCCAGCGGGCGGTATTTTTTCTCCGGCAATCGGAACGCCTCCTTTGAAAATACGCGGTGATTATATTATATCGGTTTTTCGCCGCCAAAACAACCGCGAATCTTGTCATCCGCCGCCGCATCGTGTAAAATCGGCGTGAGGTGATTCCCATGCGGACAAAGAAACAGATCGACGGCATTCTCGCCGCGCTCGAGCGCGAATACCCGATGGCGGACTGTACGCTCACCGAGCGGGACGCCTGGCGGCTGCTTGTGCAGGTACGGCTCGCCGCGCAGTGTACCGACGCGCGCGTGAATCTCGTCACGCCGGCGCTCTTTGCGCGCTTCCCGACCGTGCAGGCCATGGCGCAGGCCGACGTCGGCGAGGTGGAGGAATACATAAGATCCTGCGGCTTTTACCACGGCAAGGCGCGCGATCTCGTCTGGCAGGCGCAGCGGCTGTGCGAGGTGTACGGCGGCAGGGTGCCGGACAATATGGACGATCTCCTGACGCTCCCCGGCGTCGGGCGCAAGAGCGCCAATCTCATTCTCGGCGACGTGTTCGGGCAGCCCGGCGCGGTCGTGGTGGACACGCACTGCATCCGCCTTTCCAACCGCCTGGGGCTCGTTGACAACGACAAGGACCCCGTGCGCATCGAAAAGGCGCTGCGCGCCGCGCTCCCGCCGGAGAAAACGAACGACTTCTGCCACCGGCTCGTACTGCACGGCCGCGCCGTTTGCACGGCGCGTAAGCCGTTCTGTGACATTTGTTGCTGTGCGGCGTACTGTAAAACGCTAAATCAGTAGATTTTTCTATTGCATTTCCCGCATACACGGCGTATAATTCACATATTATTTTTTGAGAGAACGCGGAAAAAGAGGGGAAATGCACAATGACAATTTATGACCACTGGCTGTACCGGTTTCTGACGGGGCCGCTGAACAACGTGGCGTGGCTGTACATCCTGCTGCCGTGCGTGTTCGCTGGAGGAATCTATCTGACCGTAGGCAGCGGAGCGGTACAGTTCCGCCGCTTCGGCTATGCGATGAAAAACACCGCCGGGAAGCTCTTCAAAAAGCAGGAGTCGGCGCACGGGAGCGTAACGCCGCTGCAGGCCGTGACGACGGCGCTTGCCGCGACCGTCGGCACGGGCAACATCGTCGGCACGTCGCAGGCGATCGCCATGGGCGGCTACGGCGCGGTGTTCTGGCTGTGGATCGCGGCGCTGCTCGGCATGGTCATCAAGTATTCCGAGGTCCTGCTGGCCGTCAAATTCCGCGAGCGGGACGCGCGCGGCGACTGGGTCGGCGGCCCGATGTACTATATTAAAAACGGCATGGGCGGCAAGTGGAAGTGGCTTGCCGGGGCGTTCAGCGTGCTGGCGGCGCTCGCGGCGTTCGGCATCGGCAATATGTCGCAGGCCAACTCCATCGTCGGCTCGGTGACGGACGCGGTGTGCGCCGTGAACCCCGGCTTCAGCGGTCAGGCGGCGCTGCGCTGGGGGCTCGGCATCGGCCTTGCGGTGCTCACGGCGCTCGTCCTCTTCGGCGGCATCAAGCGCATCGGCAAGGTAACGGAAAAGCTCGTACCGTTTATGAGCGTGGCGTACATCCTCATGACGCTCATCGTCATTTTCAGCAATCTCGGCGGCGTCGGGCAGGCGTTCCGGGAGATCTTCTCTGCGGCGTTTGCGCCCCGGGCGGTGCTCGGCGGCGCGGCGGGCATCACGATCCGCCAGGCGGTCATCTGGGGCCTGCGCCGGAGCGCCTTCTCCAACGAGGCCGGTCTCGGCTCCGCGCCGATCGCGCACGCCGCCGCGCACTGCGACGGCCCGGTCGAGCAGGGCGTCTACGGCATTTTCGAGGTGTTTATGGACACCATCGTCATCTGCACGCTCACCGCGCTCACGATCATCATCAGCGGCGTGGACGTGACATTCGGCGTGAAGCCGGGAAGCGCGCTCATCACGGCGGCATTCGGCACGGTGTTCAACGGCACGTTCTCCTCGGTGTTCATCGCCGTGGCGCTCACGCTCTTCGCGTACTCGACGATCCTCGGCTGGTCGCTTTACGGTTCGCGCTGCGTGCAGTATCTGCTGGGTCTCCGCGCCGCGAAGGTCTATCAGCTCATCTTCGTTATCGTGATCGTCGTCGGCAGCGTCTCCTCGCTCGATTTTGTGTGGAACATCGCCGACACGCTCAACGGCCTCATGGCGATCCCGAACTTCATCGCGCTCTTTGCGCTCAGCCCCGTGATATTCAGGATCACCAGGGAGCACTTCCGCGGCGTCGATCTCGCGAGCGCCAGGCACGAATAACACAAAGAAAAGGAAAATCCCGTCTCGACCGAGACGGGATTTTTCTGTGAGACAGGCGGGAGCTCGCTTTACGCTTTTGGAGCTTCGCCCTCGGTCTTGGGCCGGGGCTTTCTGCGGCGGCTGCGGCGGCGGGTCTTGTCGGTGCGCTCGGCCTTGTCCCCGGCGGGGGCGGCGTTCACCGGCGGCTTCTCGGCGCCGCGGCGCGCGCTGCGGTTTTCCCCGGCGGGCTTCTTCTCGCCGCGCTCCGGCTTCTTTTCCGCGCGCTCGGCTCTTTCGGTGCGCTCGGTGCGCTCCGGCTTGTCGGCGCGCTTCTCGGCGTTCGCTCCGCCGCGCTTCCGGCGGCGGGAACGGCTGCTTTTGCTCTCGCCGGAGGGCTTTTCCGTGCGCTGCGGCGCGGTGTGCGCGTCCTCCACGATCATCGAAGGCATGATCCAGCCGTTTATCTCCGGCTCGACGATCTCTTCCTTTATCTTTTTGGGCTTGCTGCGGAGAAGGTCGGGCAGGGGCTGGCCCTCCGCCGGCCGGCCGCCGGGGATCTCGGCGATCTCGTCGGCGTCGTAGGTGCGGATCTGCGCCTCGCCCGGGCCGTCCAGACGCACCTTGACGTTCTGGCGCAGGAGATTGACGAGCGTAACATTGCCGTAGCCGTCCTCGGTCTGGACGAACGCGCCGTTTTTCGGCACATGCTTCAACAGATCCTCGTACGCCTCCTGCTCATACCGCAGGCAGCACATCAGCCGCCCGCAGGTGCCGGAGATCTTCACCGGGTTGAGCGACATCGACTGCGTTTTCGCCATCTTGGTGCTGACGGGCTGGAAGTCGTCGAGAAACTGGTGGCAGCAGAACGGCCGCCCGCAGATGCCGAGACCGCCGAGCATTTTCGCCTCGTCGCGCACGCCGATCTGCCGCAGCTCGATGCGCGTGCGGAACACGCCCGCGAGGTCTTTTACCAGCTCGCGGAAGTCCACGCGTCCGTCGGCGGTGAAGAAGAAGAGGATCTTATTTCCCTCAAACGAGCACTCGACGTCCACGAGCTTCATTTCGAGCTTATGCTTTTCGATCAGCTCCCGGCAGATGCCGAGCGCTTCCTTTTCGCGCTTGCGGTTGAGCTCCGCAATGCGCAGATCGTCCGGCGTGGCGCGGCGCACGACCGGGCGCAGCGGCTGCACGCAGTCGCTGTCCTCAACCATGTGGTTGCCCTTGACGCAATCGCCGAGCTCCATGCCCTTGGACGTTTCCACGACGAGCGTGTCGCCCGCCTTCGCGGTAATGCCGGCGGGATCGAAATAGTACGCCTTGCCGCGGCCGCGGAATTTTATGCTGATTACTTCTGTCACGGATTTATCCTCGTTTCCTTGAGTGTGTGGATACCGGCGGTCATGTGCCGTCCGGCAGATACGTGGAAAGATATCCGGTCACGAGCTTCGTGCCGATGTTGAGCCGGAGATACTCCTCCGCCCGGCGGAGAAACGCTTCCAGGATCAGAAGCTCGCGCCGGTCGGAAACGAGCTTCACCGCCAGCTCCTCCGCGGCGGTCACAACGTCGAGAAGCTGGGCGTTGTCCAGCTTTTCCATGGAAACGCAGCAGCGCAGAAGCTCTGCCCGGTCGAGCCGCGCCTCCAGATAGGCGCGCGCATGGGCGTTTTCCGGCGTGCCGCCGGACGACGAAAGCCGCACCTCGCCGCAGCGCGACTGCACCGTTTCGAGCAGCTTCTCGCGGCTCTCGGCGCAGAGGAGGAACATCACGCCCCTCGGCGGCTCTTCGAGCAGCTTCAGAAAGGCGTTCTGCGCGGCAAGGTTCATCTTATCCGCTTCCGGGAAAATATAGACCTTGCCGTCGGCCTCGTTGGGCAGCACGAGCGCGTCCACGGCGAGCGCGCGGATCTGATCGACGAGAATTTCGCGCCGCGGCTTGCCGGACTTGTCCGCGGCGCGCTCGACGAGCGCCACGTCCGGATGGATGCCGGGAAA
>SFFV01000037.1 GCA_004557735.1 Clostridiales bacterium
CCTTTGTTTGATCATAGTATAGCCAATCTAAAATAACATTTCGGTGATGATATCACATAAAAAGAGCGGCATTGCTGCCGCTCTAAACTTTTTCGCTATTAAGTAATTCAAAGATATGTTCACTGGAACGGATGATTTGAAACTGCTTATCTTTTACGGATGTTTTTTCTTGCCTCCTCCAGCGAGAGAGAAGCATATAAATGAACCGTGTTTGCTTCCTGCCTATAGCGATTAAAGAACTAAAGAAGGAGCAGAGTAAACTCGTGTTGCCAATTCCTGATTGAGCATGTACAAACTCTTGGGATCTGAGCCGAAGAGTTCCATTTTGGAAATCAAATCATTTGAATAACATCGCGGTTTTGGAGCAGAACGGTAAATACGATTACTGTCCGATTTTCGATAACGGCGCCGGGCTGTTGTCAAACGTACAGATGTCCCCCATGGACATAGACCCGAAGGCGCTGATCGCCGCTCAGAGGCCAAGACCGTTCAACACGACGTTCAACCGTCAGGTCGGAACCGTGCGCAGCCTGTACGGTCATCAGCTCCACATGCCGAAGCTGACACGAGATGAAATCCGCACTGAACTTGCCCCGCTTTTGACCTATTATGCGGAACGCGACAGGGGCATTATCACGGATCGGGTGTGCGAAACGATACGGATGAGACAGCGTTTTTAACATTCGCCCCTGCTCACCCGCACCACGAAAGAAATACTAAATGCGGCAGCAAAAAGCGGGGCAGCTCCCCATGAGACCGCACCCTCTCGGCTCCGTAATGCTTCTCTTTTGCCGCGCATTTACGGGATCATTTCCGTTTTTTACGAAAGCCGCGGCACGATGACGCCTCTCGGCTCCGCCGCCGTGAGCGCAAACGCGTCTGTTTCAAGAAAACGCACATCCGCCGCGGCAAAAAGCGCGGTAAAGGCGTCGAGTGTGCCGATCTCATCAAAGCCGAAGCTCTTTCCCCGGTAGTGCATCGGCACGATACAGCGCGGCGCGAGATTCTCCGCAATGGCATAGGCCTCTTCCGCATCCACCGTATAGTACCCGCCAACAGGCAGGAGCAGCGCATCGCAAGCGCGCAGCGCGGCGACCGTACCGCCGTCCGGCATGCAGCCGGTGTCGCCCATGTGGACAACGCGCAGCGTACCGAAGCGGAACTGCCGGATCGTGTTCATCCCGCGCCGCGCGCCGCCGTGGTGATCGTGCGGAACAGAAAATTCCCGCACGGAGAAATCGTCCGGGGCTTTCCCGCCGGTAAGCTCCACGCACGCCGCGGCGCTGTGGTCGCCGTGGCCGTGGGAGCAGTATACGGCATCCGCGCCCACATGCAGCGGAGCGAGGCCCGGGATATACCCGTCCTCGTAAGGATCGGTCACAAGGGAAAATCCGGCATACTCCATGCGGAAGCACGAGTGGCCGAGCCACCGGATCGTTACCGTTTCATTCACGTTTCTGCATCTCCTTTCGCGCCGCGGCGAGCAGCGCTTCCTTTTCGTTCGGCGCCTCTTCATCCAGCACAAGATCGAGCAGCCGGGAGAGCGTCTCCCCCACCGCCGCGCCCGGTTTCAGGCCGAGCGCCAGAAGATCGTTCCCGCTCACGGCGAGGTCTTTGACGTGCAGGCAGCCCCGCTCGGCCGCGATTTCGTTCAGCAGCCGCTCGTCCTCGTCGGCCAGCGCGGCGAGCCGCGCGGCGGCGTCGGGCGCGTGTGCCGCGGCGTCCGCGCGCCGGACGAGCAGCAGATTGTGCATATTCTTCTCCCCGATCTTCGCCAGCAGGCGGCGCAGGTCCTTTTTGCCGTGGCCGGTGCGCATCTCGTGGTTTTCCACGAGCGTGACCACCCGCTCGCGCGTGGCATTGTCGCAGCGCAAAGACCGCAGCGCCGCGTCCGCAATGCGCGCGCTTACCGCCGGATGGCCGGGGAAGCGGCCGAATCCGGCCTGCGCGTCATATTGGAAAATCTCCGGCTTGCCGCTGTCGTGAAAGAGCATCGTAAGCCGGAGGACGCTCTCGGGCGCGACCGCGTCCACGGCATGCGCCGTGTGATCCCATACGTCCCAGCAATGGTTCTGCGGGCGGCGCGTATCAAACCCCCGCATCGGCGCAAGCTCCGGGAGAAACACGAAAAACACCTCCGGGAATGTGAGCAGCATCTCCCCCGCGCCGCGCGCGCAGAGGATGCCTTTGAGCTCCGAGAAAATACGCTCGGGGGAAATATTGCGCAGCAGCTCCCGGTTTTCCCGCAGCGCCGCGGCGGTTTTCTCCTCGATGGTCAGACCGAACCGCGCCGCGAAGCGCAGCGCGCGCAAAATGCGCAGCGCGTCCTCCCGGAAGCGCTCGCCGGGGTCGCCGACGCAGCGGAGGACACCGTTCCTGAGATCCTCCCGCCCGCCGAAATCGTCCCGCAGACCGCGCACGGGGCTGTACGCCATGGCGTTCACCGTGAAATCGCGCCGCGCGAGATCGGCGTGGATGTCGCGCACGAACGAAACGCGGTCCGGGTGGCGGCAGTCGGAGTAGCCGCTCTCGGTGCGAAAGGTCGTGATCTCGATGGGCCCGGACGGTGCGAGCAGCGTAAGCGTGCCGTGTCGAAGCCCGGTCCCGATCACGCGCTCTCCGGCAAAGGCCTTTTTCATTGCCTCCGGCGGCGCGGCGGTGCAGAGATCCCAGTCGTGCGGCTCGATGCCGAGCAGCGAATCGCGCACGCATCCGCCCACGGCGTAGCTCTCCCACCCGGCGCTCTCCAGTTTTTCCAGCGCGCGAGCGGCGTCCTCCGGCAGCTTCATCATGTTCCCTCCCCTTCCATTACATGTCAGTATACCACACGCCCCGCTCCGCCGAAAGCCCCCGGCGTTGACGCGCGGAAAAAAATCGGGTATATTGCTCATATATTCTTTCTAAATGAGAGGCTCTGCCAATGAAAAAACGAGGCATCCGCACTTTTGCTGCGGCGCTGCTCGCGGCGCTCCTCCTCGGCGCTCTTCCGGCGCTCGCCGCCGACGGGGAGGGCGGCACGGCGGAAAACGGCGCGATCGACTTTCTCTCCTACGAGGAAGCGGTGACGTATTTCGATTTTGATACCGCCGCGAGCAACTGGTGCACAAATTTCGGCATGGATCCCTCCGTATCGCTGGAGGAAGCGAAGGCCGCCATTCTCCGCGGCACGGACCGCGAGCTCGTTATCCGGCTCGCCACGTTCGCGCGCGACGCCGGTTACGGGGACGAAAAGCTCGTCGTGACGAACGCCTTCCGCCCGGCGTGCTATCAGGAGGTCATCGGCCTGCACGACTCCAACGCCAACACCGGCCCCTTCCGCCGCGCGCTGCTCTGGAACGGGCGGAGCGTCACGGACTTCTGGTGGAGCGCCGAGACCGCCCCCGGCTGGCCGGAGGACTATTCCATCGATCTTTCCGCCTACGATATCCAGACGCTCGATCTGCGCTACTACTACCGCGCCGCGCTGCGGCTCTGGGACAACACCTGGGCGAACGGCTACTATGCCCGCCCCGGGTGCAGCGGCCACAACTCCGGCAACGCGATGGATATATCGAACTACTGGCTGGGCGCGAACTTCAAAACAAGCTACGCCAACCCCAAAACCGGCGTTGTGTACCACATGGCGGACTACGGGCTCTACAAGCCGCTCCAGCCCTCGGCGGCGACCGCGGGCGAAACGTGGCACATCACGTCCTCGCAGGAGGTGCTTGCGCTCGCCAATTACGACAACGCCCTTCTCTCCGGCTATGAGATCGTGTACGCGCTCTATTATAACCCGTCGCTGCGCGGCTGGTCGATGGCGGACGGACGCGGGCTGTACATCGGCGCGGGCGTCACGGTATTGCAGATCGAGCTCTGCCGCCGCGGGCTGCTCGAGGAGAAATACATCACCGGTTACTTCTGCTCCAAAACCGACGAGGCCGTGCGCGCCTTCCAGTCGCAGCAGGGTCTCGTGTCGGACGGCATCGCCGGCAGCGGCACGGTGCAGGCGCTGCTTGCGGAGGAGCCGCGCACCGGCGACACGGCCGCGCCCGAGCTGACGGCCTCGACCATCGGCGCGGCAACTTCCAAAGGCTTTTCGCTCTTTCTCTCCGGCACGGACGAGAAGGGGCTCAACGCGTTCCGCGTCGATACGCGCGGCGAGGGCGACGACGTGTGGGTCACGCGCTACTACAACGCCCCCGTCTCCGGCTCCGGCACGCTCGACGTGGATATCTGGCGGCAGGGAAATTACGAGGTGCGCGCCGCCGCGTGCGACACGGACGGCAACGAAAGCCCGCTCGCCGACGTCGGCACGGTGTTCATCGATACGACAAGCCCCGTCATCCGCTCGCTCACGATCACCGACATCACCGAGTCCGGCTTCCTGCTGCACCACCGCGTCACCGATAACGGAACGCTCGCGGGGCTGACCGTCACGCTCACATCGGATACGGGCGAAGAGCGCAGCACATTCCTCGTCACCGACGGCGAGAGCGATTTCCCGTGGACGGCCGACGGTCTGACCGAGGGCGTGTGGACGATCTCCGTCACGGCGACCGACGCCGCCGGGAACGGGAGCCGCTACACGTTCGACTGGAAATATACCGCCGGTGAAGCGCGCCCCGGTCTCACCATCGCCCGCCTCGGCGCACCGTAACGCGGCGGCGCGCCCGTCCCTCCCGCGGCTGGTTCGCCATCGCCAAGTATAATCATTCGAGGAGATGGCAGCTCCTGCCGGAGAAATCAGATCTGCCGGTGTACAACAACCGCGCCGCACCGGGATCCCTGCCGCAGTTGAAGGTGAGGGTGATATCGGATCATAACTTTGAGGACGAAAAGCCATCGGATGGAAAACCCGAAATCCATCGGAGCGCAGTAACCAACGCTTTTTTACTGAATCCAAATTCATTGAGATCAAATTCCGTGAATGCACATCGGCAAATTATCACTTTTTGCCGATATGCACAGCATAAGACGCGACATATAAAACACCGAGTAGAGGGGGTAACTTTTTGCGTTTTTGCAAAAGTTACCCCCTTACCCGTGCAATTTTTGTATATTTGAGTGCTGAAATAAAACTTTACCAGTATCCTTTCCGCTTCGGCATTTTGTTTTCTGAGCTTTTGCTATGCTTCCGTACACCGAAATAAGGATCCTCTGCATGAATGGTTGGATCAAGCCAATCCGCTTTCGCGTTCGCCCATTTGATCCATTCCTCCGATTTCTGGCCGGCGGCCTTCACTGCAGCAATATATGCACGGAGCTTGCAGGCAGTATCATAATCTTCCGCTGCGTTGATCAGTCCTTCTGTATAATCGATCTCCGTGTTATATCGTACGCAGATCTCTTCTGCCTTCCTGCGTTCCTCTTCCTCTTTGCGCCTCTTTTCTTCCGCTTCCAATCGCTGCAGCCGCACAGCGTAGGATGCTTCATAGAAGGCAATCATGATCTCGCCGATTCGATCTTCGAGAGAGTAGGATTTGCAATCCATGAATTTATATTTCCCGTTAATGGTCAGCGTCAGTCTTCCGTTCCATGGATGCTCCCATTTGGGAATATTCGGCTTAGATGCCCAGGAGTTTTTCCGCTTTGCTTCTTCATATTTGAGCAAGGCCAGCTTTTCTCATGCCCATGGTTACTGCTGCTGCGGAGATGCCTAAATACTGTGCGGCTGCTTGAATGGCAACTCGGTTCATTCCACGAATATCGTCATCTGAATACTTGCTCATGCCCTTCACCTCCTTCCGTTGAGCAATGTTATTTTTTCAACCTCTGCGCTAACCATTATATCACGTTAAACTATTGGAAAACAAAGAAATGCCCTCAAAAAGAATATAATGAATTGCAAAAACACTTGATTTCTGCCAGTAATTACAGTATTATTGTAACTGGTGGTGAAAATATGCTGAAAACGCATCTTGTCCTTATGGATGAACTGAAGGACTACTGCAATCCCGCAATGAAGATTACGAGCATGGTAAAGAACGGCGAGTTGACCCGCGTCGTGCGCGGGCTGTACGAGACCGATCCCCATACGCCGGGCTATCTTCTCGCAGCGAGCATCTACGGCCCGTCCTATCTGTCTTTTGAATATGCTCTGGCCCATCATGGCCTGATCCCGGAAGCCGTCCATCAATTCACATCGGCAACCTTTGACAAGAAGCGGGTCAAGCAGTTTGAAACGCCATTCGGCGTCTTCAGTTATCGGGACGTGCCGGAAGCCGTTTTCCCCTATGACGTCCTGCCGATGGTCGAAACCGGATACAGCTTTCGCTTGGCCACGCCGGAAAAAGCGCTCTGTGACGAGTTGTACAAGCTCTCACCCTGCGCAAATCGCGCGGAGCTGGAACAACTGCTGTTTGAAGATCTGCGGATCGACCGGCAAGCATTCTTGGGGCTTGACATCGCGGAAATGGAACAGCTTGCCACGCTGTATCAGACGAAGAACCATAAGCTGCTGCGATCCTGGATCAGAAAGGAGACCCGTCATGCAACAGGTACTTGAACAGATGCTGCGCGCATATAAGCCGCAGACCTCGATCGACAAGAAAAACGCGATCAAGGAGATCATTCAGGAGATCGTGCTGTGTGGGCTGAGCCGTGCCGGATTCTTCAAGCATGCGGCGTTCTATGGCGGAACGGCGCTGCGGATCTTCTACGGCCTGGATCGTTTCTCGGAGGATCTTGACTTTTCGCTGATGGCGCCGGAGGACTTTGACCTGGGAGAATATCTTCCTGCGCTGGAAAAGGAGATTCGCTCCTATGGCCTGAACTTCAAAGCCGAAGAGCGTGTAAAGACGGCGGAATCCGCAATCCAATCTGCCTTTTTGAAGGGGAACACGAAAGAGCACATTCTGCTGTTCTATGCAGATGATCGGCTTGCGCAATCCATCACGCCGAGCGAGTTGATCAAGATCAAATTCGAGATCGACACAAATCCGCCGCCATATGCAAGTTTTGAGCATAAGTACCGGCTTCTGCCAAGTCCCTACGAGATCTGCCTGTATGATGCACCGTCTCTATTTGCGGGGAAGATACATGCTGTTCTTTGCCGCGCCTGGAAGAACCGCATCAAGGGCCGCGATCTCTATGACTATATGTTCCATCTTTCCATGAACGCGCCGGTCAATCTGAAGCACCTGGAAGCGCGCCTCCGTCAATCCGATTTTCTCGAAACAGACGCTCCGTTGGATATTGGGCAACTGAAAGAGCTGCTCTATGCACGCTTTACAACGATCGACTACGATCAAGCCAAGCAGGATGTTCAGCCGTTTATCAAGGATCTTAACAATCTTGTTGTTTGGAGTCAGGATTTCTTCGATCAGATTACGCAGAATCTGCGCGGCGTATAATAACAGAAGACCCGGAATCCGTACCGCCAAAACGACGGATCTGATTCCGGGCTTTTTCTATTTTGCCAGCTCAATATAGGCTGTTTTTTGCTCTTCAATGTGATGTGTTTTTCTTGGCATTTTTTCCTCTCATATTAAAAGCAGATAATTGAAAGGGGTGAGACCGCCGATCCCCCTTTTGAACCATGCACTCAGCTTACGGGTTCTTCCGGGGACCCCAGAACGCGAACGCTCGTTTTGAACCAACGCAGGCCGAAGCCAACGGGTTTACCGTCCGCCCCATTTGGCCGGACTCCGGCATTCTCCCATATTGGCGGGCTCTCCGGGAATCGAACCTGAGACGCACTGATCTTCAGTCTGCCGCTCTGCCAACTGAGCTAAGAATGGGCTAAGAACGTACATGTGGTGACCCCTGCGGGACTTGAACCCGGCATTTCAGGATTGAGAGTCCTGCGTCCTGGCCGATTAGACTAAGGGGCCGTATGGCAACCCCGACGGGATTCGAACCCGCGATCTCCTGATAGACAGTCAGGCGTGTTAGCCATCTGCACTACGGGGCTGTATATGGCACCGGATCATGGATTTGAACCACGACCTCCTGAGTCAGAGTCAGGCATGCTGCCGTTACACCAATCCGGCAAAGAGCCCTTCCCAAATCGGAGCCCAGCAAAGCGGGTCCGATTTGGAAAAGGAAGAAGGAGACTGCGGATATGGAGCTTTCGCGGCTCTTACGCAAACCGCGGAAGCGAAATGGAGCAGGCTTCTTCTGACGTGGTGATCCCTGCGGGATTTGAACCCGGCATTTCCGCCTTGAAGGGGCGGCGACCTGACCTGTTAGTCGAAGGGACCACGCCAGCCCGAACAGTTGGGCTGGTTTTATGATCATGCGGAGATCTGCATTACTCCGCAGTCTTGAAATATCAAGATGTCATCGATCTTCACACCAAAAATCGCGGCAAGGACAGCGAGGTTGTCCACAGTCGGCAATGCCATGCCGCGCTGCCACTTGTAGATTGCTTGAGGCGTGGAGAATCCGAAAACATCCTGCACGTCCTTCACAGTCAAACCGGCGTTGATCCGCATGCGCGTGATGTTGATTCCTGTTGCAGTCATGTCGATGACCGGTATTCGATTCATTTCATTTACGCTCCTGTTCCGGCGCTGAGCCGAAAAGGAACCGGCTCAGTTAGCCTTAAAGTTATAGATGGGTTTTCCTTTGATTTCCATCGTTGCTGTTTCTCCTGTAAAAGAACATGAAAAGCCGCCTGCCTCATACAAGGCAAGCGGCTCGAAGCGATCTGATATTCCCCGGACGGGTCATGAGATGCCATTTCGATTCTTCTTTGCCTTATATGAGCGCGCGAAAAGACGGTCCAGATAATTGAAGCTGGACTGGAGTTCCATGTGCTCTTTCTCCGACAAAGCGAACCAAACTGCGGTCATGTCTTTTTCCTTTCCGGGCCTTGCCCTGTTTTTTCTGACGTCACTATAACACGTTATGTTCCCGTTGTAAAGAAACCTGTGGTATAAACTTCTTAGTTTCACCGATAACAACAGACTCAACTTCTCCATCACAAAGCTCGAAAGACAGCAGCCATATGTCGTTATAACGACGCAGAGGCGTTGACCAGCATGGGGCAGAATCTCCATCGGGGGGCCTCATCCCGGCGCCATCGATGAGAACAATGTCTCCGCGCTGTTCGCTCTATGCCCGGCGCACCGTAACGCGGCGGCGCAAAAAGACAAAAATGTATAAAACAGCCTCCTCTGCGGAAACACTAACGTTTGCCAGAGGAGGTTTTGCTGTATATGCAGGGAAAGGTAGAGATTTGCGGCGTCAACACCTCGAAGCTCGCCGTGCTCGACAGCGCCAC
>SFFV01000038.1 GCA_004557735.1 Clostridiales bacterium
ACATCTCGACGTGCGTCTTTCTTCCATTCTTCCATAACAACACCCCCGTTCCTATTTTACCAGAAACGGGGGCCCTTGGGTAGTTTTTTGACAAGCTGAACCGGCCGGACGCCTGTGCGTCCGGCCGGCTGTATATGGCGATTTACTTCCGATTTACTTCTTTTCCTCGGTATGCTCGTGGTGGGGCATATGCTCTGTCCAGCCGACGATCTCGCCTTCGTAGGTGACATCCGGAACTTCCACGGGCTCTACGGCCATTTCCTTTACGAATTCGGTCTCGACGTCCTCTTCGGCTCTCTCTTCGGCTTTGGTTTCGGGGATCTTCTCTTCTTTGCTCATGGTTTTTCCGTCCTTTCATATCGTTGCGCCAAGGGAATGCCGCCGGAGCGGTTCCCGCCAGGTTCATGCTTTTTTATAGCATGAGGGAAAAGGCGCGTCAATACAAATATGTGTAAAAAAGATGACAGAATTTTCGGTAAAAAAGGGGAGACGGCTGTTCCCGGACGTTGAAAAACCGGCGTATTGACGGCTTACCAAGAAAAAGAGTAAAATATACAAAGAATATGGTCATGGGGGAACGCTGCTTATGAAAAAAACACGCACGAGAGAAAATGACGCCGTCTTTTTTATGTTACTTGGTCTCACGGCGGTTTTTTTCTGCTGGCGCTGCCGGTACGGCTTTGCTGAGGCGGACGAAGCGTTTTATCCGACAATTGCCTACCGGCTGACACAGGGCGACAGGCTGCTCGTTGACGAATGGCATATGTCGCAGCTCTCCAGTGTGCTGCTGTATCTTCCCGTGCTGCTTTTTACCCGGCTGACCGGCGGCACCGCAGGCATTTATCTTGCGCTGCGGTATCTGTATGTGGCAGTGCAGTGCCTTGTGGCAGCCACAGTTTATCTGCGTTTGAGACGCTATCATTCTCTGGGCGCGGCCGCCGGTGCGCTTGCTCTTGCGGTATATGCGCCTTACGGCATCAACGCGCTGAGCTATAATTCTCTCGGCATTCTCCTTATGGCTATGACGGGAGCGCTGCTTGTCCCCGCGGAAGAGGAAAGCCGCGCAGCCTATATTCTCGCGGGGCTTTCCTTTGCCGGTTCGGTTCTGTGCTGCCCGTATCTTATTGCTGTATATCTTCTTTATGCGCTTTTTGTGTTCATTCCGCGGAAAAAGAAAAAACTCCCGGCGTTTTATCCGCGCCCATTCGGTCTTTTCACGCTCGGAGCAGCAGGACTTGCCATCGTCTTTTTCTTTGTCGGACTTGCCGGCGCGGATCTGTCCCGCCTGGATGAAATACTCAAAGGAATTTTTTCGGATCCCGCGCACCCGGAACGCACGTCTCTCCTGAAGTCCGTGTGCCAAGCTGTGATGGATTATCCCCGGCTTGTTTTTTATCATGGGTATTGGCGTCCGGGAGCGTGCATGGTTCTGGTCCTGCTGATGATACCGGCAGCACTTTTGGATAAACACCGGGAGAGGCACGCTCCGGCGTATTTTCTCATCGGAACGATATTGACGATTGCAGCGGAAGTGTTGTACGTCAGTGCGTGGAACGTTCCCAATTTCATGATGTATGCAGCCAATGTGCTGGCGTTGCTTTGCTTCTTTATCGCCCACCGGGAAAGAGCCGAAACGCTCCGGCGCTTCGCTTTCCTGTTCTGGCTCCCGTGCATGATATATTCCGGACTGATCATCATGGCGTCCAACCAGAGACAGTATGCGGTTTTTTCTGCTGCGGCCTGCGCAGTGCCGGGCAGTCTTACGGTGATCGCCGTCACGGCACGCGGCATCTTCAAAAAGGAAAAGGCGTGGCTCCGCCGCTTTTCAACGGCGACTCTTGCCGCGCTGGCGCTTCTGCAAATTGGCGGAACGGCGTTTCTGCGATATGAATACGTGATATGTCAAAAGGGAAATGAGGACAGGATCGCCCTTCAAACGGAACACATTACAGAGGGACCGCAGAAAGGGATTATTGCCAACCCAACCGCCGCAGAGGAATACGCGACGACGGTCCGGGTCATGAAAAAGCTGGAAGCGCTTTCCCGCGGAGGGGAGGTTCTTCCGCTGACGAGAAACACGTGGATGTTTATGGGCAATTACCGGAACGCCGCTTTTTCTGCGTGGCTGACCGGTGTGGACAGCGTCACGCTCGACCGTCTGGAGATGTACTACTCGCTCAACCCGGGAAAGCGGCCGGATGCCGTCTGGGTCGGGGAGAAAAATGCGGAGTACGCGGAGGAATTCTGTACCCGGTTCGGCTACACCGGCGAGACGACGCCGGACGGCATTTTTCTGACGCCGGACGAATGAGCTTTTTTGGAAGCGTTTCCCGCAGAAAAAAGCGGGGGTATAGTCAAGACCACCGGCTGAGCCGGTGGTCTTGACTTATTTTTCAGGATGGTAATTTTTCGCCAGACCGCCCTCGGCGGTCTCACGGTAAACGCGGTTTAAGTCCCGTCCCGTTTCATACATTGTGTGAACGACGGTGTCGAAGGAGATCTTGCTCGTCTCCGAAAGGAAGTTTGCCAGCGAGAGCGCATTGATGGCGCGCATCGCGGCAACGGCGTTCCGCTCGATGCACGGAATCTGCACAAGCCCCCCGATCGGGTCGCATGTAAGGCCGAGATGGTGCTCCATGGCGACCTCGGCAGCGTAGCCGATCTGGCCGAGACCCATTTCAAAAAGCTCGCCGAGCGCCGCGGCGGTCATGGAACAGGCCGAGCCGATCTCCGCCTGGCAGCCGCACTCCGCGCCGGAGATGGAGGCGTTCGTCTTGATGAGATCGCCGATCACGCCGCCCGCGGCCAGCGCGCGGACGATCGCCTCATCGGAGAAGCCGCGCTCCTCCTGCATATAAAGGAGCGCCGCGGGCATAACGCCGCTCGCGCCGCACGTCGGCGCCGTGACGATCTCCCCGCCGGAGGCGTTCTGCTCCGCTACGGCGAACGCATACGCGCACACGAGCCGGTTTTCCCGCGTCTGCGGGCTTTCGTCGATGTGGCGGCGGTTGTAGAGATACTGCGCCTTACGCTCGACCTCCAGTCCGCCCGGCAGCTCGCCGGTGCGGGTGAGACCGTCGGACACGCTCTGCTTCATTGTGTTCCAGATATCATAAAGATAGTCCCGGATATCCTCCCCTTCCCGCAGAAACACATAATCGCTCAGCCGCAGCCGGTTCGCGCTGCAAAAGGCGGAGATCTCCGCGTAGCTTGTTTCCGGATAGACCTCCGGCGACTCGGTGTCGGGCCGGCCGGGGATGGAGATCGCGCCGCCGCCGACGGAGAGGGCCGTCATCTCGCCGGTGAGTGCGCTGTTTTTGTAAGCGCGCAGCTCCATCGTGTTCGGGTGCGGCAGGTCGGTGCGCTCCGTGTTCCAGAGGATGTCGGTGCGCACCGGCGCGAGCGCGTCGCGCACGGCGACGTCGGTCAGATGGCCGCGCCCGGTCAGGGCGAGCGAGCCGAAGAGCGTGACCTCATACCGGTCGGCGTCCGGGTGTTCCTCGCGGAAGAGACAGCAGGCGCGCGTGGGGCCGATGGTGTGGGAGCTGGACGGGCCTCGCCCGACGGTGTAAAGCTCGCGCAGCGATTTCATGCGGCGTTCTTCCTTTCCAAATGAAAGATCCGGGGGATGAGCGAGATGAGCGGCATGCCGAGCAGGAAGAGCACGCCCGCCTCGCCGAGCGCGACCTCCGCGCCGAAGAGCAGGAAGCTCTGCCAGAAGGCGTCGCGCGCGAAGCTCCACGCGAGCACCGCGCCGATCACGACGCCGTTCCAGACGACGGGGCTCAGGCACGCCAGAATGCGCATCGGTGCGGACGGCGCCGCGCCGGCGCGCCGCGCCTCGCGCCCGCACCGCGCCGCGCAAAGTCCCGCGCAGAGCGTGGCGAGCGAGCCGAAAACGACGTCCAGTATCCCGGCGGCGGAGATCATGTTCGCCAGCGCGCAGCCGAGAAACAGACCGACGGACGTATACGGGAAGAAAACCGGCAGCACGCACAGCGCTTCCGAAATACGAAATTGCAGATTGCCGTAGCTGATGGGGGCAAGCAGCATCGTGAGCGCGGCGTAGAGCGCGCCGACGACGGCGGGGATAATGAGCTTTTCACGGAGATCGTTGCTGTTCAAGATCGGGAACCTCTTTCTGTGGCAGTGTTTAAAGATCTTCGGGCAGACCGCAGCCGCACCAGCTCTGGCGGTACAGTCCGTATTCGTGCGAAAGCGCGATGCTCCGGCGGTAGCCGTCGCGCTTTTTAAAATCCGACGGCAGCCAGAAAACGCCGTGTTCCCCGGCGAGCTTTTCGCCGATGGCGTTGATGAGAGGGGCGTTCTTGTGCGGGGAAACGGTGAGCGTCGTGGCAAAAAAGTCGTATCCGCCCTCGCGCGCAGCCGCCGCCGTGCGGGAGAGACGGAGAACGAAGCACTCCGTGCACCGTGCGCCGCCCTCGCTCTCGCCTTCCAGCCCCGCCGCGGCATGGCGGAACGCCGCCTCGTCCCGCTCCGGGACGATCAGCCCGACGTCTTTGCCGAACGGCGCGGCTTCGAGCAGGCGCTTCTGCCAGAAGAGCCGCTTTTCCCACTCCTCCGCCGGGAGGATGTTCGGGTTATAGAAGAAAACGTCGATATCGAAGTGCGGCGCGAGCCGCTCGAGACACGCGCTTGAACACGGGCCGCAGCAGCTGTGAAGAAGGAGCCGGGGACGGACATCGAGCGAGGCGATGAGCGCGTCCATCTCCCGCTGATAGTTTCTCTGCTGCACGGTTTTCCCTCCTTCCCTCTCCTGAGGGGATATTTATATTATAATCTTTTTCGTGAAAAAACAAGGGCATTGACGAAAGTTATGCGGTCAGAGTAAAATGGATGGGAAAATAAAGAAGAAAACAGGAGGATCCCCATGGACAACCGCCGCAGCAAGGAGAATTACTATCTCGACATTGCCGAGGCCGCTCTGGAGCGCAGCACCTGTCTCCGGCGGCAGTTCGGCGCGATCATCGTGCGCGACGACGAGATCGTCGCCACCGGCTACAACGGCGCGCCGCGCGGACGGCACAACTGCTCCGATCTCGGCCGCTGCACCCGGCGCGAGCTGAACATCCCCGCCGGAGAGCGGTACGAGCTCTGCCGCAGCGTCCACGCCGAGGCGAACGCCATCATTTCCGCCGCGCGGCGCGACATGATGGGCGCGACGCTGTATCTTGTCGGGCGTGATGCCGCCACCGGCGAGTATTACTCGGGGACGACCCCCTGCGCCATGTGCCGCCGGCTTATCATCAACGCCGGTATTTCGCAGGTCGTCTGCCGCACCGGCGCGGACGAGTACACGACCACGCTCGTTCGCGACTGGGTGTATCACGACGATTCCATCGCCTGAAAAGCCGATAAGAACAGCACCGCCGTTTCCGATGTGAAGCGGCGGTGCTGTTTGTTTTTGGAAAACGTCCGTGCCGGGCGTTATTTCGCGGTCTTGCTTCGTGCGATAGCGACAACCGTGCCGGTAAGCGCGAAGAGCGCAAGCGCGTTCGGGAGCACCATGAGGTTATTGAAAAGATCCGTAAGCTCCCAGACAAGGTCGTTGGACATCAATGTGCCGAGAAAGATAAAGGCCAGCGCGATAAGCGTATAGACGGCTGCGCTCACCCTGGCGTTTTTGCGGCCGAAGAGGTAGATCGCGTTGATCTTGCCGAAGAGGTTCCAGCTCAGCACCGTGGAGAACGCGAAGAAGAACAGGCAAACCGCAACAAAGATCGCGCCGAAGCGGCTGCCGAACACGGTGCCGAACGCGGCCTGCGCAAGATTGCTCTTGCCGAGAACGGCGGTCACGCCGCCGGTATAGCCGTTCGCGAGCGGGCCGTCCGGCGTGTAGAGCGTGGAGATGATGACGAGCGCGTTGAGCGTGAGCACAACAAACGTGTCCATGAACACGCCGATCATCGCCACGACGCCCTGCTCGTGCGGGGACTTGACGTACGCCTGCGCGTGGGCGTGGGGCGTGGAGCCCATGCCGGCTTCGTTGGAGAACAGACCGCGCTTCGCGCCCTGCGAAAGCGCCGTTTTCAGCGCGTAGCCGAAGCCGCCGCCGAGGATGGCCTGCGGCTGGAAGGCATACCGGAAGATCATGCCGAACGTCGCGGGGATGTACCGGATGCGGACAGCGAGCACAACGAGCGCGCCCACAAGGAAGAGCGCCGCCATGACCGGCACGATCTTTTCCGTGACGGCGGCGAGACGGCGCACGCCGCCGAGGAAGATCACGCCGCAGAGGATGACAAGCGCAATGCCGACGACCCACGCCGGAACGCCGAACGCCGTTTCAAACGTTGAGCCGATGGAGTTGGACTGCACCATGCACCCCATGAAGCCGAGCGCGAGAATAATGGCTACGGCGAAAAAGCCCGCGAGGAACTTTCCGAAGCCGCCCTTAAAGGCCGTTGTGATGTAGTATACCGGGCCGCCGTGGATCGTGCCGTCCTTATCGACCTGCCGGGTGGTCAGCGCGAGCGTCGCCTCGGCGTAAATGGTCGCCATGCCGAAAAAGGCGATGACCCACATCCAGAAGATGGCGCCGGGGCCGCCGGTCAGGATAGCGCCGGACGCGCCGACGATGTTTCCCGTGCCGACCTGCGCGGCGATGGCGGTGGCGAGCGCCTGAAAGGAACTCATGCCGCTCTTGTGCTTCTCGCCGCGGAGCGTGAGATTGCCGAACACGCGGCGCATGCCCTCGCCGAAGCAGCGGAGCTGCACAAAGCGCGTGCGGATCGAGTACCACAGCCCGACGGCGATGAGCAGAAAGACAAGAACATAGTTGGAAAGGTACGCGTTGAGATCGCATACCACCGGGTAGAGCGCGTTTTCGATGGCGGTGAACATGTGCGGGTTCCTCCTTAAGATAATAGAAAAAGCTGCCGGTTTTTCGGCAGCTCCGGAGAGAATATGCAGTTTCGGAAATACCCCGTACATCTTCACGGTCTATCACGATCCTGCCCTGTCCTTTTGCCTGAGAGTTTCGGCCCGGAGTACGGACCTTGCACCTTCGGCACCCGATTGAACGGGATTCTCCAGAGTGTCCTCCACCTTCAGTCTCCCAAGCGTCGATCCGCGCAGGGGATCCTGAAGGCTTCTGTGGAATTCGTGTGTTACCTTACCATAATTTTGCCGCGCTGTCAACGAAAAGTTTTTCGTCGGCGGACATATTTCTTTATACCGGAAACTCCCCTTCCGGGTGAAGGGGAGTTTCCGGTCTTATTCGTTTGCCATGGCGATCTGCTCGGGCATAATGGGGAGCTCATAAAACCGCTTGCCGGTGGCGTTGTACACCGCGTCGGCGATCGCCGGGAGGGGCGTGTTGATGACGACCTCGCCGATGGACTTCGCGCCGTAGGGCCCGGTCTGCTCGTAGCTCGGCTCGAACGCGACGGAGATGCGGCCGACGTCCTGCCGCGTCGGGATCTTATACTGCATGAGGGAGTTTTCCGCCGGCATGCCGCGGCGATCGTAGGTGACGTTTTCCGTAAGCGCCATACCGATGCCCTGCAGAATGCCGCCCTCGGCCTGCACGCGGGCGAGATTGGGGTTGATGGGCGTGCCGCAGTCCACGGCGGCGACGAAGTTCACGACCTGCGTTTCGCCGGTCTCGCGGTCCAGCTCGATCTCGGCCGCGCCGACCATGAACGGCGGGGGTGAGATCGGCGAGGTGTGCGTCACGGTCGCCTCGAGCGCGATCGTATTCCCGCACTGGGAGGCGAGCGCGATCTCCCCGAGCGTGACGGACCGCTCTCCGTCCGCGGTCTCGGCGCGGTCTCCGGTGAGGAGCACGTCGTCCTCGCTGCACGCGAGCAGGCGCGCGGCGAGCGCCGTGATCTTTTCGCGCAGCGCGAGCGCGCACCGCTCCACGGCCTTGCCGGTAACATACGTCGTGCTCGAGGCATACGAGCCGGAATCGTAGGGCGAGGAATCCGTATCCGCGCCAAGCACGGAGATATTCTCCAGCGGGCAGTCGAGCGTCTCGGCGGCGATCTGCGCGAGGACCGTGTCGCAGCCGGTGCCCATATCGGCCGCGCCGATGGAGAGGGTGTACCCGCCGCCGTCGTTCAGTTTGAGCGTCGCGCTGCCGACGTCCACATTGTTGATGCCGGAGCCCTGCATCGCCATGCCCATGCCGACGGCGCGCACCCTGCCGTTTCCCATATCGCGGCAGGGGTATTTTTCATCCCAGCCGATACGCCGCCGCACGCTTTCGAGGCACGCCTCGAGCGCGCAGCTCGTATTCTCCTGCCCGTAGTAGGCGGGCATCACCTCGCCCTCGCGGGGGATGTTGCGTTTTCGTATCTCAAAGGGGTCGATGCCGAGGCGCGCGGCCAGCTCGTTTACGGCGGATTCCACGGCGAAGAGGCCCTGCGTCGCGCCGTAGCCGCGGTACGCGCCCGAGGACATGTGGTTGGTATACACAACGTCGTACACGAACCGGTACGCCTCGGCTTTGGCGTAAAGCGGGATGGATTTATGGCCGGAGAGGCCGACGGTCGTGGGGCCGTGCTCGCCGTAAGCGCCGGTATTGGAGAGCGTATAGAGATCGATGCCGCGCACGACGCCGTTTTTGTCCGCGCCGAGACGCACATGCATTTCCATTTCATGCCGCGGACTGCCCGCGATCATGCTCTCGCGGCGGGAAAAGACGATCATGCTCGGCTTTTTCGTCATCCATGTGACGAACGCCGGGTAAACGGCGCTCACCGCCGTCTGCTTCGCGCCGAAGCCGCCGCCGACGCGCGGCTTGCTCACACGGATCTTCGAGCGCGGGATGTGCAGCGCGTTTGCC
>SFFV01000039.1 GCA_004557735.1 Clostridiales bacterium
TCGAGCGCCGGCTGCACGGCATAGAAGAGATTCACGGTGTCCTCGTCGAGCGCCATGATCTCCGGCGTTTCAAACGCGCTCGCCGCGTCGATGGCGACGAGCGTTGCGAGTGCCTTGGCGCGCATACCCTGATACACGCTGTTGCCGGTGTCCTCGTCGCCCTTGCAGCTCGCGTAGCCGTAGAGCTTTTCCAGCCGCACGGAGAGCGCGTCGTTCAGGCGAAACCACGCGAGCAGCGTTTCCGCGCTCTCGCCGAGCCTGCCGCGGAACGCTTCGAGCTGCTCCGGCACGGCCTTGAGCGCTTCATACTCCGCCTGCCATGCCTCGTCGCTTTCAAACACATCCCTGAGATTCCAGGTCGATTCCTCCGGCACTTCGCTGCGCGCCGGGATGGGTCTGTCCGCCATTCGGTATATCCTCCTGTGATGTTAAAATTTCTTTTTCGGGAGCTTATGCTCTTTGCCGTCCGCGCCGATGATATAGACGTTTTCGAGCGTTTCCAGCGTGCCGCGCCGCCAGTCGGCCAGATATTCCTCGCGCAGGGCGAGGCGCTCCGCCGTTTCCTCGGGCGTGAGCGCGCGCTCGCGCGAAATGCGCGTCAGCTCGCTGATGCGGTTTTTCTTTTCTTCGGTCATCGTTACATTGTCCCCAATTCGTCCAGGTTCTTCTCAAACGCGCCGAGGCAGTGCTCCATGAACCAGTCCGCCTCCGGGAGATGCATCTCCTCGATCAAGCGGCGCGTCTGCTCCTCGGCGGAGAGAAATTCGCGGTTGCCCGCCTTGCGTTCCTCGATGCATTGGCGCAACGCCGAGAGTTTGTCGGCGGCCTTAACGAGCTTTTCCTCGTCCGGCGTCGCCGTGAACGCGCCCTCATACGCCGCGCGCAGCTCCTCCGGCAGCATGGCAAGGAGCCTCTCGTCCGCCGCGCGCTCGACCTTTTTATAGGCGTCGCGGATCGTGCGGTCGTGGTACTTGATCGGCGTCGGCAGATCGCCGGTCAATATCTCGCTCGCGTCGTGGTAGATCGCAAGCACCGCCAGACGCTCCGCGTCGCATTCCTTCCCGAAAATTTCGCGCCGGATGAGACCGAGCGCGTGCGCGTAGACCGCCGTTTCGTGGCTGTGCTCCTGCACGTTTTCCGGAATGCCGCTGCGCATGAGCCCCCAGCGGGAGATGTACCGCATACGCGCCAAAAGGGCATAAAATCCCGTTTCCTTCACCATTTGTTGCTCACCTTCTCCGCAAAGCCCGGGAAGTCCGAAAACTCCACGATCGTACCGTTATCGAGAACGGCCTTGCCGGTAAACTTTCCGAACACCTGATGCTGGTCGGACTTGATGAGCTTCACATCCGTACAGCTCGCGCGGTCGAGCACCGGCACGAAATCCGCCTCGAAGCGACCGTCGTCGGACGTGAACTTCCATGGCTCGGTAAAACGCTCCCTGCCCTCGGCTTCGCCGGGAATTTCAAATTTGATCCCGCCGAGCTTGTGCGCGGTGCCGGCGTGGAAGAGCATGTTTTCGCTCGCCGCGCTCGTATCGCCGAAGCCGTAGCCGAGATTCCAGCCGAACGGCGTGCCGCTCGGGAGAACGTAGGCCGCGCTGCTCCAGTACCATGTATTCTCATACGTCCATACGCCCCGGCCCCAGTCGAGCACGGCGAAGCTGTCGCTCGGCTCAAAGGTATACGTTTTGCCGTTATAATTTACATACCCGCCCGCACGGAAGCCGACGATCTTCTGGTTGTAGTAGAAATGGCCGGGCTTATCGAAGGGCGTGGCGATGACGAGCGAGTCCTCCGGGCATTCGGTCAGCTCGACGCGTGCGGAGAGCGCGCTTTCGCCGAATTTGTCCATATACGCAATGAGGACGCGCTTCTCCCCCTCGTGGATGAAGTGGAGACCGTAGCCGCGCGCGGCGGAGTGTACGTCGCCGGTCACGCTCGTCTCCGGCAGATGCTTTTTCCCGAGCGGCAGAAACGACATCGGGCTTTTCGTGATCTCCCAGCCCTCCTCGAAATCGAGAAGGCTCACGGAGTCAAGCCCCATGTAGCCGTTGTCCGCCACGGTGAGCGCCAGAGCGAAGCGGCCGTTGTTAATGAGATAGTAGTCCCATTCCTTGATGCGCAGCGGCGACACCTTCACGTCCGCGCGGCGGTAGTCCTGCACCAGAGAACGGGAAAAGCCGGGCCGTGCCAGATTGCCCTTGGCATCGAGAAGCGCGCCGGGGGTGGAAATTTCTGTCTGCGGATTCATTCAGAAGCCCTCCTTACGCTGGGCGCGGATGTCCCGGCCCAGAAATTCCAGCCACTCGTATTCCCCGGCAAGCCGTGAGGCGAGCGCCGCGCCGTAGCGCGTTTCGATGCCGGAGCGGTCAAGGTTCGTGGATATGATCGTCTTTTTCCCGGCGCGCAGGCGGCCGTCAAGCAGGGCGTAGAGCGCGCTCTGCGTGAACGCCGTCGGCATTTCGGTACCGAGATCGTCGAGAATGAGAAGATCGCAGCGCATAAGCTGGCGCACGCGCGAAGCGGCGTCCGAAGACTCGTCCGTATCGCGGGAAAACTTCTCGCGCTCAAAAGCGGCAAGCAGCCCGCTCACGGTATCGTACGCCACGCCGCAGCCCTTTGATGCCACGACGCGCGCAATGGCGGCGGAGAGGAACGTTTTCCCCAGCCCCGGCTCGCCGGTGAACAGGAGATTCGGCGACTGCGCGCCGAAGCTCTCGGCGTAGGTGCGGCAGGTGCGCAGCACGCGCTCCATCTGCGCGCGGGGCGATACGCCCGACGCGGGGGCGACGGGGCTGTAATACTCCAGCCGGAAGTTTTCAAACGTCTCGTTCCCCTGCTGCAAAAGAGGCGCGAGCTCCGCGGTCTGCTCGGCGCGGTAAAGCTTTTGCAGACAGTCGCAGATCTTCCCGTCCGCCCAGCCGGTGTCGCGGCAGCGTTCGCAGGAGCAGATGGGATCGAGATAGTTTCGCGGATAGCCGCCGCGGACGAGGAGCGCCGCGCGCTTTTCCTGCAAAGCCAGGCTTTCTTTCTCCAGCTCTTCGGCGCTGCGCGCACTCTGACGCATGGCGGCGCGGACCATCTCGGCGAGTATGGCGCGCAGCGAGGCGTTGATGCTTCCGATCTCCGGGATCTTTTCACTCACCTCGCGGCGGCGGCGATCCTCCTCTGCACGGTGAGCGGTGCGCAGCGCCTCCTGTTGGGCGCGCGCCCGTGCCAGAAGCCGTCCTTCCATGGCGATTTATCCTCCGATGTTTTTCAGTATTTTTTCCAGCCGGTCGAGATCGTCGCCGCCGGTGCGCCGCGGCGCGCTTTCCGCAGCGGGCTTGGCGCGCGACGATGTGCGGCTGTCGCCCTTCTCGATCTGCTCGGCGGTGAAGAGCTTTTTCTCGTACCAGCTCTTCACGATCTTGTCCATGTACGCCCAGGCGAGCTTCCCCGTGCCGACGACGGTGCGGTCGTAGGCAATGGCGAGCGCCTCCGCGCCGTAGCCCATCGAAAGCCAGCTTTCGATGTATTTGCGCTCCGTGGGCGTCAGCTCGCGCCCCGTGAGCGAGAGCGCGTGGCGGACCTTTTCCGTCTCCTCGTCGCGCCGGGCGAGCGCGGCGAGATATTCCTCCGCCTGCGGCGCGGTGAGGATCTCGCGGTTGGCCCAGTAGAACGCTTCCTTCTCGATGGCGCGCATCGTCGGGAGCCGGCCTTCGCCGTAGCGGCGGCGGAGCTTGTCCGCGCAGTGGTGGATGAGCAGCAGTATTGTCTCCGCCGTCATGCCGAGACGGTCGTATATGCCGAAAAGCGTGTTGAGATCGGCGCTCGAGAGCGTGTGGCCGAGCACGCGCTGGCACTCTCCGAGCAGCGCGCGGAACGCTCCGTCGTCGGCGCTGCGGCGCAGAATGTCCTCCGTGCGGTAGACCGGCAGCTCGTCCGGCCCCGGCAGAGGCGCGTCCCCGGCGGTGAGAAGGCCCGCCCCGGAGAGCCGCCGCGCCGCCGCGCCGATCTGCTCCGCGGTGCGGGAGAGGGCGCGCGCTGCCGCCGCGGCATCGAGCACGCCGCCGGAGCGCAGAATATAAAGATACAGCAGCGCGCACTCCCCGTCGCCGAGCGCGAGGAGCTTTTCGGCGTCCTCCGCCGGAAAAGAGAGCATATTCGCGCCCTGAATGCGATAGCGTTTTCCGTCCATGTTCGTCCTCTTGGGGTATACTCCCCCATAATCTATGTGTATCGGATATTATATCATAATGTTTCTACTTGAAGCAAGGGTATTCGTTGTGTTATAATCTTAATTTGAAGAAGTACCGTTTCCCCGGTACCGTGTTTACGAGGAAGAAATTATGGTCGAACTGCTCGCTCCCGCCGGATCGCCGGAGGCCGTTACCGCCGCCGTGCAAAGCGGCGCGGACGCCGTATATCTGAGCTTTGAGGATTTGACCGGCTGCCGCCGGACGGAGAACATTCCGAACAGTGAATTTGAATCGGTTATCCGCTACTGCCGCATCCGCGGCTGCCGCGCGTATCTCGCGCTCAACATCCCCGTCCGCGAGGACGAGCTGAACAAGGCCGCGGGACTTGCCCTGCGCGCGCAGCGCTGCGGCGTGGACGCGATCATCGTCCGCGATCTCGGCCTGTTCCGCATTCTCCGCTCGCTTCTGCCGGAGATGCCGCTTTTTGCCGACGCGCATCTCGGCTTCTATACGCCGGAGAGCGCGGCCATCGCGCAGCGGCTCGGCTTCCGGCGCATTTTCCTGCCGCCCGATCTCCCGCTCGAGGACATCCGCCGTATGGCGCGCTGCCCGATCGAGACCGCCGTGTGGGTGCAGACGCCGCTTTGCGCCGCCGCTTGCGGCACTTGCCGCATGAGCGCCTTTGCTGGGCGCGAGAGCGCCGAGCGCGGCCTTTGCAGCGAGCTTTGCCGCGAGCGCTATACGCTCGGCGGCCGCTGGGACACAACGCCTCTGAGCTGGAAGGATCGCTGCATGCTCCCCGAATGCCGGGAGCTGATCAACGCGGGCGTAACGTGCCTTGCCATCGGCAGCCGGGAGCGCCGGAGCGAGTATGTCTCGGCATTCACGGACGTGTGGGCGACCGCCATCCGCGAAAGCCAGCTGCCCGCCGAACCGGAGCTTTCCCGTCTTGAGCGTGTCTTTCTCCCGTGGGGCGCGGCAAAGAAGGGTCTTTACGAAACCGCCGAAGCGCCGGAGAAGATCCCCGGCGAGACCGAGGCTGTCTGCGCGGAGCAGCGCCGACGCTATACGTCCGGCGAGGCGCGCCGCATCGGCGTGAGCTTTGCCGTCGCAGCGAAGGACGCGGACTCGAACATCGTTCTCGGCGCGCAGGACGTGGATAAAAAGATCGCCGCAATCGAAGGCCCCGTTCCGAACGGCGCCGGGGATGTGGAGCTCACCGAGGAAGGCCTTCGGGAAGCGATGTACCGCACCGCCGGAACGCCGTTTCGCTGCACCGAGGTGCGCGTGCAGGCTCCGGCAGGAGAAAAACTCCGGGTATCCGGTATCGAACTGGACGAGGCCCGCCGCCGTCTTTTGTATAAGCTGTCCGAGGAGCGCGCCAAGCTCCCGGACCGCAGGGAAGGCGACTTCCCCGAGCCGCCGCGCGTTGTCCCCGCGCCGCATCTGCCCGCGATCAACTTCTCGTTCCAGACCGCCGCGCAGATGACGCCGGAGCTTGCCGCGCTCTGTCCGGAATGCGTATACGTCCCGCTCGAGCTGCTCGCGGAAAATCCCGGCGCCGCCGACGTATTCCGGGAGAACGGTGCGGAGATCGTCGCCGCGCTCCCCTCCGTCGCCTTCGGCGAAAAGGAAGAGAGCGAGCTGCGCGCGCTTCTGGCAAAGGTGCATGAGGGCGGCGTCACGCAGGCTCTCACCGGCAATCTCGGCCTTGCCATGATGGCGGGACAGGAGGGCTTCCGTATCCGCGGCGATTTTGATCTCGCCGTGATGAACGGCTACACGCTCTCCGGCATGGCGTCGGCGGGCTTTCTCTCGGCGATGCTCTCGCCGGAGCTTACGTTTGCCGACATTCGTGCTCTTCCCAAGTGCATGGATACGGAGCTTGCCGTATACGGCCGTCTGCCCGTCATGGTGACGCAGACGTGCCTTTTGAAAGCCAGCGCCGGACGGTGCACCTGCACCACGCCCGGCCAGATGGCCGACACGCACGGCGGCGTATGGCCGGTGACGAGGCATTTCGGCTGCCGCAGCGCCGTTTGGGCGGCGCGCAAGCTCTGGCTCGGCGATGTGACGCAGGAATGGATCGATCTCGGTCTCTGGGCGGTGCGGCTGTGCTTCTCCACCGAGAGCGCCCGCGAATGCCTCGAAGTCGCCGAGAGCTATATTCAGGGCACGCGCTACAAGCCCAACGGGATAACGAGAGGACTGTATTACCGTGGCGTACTGTAATAAGCGGCTGATCCTTGCCTCCGGCTCGCCCCGGCGGCGGGAGCTGCTCGATAAATTCGGCATAGACTATGAAATCCTTCCCGCGCAGGGCGAGGAGAGCGCGCCGCCGGAGCTTACGCCCGGCGAGCGGGTAAAGGCGCTCGCCGCACAGAAAGCGGAGGAGGCGGCGCATCGCGTGAACGATCCCGCCGCCGTGATCCTCGCCGCCGACACGCTCGTGGAGCTTGACGGCGAAGTGCTCGGAAAGCCCGGCGCGAGCGAACGTGCGCGCGCCATGCTCCGCGCTCTCTCCGGACGGGAGCACCGCGTGTGGAGCGGCGTCTGCATCCGTGAGGGCGAGAGGATCCTCGCGGAAAGCGAGTGCACGGCCGTCCGCTTCCGCACTCTTTCCGATGCGGAGATCGAGGCATACATCGCCACCGGCGAACCGCTCGACAAGGCGGGCGCTTACGGCTATCAGGGGCTGGCGAGCCTCTTCGTGGAGCGCATCGAGGGCGATTTCTTCAACGTGATGGGGCTTCCTGTCTGCCGCATGGGGCAGATGCTCCGTAAATTCGGCATTTCTCTTCTTTGATCTTTCTACTCGCGCCCGGGGCAGTTCCGGGAGAACAGGGGGTTGAGCCTTGAAAAAATATCTCAAGCAATACGGCGTGCGCATGGCGGTCATCATCGTCGCGGCGGCGCTTCTCATAGGACTTGCCTCGCGGCCGAAGGCCGACGGCAGCTCCGGCGCGGTGCCGGAGGCGGCAAACGCCCTGCGCATCCCCATTCAGGGCGCGGTCGGCTCGGTCGTGGAGTGGATGCGCGGCATTTACGGCTACATCTACCGCTACGATAAGCTCCTCGCGGAGAACGAGTCGCTCCGCCGCCAGCTTGCCGAGGCGCAGGAACAGGTGCGCTCGAGTCAGGACGCGCTGGAGGAGAACACCCGCCTGCGCACAATGCTCGGCTATCTCGAAAAGAACACGACCTTCAAAACCGAAGCCGCCATGATCACCTCGTGGGACGCCTCCAACTGGACGAGCGCCTTCACGATCTCCAAGGGCACGGACAACGGCATCGAGCAGGGCGACTGCGTCATCACCGAGTCCGGCATGCTCGTCGGGCAGGTGTATGAGCTCGGCAAGAACTATGCCTCCGTGCGCACCGTGATCGACGTGAACATGGATGCGGGCGTGCTCGTGGGAGAATCCTCCATCGCCGCGATGATCGTCGGCGACTACGCGCTCATGAAGGAAGGCTGCTGCAAGCTCAGCTACTTCACCGACGACGTGACGCTCTTTACCGGCGACAGCGTTGTCACCTCCGGCCGCGGCGGCGCGTTCCCGTCCGGCATTGTCGTCGGCACCGTTACGGAGCTGCGCAGCGAGGCGGGCGGCCAGTCGTATTACGCGGTCGTCAAGCCGTCGGTCGATCTTTCCGTGCTGTCGCAGGTTTTCATCATCAAGGATTTTGAGGTCATCGAGTGAAACGAAACAAGATCAATTTCCAGCTTTCCGATATAAAACTGGATGAGCTGTGGCTGAAGGCCCGGCGCGGCGTTTTGTACGGGCTGTATCTCGTCGGCGCGCTGCTCGTGCAGAACGTAATATTGAGCCATCTTCCGCTCTTCGGCGTGCGGGTCATGTTTCTGCCCGCGCTCGTCGTGGCGGCGGGGCTGTTTGAAGGCGGCTGGGGCGGCGGGCTGTTCGGGCTGGCCGCGGGCATCCTCTCCGATCTCTTTTTCGGCTCGCAGAGCGTGCTGTTCACCGTGCTCTTCCCCGTGATCGGATTTGCTTCCGGCTTCCTCGGCGATTTTTTCCTCAACAAGCGCCTTTTCACCTACTGCATCATGGGCGCGGCGGCGCTTTTTCTTGCCGCGTTCGCGCAGATGTTCAGTCTGCTCTTCTATAAAGGGCAGAGCAGCGCAGCGCTTTGGGTGACGGCGCTTTTGCAGACGCTCTGGAGCCTGCCGTTCCTCTTCCCCTCGTTCTACCTTTGCAGGAATTTCCCGTGGCGCTCGTCGCGGGATGTGCCCACGCCGTATAAGTAA
>SFFV01000040.1 GCA_004557735.1 Clostridiales bacterium
CATCTCGACGTGCGTCTTTCTTCCATTCTTCCATAACAACACCCCCGTTCCTATTTTACCAGAAACGGAGGCCCTTGGGTAGTTTTTTGACAAGCTGAAGGGGTATGTACCGTTAAGGTACATACCCCTTTGTTTTGACGATGGGTTCGTGCGGAAAATCAAGGATCATCTTGATATAAACGCCGGCTCCATGCCCCGCAAGCGATCTGACCGGGGCGTGACGGGTCTGGCGCGGCTTTCAAAGAAACCGGCAAAGAAGCATCGGCAGAAAGATAGCCGGGACAAAATTCATCACCTTGATCTTGGTGATCCCCAGCATATTCAGGCTGATGGCAATGATCAGCAGCGAGCCGACACAGGTCATTTCGGCAACGACCGCGTCGCTGAGAAGGGGAGCAAGACTGCCGGCGGCAAGCGTAATGATCGCCTGATAACAGAACACGGCGGCGGCGGACAACGGTACGCCGATGCCGAAGGAAACGCTGAAAACAATGGAAGAAATGCCGTCAAGGAGCGATTTGGCAAAGAGCATGCTGTGATCGCCGAACAGTCCGCTGTTGAGCGAGCCGACAATCGCCATGGCGCCGACGACGAACAGAAGGCTTGCCGTGACGAAGCCCTCCGCCACGGTCGAGTTCGCATTCTCCGAGCCGGGGCGCGTCAGCCTGTTCTGTACCCATTCGCCCGCGCGGTTCATCGCCCTGTCCAGATCGAGAAGTTCTCCGATCACGGCGCCGATCACAACGGAGAGAATAGCGATGAGCGCATTCTGTCCCTTAAGGGCGCCGCTGACGCCGATATACATTGTGCACAGCGCAATTCCCTGCATGACGGTTTTTTGCAGCCGATCTCCGATTCCGTTCCCGCTCGCGCCGCGGCGGGAAGAACGGCGGAGAAAAAAGCGGAGAAGCAGCCCAACGGCGGAACCGGCGAGAATGGCAGCGGCGTTGACAAGAGATCCGAGCAGCATGGGGAAAACCTCACTTTCCGCCTTCCATTATAAAACACGGGACGCCCTTTGAAAATTCGCAATTTACGCAAAAAATGACCGGTTTTATCCTGCTTTCGTCTCTGTCCGGCTGTACTCCCCGCGATCTGCGGGAGTTTACCGGCTGACCGCGGAGAGCCGGATCGCCCCGGCCGCATTCCTTGCCGTCACCGAAACGGTATAGATGCCGCTCTCCGGGATGTTCACCGTAAAGTCGGCGGCCTCCGTACCGTTACCGGCGTACACCTCCGTGCCGTCCGGCGCGGTGATTGTCAGTTTGAGCGACCCTTTCTCAAGAGAAAAATGGACCTGCAGAGCATCGCCCGCCTGCAGCTCAAGCGTGTGGCTGTCCGCTCCGTTCATATGCTCGATATCGAGCGTATAGGAATCCGGATTTTTGACGCACGAGCCGCGGAAGCTGCCGGAGTCATGGCTGCCGCGGACAAGGAAAAAAACAGCGAGTCCGGCGGCGAGCAGCGCCGGCAGACAGAAGAGAACGGTTTTCCTTTTCATTTTCGTCCGTCCTTTCCCAAAAGTATCGCACAGAGTATATCCGCCGGCCGGCGGACTGTCAAGGGACGGAGGAAAGGAAAGCGTTATTCCCAGCGGAAAAAGCGGACGGAAAGAACGGTACAAAGCGCCGTAAGGCCGAGCATCACGCACACGGGCAGCAGAACGTTTCCCGTGCCGGCGCCGAGAAACGCGTTCTTCATCATGGTAATGCCCTGCGTCAGCGGGAAGAAGCTGACGAGGCGCCGCATTACGGGCGGCATGACCTCGATCGGCAGCGTTGTGCCGGAAAAGATCAGCATCGGGAAATAGAGGATCGACGCAATGACGCTTGCCTGTTTGACGTCTTTTGCCGTGCCGCCCACCAGCATGCCGACGGACAGAGTCGAGAGCATGGTAAGCGCCCAGCTCCCGAGAAAAGCGAGAAGCGAGCCGTGCAGCCGCACTCCCCACAAAAGTGCCGCCGCGGCCAGCGTTGCCAGCGACACGGCGCAGTAGACGATATACATGGACAGCTCGACGCCCAGAACAAATACCGGGCTGACCGGCGTAACGCGGAAGCGTTTGAGGATTTTCTGTTCTCGCAGGCCGGATACCGCCTGCGGCAAACCCATCAAGCCGCCGGCACAAATGGCAATGGCGCCGGTTGCGCCGAAGGTCTGCTCCAAAAATGTATGATCTGCGCCGTCATAGGCAGGCTTTGCGCCGTAGATGATGCCGAGAATAACGAAGATCACAAGCGGCATGATGACGGCGAAGATCGGCATATTCATGTCCCGCAGGCTGAGCTTCAGCTCCGTTTTCAGAAAAATAAAAAAGCGTCTCATGCGTCTGCCCCCTCATCCGAAAGCTGCAGATAAGCGTCCTCAAAGCGTTCACAACCGCATTGGGCCTTTGCCTGCTCCACGGTCCCGCGGAAAACGGGAGTGCCTTTTTTCAGAATGCATATCTCATCGCACAGCGCCTCGACTTCATCCATAAAGTGAGAAGTCAGAAAAACTGTAAGGCCCCGTTCTTTTAAGTATTCCAGCGTTTTCCACACGCCGCGCCGCGCTTTTGCGTCAAGCCCGGTGGTTAGCTCGTCAAGGAACACCAGCTCCGGCTGCGGGATCAGCGCCAGCACGATAAAAAGACGCTGCCGTTCGCCGCCCGAAAGACTTTTCACCGCGGCGCTTGCCTTATCGCCGATGCCGAACTGCTCACACAGCGCGCGCCAATCGGCGCTTTTGCGGTAGAGGCTCGCAGTTTCCTCACAAAGCTCGGAAACCCGGATCTCTCTGTGATAGTCGCCCTCCTGAAACTGCACGCCGATGCGCTCAAAAAGCGCGCGGCGGTGCGTTTTCGGGTCCTGCCCCAAAAGACGGACGGTTCCCGCGTCCGCCTGTTTTGTGCCGAGCATACACTCGATCGCGGTGCTTTTTCCCGCGCCGTTTGCGCCGAGCAGCCCGAACACCGTGCCGCTCTTCACCGAAAGATCGAGGGAGTTGACTGCCGTTTTTCCGCCGTAGGCTTTGGTAAGCCCCTTCACATAAACCGCCTCGCTCATTCCGCGATCCTCCGTACCGCGCGCAGCTCGATATACCCCCGCTCGCCGCGGGGCTCCAGCTGGATGCGCGGATTTTCGTCATCCCAGCGGTAGCCGATGACGGACGGATCGTAGCTGTCCATCGCCGTCTGCACGGTGCGGATGGCCTCGCAGTAATCCTCTTCCCGGAAGGGCTGCCCCTGGAACATCAGATACTCGGCTTCCGGCAGACGGATGGTGTCAAAGCCCTCGGGGATGATGCCCACATAGTCGGGCTCGACCTCCACGCCCTGTACATAGGTGGAGGTGTCCGGCGTTTTGTACTTTGGCGGCAGCCACAGGGAGACCGGCTCCCCGCAGAGAGAGCGCATGCTCATAAGAATGCCCCATACGTCGCAGCTTACCTCCTCGCAGTACGGGAAGTAGTCTTCCGCGTTCCGGCCGCGCTTAATGATGCACATTCGCTCCGGCTTGCGGACGGTCTGAATGTAGATCGGTTGAATGTTGGACACGTCGATGTTCTCCTTTCGCAGTTCGCGGTATTTTGCGCCGTAAGGAACGAAAAACGTGACCGGTACGGGCTGCTTCCGGTAATCGCTCGGGCTTCGGCCAAACTCCCGGAAAAACGCGCGCGTGAAGGTGTCCGCATTGGAAAACCCGGCGTCGTAGGCTACGTCGATGATGCGCGCATTTCCGTCGCGAAGCGCCTTCGCCGCCTGCGTGAGCCGGCATTTGCGGATGTACTCCGCGGGCGTCAGCCCCAGATAGCTTCGGAACAGCCGGTAGGAATACCACGGAGAAAACAGCGACGCCCGCGCAAGATCAGACAAACGGATCTCCTCCGTCTTGCTCTTTTCTATGTAGTCCTGCATCCGCTGAACGGCCAGCGTCTGTTCCTTCATACGTCTCAGCTCCTTACATGCCGCATTCTACCGCGCGGTGCGAAATCCTTCTCGACATTTCTTGCCTTTTCGCATCACATAAAAAGCGCGGGGCGATACCGTGCGGTAAGGCCCCGCGCCCTTGACGGCTGCTTCAAACTCCCGTCGCCGCCCATTAAGGCGTTCATCCGTCTATGTGCAGCGATTTCTGCCACAGGTCGGCGGCGGTGACATTTGCGTTGTGATACCGGGCACGGTTCTGCGTGATGCCGCCAACGTTGATGGCCCTCTGCGGGCAGAACTCGATGCACGACATGCAGCCGGCGCAGTTGCCGCCGATAACGGCTTTGCCGTTTTTTATTTCAATATTCCCGCGCGGGCACAGCCGCGCGCATTGTCCGCACGCGATGCACATGACGCTCACATTCATTTTTTCGTTAATGAGCCGGTTCAGCTTGGCAAAGGACGCGCTCTCGAGCGCGTTAAACGAACGCTTCGGCGCCTTCCTTGCGCTTCGGCGCATGGCCTTCACATCCCCGGCAATCCGGCGGGCGGCCTCGTCGCTGCGCGCCTGCGCCCCCTTGCGCGATGTGAACGGAATGGTAAGATAGTGCGGAAACAGCCATATGGCGGAGCAGTGGTTCGATATGCCCGACCAGTAATCCAGGCCGACGATCGAGTCGATCACGTGCAGCCCGCAGCCCATATACGCGGCATACTGTACAACGCCGAACTTATAGGCGTTCGGCGCAACGCGGATCGCGCGGATATGGCTCTCCACATCGGCCGGCAAACCGCCGCCGTGACAGGGGAAAACAAAGCCCACGCGTTCGTATGGCGTGGCGTCGGTAACGGTGGGGAAGGCGCGCATCATAACAATGTCGGTGTCGCCGAGACCCTCGGCGATCTTCCTGGCCATATCCAGGCAGTTGCCGGAAGCGGAATAGCAGTAAATGATATTGCTCATAATGACCTCCTGTAAATTGTGGATAAGACAATGCGAGGGGGCGGTTCTTCCTGTGGCTGCCGGTTATTCTTTTGTTTCAAATTCTGCTGCCACAGATGCAAGCAGAGCGCGGATGGGCAGGTGCTGCGGGCAGACGTGCTCGCATTTGCCGCACTTGACGCAGTCGGACGCCTTGCGCCCGTCCATGGTGTGGATATCATAATAGTAACTGGCGTTCCAGTCGCGGTAGAGCTGCCGGGTGTTCATCGTGGCGAAAAGGTCGGGAATGGCGATGTGCTTCGGGCAGCCGTCCGTGCAGTAGCGGCAGGAGGTGCAGGGGATGAGATGCTTGCCGCGGAAAATGGCCTGCACGCGCGCGATGGCGGCGAGCTCGGTATCGTTGAGCGGCCGGAAGTCCGCCATGAACGAGAGATTGTCGCGCATCTGCTCCATGCTGCTCATGCCGGAGAGCACCATCATCATGCCGGGGAACCCTGCGGCAAACCGGAGCGCGTAGCTGGCCGGACTGCCGCCGTGCAGTTCATCGAGAACGGCCTTTGCTTCCTCCGGGAGATTGACGAGATTACCGCCCTTGACCGGCTCCATGACGATGACGGGTTTGCCGTGCTTCACACAGACCTCATAGCACTTGCGGCTCTGCACCGCGGGGTCGTCGTAGTCCAAGTAGTTGAACTGGATCTGCACGACCTCGATCTCCGGATACTCAGTCAGGATCTGCTCGAGCACCTCGGCACGGTCGTGGAACGAAATGCCGACGTGGCGCACCTTGCCCTCGGCCTTGAGCGCGAATGCGGTCTCATACGCGCGGCACGCCTTGAAGTGCGGATAGTTGAGCGCGCACTGCGAGTGCATCAGATAGAAATCGAAATACTCCACGCCGCAGGCGGCGAGCTGCTCTTCAAAAAGCGGGCGAATGTCCGATTCGGTTTTAAAATAGCTCTCGGTCAGCTTGTTCGCGAGAACATAGCTCCCGCGCGGATAGCGGCTCGTGAGACACTCGCGCAGCGCGATTTCGCTCTTTTCCTTGAGATAGCCGTGGGCGGTGTCAAAATAATTGAATCCGGCGTCCAGAAACGCATCCACCATGCGCTTGGTCTCTTCGGTGTCGATCTCGCCGTCCTTCATCGGCAGACGCATAAAGCCAAAGCCGAAGTTCTTTTTGATTTCTTCCATATCCTCTCTCCCTTTCGCTCCGGGGGTGATGCATATCCATTGTAACACCCAAACAGCGAATAAATCAAGGGCGCAGCTCGTGCCGCGCCTCTTGTTCTTTATCGTCCGGCGTGGTATTCTGCTTTTGACGCAGGGCGGAACAAGAAAACCGGAAACATCGAAGGAGCGCGTTCCCGCCCAGTCTCGTGCCGTTTGCGCCGGAAGCGAAGGAAGAAACGGAAGCGCCGCTGCGCCGTGAAAGGACGGATACCATGCATGTCTCGGTAAAAAAGAAGCCTTTTGGCGTGACCAGGGGCGGGGAAGCCGTCAGCGTCTATTGCATAAGAAATGAAAGGCTGGCTGTGGAGGTCATGGAGTACGGCGCGGCGATCCGCTCGCTGCTGGTGAATCACGGCGGCGTATGGACGGATGTAGTCCTTGGCTACGACACGCTTCGGGAGTATGAGGAAAACGACGGCTATCTCGGCGCTTGCGTCGGGCGTGTGGGAAACCGCATCGGCGGCGCGGCCTTTATACTGAACGGAAAGCGCTATACGCTTGCCGGAAACGACGGGGAGAACCATCTGCACGGCGGTGTGCGCGGCTTCGATAAATATGTCTGGTCGGCGGAAGAACTGCCGGACGGCGTCCGGTTTACCCGTATATCGCCGGATGGGGAAGAGGGGTATCCCGGCACGCTGCGCGCCGCCGTGAGCTGCCGTCTGCGGGGAGACACGCTGGTGACGGAGTATGAAGCGTCCGCTGATCGGGATACGCTCTGCAGCATGACAAATCACAGCTATTTTAACCTCAACGGGGATGGCTCCGTACTGGGACATACGCTGCAGATCAACGCCGACGAGTTTCTGGAAAACAGCGCGGCGACGCTGCCGACCGGGAGGCGTCTGCCGGTCGCCGGAACGCCGTTTGATTTCCGCGCGCCGAAGCGCGTCGGGCGGGATATCGGCGCGGATGACATACAGCTTGAAAACTGCGGCGGGTACGACCATAACTTCTGCCTGACGGAGAGCACGGCAGCGGTGCTGCGGGGCGATGCGTCCGGCATCACCATGACGGTGCGGACGACGCTGCCGGGTGTGCAGCTCTATACCGCAAATTTCCTGACCGAACGCCGCGGCAGGCACGGCGCTTTTTATGCGCCGCGCTGCGCCCTGTGCTTGGAAACGCAGTACTTTCCGAACGCCATGGCGTGCGCGGGCTTTGAAAAGCCCATCCTGCTCGCCGGAGAGTCCTGGCGGCAGCGCACTTCCCTGACATTTTCGGAAAGCGGACCGGGGACGAAATGACAAAAACCGCAGCATTCCCGGTACCGGGGCGGTCAACCGCTGAAAGCCCTCCTGTCAGATACGGCGTACCTGACAGGGGGGCTTTGCGAATGTGCGATGCACACTCGGCTGAGGGCATACATGCCAAAAAAAGCCGATTTTTTCTTTGGAGGGTATTCCCAAACGGCGGAAATCCTGTTATAGTAAAACCATGAATATATATACTGTATCCCGGCATATACCGCATCCCGGTGCGCAGGCGCGGCAGCGCAAACGAAGAAAGGAGACAATCTCTGTGAAACTGAAAAGAATCGTATCCTGCATGATGACCCTGCTTCTGATCCTGGGCCTGCCGGTGACCGCACTGGCGGCGGAATATGACCTTGCCGAAGGCAGCGTCACCGTGATCGCCACGGAAAGCGGGCAGACCGTGACCCACGGCTCCAACGCCGCGGTGCCGGAC
>SFFV01000001.1 GCA_004557735.1 Clostridiales bacterium
TGTACGGCGCCGGGGCCGGCCGCCGCGGGGTCGTAGGAATAGGCGTTTCGCTGCGTTCCGGACGAATAGGAGCCGGACGCCGCGCCGCTATCCTGCTGTGGCGGGGTATATGTGTAATCGTTCGCCGTAGCAGAATATGTATCGTCGCTCGTAAGGTTCGCCGGTGCGGGATCGACGACCGGCATTGTCTGCGGATTTGTCGATTCCGGCGATACGCGTCCGACCGGCGTACCGCATTCGGTGCAGAATTTCGCGTCGTCCGCGAGCTTCGCACCACAATTTGTACAGAATGCCATGGACAAATTCCTCCTTATTTCCCTCATTTTCTTCATTATCCCATAGTTTTCGGAAAATAGCAACAACGAAAAAACACGCCGCTTTTGTTGAAAAGCCGCGTGTTATCGTTGTGTGAAATTCAGAGGCTCGCCTTAGCCTTCTCGCACAGGGCAGTGAAAGCGGCGGCGTCGTGGATCGCAAGCTCCGAGAGCATCTTGCGGTTCATGTCGATGCCGGCCTTCTTCAGGCCGTGCATGAAGGTGGAATAGTTCATGCCGTTCATCTTGCAGCCGGCGCTGATACGGGTGATCCACAGCTGGCGGAAGTCGCGCTTCTTGAGCTTGCGGCCGACGTAAGCGTAACGGCCGGACTTCATCAGCTGCTGATTTGCCATCTTATAGTGACGGGACTTGTTTCCCCAATAACCCTTGGCAAGGCCCAGCTTTTTATTTCTTCTCTTGCGCGTCATCATCGCGCCTTTGACTCTGGCCATCTTTCAGTCCTCCTTATTTGTACGGAATCATCTGCTTGATCGTGGGCGCGGTGGTGGCGTCCGCGTAGGCGCCCTGACGGAGGCCTCTCTTGCGCTTGGCGGTCTTTTTGTTAAGAATGTGGCTCTTAAAAGCGTGGGCGCGCTTGACCTTGCCGGTCTTGGTGAGATTGAATCTCTTCTTCGCGCCGCTGTGCGATTTCAGTTTCGGCATCTCGGAATATCTCCTTTACTTTTTGTTTGCTTGTTTGTCGGGAGCCTTGGGGGAAAGGAACATGAACATATTCCGTCCCTCCATCTTGGGGTTTTTGTCCATGGTGGCGATCTCGGAACACTGGGTGGCAAAACTTGTGAGAAGCTGCTCGCCAATGTTGGTGTGCGCCATTTCACGGCCGCGGAAACGCACCGTGACCTTCAGCCGGTCGCCGTCCAGCAGGAATTTCTGTCCGTTTTTCAGCTTGGTATTGAAATCGTTGTCACCGATACCCGGGGACATGCGGATCTCCTTGATCTCAATGATACGCTGATTCTTACGGGCTTCCTTTTCCTTTTTGGTCTGCTCAAAGCGGAATTTGCCGTAGTCCATGATTTTGCACACGGGCGGCTTTGCCTGCGGAGAGATCAGGACAAGGTCCATCTCCCGCTCTTCAGCGATGCGGAGCGCCTGCTCGCCGGACATGACACCGAGCTGTTCGCCTTCCTCACTGATCAGGCGAACTTCCGGTTCGCGGATCTCTTCGTTGAGCAAATGATTCTGGGTAGCGATCGTTAAACACCTCCAAATAAGTCGCCGGCGCTTTTGCGCCTTTCCATGCATGCAAAAAAGCGGATACGCAAACCGCATCCGCACACGCTCTGACCCCGCACCCGCAAGGCCGAACCATGTTGACCGCGGCGCGCCATGTGCGGCCGGGTGAGACCGGAAACGATCTGCTTTCTTTTAAGCAGGAGTATTATATATGCCCTGCGCCGGATTGTCAAGAGTTAGAGAAAAGAAATTTCCTCTATCCGTCACGCGGCCTGTTCCGAATTATGAAAAATATTATAGCTTTATCAAAAGCGCATCTGGTTTACATAATACTGAAACGGGAAAGAAGGCTTCTTTCCCGTTTCTTTTTTTATTCTGCCTTCTCCGCTTCGAGCTGCTTGGCGATCTTCACGATGCGGCTCGTGCCGAGGCGCTCCGCGCCGAGCTTGATGAAATGCTCGGCATCCTCGATGGAGGAAATGCCGCCCGCAGCCTTGACCTTGACGTCGGGAGCGCAATGCGCGCGCATGAGCGCCACATCGTCAAAGGTCGCGCCGCCCTTCGAGAAGCCGGTGGATGTCTTGATATATTCCGCGCCGCTCGCCGAGACGATCTCGCAGAGCTTGATCTTCTCCTCGTCCGTGAGCAGGCAGCACTCGATGATGACCTTGAGGAGCTTCCCGCCGCACGCGGCCTTGATGCGGACGATCTCGTCGAGCAGTATGTCCCAGCACTTATCCCTCACCATGCCGAGATTGATGACCATGTCGATCTCGTCCGCGCCGTTTTTCACGGCGTCCTCGGTCTCAAAGACCTTGGCGGCGGTGGTATTGTAGCCGTTCGGGAAGCCGATAACGGTGCAGATCTTCATCTGACCGTTTACATAGCGTTTGGCTCCCGCCACATGCGCGGGCGGGATGCAGACGGAGGCGCAGCCGAAGCGGATCGCGTCGTCGCACAAAGCGCGGATCTCCGCGGCGGTGCAGTCGGTGCGGAGGAGCGTGTGGTCGCAGCGGGCAAGAATGTCTTTTATATCCATGATGTTCCGCCTTCCTTTGGATTGATAGGATGTCTGCATCATATCACACGAGCACGAAAGAAACAAGGCATTTTGTCCCCGGGGCATGAATAGGCTATGGCGAGGTGTTACAAATGGATGAAATGCAAACCAACAACCGCGTCATTCTCTGCGGCACGCCGCTTTCTTCCCCGGTTTTTTCCCACGCCAGCCGTCTCGAACCGTTCTACACGTTCCCGCTGGAGGTCGCGCGCCTCTCCGGTACGGTGGATACGGTCAACATTCTCCTCCGCGAGGAGCTTCTCTCGGAGCTCCGGCCGTCACGCGCAGGTCTCATCCGCGTCACGGGCGAAGTGAGATCGTTCAACAACCACAGCGGCGAGGGCAGCAAGCTCGTCATCAGCGTGTTTGCCCGTGAGCTTTCGCCACCGGAAACGCCCGTATGGGTCAATGAGGTGGAGCTGACCGGCACGCTCTGCAAAAGTCCCAACCGACGCACCACGCCGATGGGACGGGAGATCTGCGATCTGATGCTCGCAGTCAACCGGCTTTACGGGCGCAGCGACTATCTTCCCTGCATCGTCTGGGGTCAGAACGCACGCCGTGCCGCGCTCTGGGATGTCGGTACGCGCGTCCATCTGCTCGGGCGCATCCAGAGCCGTGAGTACATAAAGAATCTCGACGGGCAGGCGGTGCGCCGCACGGCGTACGAGATCTCCGTTTCCGACATCGCGGCGCTCTCCGGAGAATGACAAAAGAGCCGCGGACATGTCCGCGGCTCTCGGTTTGTATGAAATTACTTGTTGAAGATTTTGAAGATCGTGTCGAAGGGGTCCTCGCCGTCCTCTTCCGGGGCGGGAACCGCCGCGGGCTCCTTCTGGCTCTCGGCGCGCTCGCGCGCATCCGTAAAGAGGTTCGCGTCGCGCGGCTCCTCGATCTTGACGGTTTCGGGCTTTTTCTCGTCAAAGCCGGTGGCAATGACGGTGACAACGATCTCGTCGTCGAGAGAATCGTCAAAGCTCGCGCCGAAGATGATGTTGGCCTCCGGATGCGCCGCGCCCTGCACGAGCATGGCGGCCGCCTCGACATCGTCAAGTCCCATTTCCTTGGAGCCGGTGATGTTGATAAGCACGCCGCGCGCGCCGTCGATAGAGGTCTCCATCAGCGGGCTGGAAACGGCCATCTTCGCGGCATCCTCCGCCTTGTTCTTGCCGGCGGCACGGCCAACGCCCATATGCGCGAGACCCGCGCCCTTCATAACGGCAGTCACGTCGGCAAAGTCAAGGTTGATGAAGCCGGTGTTCTTGATAAGCTCGGAGATGCTGCTCACGGCTTTGATCAGGACGTCGTCCGCAATCTCAAAGGCGTTCGCAAGCGTGACCTTCTCGGGGCTGGCGTATTTGAGACGGTCGTTGGGGATGATGAGGAGACTGTCCACACGTCCCATCAGCTCGCTGACGCCCTGCTGCGCCTGCAGCGCGCGGCGGCGGCCCTCCCAGGAAAACGGACGGGTCACAACGCCGACGGTGAGGATGCCGGCGTCCTTCGCGGCCTCAGCCACGACCGGAGCCGCGCCCGTGCCGGTGCCGCCGCCCATACCGGCGGTGAGAAACACCATATCGGTACCCTCGAGCGCCTCGGCGATAGCGTTGCGGCTCTCCTCGGCGGCGCGCTTGCCGACGTCGGGATCGGAGCCCGCGCCCTGGCCATGCGTCAGCTTCTCGCCGATCTGGATGGTCTGCTTCGCGCCGGAAACGGCGAGAGCCTGCTTATCGGTATTGACCGCGATGAACTCCACGCCCTTCGTATCACCGGCCGCCATGCGGTTGACAACATTGTTGCCGGCGCCGCCGATGCCGATGACTTTGATAGTGACAACGTTCCCCGCGTCTTTGTTGATAGCCATTCTATATACCCTCCCAGTTCCTATTTGGGGACTTATACTCATACTCTTGTCATTTTATAACGTTTTTAACCGCAGGTCAACAGCATTATGTTGACCTGCGGCTGGTTTTTGTAACAAATTTGAAAAGAAATCCGCCTTTTTTGCTCAATCGGGGCTGAAGGTCCAGGCGCTGCCGTTCGTATAATAGAGCGTTCCGGCGTCCTCCGCGGCGAGCTGGGAAACGACGTTTTTGAGCATGGCGACGCGGTAGAGCATCTCTCCCTCCGCGCCGAGATAGACCGTCAGACGGCCGTCGTAGCGCAGCGAGGGGTTCGCGGGGTCCCGGAGATCGATCCATTCCACAAGCTCGGAAACCTCCTCCGCGCGAAGCGCCGCGAGGATCTCCTGCAAAACGGCGAGGCGTTCGGCATTGGTGCCTTCCACGAGCATATCCTCGCCCTCCAGCGCCGTCATCGGCTCGAGCGAACGGATCTCCGGGTACTTCTCCGCCGTGAGAGAATCGGTCGTACCGAGCATTTTTCCGCGGCGGTCAAGCAGCCAGTAGTCCTCGTCAATGACCATATACGCCGCGGGCGCGGATCCCTCCGCCTGAATGACGATCTTGTTCGGGAGCCGGCGCGTGATGCTCACGGTGTCCATGTACGGCAGGTCGGAAAAGATCATGCTCGCCGCCTTGAAGCGGTCTACAAAAAAGAGGTTCGCGCCGCGCTCGACGCCGGAGGCGTTGATGATCTCCTCGTCGGTATACTCCGAGGCGTTGATGACCTCGATCTTTGATACGCGAAATGCGAGGCTCATCACCAGTATAACGACAAAGAAAAGCAAAACGAGAACCATCGGCCCGTACCACGGGCTGCGGCGCTTTACCTTATTGTGCTGATTGAATTCCATATCCGATGCCATGTTCTGCTCCTTTTGTATATTATCATTCCTCGCGCCAGACGGACGCGCCGAGCGAGCGCAGCGCGCCTTCGAGCGATTCGTAACCGCGCAGGATGTGACCGGCGTCGGTCACGGCGCTCTCCCCCTCCGCGCCGAGCGCCGCGGCAACGAGCGCCGCGCCGCCGCGCAGATCGGGGCTTTTCATGGAAGCGCCGCGCAGCGTTTCCACGCCGGTCACGAGCGCCAGCGGCCCACGCAGAACGATCTGCGCGCCGAGAGCGCGCATTTCCTCCGCGTGACGGTAGCGGCCGGAGAAAATGTTTTCAATGAACATCGCTGGCCCTGCACACCGGAGCGAGGCCGCCATCAGCAGGGGCGCGGCGTCCGTCGGAAAGCCGGGATAGGGTCTTGTGACGATCGCGCCGGGCGAAGCGAGGCGGCCGTGTGCCGCCATATGTATGCGCTCGCCGTGCGCGCTCACAGCGCAGCCCATCGTGCGAAGCGCGTCGAGTACCGGGACGATCTGTCCGGGAAGTGCGCCGGTAAGCTCGATCTCCCCGCCGGCACACGCCGTACAGCAGAGATAGGTCGCCGCGGCGATCCGGTCGGGCGGAATGCGCAGTCCCGCGTGGGCGCGCGGGGAGAATCCGGTGATCCGGATGACCGGCGAGCCCGCGCCGGATACGTCCGCGCCGAGCGCACGAAGATAGCTTTGCAGCGTTTCGATCTCCGGCTCGCGGGCGGCGTTATAGATGACGGTGGACCCCTCCGCCGCACAGGCAGCGATCATGGCGTTTTCTGTTGCGCCGACGCTCGGCAGCGAGAGCGATATCTCCGCGCCGCGAAGGTGCGAGGCCCGGCAGACAATGCTGTCGTCACCCTCCTCGATCTCCGCGCCGAGAAGCCGCAGAGCATGAAGATGGAGGTCGATCGGCCGCGGGCCAAGCTCGCAGCCGCCGGGGAGCGATACCTCCGCCTCGCCGAAGCGGGCGAGCAGCGGGCCGAGAAAGATCACGGAGGAGCGCATCCGGTGCATCAGCTCACGCGGAATGTCACACCGCGTGGGCGCGGTCGTATCGATGCAGAGAGCGTCGCCGCAGCGCGCCGCGATGCAGCCGAGATAACGGAGTATGTCCATTGCCGCATCAACGTCGCTCAGATCCGGGCAGTTGAGCAGCTCCGTTTCCGCGCCGCAGAGGAGCGACGCCGCGATCACCGGCAAAACCGCGTTTTTTGAGCCCTGTACGCGGATCTGTCCGCGAAGCGGCGATCCGCCGGTTATATGCCATATACTCATTATTCTTCCCCCGCACAGCATTTTCAAGCCATACTATGCAGTGGAAGCGCCGTTTGCCAAATTACTCGCCGGCGGCGAGGGAGAGGACGATGGACGTGATCTCATCGGTGGCGTTCTCCACGGCGAGGTCGCGCATATGCTCTTCCATTTCGGCAAGTTTTTTTCTGTCGCTCAAAAGGCCGTTGATCACAGAGAGCATAACGTCCGCTCCGGCGTCGCTCTCGAGCAGCACGACGGCGCCGCCGCCGTGCTCGAGCACGCGGGCGTTTTTCTCCTGATGGTTGTTCACCACGTTCGGGCTGGGCACAAGGACCGCCGGTTTTCCGATGGCGGTGAGCTCGGCGAGTGTTGAGGCCCCGCTCCGGCACAGGACGATGTCCGCCGCCGCCATAAGAAGGGGCATATCATAAATATAGTCCACCACGTCAAACCCGGCTTCCTTCCAGCCGGAGAGTCCGAGTTCCCCGCTCATGTACTCCGTCATGCTCCGAATACCGCGCTTGCCCGCCGAGTGAACGAGCCGGAAGGGGCGCTCCGCGCTATCCATGGCAAGAGCGATCATACGCGCGACGACCTTATTCATTTCCGTTGCGCCAAGGCTGCCCCAAACGGACACAACGAGCGGTTCGTCCTCCGCAATGCCGAGCGCGCGGCGCGCGGCGCTCTTATCCGAACGCATGAAGCCAAGCCGCACGGGCGTTCCGGTTACGACGACCTTTTCGGGGTGCTTATAATTCTCCCGCGCCTCGGCAAAGCCGACCATGATCTTATCCACGCTCTTTTCCAGCTGGCGCGTTGTGAGACCTGGCTCGGCGTTGCTCTCGTGGACGAGCGTGGGGATACCGAGCTTCGCCGCCTCATGCAGCACCGGATAGCAGACATATCCGCCGGTGCCGACGACGACGTCCGGCTTGAACTCCTCGATGATCCTCCGGCACGCGGGTCCGGATTTGATCAGGTCCGTGACAAACTTTATATTGTGCTTAATGCCCTCCGCCGAGAGCGACCGGCTCAGATTGCTCACCGGCACGCCGCGGATCTCGTATCCTTCGCGGGGGACAAGCTCCATTTCCATTTTGCCGAGAGCGCCGATGAATAAAATCTCGCTGTCCGGCAGAAGCTCACGAATCCGCCCGGCAACGCCGACGGCAGGATTTACATGGCCCGCGGTGCCGCCGCAGGCAAACAGAAAACGCATAGGTCATTCCTCGATTTTTCGATTTTTTACGGTTTTAAAAAGCTCCCGCGGCGCGTAAGCCGCGCAGGGGTTCTCCCGTGATATGCTCAGCAGTATGCCCGCCTCGCCCATCTGAATGAGCAGCGCCGTGCCGCCATAGCTGAAAAACGGCAGCGAGATGCCGGTGCAGGGGACGAGATTCGTGCACACCGCGACGTTGAGTACGACCTGCAAGGCAAGCATCGTCGTGATGCCGCAGCCGGCAAGGAAGCTGAAACGGTCGCTGCTCTGCATGGAGATCCAGTACCCGCGCACCACGAGCATGGCAAAGAGAAGAAGGATCGCCGAAGCGCCGATGAAGCCCAGCTCCTCGCAGACGACGGAGAATATAAAGTCGTTGTGCTCTTCGGGGAGATAGAGGTATTTCTGGCGGCTCATGCCGAGACCAAGTCCCGAAAGCCCGCCGGAGCCGATCGCATAGAGCGACTGGACGATCTGCCAGCCGTCGCCGGTGAGATCGGAGAACGGGTCGCGGAACGACGCCACGCGCGCCGCGACATACGGCACGAACAGCACCGCAGCCACCGCACCGACAATCAGCACGCCGGCCGCGCCGATGAACCAGTGCAGCCGGACCCCGCCGAGAAAGAGCATCGATGTTCCGATGGCGAGGATGATGATCGTTGCGGAGAAGTGCGGCTCGAGCACAAGCAGCGCCGAAACGACCGCCAGTATTGCCGCGAACGGCGCGATGCCGTACCGGAAGGTGCGCATCCGGTCTTTATATTTGCATATCAGAGCCGAAAAGTAAAGAATAATTGCGATTTTTGTAATTTCTGACGGCTGGAACGTCGTGAAGCCAAGGTTTATCCATCGTCTTGCGCCGTTTACAACCGTGCCGATGACGAGGACCGCCGCGAGGCTCGCGACGGAGACGAGCAGCAGCGGCAGAGCGCAGGCGCGGTAAACGCGCATCGGGATGCGCGAGGCAATGAGCATCACGCACACGCCCGCCGCAGCAAAGATCGCCTGCCGGGAAAAGAAATACACCGGGTTATGTCCCGTCTCGCCCTGCAGATCGTAATACGCGCTCGCAAAGCTCGCCGAGAGCACCATCACCACGCCGATGCCGAGCAGCGTGAGCGTGATAACAAGGAAAGGCAGATCCGCCCTGCGGTCTGCCTTACCCATTCTGACCGGCGCCGCGCCGGCCGAAGTATGATCCATGAAAGCCTCCGGTATTACCCTCTCAAAAGCTCAGAAGGAATAGCGTCCCGTTACGCCGAGCAGCGATATGATCGCCATGATGAGCGTGATGCCTGCAAACAGGACGAAGATCTCTCTCTCTTTCCATTTTCTGCCCGTCCAGCCGCCCATTTCAAGATGGTGGTGGAAGGGCGCCATTTTAAACACCCGCTTGCCGTGAGAGAGCTTGAAATACGCTACCTGGATGATATCCGAGAGCGTTTCAATGATCGGCATGATGCACAGCGGAATGAGCAGCAGGGGCACATCGAGCGCGAACGCCAGCCCCGAAATGCACCCGCCGAGGAAAAGCGAGCCGGTGTCGCCCATGAATACGCGCGCGGGGTTGAAGTTGTAGATAAGGAAGCCGAGCAGCGCGCCGACCATACCGCTCGCGAAAATGCCCTGCGGCATATACTCCTTGCCCCAGCAGAACACGATGGCCGTGAAGCAGAGGAACACAGGCACGCACGTACCCGCTGCGAGGCCGTCCACACCGTCGGTGATGTTCACGGCGTTCACCGTGCCGACGATAACAAACGCCGCAAAAATGAAGTACAGCGGCTCGGAGACCGGGACATAGGTGTTCCAGAACGGGATATAAAGATTGGGGCTCAGGTATCCGGTGATCCGGAGCAGCAGCAGAAAGCACGTGGCGGCAAGGAGCTGCAAAAGGAACTTCATCTTCGCGCTCAGGCCGAGATTCTGCTTGTGGCGCAGCTTTTCATAGTCGTCCAGAAAGCCGATCGCGCCGAACATGAGACCGAACAGCAGAACAAAAATATGTCCCCACTCGCCGTTTGCCATGCAGGAGAAGCCGACCGTGAGGCAAACAACGGCGACCGCAAGGATGAACATCAGCCCGCCCATTGTGGGCGTGCCGGTCTTGCTCATGTGCCACGTGGGGCCGTCCTCCCGGATCGACTGTCCGGCTTTGATCCTCCGCAGATACGGTACCAAAACCGCGCCTGAGGCGCTCGATATGCAAAATCCGACGACAAGCGCCAAAATCAGCTTCCAAGTCATTCTTTTTCCCCGTGCCTTTCCTCTTTTGCTTTGTCAGGTGCGCTTCGCGCGTTCGGCAAGATGGTCCGCGACGATCTCGCGCTCGTCCATGTGGATCTTCTCGTGGCCGATGATCTGGTAGTCCTCGTGGCCCTTGCCGCAAAGCAGGATCACGTCGCCCGGCTCATGGTGGTCGATCGCCCATCGGATGGCCTCCGCCCGGTCGCAGATGACCTTGTAGGGCGCTTTGCCCGCCCGCACACCGGGTAGGATCTCCTCAATGATGCTCATGGGATCCTCGGTGCGCGGATTGTCGCTCGTGACAATGACGAAATCGGCGATATCCGCGGAGATTTTCCCCATGATCGGGCGTTTTTTTCTGTCACGGTCGCCGCCGGCGCCGAAGAGCATCACAAGACGCTTCGGCGCGATGCCGCGCAGCGTTGTGAGAACATTTTCAATGGCGTCCGGCGTGACGGCATAGTCGATGAAAATGCTGTAATCGCCGTCCGTCGGCACCGGCTCCACCCGCCCCTTTGCGCCGTGGGCAGTTTCAAGCGCGGCGGCGGCATCGGCGAGCGATACGCCGAGCAGGCGCGCGCAGGCAATGGCCGCAAGCGCATTGTACACCGAAAACTGCCCCGGCAGGTTCGTCTTTACCCGGACAAGCTCGCCCTCCTCCAGCGCGCAGAAGCGAACGCCGCTCGGCGCGAGACGGATATCGCGCGCCGTCAGCGAGGCGCTGTCGCTCCTAGCCGAGAAGGTGTACACCGGCTGCGGCGCATTCTTCATGACCGTTTCCGTCCACGGATCGTCCGCGTTCGCCGCCGTCTTTTCGCATAGCGGGAAGAGCATCGCCTTGGCGCGGGCGTATTCCTCCATCGTGTTGTGGAAATCCAGATGATCCTGCGTCAGGTTCGTGAAGAGCCCGACGGCAAAATGCACGCCCGCCACGCGGCGCAGCACCAGCGAGTGGGAGGATACCTCCATCACGCAGTGGGTGCACCCGGCGTCCGCCATCCGGCGGAAGAGCGCCTGCAGATCGCAGGACTCCGGCGTGGTGTGCTCGGCGTGGAACTCCTCGCCGCCGATCATGTTCGATACGCTGCCGATGAGACCGACCTTCGCGCCGAGGGTCTTTTCCAAAATCTGCTTGACGAGAATGGTCGTTGTCGTCTTGCCGTTCGTGCCGGTGATGCCGATGACCTTCATTTCGCGGCTTGGGTCGCCGTAGAAGTTCCGCGCCGCGAGCGCGAGACCGAGCCGGCTGTCATCCGTCCGGATATACGGCACATTCCCGGCGGGCGCTTCTTCACACAGCACGGCGGCGCAGCCCTTTTCCACCGCCATGGGGATATATTTATGTCCGTCCGACTCGTACCCGCGCACGGCGACGAAAAGATCGCCGCTCTTCACACGGCGGGAATCGTAGCAGACGCCCGTGATCTCCGTATCGCCGGAGGCGGACGCGGAGAGAACGTTTATTCCTTTGAGAATTTCCGAAAGCTTCATGGTACTTCCTCATAATGTCCCGGCCGAATCAGTACCGGCCGTATGTATCGTTATCGTCGTTGACGATACTGACTTCAATTACGCTGCCCGCGGGGACGCTCTCCCCTGCGCCGACGCTCTGGAACACAACGCGCACCGTATCGCTGTCGGCAAGGATCGTGCTATTCGAGCGGAGGAACAGCCCTTCGGCAAAGAGAGCTTCCCTCGCCTGAGAATAGGTGAGCCCCGTAAGCTCCGGCACGGTCTCCTCTTCCGGTTCCGGCGTCTCGCCGGTATAGACGAGCACCGTCGTCCCGCTTGCGACGACCGTTCCTTTTCCCGGAAGCTGGCCGGTGACTATATCGCCGGTGCCTTCGATCCGGGCGGCAAGCCCGGCCTCGCGGAGCAGCTTCACCGCTTCCTCCGGCGTTTTGCCGGTAAGGGGCGGCACGGCGCGGTCAATGTATTTTTCCTCCGCTTCGCTGTAGCGCGGCTGCACGCCGAGATACGGCAGAACTTCGCCGAGGATGCGCCCGACAACGGGCGCGGCCATCTGGCCGCCGGAAATGTAGATCCCGGTCTCGTTGGAGGGCGTATCCATCAAAATGAGACACACGACCTGCGGATCGTCCGCAGGCGCGTAGCCGATGAAGGAGACGATGTATTCCTTTTTCCCGCCGGCGGCGTCCTGCGCCACCTTTTCGGAGGTGCCGGTCTTGCCTGCAACGTGATACCCGGCGACGTAGGCGTTTTTTCCGGTTCCCTGTTTCGTGTCGCACACGACCTGCTCGAGAATGGCGTTCACCTGCGCGCTCGTCTTCTCGGAAATGACCTGCCGGATCACCTCCGGCTCGGTTTTCGATACGAGCGTACCCTCGCCGTCCGTGACGGAATCAACGATGTACGGCTTCATAAGATAGCCGCCGTTGCAGCAGGCGCTCACGGCGGTGATGAGCTGGAGAGGCGTGATGTTGAACGTCTGGCCGAACGACGCCGCGGCAAGCTGGGAGAAGTTTTCGCTGTTGCAGAAAACGCTGCGCGGCCACCAGATGCTGCCGCTCTCGCCGGGAAGCGAGATGCCGGTCTTTCCCGTGAGAGCCGCGTCCGGGTTTTCGCTCGCGCGGAAAAAGCCGAAGTCTTCGCAGTAGCGGTAAAACGTTTCCTCCCCGATGCGAAGGCCCAGCGTAGCAAACGCGACGTTGCACGAGTGCTGCGCTGCCTGCGTGAGCGTCTGCGGGCCGTGGCCGACCGTTTTCCAGCACTTGAGCGGCTTGCCGCGTCCCTGCACCGTCATGCTGCCGCCGCAGTAAAAGCTGTCGGACGGCGTGGCAACGCCTTCTTCGAGCGCCATGGCGAGCACCATAATTTTGAACGTTGAGCCCGGCTCATAGGTATCGGAAATGGCTTTGTTGCGCCATTGGGCGAGCTGTGCGTCCTTCAAAAGCTGCGCCGCGGCGTCCGGATCGACGGCCGCGTCGATCTCCGACTGAACGTCGGCGGAGACGAGCTGGTAGTTGTTGAGATCAAAATTTCCCAGCGACGCCATCGCCAGGATCGCGCCCGTTTTCGGGTCCATGATGATGCCGGCGGCGCCGTTTTGTATGTCATAGTCCTGCACCGCCTGGGAAAGCTGCTTCTCCAGATAGTACTGGACCGTGGTATCGATTGTCAAGTGGAGATCAAGTCCGTCCTGCGCATCGACGTAGTCCTCATAGCTTGTGAGGATCATATCCGTCCCGGCGCTGTTCTTCAGCCGGAGGATGCTGCCGGCGGTGCCGGTCAGAAGATCGTTCTGCGTAAATTCCAGCCCCGAAAGGCCGGTGTTGTCCGCGCCGACGAAGCCGATGACGTGCGAGGCGAGCGAGGCATAGGGGTAATAGCGCTTTGTGTCCGGTTCGAGCTTCACACCCTGCAGGTCGTACTCGTTTTTAAAGGCGCGCACCGCGTCCGCCTCGGTCTCTTCGATCTGGCGCTTTACGGTTTTATACCAGCTGCGCCTGTCGGCGGTTATCGTGAGGATCTTTTCGCGGTCTACGCCGAGAATTTCGGAAAGGCCGCCGGCAATGCGCTCGGGGTCCTCGCCGTTCATGGTGATCTCCGCGGGGCTTACATACACGGTGTATGTCGTTGCGCTCATCGCGAGAACACGCCCCTCGCGGTCGTAGATCGTCCCGCGCGAGGCAGGGATCGCCGTGCGGCGGAGCTGCTGCTGCAGCGCGGCGCTCTCCAGCTCGTCGTGGCGCAGGATCTGCAGACGGAAAAGCTGGATCATCAGTACGGCAAACGCCGCAACGCCGCACGCGGCAAGAAGGAACAGCGCGCGGCGGAGCATGGTTCGGTTGGGTCGGCTGTTTGGCGGCATGGCGTTTCCTCCGGATCGGCAAATGCATCATTCTGATGCATTATACCGCGCCGGAATTAAAAACATGCCACAACCGTGTCGAGGAGATTCTCCCAGAAATGCCGCAGCCCCTGTCCGCGGCGTGCGTGGAGGACCGTGGCCCGGTCGGAAAGCTCCGACGCGCCGGTGTTGCGCTGATCCAGCCGGGGCGGCTGCATGCCAAGCGTTCCCACGGCATAGCTCTCCACGGCGGCAAGGCTCTCTGCCCTCTCGGTCTCCACAAGGAGCGTCCGCTCCTCCGCTTTGAGCTCGGAAATGCGCTCCGATACGGCGACGAGCTCGTCGTTCATCGCCGTAAGCTCCGCCTGCCCGGTCAGTGAGCCGACGAGGAGCAGCATGGCCGCGACCGCGGCGGCGCCGAAGGCAAGAGCGCTGCGGAAAGATCGTTTCCGCGCCGGTTTTCTCTCCGGCGCATCATCCGCACGGCCGTCCCAGTACCGCCCGGCAAACCGGTCGGCGATCAGAGGCAGCTCTTTGGTATCCTCGTCCGAGACGGGAAAGGCGCGCGTTGCTTCCGCGCTCTCCGCACAGGGGGTAAACACCGCGGTTCTCTGTTCGGTCGTTTTTGCGTTCACGGATCTCTCCCCTTTTATATCCTCTCGGCGACGCGCAGTCTCGCGCTGCGCGCGCGCGGGTTGTCGTTCAATTCCTCTTCCGAGGCCGTGATGGGCTTCGTTACGGTTCTCATCGTCTGCACAAAGCCGCACACGCACACCGGAAAATCGCGCGGGCAGGTGCAGCCGTCCTCGCGCTCGCGGATGGTGGTCTTGACGATCCGATCCTCCAGCGAGTGGAAGCTGATGACGCAGAGCCGTCCGCCGGGGGCGAGCCGATCCATGGCCGCGAGGAGCATTTCCCGCTCCGCCTCGAGCTCGTCGTTCACGGCGATGCGGATCGCCTGAAAGCTGCGCTTGGCCGGGTGCTGCTTTTCGCGCAGCGCCGCGCCGGGCATGGCGCCTTTGATGATGTCCACAAGCTCCAGCGTCGTTTCCACGGGTTTCCTCTCCCGGGCGCGGACAATGCTTCCCGCAATGCGGTTGGCGTAGCGTTCCTCGCCGTAGTCGCGCAGGATGCGTATAAGTTCCCGCTCCGGCCACGTGTTCACGACCGTCCACGCCGTTACCGGCGCGCTGCGATCCATGCGCATGTCGAGCGGCGCGTCCGCCATATAGGAAAAGCCGCGTTCGGCCTCATCGAGCTGCGGCGAGGATACGCCGAGATCAAAGAGCATGCCGTTTGCACGCGGAATGCCGAGATCATCAAGGATCTTTCCGAGCGAGCGGAAATTCCCGTGAACGAATGTGATACGGTCCGCCCACGGCGCAAGGCGCTCTTTCGAGCGCTCGATGGCGGTTTCGTCCCGGTCGATGGCGATGAGCCGCCCGGTCGTAAGGCGTCTGGCAATTTCCATCGAATGACCGCCGAGGCCGAGCGTCCCGTCCACATAGATCCCGTCCGGCTTTATATCCAGGTTTTCGATGCATTCGCGCAGCAGCACGCTTTTATGTTCCGGCATGTCAAAACTCCAGCTCTTCCATAACGGCGGCAATGTTCTCCGGCGTCATTTCCGCATTGTGGATCTCGTTCCAGCGCGCGCTGTCCCAAAGCTCCGCATGGTTGTTGCAGCCGACGATGGTCACATCCTTCGTGAGGCCGGCATAGTCCCGCAGATTCTGCGGCAGGAGGATGCGGCCCTGCGCGTCCGTCTCGCAGCGCGCGGCGAAGGCGAAGAGCGGGCGCATTTTGCGCTGCTTTACAAACGGCATCGCGTCCACCTTATCGGAAAAACGCTGCCAGCTCTCGGCGCTGTACGCCGAAAGGCAGCGATCCATGGAGAGCGTCACATAGAAAACGCCGCCCAACTCGTCCCGCAGGCGCGAGGGCACGGCCAGACGCCCCTTGGCGTCAAGCGTGTGCATATATTCGCCGGTCATAAACAGCGCCTCCCTTCTCCGGTCCTCTGTGGACAAGTATGACATTTTACCCCACTTTGCCCCACTTTGTTGTTTCATTATAAAAGGCAGGGGGCAAAAATGCAAGAGAAAAATTCTGCACAGACGGTGCGCCTTTCGCGGAAAGACTTCAATATATTGTGGTGAAAAGGCAAATCGAGCCGCCGGAGCACAGCATATGGTGCGCTCCGGCGGCTTCGGTTCCGTTATTGACAAATGGTTACGATTGGGCGAAAGAAATTCGCTTTTCAGGAGAATTTCCCTGTGGATCGAAAGGATTCAGCCGTTGATAAACTCGCTGTCCTCCACGTCCTGCAGCGTAACGTCCGCCGTTCCTTCCGGCCGCTCGGGTGCGGCGGCGGCGCGGAACTGCGCACGCGCGGCGCGGACCTTTTCCAGCGACTCGGCGACCGCCTCCTCCGTCTGGCGGAGGGCATCGTCCAGATAATTGTTTGCCGCGCGCAGCAGCTCGTGGGATTTTGCCTCCGCCGTTTGGACGATCTCATCGGAGCGGCGTCTGGCTTCCTTATAGACGTTCTGCTCGTCGATCATCTGCGTGGCCTTGTCCTCGGCGCCGCGGCGGATGTTGTCTGCCTCCTGCTTGGCGTTGGCGACGAACTCGTCGCGCGCGTTGACGAGACGGCGCGCCTCGCTCAGCTCCATCGGAAGCGTCGCCTTAAGATCGTCGAGAAGGTTGAGCGCCTTGTCGCGCTCAACGATGCACTTGTCGTTGCCCAGAGGGACGCCCCATGCCTCCGCGATCATGTTATAGAGCATATCGATGATATCCAGCGCGTGGTTTTCCATATATTTATTTCCTCCCGTTGAGTTTTATCATCAGGTCGTCAAGGATCTCCGCAGGGACAAAACGGGAAATATCGCCGCCGTAACCCGCGATCTCACGCACGGTGGTAGAGCTGAGATACATATATCTCTCGTCCGACGCCAAAAACATCGTCTCAACGCGGGAGTTGAGCTTTTTGTTCGTAAGCGCCATCATAAATTCGTATTCAAAGTCGGACAACGCGCGCAGTCCGCGTACGACGACGGGGTTTTCGTACCGGTCGGCGTAATCTACGAGCAGTCCTTCCCAAATATCGACCTCGACATTGGGGATGGACGCCGTTACGCGCCGCACCTGATCGCGGCGCTCCTCCAGCGTAATGGCACAGTGTTTTCCGGGGTTTGCCACCACGCAAACCACAACGCGCTCAAACATTCTGGACGCGCGGCGGATCACGTCAAGATGACCGAGCGTGATCGGATCGAAGCTGCCGGGGCAAATGGCTGTCTGCATCAGTCGTTTCCTCTGGTTATCACCGTGAGTTTGATTTTCCCGTAACGGTACGTTTTCGCCGTACCGTATTCCGCCGGAAGGACCGGCAGCGCCGTTTCCGGACGGGTCTCGATCACCATTATACCACCGCGCGTGAGGATGTCAAACTCTTTCACCGCCTCGATCGCTTTTGCTTCCAGTCCGGAGCCGTAGGGCGGGTCAAGGAAAATGAGATCGAATTTCTCGCCGGATTTTAAAATGCCGAGCGCGTCGCACTGCAGGACGCGCGCGGTGAGACCGCAGCGGCGGAGATTTTCCTGCACGAGACGGACGGAGTCCCTGGCGCTGTCCACAAACAGGCAGTCCGCCGCGCCGCGGGAGAGCGCTTCGATGCCGAGCTGTCCCGTTCCGGCGAACAGGTCGAGAACCTTGCGCCCCTCCACGTCAAACTGGATGATATTGAACATGGCCTCCTTCACCTGGTCGGTCGTGGGGCGGACGTCCCTCCCCGCCGGCTCGAGCAGACGGCGGCCGCGGCATATGCCGGTGATCACTCGCATGGCGTTTCCTCCTCGGTTTTGTGGAAATAGTTGTATACGGCCTGCGCCGTGTTCTTCGGCACGGCCCGGGAAAGCTCCTCCGCGCTCGCCTCGCGGATCGCGCGCACCGAGCCAAAGGCCTTCAAAAGATCGTTTCTCCGTTTTCCCCCGACGCCGGGGATCTTTTCGAGCGTTGAGCCGCGCACATTGTCGCGCAGCGAGCGGTGATACTCAATGGCGAAGCGATGCGTTTCCTCCTGAATCCGGCCCACGAGCGCGAACGCGGCGGGATTTGCCTGAATGCCGATCTCGCGCCCCTCCGGCGTTACGAGCGCGCGCGTGCGGTGGCGGTCATCCTTTACCATGCCGAACACCGGCAGGCTCATGCCCAGCGCTTCCAGCGCGGCGCACGCCGCCGAGGCATGCTCCGCGCCGCCGTCGATGAACAACACGTCGGGTCTTGCGGAGAACTTTTCGTCCCCATCCAGATAGTGCGTGAACCGGCGCGTGATGACCTCACGCATGGAGGCGTAATCATCCGGCGTTTCGGTGCTACGGATGCGAAACTTCCGGTAATCCCGCTTGAGGGGCTTGCCGTCCGTATGCACCGTCATGGAGGCGACGATGTCCGTGCCGCCGGTATTGGAGATATCATATGCCTCGATCCGGTGCGGAAATTCCGTGAGCCGGAGAGCGTCCTGAAGCCAGGAGAGCGTTTTGCTCCGGCGTTGCTCGGCGGTTGTGGAGCGCAAAATCTCCTCGCGGGCGTTCACCGCCGCCTTTTCCGCAAAGCGGGCGCGCTCGCCCCGCTGCGGCACCTCCAGATATACGCGCCGCCCGGCCATGTCCGACAGCCAACGTTCGATGTCCTCTTTGTCCTCCGGCTCGAACGGCAGGAGAATCGTTTTCGGCCAACTCGAGCGGTTTACATAATACTGTCGCAGCAGGGCGGACAGCGCCTCCCCGTCCGTTTCGGTCGGGTCATCGATGAGCGATACGTCTTTGCCGGAGAGGTCGCCGTCCGTATAGTGCAGCACGGAAAAGCAGCTCTTTGCGCCGCGTACAAAGCCGACGGCGTCCGTATCGGCGCGGGCGGCGGCGATGACGCGCTGGCGGTTTTCCAGCGTGGACACAGCTCGCATGCGGTCACGCAGGCGGGCGGCTTCCTCAAACCGGAGATCCTCGGCTGCGGCGTTCATCTCGGACTCGATGCGCCGGACAAGCTCCGCGCTGCGGCCTTCGAGAATATCCACAGCCTCGCCGATCGCGCGCCGGTACTCTTCTCCGCCCGGCTCGCCGCGGCACCAGCCGCGGCATGCGCCCATCTGGTACTGAAGGCAGGGGCGATCCCTGCCGACGTCGCGCGGGAACACGCGGCGGCAATTCGGCAGTCCCAGCGTTTTGCAGAGCGTATCGATGATGCTCATCGTCTGTCCGCGGCCGCCGTAGGGGCCGAAGTATTTTGCCCCGTCCGGGTTCGCGCGGTTGGAAAGCGTAAAGCGCGGATACGCCTCCCGCCGGTCGAGACGCAGGAACGGATATCCCTTGTCATCCTTGAGAAGGATGTTGTAGCGCGGCTTGTGGCGCTTGATGAGGGAGTTTTCCAGCACGAGCGCTTCAAACTCCGTCTCGGCGATGATAACGTTGAAGTCGTTCACATGCGAGACCATCGCCGCGACCTTCGGCAGATGCTCGCCGCGGAAATAGCTCGTCACGCGGTTTTTCAGCGCCTTGGCCTTGCCGACGTAGATCACCTCGCCGGAAGCGTCCAGCATGATATAAACGCCCGGCAGCAGCGGCAGGCGGTTGGCTTTCTCACGCAGCTCCTCAATCCTGGTCACGGTATCCTCCGAAAAGTCTTAAAATGCAAAAGCAAGGGCGTGTTGAAAACACGCCCTTGTCCCGCTTGTTTCTCTTACCGGATCACTCCGCAAAGTCCGAGGCGATCAGCGCAGTAAGCGCTGCCACAGCCTCTTCTTCGTCCGAGCCGTCCGCAATAATGGTGATGGGGGTACCCTTCACGATACCCAGAGAAAGAACGCCGAGAAGAGACTTGGCGTTGACACGGCGCTCGTCCTTCTCCACCCAGATGCTGCATTTGTACTCGTTCGCCTTCTGAATGAAGAACGTCGCAGGTCTGGCGTGCAGGCCTACCTGATTGCTGATGACTACTTCTTTGCTGACCATATTCGCCGCTCCCTATCATCAAAAATTGAAGAAATCCGCTATGGATCGCTTGACATGGATATGCTTTTATACGGCTATATTTTAGCAAAGCGCACAGGGAACGTCAACCTTTTTCCTGTCTTTTGGAAAAATGCACAGCAAAAATCACGGCTTCGGCGCGCTGTTATTTCAATTCCACAACGGTCACGCCGGTCTCCCCCTCGCCGTAGCGGCCGAGACGGAACGATTTTACCTGCTTATTGCGGCGGAGAGACTGCTGCACGGCGGCGCGCAGCGCGCCCGTGCCCTTGCCGTGGATGATCGTCACGCTCTCCAGCCGCGACTGCACCGCGGAATCGATGTACCGCTCCACGACCGGGATGGCCTCGATCGTTTCCATGCCGCGGATATCAAGCTCGGACGAAACGGCGTTCTGCCGAAGCGTCGTGCCGCGGCTCTCGGTGCGCACGGTCACGGCGGGCTTTTCGTTTTCAAGGAGCAGCACCTCGTCCTCGCGCGCCGTGACGCGCAGTATGCCTGCCTGCAGGGTAAGCATCCGGTCGCTTGATACGGCGAGCACCGTCGCCTTCACGCCCATGGAGCGGATCTGCACCACGTCGCCCGCCTGCACGGCACGCGCAGATCTTTTTTCCTCCGGCGCGGGCTCGTCGCGGCGCAAAGAATCCTGCGTCTCGTTGAGCTTCCGGCGGATCTCCGCGCGCGCGGCGTTGATGCGCTGGTGATCGTTTTCCTCGTTTTGGGCGGAGCGCATCGCGTCCAGCTCGCGGAACGTGCTCTCGGCCACGGTGCGGGCGTCGGAGAGAATGCGTTCGGCCTCGCGCCGCGCCTTTTGCTCGGATTTTTCCAGTCGGATCTCGAGTTCGGCGCGCAGTTGCGCGGCCTTTTTCCGCTCCTCCTCCGCCTGCCGGAGCTGCCGGGCGGACTCGGCGCGCTCGCGGTCGAGGATCTGGCGCGTCTTTTCGAGCTTTTCGATCGTTTCTTCGAGCTTTGCGCTCGTCATGCCGACACGCCCCCCGGCGTCCTCGATGATCTCCTCCGGCAGACCGAGCCGCCGGGAGATGGCAAAGGCATTGGATTTGCCCGGGATACCGAGAAGCAGCCGGTACGTCGGGCGCAGCGTGTCTACATCGAACTCGCACGAAGCGTTCATAACGCCGGGCGTGTTCGTGGCGTACACCTTGAGCTCGGCATAGTGCGTCGTCGCGGCGATGACGCAGCCGCGTGCGCGGGCGCTCTCCAGGATCGACACGGCAAGCGCCGCGCCCTCGACCGGATCGGTGCCCGCGCCGAGCTCGTCGAAGAGGAGGAGAGAGCCGTCGCCGCACTCTTTGAGCACGTTCACAATGTTCACCATGTGCGCCGAGAATGTGGACAGCGATTGCTCGATGCTCTGCTCGTCGCCGATGTCGGCGAGAACTTTATCAAATACGGGAACGCAGCTTCCCTCCGCGGCGGGGATGTGCAGGCCGCACTGCGCCATAAGGCAGAAAAGTCCGATCGTCTTGAGCGTAACGGTCTTGCCGCCGGTGTTCGGGCCGGTGATGACGAGCGTGTCGTAATCCTCGCCAAGCTCCACATCGATCGGCACGGCCTTGTCCTTATCGAGCAGCGGGTGACGCGCCCGGCGCAGCCGGACGCCGCGTTCCGAGAGCTCCGGCGCGCCGGCGTTGAGCTTGAAGCTGAGCTTCGCGCGCGCGAAGATGACATCGAGCCGCACGAGCGCAGAAAAATCGGCGTCGATGTCCTCGCGGTGCGCGGCGCACTCGGCGCTGAGCTCCGCGAGAATGCGCTCGATCTCCGCTTTTTCCTTCGCTTTCAGCTCGCGGATCTCGTTATTCGCCTTGACCGCCGCCATCGGCTCGATAAAGAGCGTTGCACCGGAGGCCGATACATCGTGCACAAGGCCCGGAACGCTGCCCTTGCACTCGGCCTTGACCGGAACAACGTAGCGGTCCGAGCGCGTTGTGATGATCGGGTCCTGCAAATACTTTGCCATGGACGGCGCGGAGATGATCTTTTGAAGGCTGTCCCGGACACGGGCGGCCGCCGCGCGCATTTTGCGGCGGATGTCCGAAAGCTCGCTGCTCGCGCTGTCGGCGATCTCGTCCTCGCCCGGGATGGAGTTTACGATCCTGTCCTCCAGAAACCGGTTCGTCTGAAGCATTTTAAAGAGATGATCGATGCACGTCTCCTTCTCGGCGCTCATGCCGTAGGAACGCACGGCGCGCGCGCTTTGCAGAACGCCGGCGATCTCCAGCAGCTCGCGTGGGTTGAGCACGCCGCCCATATCGGCGCGGGCGAGCGAACCGCGCACATCGCGCAGGCCCGAGAGAGCCGGGCTGCCCTTGTACACCATCATATCCTTGGCGGCGCTCGTCTCGGCAAGCAGCCGTTCGACCTCCGCGCGGTAAACGCTCGGCACAAGAGAGATCGCCTCCGCCTTCGCCGGTTCGGACACCGCCTCTCCTGCGAGCATTTCCAGCACCGCCGGAAGCTCAAGAGTATTTCTTGATTTTTCCAGTAAATCCATATATGTCTCCGTTTGTACTATGTATTTACATAATTATTTTTACATAAATCAATTTACATATTATGATTTACATAATTTTGTTGACGTAAAATAAATTATTGTCTACTGGTTCTTCAAAGAATGCCAGTAATCCAGCGTGCCGAAGGTGCGGTCAAGCTGCGCAATGGCGTATTCCTCGCAGGCGGCGTAAAAACGCGCCGCGGACGGCTCGTCCAGCGTGAAGGAGAAGATCTTCTTCTCCCCTGCGGAGCATACATGACGCATGGCCGCGAGCGACGCGCCGCAGAGCAGCACCGACTTTCCCGGCGCGCCGGGCGCGCAGCCGGTGCAGTGGACGCCGCCGCCGTAGAGACTCAGGCGCGGCTTTTCGGGCGTGTGCGAGCCGCAGTCCGTGCAGCGGTCGAGCTGCGGAGCGAACCCCGCAAGACACAAAAGCCGCAGCTCAAAGACCGCCTTGATATGTTTGGCCGGATAAAGCTGCCGCGAGAGCGCGAACAGCGCGTTCAGCCCCAGATGAAGCAGCGCCGTGCTGTGGCTGTCCTCGTCCGATACGGCCTCCAGAAGTTCCGCCATATAGCAGCCGAGCGCATAGTCGCCGAGATCGGCGCGCAGCGCCGCGAAGTCCTCCAGCACGCTCCCCTCGGTCAGCGTATACCGGCCGCGGTTTTCAAAAAATGTCAGATCCGACCACGTGAGCACCTGCGACGCCGCCGAGCACTTTGAGCCCTTGCGCAGCGCGCCGCGCGCCTCCGCGGTGATTTTCCCCTCCTCCTCCGTGAGAATGGTGAGGATCTTGCTCGACTCCTTGTATTTCACCTCGCGCAGCACCAGTCCGTGCAGGGTTTTGTACATTATGTAAACCTCTTGTCTCACGACAGAGGCCGCGCGGGCGCTCTGTCGTCTGTCTGTTCTTTCTTTTTTTCGTCCGTCGGGACAGCGCGGGTCAGCAACCAGCAGAGCGGGTCGCCGGTGTCGCGGAACACGTCCCAGAAAATCTTCGTATCCATACGGGAAGTTTTCCCCCGCGCCGTGCGGTTATAAGTGGGATATTCCGGATACGGCGGAAGTTTTCAGGTGTCCGTATATCCGAAATTGCGCAGGAGCGAATTGGAGTCGCGCCACTTTTCCTTGACCTTTACCCACGTCTGCAAAAAGACCTTTGTGCCCATAAAATCCTCAATATCCTTGCGGGCGTCCTCGCCGATTTTTTTGAGCATCGCGCCGTGCTTGCCGATGATGATGCCCTTGTGACTCGCCTTTTCGCAGTAAATCGTCGCTTCGAGATCGATGATGCCGTCGTCCCGCTCGGAAAAGCGCGTGATCTCCACCGCCGTGCCGTGCGGCACCTCGCGCTCGAGATTGAGCAGCAGCTTTTCCCGGATCAGCTCGGCGCAGACCTGCTTTTCCGGCTGGTCGGTCGTCACGCCCTCCGGGAAGAGCGCCGGGGACTCCACGGCAAATGCATCCAGCTCTTTGAGAAGCTCCTCCACGCCGTCGCCGGTCCTGGCGGAAATGGGAACGACGGCACGGAAGGCATACGCTTCGCTGTAGAGCGCGATAACGGCAAGGAGCTTTTCCGGCTCGACGGTATCGAGCTTGTTGATGGCGAGTACCGCCGGACAGTCTGCCGCCTTGATGCTCGCGATCAGCTCGCGCTCCTGCGGCCCGACGGAGGCGACCGGCTCCACAACGAGCACGACGGCGTCCACATCCGCAACGCTCTGGCGCACGACATTCACCATATAGTCGCCGAGGCGGGTGCGCGGCTTATGGAAGCCGGGGGTATCGAGAAATACGAACTGCGTTTCACCGCGCTGGCACACGGCGGTGATGCGGTTTCGCGTCGTCTGCGGCTTGTTGGAGACGATGGCAATTTTCTCCCCGGCTAGAGCATTCGTCAGGGTGGATTTGCCGACGTTGGGCCGTCCGCAGATGGTGATCATGGCTGTTTTAGAAATCATAGCCGAGCTCCTTCATAATGGCTTTTTCTCTCGCGCGCATTTTGGCTTTTTCCTCGCCCTCGTCGAGGTGGTCGTAGCCGAGCAGATGCAGCACGGAGTGCACCGTGAGATACTGCACCTCGTGCACAAATCCTCCGCCGTACTCCTCGCCCTGCGCTTCGGCGCGCTCGAGGGAGAGGACCATGTCGCCGAGATAGCGGCGGTTCGTGTCGTAATTCATTTCGCCGATCGGGAACGAGAGCACGTCCGTCGGCCGGTCCACGCCGCGCTGCTCGCAGTTGATGACATGGATACCCTCGTCGTTTGTGAGCGTGACGCCGATCTCGCACGGCTCGTCCACGCCTTCGGCGCGCAGCGCCGCGGCGGCGGCCTTCTTCACGAGCGCCGCCGTTTCCGGATGGCCGAGATTGCGCTTTTCCCGGTAAATGTAAAGCCTGTGCCCCATCGTTATTTCCTCTTACTGTATCCGTTATTCTCCCGGCGCTGCGGCGCGGCGATCTTTTTCTCGCGTTCCGCGGCGGCCTTTTCGTGCTTTTCGTAGGCGGCGATGATCTGCTGCACAAGCGCGTGGCGCACAACGTCCGCGCCGGTGAAGCGGCAGATGGCGATATCGTCCACGCCGTCGAGCACCTTCATAGCCTCCTTGAGACCGGACGCCTTGTCCGCCGGCAGGTCGATCTGCGTCACATCGCCGGTGATGACCATCTTACTGTTGAATCCCAGACGGGTCAGGAACATTTTCATCTGCTCGCGCGAGGTGTTCTGCGCCTCGTCAAGGATGATGAAGCTGTCGTCGAGCGTCCGACCGCGCATGTAAGCGAGCGGCGCTACTTCGATATTCCCTTTTTCAAGATAGGTATTATAGGTCTCCGGCCCGAGCATATCGAAGAGCGCGTCGTACAGCGGCCGCAGGTAGGGATCGACCTTGCTTTGCAGATCGCCGGGCAGGAAGCCGAGCCGCTCGCCCGCTTCGACTGCGGGACGCGTGAGGATGATGCGGTTGACGCTCTTTTCGCGAAACGCCGCCACGGCCGCGGCCACGGCGAGATACGTTTTGCCCGTACCGGCGGGGCCGATGCCGAGCGTTACGGTATTGTCCCGGATGGCCTGCACATACGCCTTCTGGCCGAGCGTTTTCGGCTTGACGGGGCGCCCCTTCGCCGTGATGCAGACAACGCCGTTGTCAAGCTCACGGATCTGGTCCTCCTGCCCGGAGCGGATCATCCCGATCACATAGCGCACGCGCTGTTCGTCTACGGTCTCGCCGCGCGCGGCGAGCATCAGAAGGTTCTGCACCGCCTTTTCCGCGGACACGATGTTCTCCGGCTCGCCGGAGATCTTCAGCTCGGCGTCCCGGTCGGAAACGCGGACGTTCCACTCCTTTTCAATGATGTGCAGATTCTGGTCGAACGAGCCGAAAACATTGAGAATGTCCTCGACACGTTCAGCGGAAATGATTCGTTCCATGGATTCTCCTGTATTCTTCATCCGGTCATGGCCGGAGAGTTTCCTTGTCAATACGCTCCTCGCACTCACTGCGCAGTGTGAGCGTGAGCATTCCGTTTTTCTCGGACGCGGTAAAGTATTCCGAGAGCACTGTGCCCGTCTCGCCGAGCCGTTCTTTCAGCGCGGCGCGCAGCTCCTCTTCGAGCGACGCGCGCACCGCCTCGCGCGAGAGCGCCGTTTCGCTGAGCGTATACGGCTGCAGCGTCTCGAACACGGCGGCGACCGGCAGGGAAAACACGTTTTTTATGCCCAGCTCCCATATCTTTGTAATTTTATCACACTCCGTACCCGAAATTCCACTATCCGCGTAAAAATTTATTCTCGCGTTCCCGATAAGCAGCGCAAAGCGGTATCGCGCCGCCCCCGCGCCCTCCCTGACGCAGGCCGTGAGCGGCGCGGAGGCCGTCAGCTCATACCACGTATGCGCCGTAATCTCGGCGCAGGCATGAACGGTGCGCGTCCCGCCCCGGCGCGCGGCGCGCTCACAGCTCACGAGCGTCTGTCCCGCCGTTACGGCGTCGCCGCGCGCAACGAGCGCTTCTCCCTCAAAGACGCAGATCTCCGTGATGACGCCCGAGCGCGACGCCGTCACGTCCGCGGCCTGCCGCGGATCGGTGATCTCCGGCTTTTCCACCGCGGCGCGCACCTCCACGCTCGCCGTGCTTCCGCGCACGTTCACCGCCAGCCAGCTGAGCCCCGGCAGTTCCGGGAGCGCCCGCGAGCGGATGCGCTCTCCCCGGAAGGACGGCCAGAAGCTCCCTACGCCGACGCCCTGTTCGGCAAGCGTGCGCAATATGACCGTGTCCGGTATATCGGAATCGTTCTCCGTCACGCGGATATCCCACACAAAAAGCGACGAGACGAGGATCGCCGCAGCGACCGCCGCGGCGCATAACGCCGCCCACCGCCTCCGATGCAGATTTTTCTTCCAGATCGGCCGCCCGCGCACGGACAGCACCTCGACGTCGCAGCCGCAGCGCGGCGCGAGCGACTTTACTCGCTCCGCATCGGCGGCGAAAATCAGCGCCCGGCAGGTGATGAGATCGTCCGACTCCACGCCCTCCACGGTGATCCGCTCGCGGCAGCAGGTGTTGATGAGCTTCCACGGCGCCGCGCCCGTGATGCGGATCTCCGCAGCGCCGCGCAGCAGCCGCTCCACACGACCCGTCTTCCCCTTACGCATATTCCACCGCGGCGATCCGCCCGGTCACGATCAGCGTGTCCCGGTCCATGGCGTGCAGCGTCAAGTCCGCGCCGAGAATGCGCGCTCTCCCGGCGGCGGCGCTCACCTCGACGCACTGCGCGTCGTAGCCGAGCAGGCCGCAGTGATGCTCCACCACGGCGCGCCGCCGGCCGATGATCGTAACGCGCAGCGCATTGGAGACCGCCTCCTCCGGCAACTCGAGCGAATCGGCCAGATCCGCGACCGTATCGCGTACTTTCATAGCACCGCCCCCCTTCCCCGTCATTCTATGAGCGCGGCGGGACGTACATGCCGCATGAATCGCCCGGTGCGGACATAATGTAACGGTATGAAAAAACGCTTCTGCAATTACGCCGCAGGCGCGGCGGTCTTTCTCTTATTTCTCTTCTCCTCGGCGGAGGCACGGCAGGGCGCGGCGGACGGGCTGCGGCTGTGGGGGACGCTGCTTGTTCCGTCGCTTCTGCCGTATTTTGCCGCCGCCGGACTGCTCACGCGGCTCGGCGCGGTGGATGCGCTCGCACGGCGTCTCGCTCCGGCGGCAGCGCGCCTCTTCGGCGTGAGCGGCGCAGGGGCGGCGGTGTTCCTGCTCGGTCTTTCCGGCGGATACCCTCTCGGCGCGGCAAGTATTGGAGAGCTTTACCGCGACGGCGTCATTCAAAACGACGAGGCCGAGCATCTGCTCGCCTTCTGCGACAATTCCGGCCCGGCGTTCGCCGTGGGCGCTCTCGGCGCGGGTGTGTTCGGCTCCGCCGGATGGGGGCTGCTGCTCTGGGGGGTGCACGCGCTCTCCGCCGCCGCGGTCGGCATTCTCTTTCGCCGGAAAAATCCCGGCAGCGGTCCGGCGCGGCCGGCCGCGGCAGCGAAAGACTTTGGCGCGGCGCTCGGCGGAGCCGTAACGGCCGCGGGCCAGACGCTGTTGCAGATCGGCGCTTATGTGATCTTCTTTTCTGCGCTGCTCGCTTCACTCGGCACGCTGGGCTTTCCGGATACGCTCGCCGGAGAGCTCGCACGGTGTACCGGAGGTTCTCTCTCCTTTTTCCGCGCGCTCTTCACCGGGGCGCTGGAGCTCTCCAGCGGCATCGGGGCCATGGCGGGTCTGCCGCTCACGCCCGGGAGCTTTGCTCTTGGCGCGTTTCTCCTGAGCTGGGGCGGGCTTTGCGTCCACGGGCAGGCCGGAGCTGCCGCGGGAGGTCTCAAAACGCGAAAACGCCTCGGAGGAAAGCTCCTCCAGGGCGTTTTCTCCGCCGTGCTTGCCTATGGCGCGGCGCTTGCAATTATGTAAATTGTTTTATGTTATTTAAATTATGTTAATGTAATTATGTTAACTCATGCGCCGCCGAGCCGGAATACGATGCCCGCAACGGCGGCCAGGGCGAGAAAGACGACCGGATGCAGCCTTTTCAAGGGCTTCACCAGATTGGTAAGCGCCCAGATCGCAGCAAAAAGGAGCAGATTTTTCCATTGGAGAAGGTCGGAAAACAGACCGGAGGCGCGGTAAGCGTCAAGGTTTACGAGCACCAGCACAACCACCGACCACCCCGCCGCGGCGATAAGTCCGGTGGAGGCCGGGCGCAGCGTGTGGAACGCGGCGTCCACATACCGGTTCTTACGGAACGCCTGCAGTGCCTTGGCAATGAGGACGATGATGATCACGCTCGGAGTAATAAGGCCGATCGTCGCCACAACGCCGCCGAGGACGCCGCCGCAGTCAAAGCCCACATAGGTCGCCATATTCACGCCGATCGGCCCGGGCGTTGACTCGGAAACGGCGAGCATATCCGCCACGTCCGCCGTGCCGAACCAGCCGGTTTTCGCGCCGAGGGAGTAAAGGAACGGGAGCGTGGCAAGCCCTCCGCCAACGGAAAACAGACCGACCTTGAAAAACTCCCAGAAGAGCCGAAGGTAGATCATGCCTTGCCCTCCTTCCCGGCGTGCAGCCACACGCGCACAACAACGCCGAGCACCGCCGCGGCGACAATGAATACAACGGGGCTGACGCTGCCGAGCAGCACAGAGCCGAGGAACACCGCGACAAACACGCCGAACGTGAGCTTATCCACCACGGACTTTTTCCAGAGCTTCACGATGGAGTTGAGAATGAGCACGCAGACCGCAACGCGGATGCCCGCAAACGCATTCTGCACAGCGGGGATGTGGGCGAAGTTGCTCAGCAGCGCCGCAATGACCGTGATGATCACGAGCGAAGGCGTCACGATGCCGAGCGTAGCAAAAACCGCGCCGGAGATTTTTTTCTCCTTGAAGCCGATAAACGTCGCCGTGTTGACCGCAATGATGCCGGGCGTGCACTGGCCGACGGAGAAGTAGTCCAGGAGCTCTTCCTCGGCGGCCCATTTTTTCTTTTCCACGATCTCGCGCTGCAGAAGCGGCAGCATGGCGTACCCGCCGCCGAAGGTAAAAAGACCGATCCGAAAAAAGGTGCAGAACAGATCCAAAAGCAGGGGCAAGAAAACGACCTTCTTTCCTGATTTATTTGATGACGCGCACATTATAGCAAAGTGTTTTTTCATTGGCAATACGGGAAACCTATGGTAGAATACGTCCGGGTGATCAATTTTGACAATACCGGCTGAACTGAAAAAGAATGAAATATATCCTGTCCGAATCACCGGTTACACTTCCGAGGGCGCAGGCGTCTGCCGCATCGGCGAGCGCGCCGTGTTCGTTCCCGGAACGGTCCTTGGCGAGGAATGGGATGTGCGCATCGTGCGCAGTACATCCACCGCCGTATGGGGCCGGGGCGAAGTACTCCGCGCCGCCTCGGCCCACCGCACGGAGCCGGACTGCCCCGTATACCCCCGCTGCGGCGGCTGCGCGCTGCGGCACATGGATTATGAGGAGGAGCTTTCCCTGAAACTGCAGCGCGTGAACGACGCGCTGCGCCGCATCGGAAAGCTGGACTTTTCCGTTTCCGGCATTCTCCCCGCGCTCGAGAACGCCCGGCGGCGCCGCAAGGTGATTTTCAACGTTGCCGAACAGGACGGGCGGCCCGCCGCCGGGTTTTACCGCGCACGCTCGCACGACGTTGTCCCTGTGCCGGACTGCCCCGCCGTGCCGAAAGAATCCCTTATATGCGCACGCACGGTGCTCGGCTGGATGGAGCGGGAGCATGTTCCCGTCTACGATGAGGCCGCGATGCGCGACGGCGTGCGCCATATTTTTTACCGCTCGTCCCATCTCACGGAGAATGCCGTGCTGACGCTCACCGCGTCCCGCTCGCCGGGAGAGAAGGCGCTTTGCTCTCTTGCGGATATGCTGCGCGAGCGCTGCCCGGAGGTGACGGGGCTTGTGCTCAACCGCAACACGGCCCGCGGAAACACCGTGCTCGCCGGAGAGTTTACGACCGTTTGGGGCAGCGACATTCTCACCGAGGGGCTGTGCGGCCTCACGTTCACGCTCTCGCCCCGCTCGTTTTTTCAGGTGAACCCGCCGCAGGCCGAACGGCTCTATGAGGCCGCGCTCGGCTACGCCGGTATCACACCGGGCATGACGGCGCTCGATCTCTACTGCGGCACAGGTACGATCGGCCTTTGCATGGCCTCCCGCGGTGCGCGCGTCATCGGCGCGGAGGTCATTCCCGCCGCCGTGGAAAACGCAAGGGACAACGCGCGGCGGAACGGCCTTTCGGATGTGTGCGAATTTCTCTGCGCCGACGCTGGGGAAGCCGCCGCAGAGCTCGCCAGACGCGGCATACGCCCGCAGGTGATCGTTGTCGATCCGCCGCGGCGCGGGCTGGACGAAAGCGTCATTTCCCATGCCGCCGGAATGCAGCCGGAGCGGATCGTATACGTCTCCTGCGATCCCGGCACGCTCGCGCGCGATCTCGCCTCGTTCGCCCGCCATGGCTACGCCCCCGTGGACGGTATAGCCGTGGATATGTTCCCGCGCACGAGCCATGTGGAGACGGTATGTTTATTGTCCAAACTTCATGAAGCGAAGCATCCTGTGAATGTGACAGTGGATATGGATGAGATGGACTGACAGCGGCGGAGAGCAATAGAAAAAGTATTGATGGTATGTGATAAGGACAATATTGGTTCGGCAAAAAGTATTATCAATAAACATTTCATCATCATATCAGCATCAAAACCGGCCTTTATGAACTTGACCCGGCATATGCCGAACGCAAGGCAGCTTATGCACAAATCAAGGCTTATCGCGGGAAAGCGGCAAAAAACTCCTCACCCCGTCACAGACGGTAGTGAGGAGTTTCTGTATTTCAAAACCTTTCAGTCAAGGGGCGGTAGTTTCAAGGATCCTTCCGTCCGTTGAGATCGTCACGACCTGCCACGGGATGAATTTCCCGCTCTGCTGCAGGGCGGTTTTGGCCGCATGCTCCAGCCCGCCGCAGCAGGGCACCTCCATACGGACGACGGCGACACTCCGGATATCGTTATTGCGGATGATCTCGGTGAGCTTTTCGGAATAATCCACGCTGTCGAGCTTCGGGCAGCCCACGAGAGTGATGTGTCCCCGGATGAACCGCTCGTGGAACGCGGCATACGCATACGCCGTGCAGTCGGCGGCGATGAGAAGCTTTGCTCCGGAAAAAAACGGTGCGTTCACCGGTATGAGCTTGATCTGTACCGGCCATTGGGAAAGCCGGCTCTGTGCCGCGGCGGGCGCGCTCTCGGCGGCGGACGGCTCCTCGTGCCGGATCGTTTTCATCCGCATGCCGGGGCAGCCGCCGGAAAGGTTCATCCCCTGCTGCATCTTCTTCTGCTTATTGGCGAACACGGCCTTCTCATCGTAAGCGGCAGCCTCGCGCTCCACGAAGGAGATCGCCCCGGTGGGGCAGGCGGGCAGGCAGTCGCCCAGACCGTCGCAGTAGTCGTCGCGCATAAGCTGCGCCCTGCCGTCCACCATAGCGATGGCCCCCTCGTGACACGCGGCGGCACATGCACCGCAGCCGTTACATTTATTCTGGTCGATTTCAATGATCCTTCTTTTCGTACCCGTCCCCTCCTTGTGTTTTATGCTTGGATTGTAGTATAATACTTTCAACAAGTCGGTTGAATTTTCAACAGAAAAGGATTTTTATGAAGGATTTTTTGCCAATTATCCGATCCTCCACGCTTTTTTCGGGCATTTCTGCGGAAGAGCTCACGGCCATGCTCTCCTGTCTTGATACGAAAACCGAGAGCTTCCTGAAAGATGCGTTTCTGCTGCGTGCCGGTGATACGGCGGAATCGATCGGTCTTGTACTGTCGGGAAACGTTCTGATCGTGCAGGAGGACATTTGGGGCAACCGCAACATTCTCTCCAAGGCGGGACCGGGGCAGACTTTTGCCGCTGCCTATGCCTGCGCTCCCGGCTCGGTTCTGAATGTGAGCGTGCTCGCCGAAACGCCTGTCACGGCAATGTTTTTAAATGTAAAGCGCGTATTGAACGTATGCCCCTCCGCCTGCGCGCATCACAGCCGCATCATCCGGAATCTTCTCGGCGAGCTCGCCGAGAAAAACCTGCGCTTCGGCGAAAAGCTCACGCACATGGGGCAGCGCACGACACGCGCGAAGCTGATGTCTTACTTCTCCGCCGAGGCGCAGCGGCTCGGGACCTATGAATTTGATATCCCCTTTTCCCGGCAGCAGCTGGCGGATTATCTTGCGGTGGAGCGCAGCGGACTGTCGCAGGAGCTTGGAAAAATGCGTGACGAGGGGCTTCTATCCTTTCGCAAAAGCCATTTTGTTCTGAAGAGGTAAAAAATGGAAAAGGAATCGCTGCGGCACCCCTTCCCGGCGATCTATGCGCCGGATTCGCGGATCTTGATCCTCGGGTCCTTCCCCTCGGTAAAGTCCCGCGAGCAAAAGTTCTTTTACGGGCATCCGCAAAACCGCTTCTGGCGGGTACTCGCGGCGCTGCTCGGCACGGACGTCCCGCAGACGGCAGAGGAAAAGCGCGCGCTTCTTCTCGCCCACCGCATCGCGCTCTGGGACGTGATCGCCTCGTGTGAGATCATGGGTTCCTCCGACGCCTCCATCCGAAACGCCGTGCCGAACGATCTTTCGCCCATTCTGGAAACGGCGTCTATCCGGCAGATCTTCACAAACGGGGGAACGGCCCACCGGCTGTACCGCAAATATATTTACCCGCTCACCGGGCGGGAGGACATAGCCCTTCCCTCCTCCAGTCCCGCGAACGCCGCGCGCTCGCTCGGCGCGCTCATTGATGCGTGGCAGATCGTGCGCGAAGCGCTGGAAGCAGAATGAGGAAAAACAGAAACAGGGCCTGCGGCTCCCCAAAGGGGGCGGCAGGCTCTGGTTTTATTCTCCGCTCCGGAGCGGGAGGCTGCCGAGAGCTTCGGATATGCAGTCGTTGAATTTATAGACGTCCTTCGTGCGGGCGATCCTTTTGGCCAGCTCGTCCCCGCCGGCGAAGAGCGTTAAGAGATAGTGCCAGAGCTCCTTCATTTTGCGCATGGCGTTCACGCCGCCGAGCTCTTCTCTGTACGCCTCGTACAGCTCCTCGTGGAACCGGCGCAGCTCGCCGCGGGAGGCCGCCGCGCCGCCGCGCAGACGGCGGAACAGCGCGGGGTCGGCCGCCGCGCCGCGGCCGAGCATGACCGCCTCCGTTTCCGGGTGGGCGGCTTCAAACGCGCGGATGTCCTCCGCTGTGAAGAGATCGCCGTTGTATACGACCGGGAACGGGCTTCCCGCCGCGGCGAGCGCAAAGGCGTCCATATGCACCGCGCCGGAATACATTTCCTTTCGCGTGCGCGGATGGAGGACGAGCTCCTGCGCGTTGTATTGCCGGTAGATCGAAAGCAGGCGCGGAAATTCCTCCGGCGCAAGATACCCGATGCGGCTTTTGAGCGACACGGCAATGGGCGATGCGGCAAACACATCTGCGAGCAGCGCGTCGAGCGCGTCCGGCTTTTGCAGCAGCCCCGCGCCCTTGCCCTTCGCCGTCACGGTCGCCGACGGGCAGCCGAGGTTGAGGTTGAAAACCGTGTACCCCATATCGCGCAGCCCCCCGGAGGCCCAGACGATGTCCGCGGCGCATTTGGAGAGGATCTGCGGCACAACCGGCGCGGCGCAGGGCTTTTCCGGCATCAGCTCGCGCCGTTCCCGCGGCGTGAAGAGATGATCGGACGTAGGGGAGAAAAACGGCGTATAGTACCGGTCCGCGCCGGGGAACAGCCGCGAGTGCACCTCGCGGAAAATATGCGTTGTGATCCCCTCCATGGGGGCAAAGCAGTATTTCATAAAAATCTCCGAAACGGCTTTTTTCCGATTATACCGCATAGCGGCGGCAGTTGCAAAACATTTGACGCGCGTGCTATACTGTCTGCATTATCAGGAGGCTTTTTCATGGACGTTAAACGCTTTCTTTCCGGCGCGCTTTGCGCCGTGCTTCTGCTCGCGCTCTGCCCCGCCGCGGCGGCGGACGCGCCCCGCGAAATATCCTCTGCGGAGGAGCTATCGCTCCTGCGTGACACGCCGGACGGCGATTTTGTTCTCACCGCCGACATCGACATGACCGGCGTGGACTGGCAGCCGATCGCCTTTTCCGGCACGCTCGACGGCGGCGGACATACCATTTACAATCTCACGGTCACCTCTCTCGGCGCGGACCGCGCCGAGACGGTGGACGGGAACGACAAGACCTACGACACCGCGCTCACGGGCTTTTTCTCCGTGCTTGACGGCGCGGCGATCCGCAATCTTTCGCTGCGCGGCGTGAGCATTGCCGTGGATACGCCGGAGAATGTATTTGCCGGAACGCTCGCAGGCTTTGCCTCGCCCGGAACGGCGCTCGAAAACGTCTCCGTTTTTGACGCGCGCATGGTTCTCACCGAGACCTGCCAGCGCGAGCCGGAGGACGAACACGACCGCTGCATTGCCGGGGTCGGCGGGCTTGTCGGCTTCGGCGGCGGGACGTATACAAACTGCACCGTGGAATCCACGCTCGTTTTCTCCGATGAAAGCGTCGCGTCTCTCCGCTGCGAGCAGTTTCTCGGCGGCATACTCTCCTGCGGAAATGCAACGCTCACCGGCTGCGCCGCCGCGATCGACGGCTACGCCGCCTGCCGCGGCTATGCGCACAACGGCGGACTCGTCGGTATGTTCTACCAATACGACAAGGCGGTAGACGTCGGGACCATCTCCGGATGCTCCGTGACCGGGAAAATCACGTTTTTCGAGGATAACGCCGACCGGCGCGCCTACTGCGAGGCGTTTGCCGGGGAGCTTCTCACATGGACGAACATCACCGAATGCACCGCCGATTTCCGGCGGAACGAGATCTACGATTACTCCGCCGCCGTGAAGCCGGAGAAATGTGATGCTCCGTCCTACGCCGACACGGTGGTTGCCGGGAGCTGCGAAGCCTTTGGCTATACCGAACACACCTGCGCCGTGTGCGGCTATTCCTACCGCGACGCGTTTACGCCGCCGCAGCACACCCCCGGCGAGTGGACGGAAACAAAAGCCGCCACCGAGTCCGAAGACGGCGAGGAAGTGCTCCGCTGCGCGCTTTGCGGCGCGGAGATCGAAACGCGCGCCATGCCGAAGCACGTTTCCGGCGACTGGATGACCGTCACCGCGCCGGCGTATGACCGCGAAGGGCTGCGCCAGCGCTTCTGTGCCGACTGCGGCGTGCTGCTCGGCGAGGAGAGCATCCCCATGCTCGTCGCCGCGAGCGGCATAGAGGGGCTGCCGGACGCGCTCACGCTGCACTATAAGGACACCGTGACGCTCGAAGCCGTGGTCACGCCGGAGGGCGCTTCCGACAAAACCGTCCGCTGGTACAGCTCGGACATCAATATCGCCTCGGTCGATCCCTCGACCGGCGAGGTGCGCGCACTCTCGCGCGGCGAGACCGTTCTCACCTGCGTTTCCGGCGACGGATTTGTCACGAAGGAGGTCCCCGTATCGGTCGATTATACCGTCGGGCAGTGGCTCATCAAAATCCTTCTGTTCGGGTGGGCGTGGTACTGATGGAGAGCTATACCGTCATCCGCTCGAACCGGAGGACCGTCGGTCTGCGGCTCGATAAGGACGGGCGGCTTGTTGTGCGCGCGCCGTATTGCACGTCGGAGGCAGAGATCCGCCGGATCGTGGAAAAGGAGAGTGCGTGGCTCGCGCGTGAGCACGAGCGGTTTGCGGCACGGCAGGCCGCGCATCCCGAGCCGGATGAGGCGCAGCGCCGCGCGCTCATAGAAAAGGCCAAAACGATTCTCCCGCCGAAGATCGAGCACTATGCCGCGCTCATGGGCGTGCGCCCGGCGCGCGTGACGATCACCGGCGCGCGCACCCGCTTCGGCAGCTGCAGCGGCAGGAACGCGATCAGTTTTTCCTGGCGGCTGATGCAGTACCCCGAGGAAGCCATCGACTATGTGGTTGTGCATGAGCTTGCGCACATCCGCCACCATGACCATTCGGCGGCGTTCTATCGCTTCGTCGCCTCCGTCATGCCCGACCACGAGGCGCGCCGCGCGCTGCTGCGGCAGTAAATAATAAAGATAAGGGGACCTCTTCATGCACATTCCGACCGCCGATACCGACACACTGGAGCTGCTGCCGTTCCGCGACGCTCTGGAGATGAGCGGCCGGCGCGGCGACTATGACGCCGCGCGCTGGCTGTATGTCCCGGATTTCTACACCGAATACCGATACATTCTCGGAACGCGCGGGGAAAAGCCGCTCATCTGCATCGGCGTCAACCCCTCGACCGCCGCGCCGGACGCGCTCGACCCGACGCTCCAGAGCGTGCAGCGCATTGCGCTCTCAAACAGGTATGACAGCTTCATCATGTTCAATGTATACGCCCAGCGCGCCACGCGCCCGAACGATATGGACGCCGCGCTCAACGAGCGGCTGCACGCGGAGAACATGGCGGCGTTCCGGTACGTGCTGGAAGCCTCTCTCCCCCGGCGCCCGGCGGTATGGGCAGCCTGGGGCAATATCATCGAAATGCGCCCGTATCTCCCCCGCTGCGTTTCCGACATGATCGCCGTCGGCGAGGAATTTTGCGCGGAGTGGTTCACGGCGGGCAAACGCTCCGTAAAGGGCCACCCCCATCATCCGCTCTATCTGCGGCGCGATACGCCGCTCGATCCCTTTGACGTAAAAAACTACATAGATATTTTGGAAAGAAGGCTCCGTTATGCAAAACTTTGAATACTGCGTTCCCACAAAAGTCGTTTTCGGGCGCGATACCGAAAACCGCTGCGGCGGGCTTGTCCGCGAATGCGGCGGCACGCGCGCGCTCGTAGTCTACGGCGGCGGCAGCGCCGTGCGCTCGGGACTGCTCGGCCGCTGCACCGATTCGCTCAAAGCCGAGGGCATCCCTTACGAGCTGCTTGGCGGCGTGCAGCCGAACCCCCGGCTCAGCCGCGTGCGCGAGGGCATCGCTCTCGCAAAAGAAACGGGCGCGGACTTTCTTCTCGCCGTCGGCGGCGGCAGCGTAATCGACACGGCGAAGGCCATCGGCTACGCGCTCGCAAACCCCGAATTTGATATCTGGGATCTCTTTATGGGCAAAGCCGCGGCGAAGGCGTGCGCTCCCGTTGGCGCAGTGCTGACGATCTCCGCCGCGGGCAGCGAAACGAGCAATTCCTGCGTTATCACCAACGAGGACGGCTGGCTCAAAAAGGGCGTCAACTACGAATGCTCCCGCCCGCGCTTCGCCATTATGAATCCGGCTCTCACCTGCACGCTCCCGCCCTATCAGACAGCGAGCGGCGGCGTGGACATCATGATGCACACGATGGAACGCTATTTTTCCAATACCGAGCATACGGAGCTTCTGGACCGCATGAGCGAGGGGCTGCTCAAAACCGTAATGGCGAATACGAAAAAGGCGCTTGCCGATCCGAACGACTACGACGCGCGCGCCGAGCTCATGTGGGCGGGCAGTCTCTCCCACAACAATCTCCTTGGCGTCGGCAAGGCGCAGGACTGGGCCACGCACAAGATCGAGCACGAGCTCGGCGGCATGTTCGATGTGGCGCACGGCGCCGGTCTCGCCGCCGTGTGGGGCAGCTGGGCGCGGTACGTAATGCATTTCAATCTCCCCCGCTTCACGCGCTTTGCCGTGGAGGTCATGGGCTGCGCGATGAATTACGCGAACCCCGAGGAAACCGCTCTCGCGGGCGTCGCCGCATTTGAGAGCTTCTGCCGCTCCATCGGTATGCCGTCAAACCTGCGCGAGCTTGGTCTCGGCGACATTACCGGGGCGCAGATGCACGAAATGGCCGTGAAGTGCACGCAGAACGACACGCTCAGGATCGGCGGTCTCGTCCGCCTCTATGCCGCGGATATCGAAAAGATCTATGCCGCCGCAAAATAAGATCCTTCGCCCGCCGCAAAGTTTTTGCGGCGGGCGAAACGTTTCAGGAAAAACCGCGGCGGTGCGAGCCAAAAAGCTCACACCCCGCGGTTTTTGTACATAATGGAACTAAAAGACGTTTCCATGACGATCAACAAGGCAAAGCACTCGCGAAGCTATCGCGAACGCTCCGAGCCGCAGCAAACAAAAGGACACGCCGGTGCAGGTACACAGACTTGACACCGGCGTGTCCTTTGTGAATAATAGGAGCCGGGTCATCACCATCGGCGAAAGGATGCGCGCCATGAGTACAAAACGTATCACGGCATTTTTCTCGCTCAATCAGGCCGGATTTTGGATGAGCTACTGTCTTTCCGGCAGCTTTGCCGCCGTTTATCTCGGCGCGCTCGGCTACAGCAACACAGAGCTTGGCGGCCTGCTCGCGCTCGGAAGCGTTCTCGGCTTTCTGCTCGGCACGGGGCTCTCCTCGTTTGTGGATACCTCTCCGCGCTTCAATGCGGCGGACGTGCTCTGGCCGGTGCTGGTGTTTCAGGCGGCGCTCTATCTTCTTCTGCTGTATTTCCCGGTGCGCGGCATCGTTACGGCTCTCTGCTATCCGCTGCTGCTGGCGTTCACGCTCGCAGTAAACACGCTCAATCTCAAGCTCTGCGCCGACTTTGAGCATTACGAATCCCCCGTCAATTACGGCGTTGCCCGCAGCATGGGCTCGGCGGCATATATGGCGCTCTCCATGCTGCTTGGAGTATGGGTGTCAAAGTTCGGCGTGCGCATTCTCCCCATGGCCGGACTTGCCGTTACTGCGCTGCAGTGCGTTTCCAACGCGCTGCTCGTGCGCTCGCTTCTGCGGCTGCGGAGAAAAATGCTTTCGGGCCATACCGCCCCGACTCCGCAGGGCCGCTCGCTGAGCCTGTTTCTGCGGGAAAGCCCGCGCTTTTGTCTGCTTCTCACCGGTACGGCGCTCCTCTTTTTTTCGCACAACACCACGTCCACGTTTCTCATCAACTTTGTGGAGCGCGCCGGCGGCGGCACCGAGACGCTCGGCTATCTCTCCGCGTTCCTTGCTGCGCTCGAGGTGCCGACGATGCTGTTCTTCTCGCGCATTTTCCGCCGGAGGAGCTGCGCCGCCATACTGCGGTTTTCGTTCATTTTCTTTGCGCTCAAGGCCGCGGCGATCGCCGCGGCGCCGAACATTCCGCTCCTCTTCGCCGCAGAGACGCTGCAGGCGCCGTCCTACGCGCTGTACGCCCCCGCGATCGTGGCGTATGTCACGCTCGTTGTCCCCTACGATGACGCCGCCAAGGGGCAAAGCCTTGCCTTCAGCATGACGACGGTGGGCGGCGTGCTTGCAAGCCTTATCTCCGGCTGTCTGCTCGATGTGCTCTCCGCCCCGGCAACGGCGTGGATCGCCGCGGCGGTCTCCGCCGTCGGCGCGGTCCTCGCCTGCCGCGGGCTGGAACCGCCGAGGCATTAACAAAAGCTCCCCGAATGCGACCGCATTCGGGGAGCTCAGACTGTCAAGGAAATGGAAATCATTTTCTCCTTTGACAAGCCCGAAGCTCCCTTCACGCTTTTCAATGCGTGAAGGGAGCTTTTTGCTTTTCCGTTTATTCCGTGGATTTTGCCGGCGGATACGCAGTGTCCGTAAGATTGCGCACCCACCGCTCGCGCTTGAGCATGAAGTGCGCAATGGTGATCTTCACGAAGTCCACCGCTTTGACCGCACCGTACATGGCGACCGGGCCGATCGCCGTATAGCGCGCGACAAGGAAAATGCCGGGGAAGATTATAAGAAGCGTCGTCGTCCCGTCTACCCAGAGGCCCATCGCGGTATCGCCTCCGGCGCGGGAGACCGCAAGCTGGACGTTGATATACACCCACGGCGGCATGAAAAGGGACATGAGAACGATCATCTGCCGCGTGATGCTCTGCGCGCTTTCGCTCAGATGGCCGAACACGACCGATATGAGCGGGACGGTAAGCAGGCCGACAAAGATCATAAAGACCCCGAACACGACCCCCGCGGTCATGAGCCAGCGCTTTTCCTGCCGGGCGCGGTCGAGCTTGCCGCTGCCGAGCGTGGAGCCGAGGATGACGCCGGTCGCAGTTGTGATGCCGCTGAACGCCACGAAGAAGAGGTTCGCAATGGCGAAGCTCGCCGCCATGCCGGAAACGACGTCCGCGCCGCCGCGCCCATTGTAAAGCGCGGTCGTGACCGTTTCGGAAATGACCCAGAGCATTTCCGAGCCGAGAACCATCGAGCCCTTTTTGAGCATGCGGAAAAAGAGCGGAAAATCCACGCTCACGAGCTCCTTGGGCGTTGCGGCAAACGGCGGACGCCGGACGGCGATGCAGATGAGAAACATCGTCATTTCCGTGAGGCGCGCGATGATAGTGGCGGCGGCCGCGCCCTGTACCTCAAGCCGCGGCGCGCCAAGATTGCCGTAGATCAGCACCCAGTTGAAGAAGGTGTTGACGAGCGTGGCGATCACGGAGATCAAAAGCGGCGTGCGCACCTGTCCGATCTCGCGCAGGGACGACGAGCAGATCGTGGAGATCGCCATCGGGATACCGATGAAGCCCATGAGAAACATATATTTCACGGCCTCATCCAAAATGGCGTCCGCCTGCGAATTGCCGACGACCATGAGCGAGAGCACCGGCCGCGGGAACGCCATGCATACAAGAAGATAAAGCACGATGGACACTGCCGCAAGCACCGCCTTGAAGCTCAGCGCCTGACGCATACCGCGCTTATCCCCCGCGCCGTAATACTGCGACATGAAGATGCCGCCGGCGGTGCAGATCGTGTTGAGCAGGACCATGAATACGAAGAGGATCTGGCCGGAGATGTTGACGCCGGACATTTTCACATCGCCCAATCCGGAGACCATGAAGTTGTCGATAAGGGACACCATGTTCTGAATGAGCAGCTGCGCCATGACCGGCAGCGCGATGAGGAGCGCTTTTTTATAAAAGCCCGCCGGGCCGAAGAGCCTGCCCTTTCCGGGCGTTGCGGTTTCCATGAAACTATGCTACCTCCTGATAAAACATCTGAAAGTCAGATGATTCTATCCACTCGCCACGGAAAAGTCAATAGGTCAATATTCACCATTCATCGAGCGCTTTTTTCCACGATTTGCAGCACCTCGGCAATATCCGAGATCGTGTGATCCATGCGAAGCTCCGGCGGCGCGGCATGGCCGCCGGGGTTGTACCAGCACGTTCGGATCCCCGCGTTGATGCCGCCGCGGATATCGCTCGTGAGCGAGTCGCCGACGATCAGCATCTCCTCCGGCTTTATACCGCCGAGCGAGGCAAACACCGGGGCGAAGAACGCCGCCGACGGCTTTTCGGCGCCGACGACCTCCGAAATGAAGATCGGGTCGAGCAGTCTGTCCAGGCCCGAACGGGCGAGCTTTTTGTCCTGCGCGATCTTCGTGCCGTTCGTCACGGCGCACTGCGCTACCCTGCCGCGGAGGGCCTGCACGGTTTCGAGCGCGTGCGGGCAGAAAACGATGGTATCGCCGAGACGGACCTGATATTCCGCATTGAAGGCCGGAGCGACGGCAGGGTCAATGCCGCGCGCGGTGAAAAACTCCGCAAAACGTCCGACAAGGATCTCCGGCTTCGTATACTCGCCGCGTTCGAGCGCCTGCCACCAGCGGACATTGATGGCGGAATACTGCGCGATCATCTCGTCGGTGCACTCGCCGAGGCCAAAAAGGGAAAAGCATGTTTTTATTGCCGCGCGCTCCGCCGCGAGAAAGTCCAGAAGCGTTCCGTCCACGTCCCAAAGGACGGCCTTGATCTCATCCATGGCGCGCCGCCCACTGCTCCCGCAGCCACGCGATCTCCGCAGCGTACCCCGCGTCGTCGTTCGGCGTTTCGAGAATGATCGGCCGCCCGGCAAGAGCCTCATGGCAGACGATGCGCGCGAGCGCCTCCGGCGGCAATTTCCCATCGAGGATCTTCGCATGGCGGTCCTTGTGGCTGTCGAGAGCGTTGAGAGAATTGTTGAGATGCACCGCCCTGAGCTTATCCAGACCGATCACGCGGTCAAACTCGGCAAACACCGCGTCCGGATCGGAAACGATATCATAGCCGCCGTCCCAGATATGGCACGTGTCCAGACAGACGCCGAGCTTGTCTTTCAGCTCCACACGGTCGATGATCTCGCGCAGCTCTTCAAATCTCCCGCCGATCTCGCTGCCCTTTCCGGCCATCGTCTCAAGAAGGACCGTCGTGTGCATGTCCGGCATAAGTACGGTGTTGAGAAGCTCGGCGATCATTTGGATCCCGGCCTCCGTCCCCTGCCCGACGTGGCTGCCGGGGTGGAAGTTATAAAAGCAGCCGGGCGTAAGCTCCATGCGTTCGAGATCCTCGGTAAAGGCGCGTTTGGCAAAATCGCGCACCAGAGGCTTGTCGCTGCACGGGTTGAGCGTATAGGGCGAGTGCGCCACGAGCGGACCGAATCCCCGCTCGGACGCCCAGGCGCAAAACGCCGCGGCATCGCCCTCCTCCACCCTGGCCGCCGCGCCGCCGCGCGGATTGCGCGTGAAGAAGGCAAACGTATTCGCGCCGAGCGCCGCGGCGCGCTTTCCCATTGCCATGTACCCTCCGGCAGAGGATACATGATAGCCGAGATACAGTGTATTAGTTGACATAACATTCTCCTGTTTTGTGTTTTTTCCATTATAACACAGTTTCCGAGATACGAAAAGCCCGCGGCGAAATTGCCGCGGGCAAAAAATCATCGGCGCGTCGGGACGATCTCCAGCCAGTAGCCGTCGGGGTCCTGGATGAAATAGATGCCCATAGCGGCGTTTTCAAAGCAGATGCAGCCCATTTCGCTGTGGAGCGCGTGCGCCGCGGCGAAATCGTCCACACGGAACGCGAGATGGAATTCTTCCTCGCCGATGTCGTAGGCCTGCGGATGGTCGCGCAGCCATGTGAGCTCGAGTTCAAAGTCGGAAGCGTCGTTGCCGACATACACGATGATATACGAGCCGTCGGCGGCTTCCTTGCGCCGCTTTTCGTGCAGGCCGAGCGCTTTCTCGTAAAACGCAAGCGAGGCGGCAAGGTCGCGGACGTTATAGTTTTCATGGATCATTTTGAATTTCATGGGAATCTTCCTTTCATATTTCAAACACCTGGCCCGGCGCGCTGATGTCCGCGATCCTGCCGCGGTAGGCCTCCGAAACGCTCATCGCCTTGAATTTGGAAATGTACTCATACTTTTCCCACATGTGCATCGGGAACGCCTTGCGGATGTCCGCCGAGCGCATCATGGCGTCAAATCCCATCCAGTAGTTTGCGCCGAGACGCGGGTCGAGCGGCAGGAACGCCGCATCCAGCCGGACGCCGTTGAGCTTGGCGATCTCGGCAAAGTAGCCGTTTTTCATGTCGCGCTCTTCCTCCGGCGTATCGTCCGGCCACGCCCACCAGTGGAGGTCGCCCGCATGGTACACGGTCTTTCCGGCGTAGTTTACCACGAACGCGACGCCGCAGTCGGTCGAGCCGATGGTGGAAACGCTCATCGCGCCCATTTTCCCGCCCGGAAAAATGCGGCGGCAGTTTGGCCCTGTACGGACAACCGGGGCTTTTCCCCCCGCCGGAACGGTGCGGATATCGTCCGAGAGGATGAACGTGTGGCGCGGATGATCGGCAAAGCGGGTGAATATCTCCGGATTGAAGTGGTCGGAATGGCGGTGGCTCGCAAAAACGCACAGGCGCTTATCGCGGGCTATCTCCGGCAGATTGCCCTCGGCATAGTCAAAAAGACAGACGATATCCTCCCATTCCACAAGAAATGCGCTGTGCCGGATGTATGTAATGCGCATAGTGCGCCTCCCCGTTTATGATTTACATAAATGAAAAAGTTTTCTTTTATGTAAATCAAGTATACGGGCCGCCGGACGATCGGGCAAGTTACAGTTTTGACTTTTTTCTGTCAGTTTCTGCCAACATCGGCGGCGAGCATCGAAAGCGCGATACGTTTTTTCGCTGCGTCCACCTCAATGACGGCAACATCCACCACGTCCCCCACGCGGACAACGTCGGAGGGACGGCGCACAAAGGTATCCGAAAGGCGCGAAACGTGCACAAGTCCGTCCTGATGCACGCCGATATCGACAAACGCGCCGAAATCCACGACATTGCGCACCGTGCCGCGCAGCTTCATACCGGGTCTCAGATCCCGGAGTTCCAGAATATCGGTACGCAGAAGCGGCGCGGGCAGCTCGTCGCGCGGGTCGCGGCCGGGCTTCATAAGATCGGACACGATGTCCGAAAGCGTCGGTACGCCGACGCCGCAGTACGCCGCCGCCTTTTCCTCGCCGAGCGTTTTGACGCGCTCACGCAGTTCTCCGACGCGGTGGGCGCGCACATCCGCCTCCGTATAGCCGCACAGCGCAAGCAGCTTTTCCGCCGCGGCGTAAGACTCCGGGTGGACGCCGGTCGCGTCGAGAACGTTCTCTCCCTGCGTCACGCGCAGGAAGCCGGCGCACTGTTCAAACGCTTTCGGCCCGATGCGCGGCACCTTTTTCAGCGCAGCGCGCGACGGGTACGCTCCGTTCGCCTCGCGGTAGGCAACGATGTTCTTCGCCGCCGCGGCGCTGAGTCCGGCGACATAGGAAAGGAGCGGCGCCGACGCCGTATTCAGATCGACGCCGACAGAGTTTACACAGTCCTCCACCACGCCGCGGAGCGTTTCATCCAGCCGCGCCGGGGGCATATCGTGCTGGTACTGCCCGACGCCGATGCTCTTCGGCTCGATCTTCACAAGCTCGGCCAGCGGGTCCTGCAGCCGCCGCGCGATGGAAACCGCGGAGCGCAGCGAAACATCGTAATCCGGGAATTCCTCCGCGCCGAGCTTGGACGCCGAATAGACGCTCGCGCCCGCCTCGTTCACGACCATATAGGCGACGCCGGGATGGTCGCGGATCATATCGGCGATAAAGATCTCCGACTCCCTCGAGGCCGTTCCGTTGCCGATGGCAATGGCGGTGATGCCGTGGCGGCGGATCATGGCGGCGAGAGTCTTCCGCGCCTCGTCCTTCCGGTTGTGCGGCGGCGTCGGGTACACAACGCCGGTCTCGAGCACCTTCCCCGTCTCGTCCACCACGGCGATCTTGCAGCCGGTGCGGTAGGCCGGATCAAAGCCCATCGTGACGCGGTTTCGAAGCGGCGGCTGCATCAGCAGCGGCTGGAGATTCTGCCCGAAGGCGCGAATGGCCGCCTCGTCCGCGGCGTCTGTCAGCTCACCGCGAATCTCCCGCTCTGCGGACGGCTCGATGAGCCGCCGCCACGCGTCCTCACAGCAGGCGTTGACAAAGGCATTGGAGACGCTCACGCCGCGGAACACCTTCCGGCGGATCTCCTGCAGGGCGAACGCGTCCTCCACCTCCACGCCGGCCTTGAGCATTCCCTCCCGCTCGCCGCGGTTCACAGCGAGAACGCGGTGGCCCTGCACTCTGGACACCGGCTCGCGGTAGTCATAGTACAGGCGGTACACGCTGTCCTCGTCCGTTGCGGCCTTTGCCCAGAGCACGCCGCGCGTGCGGTACAGCCGCCGGAGCTCGGCGCGGACGGCGGCATCGTCCGAGATCGTTTCGGCGATAATATCGCCCGCACCGGCGAGCGCGTCATCAGTTGACATAACTCCTTTTTCCTCGTTCACATACGGCGCGGCCAGCGCTTCCAGTGTGCCGGATGTGACCGTCTGCGAGAGCAGCAGCTCCGCGAGCGGGGCAAGTCCCTTTTCGCGCGCGATCGTGGCGCGCGTACGGCGCTTCTGCTTGTAGGGGCGGTAAATATCCTCGACCTCGGCGAGCGTCTGCGCGTTTTCGATGGCGGCAGAGAGTTCGTCCGTGAGCTTGCCCTGCGCTTCAATGGCGCTCACGACGGCGGCCTTGCGCTCGTCGAGACCGCGCAGATAGGCAAGCCTGTCCGCGATGGCGCGGATGGTCTGATCGTCGGTCGTGCCGTGCATCTCCTTGCGGTAGCGCGCGATGAACGGGACGGTGTTGCCCTCGTCGAGCAGACGGAGGATGTTCTCTATATGCTCCTCCCGGCGGGAAAACTCCTTCGCAAGAAGGGGGGTGAATTTATCCATGGATCCATTCTCCTTATGATGCTTACGGTGCAGTTTACCATATTTTGGCGCCGCAGGCAAGGCACGCGGCGGCTTGACATTTCCCGTTGCGCCGGATAGTATTAGGGCATGATGAAACGAAAGATTTCCTTAACTCTCCCGGCGCTGCTTTGCGCAGCGCTCCTCGCCGGGTGCGGCGCCGGCGCGCTCGACATCTTTTTCCCGACGCCGTCGCCCACGGCGACCGTGGAGCCGACCCCCTCCCCCACCGCCGAGCCGACGCCGACGCCGGGGCCGACGCCCGAACCGCTTGTCCCCTACGAGGGCGAGATCCGGCACATCTTTTTCCACAGTCTCATCGTCTATCCCGAAATGGTATTCGCCGACCGGGAAACGCCGATGGGCGGCTATAACGCCGGATTTTCGGAAAAGGCGGAACTGGAGAAGATCCTGCCGCAGCTCTATGAGCGCGGCTATGTTCTCTACGATCTCAACGAGTGCTATGAACCGGTTGACGGCAAAATGCAGCGAAAAGAGATTTTGCTGCCCGCCGGAAAAATGCCGCTCATCCTGTCGGTGGACGACGTGGCGTATGCCTACGGCGACGGGTACGCGCGGCGTCTTTTCGTCGATGATACCGGCGCGCTGCTCTACGAGGTGCCGAACCCCTCCGGCGGCGTGGATATCCTTCCGGACGGCGACGTGATGGGCGTAGTGGACGCCTTTGTGGCCGAACACCCGGATTTTTCGTGGAACGGACACAAGGGCACGATCGCGCTCACGGGCTTTCAGGGGGCGTTCGGCTACCCGAGCTACGACGATCCCGCATGCCAGACGGAGATAAAAAAGGTCGCCGACGCGCTGCGCGCCGGCGGCTGGAGCTTCGCGAGCCACAGCTATACGCATAATTCCGGCCTATACGGCTTCTGGGGCGCGGGCTGCAGCCCCGATAAGATCTATTACGACGTCAACAAGTGGGTTGATCGTGTGTCGCCTTGGATCGGCGAAACGAATCTTTTCCTCGCCCCCTTCGGCTACCGCGCGACGGGCGAGGCAATGCAGCATGTGCTCAACGCCGGGTTCAACATCTACTGCACGGTGGATGACCATGTGGTCAACGAGCTGTACGAGGATTACGCGCTTCAGTCGCGCATTGAGATCGGCGGTTACTCAATGACCTATTACCGCGATCTGTTAAACGAGCTCTTCTTCGACGTGGACAGCGTCCTTGACCCCGGCCGCCCGCCGGTCGTATATGACGAATGAAAAACCGTTTCCCGATGTTTTTTCGGGAAACGGTTTATCTTATTTCTCCTTGCGCGTGATCGCGCCGAGGAGCTTGTGGAGCGGAGTGACGGCGCGGTAGTACCGGCGGTAGACCTCCCGGTAGATGCGCTCATAGAGCTCATGTTCCTTCGCGTCCGGGGTGAACGTGTCGCGGATCTGCACCATGTGGGCAATGGCCTCCTCGTAGGATTTGTATTTTCCGAGCGCGACGAACGAACAGACGGCCGCGCCAAGCGCGCAGGATTCGTACGTCTGGATGCGGGAGACCGGCAGGCCGAACATATTCGCCGTGATCTGGCAGATCTCGTCGCTGCGGCTGCCGCCGCCGCCGAGATAGAGATGGCGGATCTTCTGCCCCGAGCGGCGTTCCATGCCGTACATGCCGTCCATGAGGGCAAAGTTCAGCCCCTCGATGATGGCGCGGTACATATGGTACTTCGTGTGATGGTCGGTAAAGCCGATCATCGCGCCGCGCGTGTTCGGCGTGGAGAGGCCCGGCGTCCAGTGCGGCAGTACGAGGAGTCCGTCGCTCCCGGCGGGGATGTCCGCGAGGTGCTTGTTCAATATTTCCTCCGCCGAGCAGCCGAGCGCTCTGGCCGCCTCGACCTCCGCCTGGGCGAAGTTCTGCTTGAACCAGGTAAGCATCCAGTAGCCGCGCAGGACCTGGATTTCGGGGTTATACATATCGTTCGGTACCGCCGGGTATGCGGGCATGAACGGCGTCGGCTCAAAGTACTTTCGGCTCGTGAACTGCACGGTGCAGCTCGTGCCGAACGAGAGCGCCGCCTGATCCTCGCGGATGACGGAAAGGCCGATCGTCTCGCAGCCCTTGTCCGAGCCGGTGGCGAGCAGCGGCAGTCCTTCCGGAATGCCGGTCAGCCGCGACGCCTCCGGCGTCACGCCGCCGACCGTCGTGCCGGAGGGCAGGATCTCGCAGAGTTTATCCTGAGGGATATCGTACGCACAGCGGGTAAGGCCGTTTTTATCCCATGTGCGGTTTTTGTAGTCATAGGGGATCTTCGCCATGAGGCTTGCGCTGCTGTCGGCGATACGGCCGGTAAGACGGAAGTTGAGATAGGTGGACAGGCAGACGTACTTATCCGTTTTCTCCCAAAGCTCCGGCTCGTTCTCGGCAATCCAGTTGCAGGCGGCGGTGCGGTGGAGCATTTCGATCGTTTCCGTCATGCCGGCGAGCGCGAAGAGCGCCTTGCGGTCGGCGGGGAGCGGCTTCGGATTTTGGGCGCGGCGCTGATCCATCCAGAGGATGCAGTCGCGCAGCGGCCGCCCGTCTTTGCCCATGCATACGGTCGTATCGCGGAACACCGTCACCGCGACGCTCGCGGCACGCGCGAAGTCCTCCGGGGACTGGTCCTTCAAACGCTGGGAAACGATGCACATATGCTCAAAATAGAAATCGGGCCGCTGCTCCGCCCAGTTCGGATTGTGGGAATAGTACGGCTGCTCGTAAACATCCTGCGCCGCGCGGACGATGTTCCCGGCGGCGTCAAACAGCATCGCCCGCACGCTCTGCGTTCCGATGTCAAATACCAGCGCCAATGCGTCCTTCATATCTTCATGCCTCATTTCCGTGCAGTTTTTTCTTGTTCGGATGGAAGAGCCGCCAGAGCCAGCCGCGTTTCTTCTCCGGGGGAAGCGGTTCCACGGTCTTTTCGCCGAAGTACTCGTAGAGCGTGTCGTGGCTCGCTGTGCCGGGAACGGTCTCGCCGCGCCTATAGGTTCCGTCCGGCTGCATCGTCCAGCTCTTCTCGCGGTCGGCGCGCAGCGCATCGAGGATGGCGAGCACGCCATCGCGCGTTTCCGGCGTGACGCATTCGATGAACGCCTCGACGCGGCGGCGGGTGTTTCGGTTAAGAAGATCGCCCGAGCCGATGAAAATACGCTGCTCCGCGCCTTCACCGAAGACAAAGATGCGCGAATGCTCCAGATAGCGCCCCACAACGCTGCGCACCGTGATGTTCTCCGTATACCCCGCAACGCCCGGACGCAGGCAGCAGATGCCGCGGATGAAAAGCTCCGTGCGCACCCCCGCTCGCGAAGCGCGGATGAGAGCGGCCATAACGCCGATGTCGTTCATGGAATTGACCTTGATTGCAATGCGCCCGGCCTCGCCCTTTGCCGTCTCCGCCGCAATGAGAGCAAGCACGCGGGAGCGGTAGCTCAGCGGCGCGACCCAGAGCGCCTCCGTCTCCGGCGGCGTCTGGCCGGTGGCGAGCGCTTCGAATGTCTGCGCGGCGTCGCGCCCGACGCGCTCGTCGGACGTAATGACCGAAAGATCGGTATACTGCTCGCTGGTGACCTCGTTATAGTTGCCGGTGCCGACCTGTGTGAAGTACTGCACGCTCTCGCCGCGCTTTCGCGTAACGAGGCAGAGCTTGCTGTGAACCTTCATCTCCGGCAGGCCGTAAATGACCTGACAGCCGGCGTCCTCGAGCACCTCGGAGTAGTCGATGTTGTTCTGCTCGTCAAACCGGGCGCGCAGCTCCAGAAGGCAGAGCACGCTCTTTCCCCGATCCGCGGCATACGCGAGCGCCGCGGCAACCTTGCTGCTTGCCGAGAGCCGGTAGAGCGTGATGCGGATGGAAATGACGTCCGGATCGTCCGCCGCCTCGTAGAGGTATTCCACGAACGCGCTCATGCTCTGGAACGGGTACGAGAGCAAAAGATCCTTCTTTTCCAGATACGGGAAAAACTCGCCCTTTTGCAGCTTCACCGTTTTCCGGCTGCGCCGCTCGGCGTACTTCATGCCGGGCGTTTTCTTCACGCCGGAGCCGAACGAGAGATCGAAAGGAAGCTTTGTGGTGAATACGTTGCTCTCCGGTACCCTGAGATCCTTGACGAGCGCCGAGCGCAGCCGCGCGGACGGTTTGCCGCCGATCACGAGGCGCACCGGCTGCTGGCGCTTGCGCTTGCGCAGCATTTTCTCCATGCTGGCGCGGAAGTCCGCGTCGTATCCGCGCAGATCGTCGTCAATGAATACGTCGGCGTTGCGCGTGACCTGCAAAAGGACGGCGTCGCGCACCTCCTGCTTTTTAAAGAGCTGCGGCATGTAGTGGCGCACAAGCTCCGCCGTAAGCATCACCTTCTGCCTTCCGTCCAGCTCCACGACACGCCACGGCGGCAGACGCAGCAGCGACACAAGACCCAGCCGGAAATCGTCTCCGCGGCCGAGCGCCGCCGCCGCATAAATTTCGCGGCTGGCGATGAACGGGAACGGATGTCCTCCGTCCACGACGCGCGGCGAGAGCAGCGGCCGCAGCTCGGAGAAGTACTTTTTTGCCACGACCTCCTCGGGCTTCGTCATTTTATGAAAGTCCAGCACGTCGATCCCGGCGTCTCGCATGTCCTCGAGAAGCCGCCGGTAGATGCGCTCCTCGCGCGGCTGCTGCCCGGCGACCGCGGCAAGGATGGCGCTCACCTGCTCGCCGGGGGTACGGCCGGTCTTTTCGTCCGTATCGTCCGGCAGCAGCGCCGCGCGGTGCGTGAGCGAGCCGACGCGAACCATGAAGAACTCCTCAAGATTCGAGCGGTAGATGCCAAGGAACCTGAGCCGCTCGAGAAGCGGCACGGTCGGATCGCCCGCCTGCTCGAGCACGCGCAGGTTAAACTGCAGCCAGCTCAGCTCGCGGTCAAGAAACAGGCCTGCGGCCCTGGCCTCGGCAAGAAGCGCCGGCTCCGGCTCCGGTATTTCCGGTCCGGCGGAGGCGATCAATCCCGGTTCTTTTTCGGCCTGGCACATTCTTTCTTCACTCCTCGGGTGATATGCTCGTTTACGGCCTGCTCCAGCGTATCCGTCACGATCCGGAGGACGCGGATGCGGGCGTATTTCTTATCCACGGATTCAATGATATGCCAGGGGGCATACACGGTGCTCGTCTTTTGCAGCATCTCCTCTACCGCCGTTTCGTACAGCGGCCACTTGTCGCGGTTGCGCCAGTCTTCGTCGGTGATCTTCCACTGCTTTTCGGGCGTGTTCTGCCGCAGCTCAAAACGTTCGAGCTGCGTTTCGGGATCGATGTGGATCCAGAATTTGAGGACGATCGTCCCGTAATCGACAAGCGCCTTTTCAAACTCGTTGATCTCGCCGTAGGCGCGCTTCCAGTCGTTCTCGCCGCAGTAGCCCTCGATGCGCTCGACCATGACGCGGCCATACCAGCTGCGGTCAAAAATCGTCACATGGCCGCTGCGCGGCAGGCGCGTCCAGAAGCGCCAGAGATAGTGCCTTGCGAGCTCGTCCGGCGTGGGGCTTGCAATGGGGATCACGTCAAACCCGCGCGGGTCGAGCGGATAGGCAAGGCGGCGGATGTTGCCGCCCTTTCCGGCGGCGTCCCAGCCCTCGTAGCAGATGACGACGGGGATGCGCTTGCGATAGATCTTATTGTGGAGCGCTGCGAGCTTTTCCTGCAAACGCTTCAGTTCCTCTTTATACTCCTCCGGCGTCACGCTTCTTGTGAGATCCGCGTCGCGGAGCGAAGGGCCGCCCAGCAGCGGAAAGTCGCTCTTCCCCGCCCTGCCGACATAGCGGCCGTTTTGGAGTGCGCTGTCAATGGCCTGCGTAATGGCCTGAAAGCCCGCCAGCAGGCGCTTTTTCCGGTTCCCGGCGTCGAGAACGTGCCATTCGCCGCAGACGGACGTTTTCTCCATAAACTCGCCGTAGGCGCGGCGGAAGGCCTTGTATTCCTTGTGCTGCCAGAGATCGTCGCCCGTTACGCGCCACTCGGTATCGATATTCTCGCGCAGCTCCGCGATGCGCGAGAGCTGTTCCTCGCGCGAAATATGCAGAAAGAGCTTCACAACGATATATCCGTTGTCGCGCAGCTGCCGCTCAAAGATGTTGCACGCATCCACGCGGCGCTCGTATTCCTCCGCGGTGATCTCCCGGCGCAGGTATTTATAGACGCAGTCTTCCATCCAGCCGGTGTCCATAAAAAGGAACTTGCCGTTTTCCGGCAGCGGCTCGAAGAACTTCCGGAGGAACGGATAGCGCTCCTCGTTTTCCGGCACGCGCTTATAGACGGCCACGCGATAAAAGCGCGGGTCCATCTCGCTGATAAGCTCGTTGATGAGATGACCCTTTCCCGCGCAGTCCCAGCCCTCCACAAGAACGATCACGGGCAGTTTTGCCGCCATGACGCTCTGCTGCTGCGCCGCGAGCTTTTCGCGGAGCCGGTTGATTTCCGCCTTGCGCCGGGCTTTATCGAGTCCGTCGTCCGACGGTTTAAAATCGTGAAGCATATATTTGCGCCTCCGAAAGAAGAATTCCGTTTCTTTTTAGGATATCACACTGCGTTGTATCTGTCAAAACCTGCCGGGTTTTTCCCAAGTCAAAACGGCCTCCCTGCGGCAAGGCCGCGGGGAGACCGTCTGAATGCATGGATTATTCCGCTTTTTCCGCCGCTTCCGCGCTCTGCTCCGCCGCTTTCTCGGCGTCGAGATTCTCGCGCTCCATCAGGCGCGGGTCGGCGAGGTATTTCTTGATCTGCGCGAATGCCTGCGCCATATAGTGGCCGTTGGCAATTCGCTCGTCCATCACGACGCCGAGCGGCATGCACCGGTCAAAGACGATGCCGTCCTTGCCGCGGCGCGGCACCTCGCGCATGTTGCCCATGGTGATGGCAATGCTCGTCGTACCGAACTCGTAGATATGGTGATAGATATGGTTCGTGCGTATGCTCGCAAGGTTCGATATGAGAAGGCTCGCGTGGAAGGGGCTCACGTCGATGAGCGACTGCGGCAGGAGGCCGACGCTGTCGAGCCACCACACTATACGAATCAGAAAGCCCGTAAGGCCGCCGAGCTTCTCGACAAAAATGTTCATCGCCTTGTCGAGAGAGTTTGCCTCGCCTGTCTGGCGGTTCTGATCAATATAGGCGGTGATCTTCTCCTGCACATCGAACACGTCGTCCGTGGGAAGAAGGTCGATCTTCGACATCGTGTCGCCGCCGTCCGGCTTCAGAACGACCATGGAGACCTTGATATCCTTGTGCTGATAGATTTTCCGCCCCTTGATGAAGCGGTTGAGCGCAGGAAACTTTTCCATCGTGTGGAGATACGCCGTGAGCACCAGCGCGAGATGGCTGATCTGCTTTCCCTCTTTCCGCTTTTCGTTCATATAGGCGCGCATGGGCATTTCCGGAATGTCCAGCGTGATCATATTCATCGCATCATACCGCTTCGTAAGAAAATGCGGGATGAGATAATACATGGGATCCTCGTGCTTTACCAAGGTTCCGTCAGGACGCATAATCTTCCTTCCCTCCCTTACGGGAAACATAAATATTTTGATGAAATTATACCGCCCGCGGCGATTTTTGTCAATATTTCGTCGAGCGGTTCATGGCAAAAAATGAACTTTTTGTTAATTCGGCGGAAAGTTCACGACTTATTTACGATTTCGTATTAAAGTTTATGGCAGAAGCGGGCATGGAAATGCCCTTTTTCCGGAGGTCTTTTTTTATGCGGCGTTCCCCCAACCGGAATTTTACCGCCTTTATGGCCGGCCGTTACGGCGCAGATGCGCTTGGCCGGTTTCTTTCCGTATGCGGCTGTGTCTGCATTCTCCTCTCCATTGCCGTGCGCGGGAAGAACGCTTTCTTCTCCGCTGTGTTTTCCGCGGCGGCGCTTGCGCTGCTAATCTGGTGCTATGTGCGCATCTTCTCCCGGAAGATCGCCGTCCGGAGCGAGGAAAACCGGAAGTATCTCTCCCACCGGAACCGCTTTCTCGGCTCGTTCCGGCTGCTCAAGAGCTGCTTTCGCCAGAGGAAGGACTACGCCTTCTTCCGCTGCCCGAGCTGCAAGGAGGTCGTGCGCGTGCCGCGCGGCAAGGGAAAGATCCGCATTACGTGTCCGCGATGCGGTTACGCCTTCGAAAAGAAAACCTAAAATATGGAATAATCCGTTCAACCGCCGCGGCGGATCACCGAGGCTCTTATTCCGGGATCTCCCGGCGGCGCATACATCGCAGGGAAAACTGCGATGAAGCGCCCCGGCAGCGTTTGACCCTTCCGCCTGTCTTTACGGAAACCCCGGCGCGGCCTTTGCGGTCACGCCGGGGTTTCTGTTTGTTCATTTTGTCTGCGCAACGGTGAAGTCCGCGCCGGTCCATTCGACGCGCACGGCGCCGCTGTCGGTGCGGAATACCTCCGCGCCCGCCGCGGCGAGCGCCGCGAGGAGCTTATCCTCAATTTCTTCCGATGGGGAGACCGTCGCTGCGGCATAGCGCGGTTTTGTCTGCTCGATAAGCTTCAAAAGGGGCTTGCTGCTGTCGCCGTGGTGCGGGAGCTTGATAAGCTCATAGCTCCCGGACGCCTGGCCGAGAAACTCGTTCAGGCGGTTTTTCTTTGCGTCGCCAAGAAGAAGAAAGCCCGTTCCGCGCCATGTGACGGTTGTGACAAGGGAATTGTTGTTGTCGTCGCCGTAGTCGACGTCGGGCGGGTCGGCGACAACGGAGCCGTTTTCGGTCTCGATCCTGTAGTTTTCCGTCAGACGGAGAAACGGCGTATTCCGATCCTCCGCGGCGCGCTCGAGCAGCGTAAAATACACCGACTCTTCTTCGTAGTCCGGACCGAGAATCTGTCCCACCGGGTAGGCTTGCACAAGCGCCGCCGCCGAACCGATGTGGTCCTTATCGTAATGGCTGAGGATGAGATAGTCGATGCGCTGCACGCCGCGGCGATCGAGCGCGGCGCAGATGGCGTCAAAATCGTCCTCATCGGCGGCATCGTTCACGACGGTGACGCCGTCCATACAGACGATGATGCAGTCGGACTTTCCGGTATTGAGAATGTCCAGCGAGAAAACGCCGTTTTCCGTCCCGGGCGCGGCAGCGCCGCAAGCGCAGAGCGAGAGCAGCGTACAGAGCGCAAGCAGCGCGGCAAGGCATCGTTTCATGGCAGCGCGTCTCCTTTCGCGGGCGGGACAATTCCCGTTTTACTTTTCGCATTCATTGCCGTATAATAAGAAAAAAAGCTTTCGGAGGAAACACCATGGAGCTTGTCGTGAAACACTATTCCGAACTGACGGCGGATGAGCTGTACGACATACTGCACGTGCGCGTGCTCGTCTTTGTCGTGGAGCAGAAATGCCCCTACGAGGAGGTTGACGGGCGCGACAGGCAGGCGTACCATGTTTTTCTCCGCGACGAGACCGGCATCAAGGCATATCTCCGCGTACTCGACCGCGGCGTGTCGTTCGAGGAGGTATCCATCGGCCGCGTTCTGACGACCGAGCGCCGCCGCGGCTACGGTCATAAGATCCTCGAAGCGGGTATCGCCGCGGCGCGGGAGATGTACGGCGCCGGCGTCATCCGCATCGAAGCGCAGACGTATGCCCGCAAGTTCTACGAGGACCACGGCTTTCGGCAGGACGGCGAGGAATTTCTGGAGGACGGCATTCCCCACATCCCGATGATCCGGACAGAGCCGAAAGGCTGATCCGGAAATACAGCGCATCCCCTGAAGCGCCGTACAGCGGCTCTTCGGGGGTTTTTTTTATTCCGCTGTCCCCGCCGGTTCGATCACGTTTTCCTCGTACAGGCGCGGATAGCGCGCACGGTCGCGGGAAATGAGCCAGACGGACAGCGCGATCGAGATCGTGAGCGCGCCGATCGTCAGACCCCAGGCCGCAGTCGAACCGTAAGCGTCGTATGCCCTGCCTTCGGCAATATTGAAAATGCCGCGCAGGACGGTATATGCCACGCCGGATACGCTGTTGATGCGCCCGCGGTGCGAGGCCGGGGTACGCGCGGAAAGATACGGCCCGTCGGCAATGGTATTGATGATCTCGCCCCAGGTGAAAATGAGCATGGCGGCATAGTACATCGGAATCGTGCCGAGGAACGCGAGAAACAGAATATATCCCGCCAGAAACAGCAGTTTTCCGGTCAGGAGCTTCTTTGTGTCGATCATGCGGCGGAAAAGACGCGTAAGGAGCGGCGTGAACAGAACGACAACGATGCAGTTCAGGCTCGACACCGTACCGTAGATCACCGCGCCGTTCTCGCCGTGAATGCGGCCGAGATCGAGCGGCATGAGATAGCCGTACTGGTCGTAAGCCGCGCTGCACAGCGCGGACACGGCAAGATACAGCAGGATCGTCGGATTCTGGCGGAGGATCGAAAAAATGCTCTCTCCGTCCCGTGCGCGCTGATACGCAGCGCGGCTGCCGGTCTGCACCACCGGCGTGATGTCCCGCACGAAAAACCAGATGAGGATCGTCGAGCAGCCGATGGCAACGCCGCTGATAATAAAGGCAAGCCAAAGATAGTCCTTGAACAGCAGTCCGCTGAGCGTCGGCGAGAGGACAAGGCCGAGATTCGCGCCCCAGTACTGGAGCGAATACGCCCTGTCGCGGTCCTCGAGCGGCGTGATATCGGCGATCATGGCGCTGTATGCCGGCCCTTCAATGCTCTGGAAGAGGCTCGCTACCAGCATGAGCGCGATCGTGCCCGTGCCGAGCGGTATGCAGCCGCAGATAATGTAGCTCACGACGGAGACGATGTCGCCGACGATGATGATGTTTTTCTTGTTGAGCCGGTCGGCGAGCTTGCCGCCGAGAAGGTTTGCCGGCATCATTAAAACGCCGAACACCGCCGTAAGAATGGCAATGTTCCCGGCGCTCATGCCGAGCTTCTGGTTGAGGATCATCGTGAGCATCGGCCAGACCATCGAGCCCATGTTCGTCACGATCCGCCCGAAGAAGAGAACGTAGTTCTCCCGGCGAAGCCCCCGATACTGTGAAAAAAAGTGCATGGATGTTTCCCTCGTGATTGTCCCGTATTTCCTCTTTTATGCTGTATGTTTTATTTGCTCAAAAGCCGCGCGGCAAACGAGCGCTGCGCGTACATCGCTCCCGAAGGGCAAAACTCCTGGCAGCAGAAGCACCGGACGCATTTCTTCCGGTCGATCACGGCGCGCCTGTCCGCAACCGTGATCGCGCCGGCCGGACAGAGCCGCGCACAGTGACCGCAGCCGGTACAGCCCTCGCCAAGCGCCGGTTTGGACCGGAGCAGCATGGCCATGCTTTTTTTCAGGAGCTTCCGGAACGGCTTATCGTCCGGGTTTGGCACAAACCAGCTGCATGTGGCGCCGGAGCGGACAAAACCGTCCACGCGGTACGGCGCGGCGTCCTTCACGCAAAGCGGCTCGCCCGCTTCGGAGAGCAGCCCCCGCTGCTTTGCCGCCGTGAGATACGGCAGTTCCTTCTCTTCCAGTCCGCACAGCCATGCGCACAGCCGGTCCACCTCATAGGGATCCGTTCCGGCGATGAGCGCGCCCATGTGCCGGGGCGTGCCCTGCGTGGGGCCGTTGCCCTCCATGATGTCCACGGCGTCGCACAGGCAGAGCACGGGGCGGACGAACTCGTTGAGATCGACAAGCAGGTTGGCAAACGCCATCGGATCGGGATAGCGGAAATGATACTCGCTCTTCACCGTGCCGGGGACGACGCCGTAGAGATTCTTGACCGCGGCCGTCATGCCCATGAGCCCGTGGGCCTTGAGCTTGGAGAAGTTGATCACGGCGTCGCACGTTTCGAGCCATGCGGAGTATTCAAAGCTTTTGACCGTAACGGCGTTCGGGAACACAGCGCCATGGTGCGAGAAATCGCGGTTGAGCTCGCCGCCGGCAGCTTCGCACAGCGCGTAATTGCCGAGCGAATATACGCGGCCCAGCACCATGGCGGTAAACGGCTCGCCGGGGCTGTCGCCAAGGACGACCTTCGCCCCCCGCTCACACAGAAGGCGCGTAAGCTCCGCGGCCATGACCGGATGGGTCGTGGCGGCCTGGTCCGGCTTCCTCGCCGCGCAGAGATTGAGCTTTATGCCGACGCGCATGCCGGGCGTGACCCAATCGAGCCCGCCGACGGCGTCAAGCGCCGATACGAGCGCCGCGCGCACCGTTTCGGGGGTATAATCCCCACAGGGGACAATGGAAAGTTTCGGTTCCGGCATGGTACCCTCCCACATGTACAGACTGTTTCGTATTTTACCACATCCGCTTCCGCTGCGCAACGGGATATGCAATGACCCTGCATGCGAAAAAATCTGTCATTATGCAAAAAACAGGTTGATAACTCAACAGTTATATGTTATACTTACCGGGATAGTATTTTTCTGTGAAAAAACGTCATTTAATCAACAAAAAGGGGAATTAATGTTATGTTATTTGATGGGGATTTCACATTGACCGATCAGATCGTGGACAGCCACGAATGCAGGAGAGAAAACCTGATCGGCATGATGCAGGACGTGCAGGAGCATTACAAGTATCTGCCGCCGGAGGTGCTGGTGCATCTGGCGGGGCGGCTGCACATCAGTCCGGGCAAGGTATACAGCGTGGCGACGTTCTACGACCGCTTCTCGCTGGAAGCCAAGGGAAAGTACATTCTGCGTGTGTGCGACGGCACCGCCTGCCACGTGCGCAAATCGCAGCCCATTCTCGAAGCGCTGCAGGAGCATCTCGGGCTGAACGAGAAAAGGGTGACGAGCAGCGACATGCTCTTTACGCTGGAGACCGTCGCGTGTCTCGGCGCGTGCGGCCTTGCGCCCGTCCTCACCGTGAACGGCGAGGTCCACGCGAAAATGACGCCGGAGAAGGCGATTGCGCTCGTGGAGAGCATTCGGAAGGAGGAGTCGAAATGATCCGACGCACAAAGCTGACGTTTGATGCCCAGCGCTGGAAGGCGGAGGAAGCGCTCGCGCGCGAAGGCGTTTCGATCATGGTATGCGCCGGTACGGGCTGCATTGCCGGCGGCGCCATGGCAGTATATGAGACGCTGCACCGGCTGTGCAAGGAAAAGGGCCTGCCGGTTTCCGTCAGTCTTTCGGAGCACGCCGACGACGCCGTCCATCTCAAGAAAACCGGCTGCCACGGCTTCTGCGAGATCGGCCCGCTTGTGAACATCTCCCCGATGAACGTCATATATACCCATGTCAAGCCCGAGGACTGCGAGGAAATCATCGAAAAGACCATAAAGGGCGGCAAGGTGATCCAGCGCCTTCTCTTTGAGGAGGACGGAAAAAAGTACAAGGCGCGCGACGATATTCCCTTTTATTTGAAGCAGCAGCGGCTGATTCTCCGGGAATGCGGTCTCTCCAATTGCGAGGATATTTGGGAGTACATCGCCAAGGGCGGCTATTCCGCCTTTGAAAAAGCCCTTTTTGAAATGACGGACGAGCAGATCTGCATGGAGGTCATTTCCTCCGGCCTGCGCGGGCGCGGCGGCGGCGGCTTCCCCACCGGCAAAAAGTGGGACAGCGTGCGCCGTCAGGATTCTCCGGTCAAGTATATCGTCTGCAACGGCGACGAGGGCGACCCCGGCGCGTTCATGGACGAGGGCATCATGGAGGGCAATCCGCACTCCATTTTGGAGGGTATGATGATCGCCGCGATCGCGGTCGGTGCCGGCAGCGGTTATATCTACGTCCGCGCGGAGTATCCTCTCGCGGTCGATCGCTTGCAGAAGGCCATCGATCAGGCACGCGACGTCGGTCTGCTCGGCGAGAACATCCTCGGCACGGAATTTTCCTTTGATATCCGCATCAACCGCGGCGCGGGCGCGTTCGTCTGCGGCGAGGGTAGCGCGCTGACCGCGTCCATTGAGGGCAACCGCGGCATGCCGCGCACCAAGCCCCCGCGCACCGTGGAAAAGGGTCTCTGGGCAAAGCCCACCGTGCTCAACAATGTGGAGACCTTTGCCAACATCCCCTATATCATCAACGAGGGCGCCAACGCTTACCGCGCCATCGGCAACGCGACCTCCCCCGGCACCAAGGCCTTTGCGCTTGCAGGAAACATCCGCCACACCGGTCTCATCGAGGTACCGATGGGAACGACGCTGCGCGAGATCATTTTCGATATCGGCGGCGGCATCAAGGACGGAAAGAAATTCAAGGCCGTGCAGATCGGCGGGCCGAGCGGCGGCTGTCTCACGGAGGAGCATCTCGATCTCCCGCTTGACTACGACTCGCTCAAGCACGTCGGCGCGATCATGGGCTCCGGCGGTCTCGTCGTCATGGATGAGGACACCTGCATGGCCGAGGTCGCCCGCTTCTTCATGAAATTTACGCAGAAGGAATCCTGCGGCAAGTGCATCCCCTGCCGCGAGGGTACGAAGCGCATGCTCGAAGCTCTCGAGCGCATCGTCGGCAACGAGGGAAGCGAAGAGGATATCGAGCTTCTCGAGGAGCTTTCCGACACGATCTCCCATACCGCGCTCTGCGGTCTGGGCCAGAGCGCCTGTAAGCCTGTGCAGTCCACGCTGCGCTACTTCCGCGAAGACTACGAGCGCCATGTGCGCGACAAATTCTGCCCGCTCTGCAACGGCAAACCAAAGGTATTGCAGATCGATCCGGAAAAGTGCAAGGGGTGCAGCCTGTGCGCGCGCAACTGTCCGGTGGAGGCGATCACCGGCGAAGTCAAGAAGCCGTTCGTGATCGATACGGAAAAGTGTATCCGCTGCAACGCCTGCGTCAGAAACTGCAAGTTCGGCGCGATTCGGGAGGTGTAAAGATATGGCAAAGGGAATCATGTATATCAACGGCCAGCGCGTCGCGTTCGACGGAGAGAAAAACGTTCTCGCCGTTATCCGCAAGGCGGGCATCAATATGCCGACGCTGTGCTACTACTCCGATCTCTCCGTTTACGGCGCGTGCCGTATGTGCGTCGTCGAGGACGATAAGGGCCGCATCGACGCCTCCTGCTCCATGGAGCCGCGCGACGGGCTCTCCATCCAGACCAACACGGCGCGTCTGCTCAAATACCGCCGGATGATCATCGAGCTTCTGCTCGCCTCGCACGATCGCGACTGTACGGTGTGCGAAAAGTCCAGCGCGTGCGAGCTGCGGCGGCTGGCGCTTCGCTTCGGCGTGCGCCGCGTCCGGTTTGAGGACACGCGCGAGCCGCTCCCGCTCGATACCTCCAGCCCCTCGGTCGTGCGCGATCCGAACAAGTGCATTCTCTGCGGCGACTGCGTGCGCACCTGCGAGGAGATCCAGGGCATGAACATCATTGACTTCACGCACCGCAGCGCCAATCTTCGCGTGATGCCGGCGTTTGACCAGAAGCTCGCCGAGACCGACTGCATCGGCTGCGGCCAGTGCGCCGCCGTGTGCCCTACCGCCGCGATCACCGTGTATAACGACATCGGCCGTGTGTGGCGCGCGCTGCACGACAAGAATAAACGCGTCGTCTTTCAGATCGCCCCGGCGGTCCGCGTCGCCATCGGCGAAGCGTTCGGTCTGCGGCCGGGCGAAAACGCCATGGGCAAAATGGTCGCCGCGCTCCGGCTCATGGGCGCGGCCGAGGTGTTCGATACCTCGTTCGCCGCCGATCTCACCACGGTCGTTGAGGCAAAGGAGTTCATGGACCGCCTGAAAAACGGCGGCACGTTCCCGATGTTCACCTCCTGCTGCCCGGCGTGGGTCAAGTATGTCGAATATCAGCGCCCCGAGCTTCTCCGCCACATTTCCTCCTGCAAGTCCCCGATGGAGATGTTCGCCGCCGTGCTGCGCGATCATTACGAAAAGAACGGCGACGGCCGTGAGGTATACCATGTCGCCGTCATGCCGTGCACCGCGAAAAAAGGCGAGGCAAAGCGTGAGGAGTTCACCCACAACGGCAAGCCCGACGTGGACGCCGTGCTCACGACGATCGAGCTTATCAACATGATCAAGGAGAGCGGCATCGACTTCGCCAATCTTGAGGATGAAGCGGTGGATATGCCGTTCGGCATCACGACCGGCTCCGGCGTCATTTTCGGCGCGACCGGCGGCGTGGCGGAGGCGGTCGCGCGCTGCTGCTGCCCGGACAAATCCAAAAACGCGGCGATGGCCATTGAGTATTCGGGCCTTCGCGGCGTGGACGGCGTGCGCGTGGCGAGCATGCTTGTCGGCGAGCGTACGATCCGCATCGCGGTGTGCAACGGCCTTCTCAATGCCCAGAAGCTCATCGACGAGATCGAGACCGGGCGCGAATACTTTGATCTTATCGAGGTCATGACCTGCCGCGCCGGCTGCGTCGGCGGCGCCGGTCAGCCGCACGGCCTTACGAAGGATAAGTACGACCGCGCCGCCGGCCTCTACAACGCCGACAAGACCGCCCTCATCAAGCGCAGCGAGCAAAACCCCGTCATCGAAACGCTCCTGCACGACATCGGCGAGCGCGAGCACGAGCTGCTCCATGTCCACTACAAGGGCCGCGATTTCTGAAAAGCTTAAAGCTTACAGCGCAAAACGTCCGGAGGACATTCTCCGGACGTTTTGCATTTTATTCTTAAAATCAGAGCCGGTCGTTGCCGACGGGGGCAAGAAAGAGCTTTCGAAACTCCGCGTCGTCGGCGGAGTTGGCAAGCGCCCACTCGACCTTGGCGACGACCGCCTCGGTCGTCATGGTATAGGCTTCGAGCAGCTCATACTTTTTCTTGATGCGAAAGCCCACGCGGTAAAGCTCCATGTCGCTGCCCTCGTGGGAGACCTGCGTGGTGAAAATGACCTTCACATGGTTTCGCAGGAGATGGCCGATCTTCTCGGTGAACTCATCGTTATCGTAGTACGGCACGCCGCCGACGCCGAAGCTCTCAATGATAACGGCATGGGCATGCTCGGCGACATAGTCGAGAATGCCGGGCTCCATGCCGGGGATGAGCTTGATGACGCAGACGCGGCTGTCGAGCGCGTCATAAAACCGTACCGGGCCGGGGAACGACTCGCGGATATAATAGCGCACCTCGCCGCCGCGGATAACGGCGACCTCCGGATAATCGATGCTCGAGAAGGCGTTGAAGCTGCGCGTGCGTGTTTTCTGCGCGCGGTTGGCGCAGATCACTTTGTTGTCGAATACAAGATGGATGCCGCAGGCGTCGTCATCGGCGGCATAGGTGATCGCGCTGCGCAGATTTTCCCGCGCGTCGGTATCGCGCGCGTAGATGGACACCTGCGAGCCGGTCAGCACGACGGGCTTCGGGCTGTTCTGGATGAGATAATAGAGCGTCGCTGCGGCATAGGCCATCGTGTCGGTGCCGTGGGTGATGACAAAGCCGTCGTAGCTTTCATATTCTTCCCGGATGATCTTCACAAGCTCGACCCAGTTTTGCGGGCGCATGTTTGTGCTGTCCAGATTAAAGGGCTGCACCGTGTCGATCTCGCAGAGAGAACGCACCTCGGGGATGCATTGGAGCAGCTCCTCGCTCGTCAGCTCCGGCGTCAGTCCGTCCTCCGCCGGGCGTGAGGCGATCGTGCCTCCGGTGGCGATCAGCAAAAGTTTTTTGCTCATGCGTTTTCCTCCTTCATCAGCTCGCGCAGCAGCGCCGCCGCTTCCTCCCCGGATGCGCCGACAGCCGCGCAGAATTGCGCGGCGTCGGTGAGCTTTTCTTTTAAAATGGCGCGGCGGAGCGCCGCTTTTTCTTCCTCCCCGAGCGCAGCGGCAAACGTCCCGCGCCCGACGGCAGTGTGGATAAACCCGTCCCGCTCCAGCTCTTCCCAGGCGCGCCGCACCGAGATCAGACTGACGGAGAGCTCCTGCGCCACGGTCCGTATCGGCGGCAGAACCTCGCCTGGCGCCACGTCGCCGCGCAATATCTGCGCAGCAAGCTGATCATACATCTGCCGGTAGAGCGGAAGCGGCGATGTATTTGTCACAGTCAGCTTCACAGATCCACCTTTTCAAACCGCCCAGCGCTGATCTTCGCCGAGAGAAGCGTAAGCGCCGCCCAGAGAATGACCCCGGCGAACAGCACCGGGAGCTGACGGAGCTGTTCGCTCTTCCCCAGAGCGTCGAGGTACGCGCTGACCGGCGATGGGATGTATTGCGCAAACGCTTCGGCGGCGATAATATAGAGGAACATGAACACACCGCCCCAAAGGAACGCCTTCCCCTCGCTCCGCCCGGTTTTATAAAACACCGGGAAGAAAATCAGGTTGAAGCCGCCGTACATCAGCATCGAAAGGCCGAAAAACGCCACGTTCGGCTCAATTCCGGCGTTGTTTCCCCCCACGGGATTGATTTTCACGGAGAGAACCGCGAACGGGACGGCGATGAGAATGTTGGCAAGCTCCAAAAGCGCCGCGGCGAGCACGCGCGCGCGCACCACGTCGCCCTTGCGCACCGGAAGCAGCGCCGAATAGAAAATGTCGTTTTCGGCGCGGTTGGTCTTAAACGTGAGAAACAGACCGAGCGTCAGATAGAAAAAGCTGACATAATAGGGATACGACGGCACGAGCAGCAGCGCCGAGAGCAGGAAGAATACGTACACGCTCGGATGGATGGCGAGCCGGAACTCCTTGTACAGCAGGTTTTTCATTCTCTCCCCTCCCGTTCGATGTGAATCATAATCTCCTCCATGCCGATGGGTTCGGCCGCAAGCCCGGACGAGATCGCATCCTCCGTTTTCATCATCGCTTCAAAGCCGAAGCTCTGCTCGCGCAGACCGATGGCGCTCTCGCGCACGGCGTCCGTCAGCTCGCCGCGGCCGCCGGTCACCTTGCGGTAATCGTCGGTGAAGCTGTCGCGGTCGGTGCTCGTGAGGATCTTTCCGGCATGGATATAGGTGATGAGATCGGCGCACTTTTCCAGATCGGATATAATATGTGTGGAAAACAGGATGCTGCGCTCCCCGTTTGCGACGGTGTCGCGGAAAATGTCCAGAAGCTCGTCGCGGCTCACCGGATCAAGACCGCTCGTCGGCTCGTCAAGGACGAGCAGGCGCGCCCCGTGCGAGAGCGCAAGCGCCAGCGTGAACTTGACCCACATGCCGGTGGACAGCTCGCGCACACGCTTCGACTCGTCGAGCGAGAATCGCTTCATGTAATCCCGGTAGGCGGCGTCGTCCCAGCACTCATAAAACCGCGCCGTGACTGCCGCCACATCGCGCAGGCTCTTTGAGCCGTAATACCGCGCGTCGCCCAGCACCACGCCGAGCTGCTGGCGGCAGGCCGATTCCTTTTTCCGGAAGTCCATGCCGAACATCTCCACCGCACCGCCGTCCGGATGGACGAGACCGAGCATGCTTTTGAGCGTCGTCGTCTTTCCCGCGCCGTTGCGCCCAATGAACCCCATGATGTATCCGCTCTCCAAAGAGAACGAGACACGATCCAGCGTAAACCCCGGATACGTTTTACAAAGATCGCGCACGGACAAAAGCTCCATCGCGCATTCCTCCCCGTCGGATGATTTATTGTGTATGCTCATTATACACAATCAGATTGATCTGTCAAGTCTCCGCCTTGCCCCGCGGCAAAAAACTGTTATAATATATTGGCGATTTTTCAAGGAGAAACAGAACAAGTGAGTAAAAACGCGAAATTATGGACAGCGGGCACGCTCAAAAGCCGCGGCTGGACGGAGGAGCTGATCGCCTCGCTCCTGCCAAAGCCGCAGCGCCTCTACCGCAACGGCCGCCGCGTGCGAGCATGGCACACGGACGATATCCGGCGCGCCGAGCAGAGCGAGAGCTTCCGCTCGCTGCGCGCGACAGCCGCGGCGGATGCGGAAAGCGTGCCGGACGGCGCGGCGCTTGCCGCGGCGGCGAAGCTTCTGCAAAGCGCGTGGGATACCGCCGCGCTTGCCGAAGGTCAGGCGGCGGCGCTTGCCGCGCGCTACCATGAGGCGATCCTCCGCCAGATCCCGGCCGTCGGATTTGCCAAGCGGCTGCGGCCGGGGCAGAGCATCAGCTATATCGAGCATTTTCTGCATCTTGAGACCGGCGGCGGCGCCGAGCCGCTCGGCGCGACGCTCCGCCGGTTCGTGACCGCCGCGCCGTGGCTCGGCGCGAATACAGCCTCTCCGCTCGCCGGGAAGCTCTCCGCGCGCTATGCCGCGACTCTGCTTGCGGTCAGCGCGCGGGATATTGCCGCCTTTGCCGCCGCGCAGCCGGAGGCAAACGTGGAAGGACTTCTTGAAAAGGGAGCCTTTCCGGTGCAGGAGCTTCTGCTGCATCCGCTCTCCTACCTCTATTCGGTCTTTTATATCCCGCGCGCGATCCGATCGAGCCTGAAGCTGCTCGTTGCGCTCAATCCGAAGGACGAGTACCCGGAGGCGCGCGCCATGCATCGCCGCTTTATCCTTCACATCGGCGGGACGAACACCGGCAAGACGTACGCCGGGTTTGAGCGGCTGCGCAAAGCCGGGACGGGCGTATATCTTGCCCCGCTCCGCCTGCTCGCGCTCGAAGCGCAGGAGCGGCTGCTCGATCTCGGCGTTGCGTGTTCGCTCACGACCGGCGAGGAGGAGGACCGCCGCGAGGAGGATACCCACGTCGCCGCCACGGCGGAGAAGCTTGATCTCTCCGCGCGGTACGACGTGGCAGTGATCGATGAGTGCCAGATGATCGCCGACCGGGAACGCGGCTTTGCATGGACGCGTGCTATCCTCGGTGTTCTCGCGCCGGAGGTGCATCTCTGCGCCGCGCCCGAGGCGCGCGATCTTCTCATCCGCATCATTGAGAGCACCGGCGACACGTGGGAGGAGATTCGCCATCTGCGCAAAACGCCGCTTGTGTGCATGCGCCGGGAGATCGACTTTGACGACGTAAAACCCGGTGACGCGCTCATCACCTTCTCAAAGCTCGGCGTTCTCTCCGTGGCCGAGGATCTTCGTGCGCACGGGAAGGAGCCCGCCATCATCTACGGCGCGCTCCCCTACTCCACGCGGCGGCGGCAAATGGAGGGCTTTCTCGAAGGGCGGATGCAGTATGTCGTCTCGACCGATGCCATCGGCATGGGGCTGAATCTCCCCATCCGGCGCGTGATCTTTCTCGACACACGGAAGTTTGACGGCGTGGAGCGGCGCGATCTCAAGCCCGCCGAAATCCAGCAGATCGCCGGGCGCGCCGGGCGCTACGGTATGTACGACAAGGGCTACGTCGGCGCAACGGAGAATCTGGAGTTTATCCGCGAAGGGCTGGAAGCGGCCGTGCCGCCGCTCGAAACGGCGATAGCCGGGTTCTCCGAGCTCGTATTGCAGGTTGAGCACGATCTTCTCGAGGTGCTGACCGAGTGGAACAAAATGCCGACCGCCGCGCCGTATGCGAAGCTCGACGTCAGCCGCTATATCGCTCTCATAGGCAAGGTGCGGCAGGAGGGCTTTTCGCTCACGCGCGAGCAGGAGCTGCGGTGCGCAAACATCCCGTTTGACGAGACGGAGGATGAGCTTCTCGAGCTGTTCTTCTCGTTCCTGCGCCGCTTCCGGGAGGGCCAGCCGCTCTCCTGCCCGGAGCTTCCCGAGGGATACGCGCCCACGCTCCCGCAGCTTGAGCAATACTGCCGGAAGCTGGATCTCTATTTTTCGTTTTCCAAGGCGTTCGGATATCCGGTCGATCGCGACGCGCTCTATGAAAAGCGCGAGGACGCCGCCGAGAGCATCAACCGGATATTGCTATACAATCTCAAGAACAACATCCGCTTCTGCGCGCGCTGCGGCGCGGCGCTCCCGCTCCGCCAGAGCGGGCGGCTCTGCCAGAGCTGCTACCGAAAGATCAACGCCCTCCGCCGCCCGGCGCGGTGGTGAGAATAAGCCGCGCCTCCCGGCTTTGGGAGGCGCGGCATATTTCCGGTTTATTCGGCTCTCAGGCCGTATTCGGCGGCGAGCCTGCCGAACGCTGGCAGAGCGCGGCGCAGCCGCTCCTCCGGCACGCAGTAGGCAAGGCGGGCGTAGCCCGGGCAGGCGAAATCGTCGCCCGGCACGAGCAGAAGATCGTGCGCCATCGCCTTTTTGCAGAAGGCGCGCGCATCCTCTTCCGGCGATTTTACAAAGAGATAAAAAGCCCCCTGCGGCTTCGCGCAGGAAAAGCCCAGCGCCGTGAGACCCTCGTATATGAGATCACGGTTTTTCTTATACTCACGAAGCTCTCCCGTCTGGCCGAGGCACGCGGCGCATACGCGCTGGAAAAGCACCGGCGCGCAGACATATCCCAGCATCCGCCCCGCGCCGGAAACGGCAGCGCGAAGCGCGATGCGCTCCTTGCTCTCCGGCGGCACGGCGAGATAGCCGACGCGCTCGCCGGGCAGCGAGAGGGATTTGCTGAACGAGTAACAGTAGACCGTATCCGCGTAAAAGCCGGGGATATACGGTACGGCGTCGCCGTCGTAGACAAGATCGCGGTACGGCTCGTCGGCGAGAATGTAGATCGGATGGCCGTACTCCGCCGAGCGAGCGGTGAGCAGCGCGGCGATTTTCTTTATGCTCTCCTCCCCCAGCACAACGCCGGAGGGATTGTTCGGAGAGTTCAGAATCACCAGCCACGTTTTCTCGTTCACCGCGGCGGCGAAGGCCTCATAGTCGAGCTGGAACGTTTCCGGCTCGGTGGATACCTCGCGCATGACGCCGCCGGCGGCCTCGGTATAGGTGCGGTATTCCGAAAAGTACGGCGTGAGCGTTATACACTCATCCCCCGGCGAGAGCAGCGCGCGGCACCCGATGGCAAGGCCCGCCGAGGCGCCGCTCGTCATGTAAATATCCTCCGGCGCATAGGTCATGGAGAACGCGCTGTTGAGATAATCCGCCACAGCCTTGCGGACCTCCGGCAGCCCCTGATCGGGGCTGTAGGCGTGCAGCTGCGTGGGGGGCATTTCCTTCATAAGACGTTCCGCCGCTTCCTGCGCCGCTGCGGGCGGCGCAATGCTCGGCGAGCCGATGCTGAAATCGTAGACATTTTCCGCGCCGACCTCTTCGGCGCGGCGCATGGCGTAATCGGCGATCTCCCGGATGGGATTGCCGGACGCGCCGAGCGCGTATACTTCGGATGGGATCATATGGTTTTCCCCCGGTTCACAAGATATTCGACCGCCCTCCGGTAGCCCTCAAAGCCCAGCCCGGCAAACGTCTTTTCGCACGCCATGCCTGCATAGGATACGTGCCGGAAGCTCTCTCGCTCCCGGATATCCGTGAGATGCACCTCCACGGCCGGGAGCGCAACGGCCTTGAGCGCGTCGAGAATGGCAACGCTCGTATGCGTATACGCCGCAGGGTTAATAACGATGCCGTCCATCCGTCCGAGAGCGGACTGGATGGCGTCTACGATCGCGCCCTCGTGGTTGGACTGGAAAAGCTCGCACTCTGCGCCAAGCTCCCGGCAGGATTCGCGGATATACGTTTCGAGCGCGGCAAAATCCCGTTTGCCGTAAAGCTCCGGCTCGCGCACGCCGAGAAGGTTCAGATTGGGCCCGTTGATGACAAGGAGCTTCATAGGATCACCTTGCGGATATCCTCCACAGTGTCCTCCAGCGCGCGGTTGTTGTCGATGATATAGTCCGCGAAGCGGAGATAGCACTTCTCGCGCATTTCGTACATGGCGTTGAGATTTCCCGCGCGGGAGAGCGGGCGGCCGTCGCGCTCGAGCTTGTCAAGATCGCGGCGCAGCCAGAAAATGACGCCGTTCTGGTGGAGGGGCGCGTAGTTCTCCTCGTGCAGCACCGCGCCGCCGCCGGTGGCAACGATCGCACCGAAAGCGCTCCCGAGCTCACGCACAGCTTCGCTCTCGTGCGTGCGGAACGCGGATTCGCCCTGCATCGTGATGATCTGCTCGGGCGTATAGCCGGTGTGCTCCTCGATATACGCGTCCGTATCGAGCACCTGGCGGCCGAGCGCCTTGCCGAGCGCCTCCGCCACGGCGGACTTGCCGCAGCCGGGCATGCCGACAAGGACGATATTCATCGTCTTGCTCTTCACAAGGTCGATGACGTGCTCGAGCGCACCGTCCGGGGCCTTTTTGCCGGTAAAGATCTCGCTCGAGCGGATGGCCTGCGCCGCAAGCATCACCATGCCGTTTGCGAAGGGAATGCCGAGCTTTTCCGCCTGAAGCAGGAGCTCCGTGCGCACGGGGTTATAGATAAGATCGACGACGGCGCGGCAGTGCGGGAAGCGCAGCAGATCGATGACCGCCTCGCCGTTGTGCGGATACATGCCGACCGGCGTAGTATTCACAATGAGCTCGGCGTCCGTGTGGCGGGAGAGGTTGGAGTAATTGTCCTTTCCTTCGCGGGAGACGACGACGATCTCGCGCGCCTGCTGCTTTTTCAGCGCGTACACCACCGCGGCGGACGCGCCGCCGCTGCCGAGCACGAGCACCTTCTTTGCGCGCGGCGAAAACACCGCACGGCGCAGCAGCTCTTCAAATCCGTAAACGTCCGTGTTGTCGCCGCAGAGCCTGCCGTCGGCGCGGCGGACGATCGTGTTGACGCTGCCGATGGCGCGCGCCGTTTCGGATAGCTCGTCGCAGAGCGCCGCGGCGCGCTTTTTGTAGGGGATTGTAACATTCAGAGCGTCAAAATCACCCTTTTGAAGGAAGGCTTCCACGTTTTCCGGCTCGGTCTCATAGAGCTTATACTCATAGTCGCCGAGCAGGGAATGGATGGCCGGGGAATAGCTGTGGCTGAGCTTTTGTCCGAGAAGTCCGCAATGCATCATATCAAATTACCTCACTATAGCTTCCAAGATAGGTGTATTCCTCGCTGATGTCGCCGAGCTCGCTCATAAGCTGGAGGAACGCGGGATCGTACACCGGGTTTTCCAGATCAAAATAGAACATGAACTCAAAGTTGCGCTCCGGAAGCGGGCGGCTTTCGAGCTTGTTCAGGTTGATGCCGAGCGCATAAAAGCGGGAGAGTACCTTGTAAAGCGAGCCGGGCTCATGGCGCAGCGTCATCATAAGGCTTGTCCGGTTCGCGCCGGGGTAGATTTCCAGATCGCGCGCAATGCAGATAAAGCGCGTATAGTTATTCGCCGTATCCTGCACGGAGGGGGCAAGGCAGTCAAGCCCGTACAGCCGCTCGCACGCGCGCGTGGAGAGAGCCGCGACGTCGTCACGCCCGGACTCTGCGACGAGCTTTGCCGCGATCGCCGTGTTCTCGCACGGGATGACCTTCACGCCCGGAAGCGACGAGAGAAATTTCACGCACTGACTGAGCGCCTGCTCATGCGAATAGATCTCGCGGATACCGGACAGCTTCGCGCCGGGCCGGGCGAGCAGATTGTGGTCGATCTTCACGCGCACCGAGCGGACGATGTGGAATTGGTGGCGCATCATAAGATCGTACACGGCGTTCACCGAACCGGCGGTGCTGTTTTCGATGGGCAGCACACCGTAGCGGCAGAGACCTTTTTCGATGGCGTTGAATACCGCGTCAAAACTGGAAAAGTAAAGCTCATTCGGCAGGCGGAACAGCCGCTCGCACGCAAGCTGGGAGTTGGAGCCCTCCACGCCCTGACAGGCGACGGCGGCTTTCTCCGGAAAGAGCGTCGGCGTTTGGCCGATGGCGTTTTGAATGCTTTCCGCAAGCGGGCTCTGCCTGTGCAGCAGGCGGTTCTGGCGGCTGCGGCTCAGCTCAAAAAGCAGCGCGTAGAGCGATACGGCGTAGCTTTGCAGCTCCTCCGGCGCCTTTTCGCTCACGGCGAAGAGCTTTTCCCGCTCCCGCCGCTCGTCAAGCACCGGAAGGCCGTGCTCGGCCTTATACCGGGCGATGTCCCCGGCGATGTCCATACGCTCGGCAAAGCATCGCAGAAGTTCGTCGTCCACCGCGTCGATTCTGCCGCGCAGTTCGTCCATGTTCATGGTTATTTCCCTCTTTCCGAACAAAGTATGTCATATAGTACGACCGCCGCCGCAGCTTCCACGCAGGGAACGGCGCGCGGCACGATGCAGGGGTCGTGCCGTCCGGCAATCTCCACCGTCGTTTCGCGCATGGCCGCAAGATCCACGGTGCGCTGCCGCCGCGCGATGGACGGCGTCGGCTTGAATGCCACACGGAACACAAGCGGAGCTCCCGTCGTGATGCCGCCGAGAATGCCGCCGCAGCGGTTTGTCTCGGTGACGGCCTTCCCGCCGCGCAGCACAAAGGCGTCGTTATTCTCGCTGCCGCGCAGCGCGGCGGCGGCGAAGCCCGTGCCGAACTCCACGCCCTTCACGGCGGGGATACCGAAAAGCGCGGCGGAGAGTCTGCTCTCCACGCCGTCAAAGAGCGCGTCGCCGAGTCCCGCGGGCAGGCCGAGCACCGCGCACTCCACCACGCCGCCGACGCTGTCGCCGTCGGCGCGGGCCTTCGCAATGGCGGCGAGCATATCCTCGCCGCGCGCGGCGCTGAGCGTCGGGAATGGCTTCCCCGGCGCGGACGCCGGGAAAAGGCCCTCGTCCGCGATGCCGGCAATGGAGGCGATGTGCGAAACGACGCGGATGTTTTTCTCTTCCAGCAGCTGCATGGCGATGCCGCCCGCAATGCAGAGCGGCGCGGTGAGCCGCCCGGAAAACCGCCCGCCGCCGGAGAGATCGACGGCGTCGCCGTCCTTGATGCGGGCGGTGAAGTCCGCATGACCGGGGCGCGGCGTATTGCGCAGGGCTTCATAGTCGCCCGGGTGGGCGTCGCTGTTGCGGATGACCGCCGTGACCGCGCCGCCGCATGTGACGCCGTTTTTCACGCCGCTGAGAAAGTGCGGCGCATCGGTCTCGCGCCGCGCGGTGGCAAACGCCCCGCGTCCCGGCGCGCGCCGCGCAAGAAAGGCGGAGAGCGCGTCCATGTCGATGGCGAAGCCCACCGGCAGTCCTTCCATGACAACGCCGACGGCCTCGCCGTGCGAAGCGCCGAAGACGGTAATACGAAATTCTTTTCCCAGACTGCTCACGGCGTCTCCTCCCTTTTCAAAGCGTTGAAGTCCTCGCGAAAGCGCGGATAGGATTTGTTTGTGCATTCCCAGCCCTCGACGGTGACCGTCCCGGTGCAGGCGCACGCCGCCACCGCCGCCGCCATGGCAATGCGGTGGTCGCGCTGCGCGCTCACCGTGCCGCCGCGAAGGCCGCCGCCGCGGACAACGAGTCCGTCCGGCAGCTCTTCAACATGCGCGCCGAGAGAGGAAAGCATCGCCGCGGTCGTTGTGAGCCGGTCGGACTCCTTGAGCCGGAGCCGCGCGGCATGTATCACGCGCGTTTCTCCTTCCGCCGCCGCGGCGAGCGCGCAGAGCGCGGGGATAAGATCGGGGACAGGCGCGGCGTCGATGACCGTGCCGCGAAGCGCGCCGCGCCGCACGGAAATGCCCGAGACCGTTTCCTCCACGGATGCTCCCATCGTGCGGAGGATATCGAGCACCGCGCGGTCGCCCTGCGCGGAATCGGCGCGCAGGCCGGTAACGGTGATGCCGGAGCGTGAGAGCGCGCCCATGCAGAGAAAGAATGCCGCCGAGGAATAGTCCCCCTCCACCGCAGCCGTGCCGGAGAGCGCATACGTCTGTCTCCCGGGGATATCATACCCGAAATCCGTTTTGTATAGCCGGACGCCGCTTTGCGCAAGGGCGTTTTCCGTCATGGCGATATAGCCCTCGCTCTCCCGCACGCCGGTGATCGTGAGCGTGCTGTCTCCGGGAAGCATCGGCAGCGCAAAGAGCAGCGCGGAGATATACTGCGAGGAAATGTTCCCGGGAAGCGTATATGTCCCCGGCGTGAGCTTTCCGGAGCAAAAGAGCTTTCCGCCCTCGGTCCGGAACGCCATGCCGCCGCGGACAAGCTCGCGCAGAAGCGGTTCGAGCGGACGCTCGGGCAGCCGCCCTTCGCGCAGGAACACTGCGTCCGCGCCGAGCGCCCCGGTGACCGGGAGCAAAAACCGGAGCGTCGACCCGCTCTCGCCGCAGGGCAGGATGCAAAGACCGTCCGGCACGCCTCCGGCCGGCTCAACACGCAGCGCGCCGTTCTGCTCCGCGATGTTCGCGCCGAGAGCGCGAAGGCACGCGACCGTGGCGAGAATGTCGGCGTTCAGCCCGTCGCAGTACACCGTTACCGCCTCCTTGCCGAGCGCGGCGCAGAGGAGCAGGCGATGCGCCTGCGATTTGGAAGCCGGGATACGCACCGCGCCGGTGCGCGCTCCCGGAGAGATGACAAAATTCATCGCGCGCCCCCCTGCCGGAGCCATCCGGCGTAGTCGGAAGCGCCGATCTTCTGCACGGCGCAGCGCCCCAGTCCCTCAACGGTGATGACGGGAAGCGTTGAGCCCGCGCGTTTCTTATCCGAAAGCGCGGCTTTCGCAAGCGCTTCCGCCGGGTACGGAAGCTCCGTCGGGAGACCGCATTTTTTTATAAGCGCTTCGATGCGCGCGGCGTCCTCTTCGGCGCAGAGGCCGCGCACAGCGCACGCGCGCGCCATGGAGCACAGCCCCATCGCCACGGCGCTGCCGTGGGAGAGCGAATAATCGCTCAAAAGCTCCGCCGCGTGCGCGGCGGTATGGCCGAGATTCAAAAGGTGCCGCGCGCCGGTATCAAATTCATCCGCAGCGACGATATCACGCTTTATCTCCACGCAGCGCGCGAGGATATCCTCCGATATTTCGTCCGGCAGGCTGTTTTCCAGCCCGGAGAAAAGCGCCGCGCCGTCCAGTACGCCGTATTTGATGATCTCGGCGCAGCCGTCGCGCCGGACGGCATCCGGAAGCGTTTGGAGCGTGTCCGTATCGCATATAACGAGCGACGGCTGCCAGAACGCCCCGATAAGGTTTTTCCCCGCCGGAAGATCGACCGCCGTTTTCCCGCCGACGGAAGAATCCACCGCGGCGAGAAGCGTCGTCGGGATCTGCACGAGCCGGACGCCGCGCTGGTAGCACGCCGCGGCAAACCCGACCATGTCGCCGACAACGCCGCCGCCGAGCGCAACGACAACGTCGCTCCGGCTCACGCGGTTTTCGGTAAAGAAACGGAGGATACGCTCCCAGTTGCGGAACGTTTTGGAGTGTTCTCCGGCAAGAAAGTAGTCCTGCAATACCGTAAAGCCCGCAGCCTTGAGCGACTCGGTCACGCGCTTTGCATAGAGCGGGAACACGGTCGTATCGGTATAGACGACCGCCTTTTCCGCGCCCGGAACGGCCGCGGCAATGCGCTGCCCGCATTCGTCGAGAAGCCCCGCGCCGATGAGGACGTCGTATTCGCGCGACGCCGTTACATGGATCGTTTTCATCCTCCGTCCACCTCCTTCTTGCGCCGCCGGCCCTCATCCAAAAGCGCCGTGAGCGCAGCGAGATCGTTGTTCTCCACCGCCGCGCGGTACTGCGCGAGCGACTCTGCAAGAGCGTCCAGTTCAAAGAGCACATTGTCGCGGTTATCGAGAAAAAGCTCCGCCCACATGGAAGGGTCGAGCCACGCGACGCGCGTCATGTCCTTATAGCTCCCCGCGGAGAAGCCCCTGTGGCTGCGCGCGGTGGGGCTTTTGATGTAGGCATTCGAAACGATGTGCGCGAGCTGCGAGGTAAAGGCGATCATGCGGTCGTGTTCCGCGGCGCTCGTGACGGAAAACCTTCCGAACTCCGCCGGGGCCAAAAGCTCCTTGGCTCGCGCGAGGAGCGCAATATCGTCCCCCTCCGGCGGCACAAGCACCATGGGCGCCGCGTGGAAGAGATTGGCGCGGGCGTTTTTATATCCCGCCTTGTGGCTGCCCGCCATCGGGTGACCGCCGAGAAACGCGAAGCCGTACTCGCGCGCGAGAGCAAACGCTGTCTCACACACCTTCCGTTTTACGCCGCAGCAGTCGATAACGATCGCCCGCGCGCCGAAATACGGCGCCGCTTTGCGCAGGAACGCGGCCGCCGCGCCGGGGCGCACCGCGATGAGAACGATATCGCATTCGGAAAGGTTTTCCTTCGTGAGCACGGCGTCCACCGTGCCGTCAAGCTGCGCGAAGGAGAGCACCGCGCCGTCCGTATCAAAGGCGAGGACGCGCGCGCCGTGCGCGCGGTACGCTTTGGCGAGCGAGCCGCCAATCAGCCCGAGGCCGACGATCCCGGCCGTCATCGCATCGCCACCTCACGGATGGCGCGCACGTCTCTGCAGAGCGCATCGTATTCGTCGGGCTTTATGGACTGTGCGCCGTCGCACAGCGCGTGCATCGGGTCGTTGTGGACCTCGATGATAAGCCCGTCCGTGGCGCAGGCCGCCGCGGCGAGCGCCATCGGGCGCACCATGCGGGCAAGGCCGGTGGAATGGCTCGGATCGACGATGACCGGCAGATGCGTCAGCTCGTGGAGCATCGGCACGGCGGCAAGATCGAGCGTGTTTCTCGTATAATCATCAAACGTGCGGATGCCGCGCTCGCAGAGGATGATCTGCTCGTTGCCGCCCGCCATGATGTACTCGGCGCTCATCAGCAGCTCCTTGAGCGTAGCGGCGAGACCGCGCTTGAGCAAAATGGGCTTGCGGAGCTTTCCGAGCTCCTTGAGCAGGTCGAAGTTCTGCATATTGCGCGCGCCGACCTGAATGACGTCCACATCCGCGAAAAGGTCGAGCGCGGAGGTGCCCATGATCTCGGTAACGATAGGAAGCCCCGTTTCCTGCCGGGCGATCTTCAAAAGCTCGAGACCCGTGGCGGCGAGGCCCTGAAAATCGTAGGGCGAGGTGCGCGGCTTGAAGGCGCCGCCGCGGAGGATCTGCGCGCCGGAGGCCTTGACCGCCTTCGCTATTCCGACGATCTGCTCCTCGCTCTCAACGCTGCACGGGCCCGCGATCATCACGAAGTTTCCGCCGCCGATACGCACATCCCCGACCTGCACGACCGTATCATCCGGGTGAAACTTGCGGTTGCAGCACTTGAACGGCTCCGTAACGCGCTTAACGGAATCAACGATGCCAAGGCTCGCGATAAGGTCCATATCGACCCGGCTCGTGTCGCCCACGAGACCGAGGACGGTCTGATACTCGCCGAGGGAGGTGTGGATCCGCAGTCCCTGCTCCTTCAGCCAGTCAATAAGCTGGTTTTTCTTCTCTTCGGCAGCACCGTTCTTCAAAATGACGATCATCGGTTTTTCCTCCAAAAAAACAAAAAAGCGGCACAGAGTAATCTGTGCCGCCTAAAAAGCCTTCGCTTCCAAGGTCATTTTCCGCATCACAAATTACCATACTATGAAATAGTACGGGTAAAAAAGTATCGAAACATACGAATGGATGCGTTCATGTATCAATTTCGCTCCGATCTGCGGAATTTGGTTTCAGTATAAATACTTCTCTCGGAAATGTCAACAAAGAATTCCGTGAAAATTTGTATAAAAATTTATTATTGTTCCGCTTCGAGTCTGTTTATCACGTCCCGGATGCATCGGTCGGGCGCGCCGAGCTTCGTCACGTTTGGAAGCGCCAAAACCTCCGGCAGCGCCGTTTCCGGTGCGAAGGCGCGGCCCGCCGCGCGCAGCATCGGGATATCGTTCCAGCCGTCGCCGATGCAGACGACGTGTTCCGGGAGAATATCCAGAAAATCCGCAAGCCGGCGCACGCCGCTGCCCTTGTCGCTCCCGGCGGCGACCACGTCCACAAGAGCGCCGGAGGGCACGGCTTCGTACCGTCCGGGGTATCGCTCTCCGATCCACGCGCAGAGCGCGTGTGCCGTTTCGCTCTCGGCGCGGAGCTCCCCGGGCGCCACAAGGACCGCCTTCGTCCACGGATAGAGGATGTGTCCGGGGTCGGCCTCCGACACCGGCACGCCCATCCGCAAAAGGTGCTCCTCCAGCGCCGCGTTGCGGCCGCAGACGCGCACGTCCGCGCCGCGGTGGACCTCCATTCCCGTTCCGGGAAAAGCATCCCGCGCGGCGGTAAGGTCGCTCCGGCAGGAAAAGGGCAGAAAGCTCTCGTACCAGCTCTCGCCGGAGTCGCCGTCAAAGATCACCGCGCCGTTGCTCAGCACGAGCGGCGCGTTGACGGTGAATTTGTCCCGGATGGAGTAATACGAGCGCACGTCCCGCCCCGTGGCGATCGTGAACAGGCCGCCCTCGTCCATGAACCGGCGCGCCGCACGCCGGTTTTCCTCCGGCACGGGGGCGCCGTGCTTCGGGCAGAACGTGTCGTCAAAATCCGTGACAAGCAGATATCCTTCAAACTTTCCTTTTCCCATTGGTTTTTCTCTCCGATGCATATATAATATAATGAACTTTCAGCGGGTTTTCCGCGTCTTTCCGGCAGGAAACCTTTTCCGGAGGTACGCTATGACAAAAAAAGAACAACGCATCAACCGGCTCTTCCTGTACGCCGGGATATTGACGCTTTTATACTATCTCGGCCAGGGCATCGCCGTGCGGTTCGGACAGTCGCTGCTCTTTCTCTGGCTGATGCTGTCGGCCGTGTGCTTCGGCCGCTTCTTCCTCTGGAAGAGGGCGTGGAAGAGAGGAAAGAGCGCGCCGCTCCCCCGGCCGTGGCTTCGGGCGGTGAATACGGTCGTGATCGCGGCCGTCACCGTGTTTCTCGCCGTGGAGTGTCTGGTGTTTTCCGGCGCGTTCCGGAAGCCCCCGGAGGGACTGGACGCCATCCTCGTCCTCGGCGCGAGAGTCGATGAAAACGGTCCGAGCGGGTCGCTGCGGCAGCGCATCAACGCCGCGCGCGTCTATCTGGAGGAAAATCCGGATACGATATGCATCGCCTCCGGCGGGCAGGGCAAGGATGAGCCGATGAGCGAGGCGGAATGCATCCGCGATCATCTTGTCGCGGGCGGCATCGACCCGGACCGCATTTTTTTGGAGGACCGCTCCACGAGCACGGAGGAGAACATGCGCTACAGTCTCCCCATGCTTCGCGCGCTGGAGGAAGACGCGGAGCGCGTCGGCATTGTCACGAACGACTTTCACATTTTCCGTGCGCTGTGTCTGGCACGGAAAAACGGCGGATTCACTTTTTACGGCGTTCCGGCGCGCTCGACCGTGTTCGGCTTCATCCACTATGCAATGCGTGAATTTTTCACGCTGAGCGTGTCGCTCGTGCGCGGATACATCTGATTAAACCACAAAAACGGCTCTCCGTCCATAACGGAGAGCCGTTTTTTTGCGCTTGATAATCCCTCCGTCAGCCGCCGGCCGACGGCTTCCCATACACAAGAGAGCCTTTTCATGTTGATTCGCGCTCGAGAATGCACGGGGATGTGACATACGACTGCGTCCGGAGATTCGGCTTGCGGATGCGCTGGAGGACAAACCGCGCGGCGTTGACGCCCATGTCGTGCATATCGACCTCGACGGCCGTGATCGTCGGGTCGGTGAGCATGGAAAAGGGGTAATTATCAAAGGTCAAAAGCGCCACATCCTCCGGGATCTTCAGCCCCATACGGCGGATATGCTGCAGGCAGTGGAGCGCCAGATGGTTGTTGGCGCAGAGCAGCACCTCCGGGCGCGCGCTGCGTGAGAGCAGTTCGCCGAGCGCCGCATCGTCCAGCTCGTACGGCGAGCGGCTGCAAACGACCTCCACGGCCAGCTCCTCCTCGTCCATCGCCTGCCGTATGCCGGTCAGACGGCTTCGCGCGATGGCGTCGTCCTCCCGTCCCATAATGAACGCCATCTGCCGGTAGCCCCTGTCGAGCAGGTAGTTTGCGGCGATCTGTCCGGCCTGCTCATGGTTCACGTCCATCCAGCAGATGCTGCTGCGCTGGTTCGGCCTGCCGATCACAAGATACGGAAAGTCGACGCGCGAGAGGATCGCCGCGAGCTCCGCCGTGAGGATGTGCGCGTGGAGAAGCAGCGCGTCCGCCTGCTGCTCCTGAATGATATCGCGGATGACGACGGGCGCCTCGTGCCGTGTAAGCGGCTTAAAGAGAAGCGAATACCCTTTTTTCTTCAGGTACGCGGCGGAACCGGAGATGATCTCGAACATGTGCGGGTTTTCAAACGCTATGTTCCGGTAAAAGTCCGCAATGAACAGCACCGTCCCGCTCGCCTGACGCGCAAAGCTCTGCGCCCGCGCGTTCGGACGGTAGCCGAGACGCCCGGCGATCTCCCGGATATGCTCCTTTGTCCGCTCCGAAATGGTGCTGCTGTCGTTCAGCGCCTTGGAGACCGTGGCAATGGAAACGCCCGCCTCCTTCGCCACATCATAGATCGTTACCGCCGTCGCTTTGTTCCTCCCATACCTCGTATTCCCACGCACCGATTATGTCACGGTTTTCGCCCTTTTTCAAGAGCAGCGTCCCGCGTTTTTCCGACGCGACCGGCTGTTCTCCAAGATTCATCGTAACCGTGATCTTCGTGCCGTTCCAGGTCCGGCTGTAGCGGTATACCTCGCCGCGGGCGAGCTTTGTAGCAAAGCTGCCGTGCTGCAGCGCAGGGTGCGCCCGGCGCAGCGCGATCATGCGGCGGTATACCTCCTCGAGCGAAGACTGCGCCTCCCATGCCATCGGGCGGCGGTACTCCGGCTCGCTCTCGCCGCGGAGTCCCTTTTCGTCGCCGTAAAACACGCACGGCATCCCGGGGAACGTCATTTGAAAAAGCACGGCCAGCTCCAGCCGCTCGCTCTTACCGCCGCAGAGCGTCAGGAAGCGGCTCACGTCGTGACTGTCGAGCAAATTGAGCTGCGCGAACAGAGCGTTTTCGTTATAGCGCAGCAGCAGCGTGGATACGTTCGTGTCGAAGGTCCCCGCGTCCACCGTCCGCTCGGCAAAGAACCGGCGGCAGTACCGGCGGAAATCGTAGTTCATCGCAGAGTCGAGCATGTCGCCTCCGAGGTAATGCGCGGCGTTTTCCCATACCTCGCCGACGATGAGCGCGTCGCTCTTCGCCGCCCTGACCGCCGCGCGAAATGCGCGCAGGAAGCCGTCGTCCATCTCGTTCGCCACATCCAGCCGCCAGCCGTCCACATCAAATTCGCGGACCCAGTACGCGCCGACGTCGCAGAAGTACTGCCGCAGGAAAGGATCGGCGGTATTCGTTTTCGGCATTTCGGCGACATACGAAAAGCAGGTGTACGCGGGCATTTCCCCCGGCGCCGGCAGGCGCACCGCTTCCGGCAGAGCGTAAAAGCAGGGATAATACCTTGAAGCTCGCCCCTTTTCCAGTACGTCGCGGAAGAAGGGGTGGCCGCAGCTCATGTGGTTGAACACGCCGTCGAGTATGACGCGAATGCCTAGCGCATGCGAGCGCTGCACGAGATCGCGCAGATCGTCCCCGGTGCCCATGTGCGGGTCGATGGAGTAATAGTTCAGCGTGTCGTACCGGTGGTAGGACTTCGCCTCAAAGACCGGGTTCAGGTAAATGCAGTTGAACCCCAGAGACGCGATGTAGTCGAGATTTTCGGCCACGCCGCGCAGCGTGCCGCCCCGGCAGGGCGCCTCGCCGCCGGGCGCGCGGCGCTTTCCCGCGGCGAAGCTGTCGGGGAAGATGTTGTACACCACGGCGCCGCGCGTCCACGCCGGGGCGGCGAACCGGTCGGCGCGGTGGTTGAACGGGAGCTGGAAATAGTCCGCCCGCGTGGGTGTGCCCGCCATTTCGTAGCAGTCGCCGTAATAGAAGAGCGTCTCCGTGTCGTTTTGGAGTTCAAAGTAGTATGCGATGCGCTCGAGGGACGTTTCGAGCCGGATCTCGTACCAATCAAAGTATTTGTCCTCCCGGATCTTTTCCATCGGCAAGACGGAAAACTGCAGCTCGGGGGTCATCGCGGCGCGGTCGGCATAGTAAAACCGGACGCGCTCCGCCCCGCCCTTTCCGGTGCGCAGGCGGAACACATAATGCGTATCGTCCAGCGCGAAGGCGTATTCACTCATCGGCCGGTGGAATATCGTTGCAGGATCCATACACTATCCTTTCACGGAGCCGCCGACAATGCCGGCAACGTAGTATTTCTGCACGCGGAGGAACAGCAGCACGACCGGGATCGCCACGATGACCGCGCCGGCGCAGAAAACGGTGTAGTATTCATAAATATTCGTCTTGTCCACCATGGTGTAAAGGCCCTTGGCGACGGTGAAGTTATTATAATTGTCCTTCATAATGACCGAGACGAAAATGTAGTCGACGATGGGGTTGATGAAGGCGTTGATGGCGGTCGTGGCGATGACGGGCTTGGCGTTCGGCAGGATGATCTTCCAGAACACCGTGCTGTTGGACGCGCCGTCGAGGATCGCGGCCTCGTCCAGCGATTTGGGAATGGTGTCAAAATAGCCCTTGGCGATATAGTAATTGAGCGCCGCGCCGCCGGAATAGACGAGAATCAGCGCCAACAGCGTCTGATCCAGACCGATGGCCTTCATAAAGTGGTAAATGGCGATGATACTCATAAAGCCCGGGAACATGCCCAGCACGAGCGAAGCGTTCATGAGAAACCGGCGCTTTGGGAAGCGCAGGCGGGAATAGACATACGCCACCATCAGCGTAAGCATGGTCGTGAGAACGCAGCTGCAAGCGGCGACAAAGAGCGTGTTGCCGAGCCAGCGCGGGAAGTCGAACAGCCGCCGGTCGGTAAACAGGCGAATATAATTGTCAAACGTAAACGCCTTCGGCCAGAGATAGGGCGTATACGCGCCCTGCTCGGCGCGGAAGGACGAAATGACCAGCCAGAACACCGGCACGAGCCACAAAACGGCAAGGACGGCAATGAGCGCGTTGAGCGCGACGGCCGAAACACGGCGGCGGATGCGTGCGTTTTTCATTGGAACTGATCCTCCTTCGTTACGGCTCCGGTCCGGTTGTATACGATCAGCGAGCAGGTCCCCACCAGCAGGAAGATGAAAATGCCGATGGTCGAGGCAAGCGAATAGTCGTTGCGGTTCACGGTCAGCTTATAGAGCCATGTGACGAGAAGGTCGGTCTTGCCCGCCTGATAGTAGTCGAGCGAGAACGGCCCGCCGGCGGTGAGAAGATAGATGACATTAAAGTTATTGAAGTTCGTGACAAACGTTGTGATCGTCGCTGGGGCGGTGACAAAGAACATGTAGGGCAGCGTAATGGAAACAAATTTCCGCATGGGACCCGCTCCGTCGATCTCGGCGCTCTCGTAAAGCTCCGCCGGAATGTTCATCAGTACGCCCGAGAACGTGATCATGGAATACGGAATGCCGATCCACATATTGACCACGACCGCAACGATCCGCGCGAGCGTCGGGTCCAGAAGAAACGGCAGAGGCGATCGGATGACGCCGAGCTTCATGAGAAGCACATTTATCGCGCCCGCCGGCTCCAGCGCGCGGGAGATGAGCAGGAGACTTACAAACTGCGGTATGGCGATGGCGATGACAAAGCAGGTACGCCAGACCTTTTTGAGCTTTACGAGCCTGCTGTTGATGGCGACCGCCAGAAGCATCCCGAAAAAGTAGTTGGTAAACGTGGCGAGGATCGCCCACACGATCGTCCAGCCGAGCAGGCCGAAAAACGTGCGCGTCTTGATCGCATTGCCGAGAAAGATGTCCGTCACGTTCGACATGCCGACCCAGGTGAACAGATTCCCGGGCGGCTGGTGGTCGGCGTCGAAATTCGTAAAGGCGATGAGGATCATAAAGACGATCGGCAGCACCGTGAAGAGAACCATGGTGAGCATGGGCAAAGCGAGCAGCGTCACATGAAATCTCTCGTGCCGCATGGCGCGGAGATCGTCCCGGAAGGACGCGATCGCGCAGCCGTGTTCGGCGTTTTCCTGCGCGCGCCAGGCGTCCCGGACGTTGGCGTACCAGAGATAGAGAAACACGGCGCACACGGCGATCGACAGCACGCTGAAAAGCAGGATCAGCATGGAGTTGTCGCCGGGGAAGCGCTGGAAGATCTGCAGCTCCTCGTTCCAGACCTTGCGCTGCGTCTCCGTGCCGAGCGTGGCGAACCTGGAGAGATATTGCAGCGCAAAATCCCGGAAGAAGAATATGAATCCGACCTCGCTGAGCAGATATGCCGCGCCGCGGACAAACTGCTTATACCGGATGCAGCCCGCGCCCATGACGAGAAACGACAGGCGTGTCCAGAGACTGCCTCTCGCCGCGGCATCCGCAAGTATGTGACGTTTCATTTCTCCGTGCATGTCGCACCTCCGCTATTCCTCGGTTTGCTCCGGACGGAACCCGGAAAAAGGGGCTGTTGCCAGCCCCTTTGGTCCGTAAAGGTAACGGGATCATCAGCCCGCCGTCGCCTGCTCCACCAGCTGATCGAGCAGCGTCTGAAGATCGGCGGTGGTATGGGCTTCCAGCTCGGCGCCGAACGCCTCCGCCGGAACCCAGAATCCGCCGAGCACCAGCTGCGTCACGGCATAGTTGCTCTGCTCGCCGAGCGCACGAAGCGCGAGGTTCGAAGAGACCGCGTCGCTCGCAAGAGCGTTCACATTGGACGGGCCGTAGTTGAGCTTTTCGTAGCGTTCGAGCTGCGACTGCTCCGAGGTCAGGAACTCCGCAAGCTCCATGGCGTCCACCGGGTAAGCCGTCTGGGAGTTGACGCCGTAGATTTTGCAGCCGAGGAAGGAGCCCATCTGCACCTGCCTGCCGGCGCAGGTAAAGGTCGGAAGCTTGCAGCAGCCGTAGTTTTCGCCGAGTTTTTCCTGGATCGCGGTGGAGACCCACGTGCCGGAAACGCCGCAGGCGATGGAGTCGCCGATGCCGCCGGTGAGGACGGAGTCGTCGCCGGTCACGAACGCCGGGTCATTGCAGAATTCGCGGATGGCTTCCGCCGCCTCAAGACCTTTTTCGCTGTTGAAGTCCATGATCTGTTTGCCGTCCTCGATGGTCAGCGTGCAGCCGTTGCCGAGGAAGAAAGAAGCAAGATACCAGCCGTTGGAAACGTCCATATGTACCTGCTTGCCGGCGGCGTTGGCGGCGGCGAGGATGCCGTCGAGCGTGGCGAGGTCGTCCTCGGTGAACACCGACTTGTCGTAGTACAGGAAGTAGCCGTTATCGGAGGTCATGGGGTAGCCGTAGAGCACGCCGTCGTAGGACGCGGCGTTGATCGAGCCGGCGGTGTTCGCCGCGACGATCGCATCGGAGTTGCGGGTCACCTCGTAGAGCGCGTCCGCCTTCACGAGATCGATGAGCTGGTCGTCGGCAAACAGGAATACGTCCGCCGCGGCCGCGGGATCTTCGAGATAGCGGCTCTTTCCGTCCACCGCGCCGACGGCGCCAAATTCAAAAACGTATTCCTTTTCCGGGTGCGCCGCGGCGAAATCGTTGCAGAGCTTTTCCGTCAGTTCCAGCTCGCCCTGATCCGCCCACACCTTCAGCGTGACGGTTTCCTTCTCCGCGCCCGGTTCCCCGGCAGGCTGCTCCGCGGCGGGCTGCTCCGTCGCGCCCTGCGCGGGCTCGGCCGGGGCGCTGCCGCAGCCTGCCAGCATCGCGACGGTCAGACATACTGCCATCAGCAGTGCAAGAATTTTCTTCATCTTTTCGGCTCCTTTATTGTTTTGTCACAAAAGGATCGTTCCTTTTGCCATGTTCAGTATATATACCTGCCAAAAATCGGTCAACGAAAAAAAGCGAAAGCGTTTTCTCAACCGCGCCGTTCGATTCGGATAAGGCATAACAAAAGCGCCATCCGTTCGGATGGCGCTTCCGCTTGTCAAAGCCCCCCGGTTTTCGCTGAGCGAAAACCGGGGGGCTTTTTCACCGTCGGCGGTCACGCCGCCTCGTCCCACGCGAGGCAGAGCGCCTCCATGTCCTTCACGGCCTGCGGAACGCACGCGGGCAGGCCGTCGGTGAAGCATTCAAGGCCGACCTTCTCCAACAGCTCGCAGTAGGTGTAATCGAAGGCGCCGAGCGAGACAAGATCGTTATAGAAGTTTGCCGCCTGCGCCCAGTCGTTCTCCGCCAATTCATAGATCTGCAGCGAGGCGAGCATGCTCACGGCGTAGCTGATATAGTAGAAAGGCGAATCGAAGTTGTGGTTGACCTGCATCCAGTAATGCGAAAACTCCCTGTCGAAGGAGCGCAGGCCGTAGGAGCGCGCGACGGTCACGAACGTCTGGCAGATCTGCTCCGGCGTCAGGGTCGGATCGGCGTAAACGGCGCGCTGGAACTCGTCGAACAGGCAGCCGCTGAAAACGGAATAGAGAGCGCTGTCCAAAAACTTGATGCGGGCGAGTTCGGCTTCATCGCCGTAGATCTCGCCGTACCAGCCGGTGGAAAGGGCCTCCATGCCGGTGGAATGGATCTCGAAAATGTCCAGCGAGCCGACGCTCAGCAGAAGATCGGGCGTGGGGTTCACATAAGCGTCGTAATAATGGCCGAATTCGTGGAACATATTCTGAATGTCGTAATCGTTCCCGTAGAGCGCGAGATAGATGAACGGCGCGTTGTATTGTTCGAGCGTTGTGGTAAAGCCCAGATCGCTGACGCGGTCCGCGCTGTCCATAAAGTACAGCCCGTGCTCGTTCATATACTCCGCCGCTTCCGCCGCGCCGTCAGAGACGCGCGGCATATACCTTGTGATGAGACCGACAAGCTCCGATTCGGTAAGGTCGGTGTCCACGGAGAAACCGGCATACGTCGCCTCCTGGGTATAGAGCGAGGAGAAATACTCCCGCGCATACGGCTTGACCGCCTCGCAGAGCGCCGCGGCGTCGTCCGGCGTAAAGTCGCGCCAATAGATCGCCTCATAGGCATAGTCGGCATAGGTATCGTATCCGGCGAGCTGCGCTTCCTCGTTGTGGAGATCCACAAGCTCGCGGTACAAAGCGCCGATCTTCTCGGTCTCCTCGTCGAAGCGTAAGTCTTCCATGATGAGAGTATTGTATTGCAGCGTCAGTTCCGAAACGCGCTCGGTGATCTCCCGCTCGCGGTCGGTCTGCTCATCGTATCCGTCCAGAGCGTTCGCCTTGTCCGAGCCGATATGCGCGCTCAGCGCGCCGCCCGCGGGACCGCTGAGCGCGTCGGAGAACGAAGTGCAAAGCACGTTGCCCGCCTCGTTGACGATGCTGTCGAGCTGCCGGCAGGCGCCGCTGATCGTTTCGTCGTTCGGATGGGCATAGAAATCGATATAGGCAAGGTTATCGAGCGTATACACCTTCGCGTACTCCGCCATCAGCCACTCATAGAGCTCGACCGCCTCGCCGTCATCCGCCGTTTCGCTCAGGCGCTCCGCCTTTTCGAAAAACTCCCCGGTATCGTAGACATACCATGTCATGTCGGCGTAGTCCACGTCGGCGTGGATATTGTCGGACGGCGCGGCCGGTTTCGGGCTGACCGCCGTGCTGAGCGCGGAGGAGAGCGCTTCGCTCACGCTGCCGCCGCGGATGGCTTCGCTGATGGGGACATCATCCGCGCCGCATCCGCAGAGAGCCGCGGAAAGGCACGCCACAGCAAGAAGCAGCGCCGTAAGCTTTTTCCTTTTCACTTGCATCACCCGGTTTCATACTACACGATTTTTCGCCGAAAGTAAACACTCCGCCATTTTTCGCTTGCTACACGGACAAAAATAGGATATAATCCGCCGTATGAAAAGGATTCGGAAACTAATTGAAAATTTTCGGCACATTTCGGACTACATGGGCCGGCGGCAGATCGCTACGATCGCCGCCGCAACGGCGTTCTGGTTTTTCCTTTCCATCGTGCCCATTGTCATTTTGTGCGTGTCCGTTCTGCCTTATACGTCCATCACCGAGGAGCAGCTCCTGGCAGTTGCCGCGCCCGTGCTGCCGGACTCGATGAAGCAGCTCATCCGCGTCATCGTCTCGGACGTTTACAGCAGCGGCGTCGGCGTTTTGAGCGTCTCCATCGTGGCGACGGTCTGGTCGTCCGCGATGGGGTTTGCCTCGCTCATACGCGGTCTGGAGGATATCTACGAGCAGCCGCGCCGCGCCGGATTTCTGATGCGCCGGGCCCGCGGCATCATCTATACGCTCGGGATGCTGCTCATGATGATCCTGTCGATCGTTCTCGGCGGCTTCGGCCGGCAGATCAAGGCGCTGGCGGAAAAATATCTGCCCGGCACACAGCCGTTCTTCTCGTTTCTGCTGCACTTCCGGTTCGTTGTTGTCATTGCCGTGCTGACGCTCTTCTTCGCCGCCATTTTCCGCTGGAGCACCGGGCTCCGCCCGCGTTTCGGCGAGGTTCTCCCCGGCGCGCTGACCGCCGCGGTCGGCTGGTCGATCTTTTCGTGGGCTTTTTCCACATGGGTCTCCGTCACAGGGAGCTACGGCACGTACGGCAGTCTTGTTACGGTCGTCGTTGTGATGCTCTGGCTCTATTACTGCCAGTATATCCTGCTTTTGAGCGCGTGCCTGAACCGCGCTCTGCCAAAGTTCCGCCGCCGCGGGGAACCGGAGCCGGGATCCGGATCCGGCCCGAAACCGGACAAAGAATAAAAACGACGAAAAGATCCGTATGCTTTCAAACGAAGCATACGGATCTTTTTTTCTGCTGCGTTTTACCGCATCGCTCCGGACGCGCCGAGCCGGCCGGATATCCACGAAAGGAGCGCCGCAGCAAGGGCGGCGATGGCCGCTGTCTGCCACGGGAGCAAGAGCGCCGCGCCGCCGAGCGCGCCGGGCGCAAGAGAGATCGCCAGAGCGATCCCGGCGCCGATCACACCGCCGAAAAGTCCCAGCAGCAGGCTTTCCGCGCCGATCACGCTCTGCGGGGCCGAGAGACCCAGCGCGCGGAGCATCCGAAGCTCGCTCCGGCGCCCCGCCGCGGCCAGCGCCGAGACGAGCGCGGAAAACGCCGCGGCGAGGACCGCCGCGAGAACCGTGCCGAGCCGGTCGGTCTTCGACGAGCTTTCCAGAAGCGAGAGTCCCGGCTGCACAAGACCGGCGGCCGCATCGGTATAGACGACGGTTTCCGCATACCCGCGCAGCACCGCGCCGAGCGTTTCGCGCGCCGCGAAGCTGTCCGCATAGAGCCGCAGCTGCGTCACGGTCTGCGCCGCCTCCGCGCCGAATGCGCGCAGATTTCCCTCAAGCGAGCCGGATGAGATGCCGGAAGAGATGTACCGGGCAAAGGCGTTTTTCAGCGATTCGCCGGAGAGCGCGGCAATCGTCTGGAGAAGAGCGTCCTGCGCCCGCTCGGTTTCCACCGCCGTTCCGGTGAGCTCGGAGACCATGGCCGCCTGCTGCGCCGGCGTCTGTCCGACGGCGAAGCCGCGCAGCGCGGCGCGCTGTCCGGCCTCATCCTGCGCATATATCCCCTCGGTATCAAACGGCAGTCCGGTCAGAACGTCCGTATCGGGCAAGGCCGTCTGCGCTTTTACGATATCGCTGCCGAGCACGGTTTCCACCGTCCACGTCATAAGCTCCGGAAGATAGGCGGCGCCGCCGGTCAGGCTCTCGCCGGGAGCCTCCCCCGCCGGGCGCAGAATGCCGACAATGTTCAGCCGCTGTGAGGAGGCGATCTTTGCCGTAAGGTACGCCGCGTCTCCGCCCATATATCCCCAGGTGCCGTCCACATTGCGAACATACTCGTCTGTCGGCAGCAGCACGCGGAAGGAAAGGCGGAGAAGCTCTGTGTAGCTGATGTTTGCGTTCGTTTCCGGGTCAAGACCGAGCGACCGGAGGCAGCTCTCGTCCACCTTGCCCCGCGCGTCAAGCAGCACCGCCGCCTCGTCGTATCGCTCCGGCCAGCGGCCGGAAACAAGCGTATAGCGCATCTGCCGCAGATCCTCCCCTTCCGGGAGAAGGGTCCAGAGCGTGTCGTTCTCTTCGCTGTTGAGCGCTTCGGCTCCGGCGGCGGAGGCGTCGCCGCTGTAGATGCGCGGCGTGATGGCGTAGCGGCGCTGCACGGAGATCGTTCTCTCGTCCGTGTGGCCGTCGAGCCAGTCGCCAAGTGCGCCGAGATCGCCGGATGGGACGCTGGCGCTGTCCAGCGTCACCGGATAGGCCGAGAGTACCGCCGCTTCAGCGCTCTTTGCACTCTGCTCCCCGCCGGAAAACGCGGCAAACAAAAGGAGCCACAGCAGTACGGCGAGCATCGGTGCGAGCAGCCGCGGCAGAGCGCGGCTCCTTTTCTTTTTCAAATTGGCAAGCGCCATGCGCAGCCGGGCGCCGCCGCCCGCTCCGGCAACGGGCGGGAGCGGCGCGCCGGTCTCGGTGGCGTCGGCGTCCGTGTCGGAGGCGATCTGCCCGCCCTCCAGCGTTATGACGCGCGCATTTTCGCCGAACGGTTCGGCATTGCGCGCCGCGGCGATGACGAGCTGACCGGCGGACGCTTCGCCGAGGAGCGAGAGTACCGGCGCCGCGCTCTCCGCGCCGAGACCGTCTGCGGGCTCGTCCAGAAGCAGCACGCGGCTTTTGCGCGCGAGCGCGCAGGCGAGCGCGCCGAGACGCCGCTCCTCCCCGGAGAGGCGGTCCGGAAATATGTCCGCTGCGCTCTCAAGGCCGAGCAGCGCGAGCGCTTCCCGGGCGTTTTCCCGCGCGTCCCGGCGGGAGAAGCCCGCGAGCACCGCGGCTTGCTCCGCGTTTTCCGAAAGCGTGAGATCCGCAAAGAGAAGCGCTTCGTCCGCGGCGGCGCATTCGCGCCGCCACGCGCTGCGCCGGGACTCGCTCCAGCGCGCCGTGTTCTCGCCGCCGATGAATATCTCGCCGCGGGACGGTATCTCCGTCATGGCCAGAAGGCGCAGAAGCGCCGTTTTCCCGCTGCCGGACGCGCCGGTGAGCACCACGAGGCCGGTATCCGGCAGCGTGAGATTCAGGCAGCGCAGCGCATGCACGCTCTTTTTCCCGGCGGAGGATTCCAGCGCGGCGTTTTTCAGTTGGATCATAGAAAGGCCCATCCTTTCCCTTTTATACAGAACAATTATACCTTTTGCATAAAGCACGGTCAAGTCTCCGGTGCAATTCGTCAAAGTTGCGCTTGCAATTTCGTTTTCCGCGCGGTATGATGTTTTTACAGAACAGGGGTGCTGGGTCTTCCCGGCTGAGACGGCGTGAATCGAAGCGCCGGTACCCTTTAACCTGATCCGGGTAATGCCGGCGGAGGGAGTGCCTATTCGGTATTTGTTCTTCAGCCACGTCCGGGATCGGGTGGCTGATTTTTTTATTGGAGGGCTTTTTTATGAAAAGCAAACAGACCACCCGCATACTTTGCGAGGGAGCGATCATGGTCGCCATGGCGGTTGTGCTCAACTTCCTCAAGTTCGATCTGTTCGCGCAGGGCGGATCGATGAACCTGCTCTTCATTCCTCTGATGGTGTTCGCGCTGCGGCGCGGCCCGGTCTGGGGCATGGGCGCGGGTCTTGTTTTCGGCGTTCTCAAGGCCGTCATCGGCGGCGGCATCGCTTACGGCTGGCAGTCGCTCCTGCTCGACTACGCGCTGGCCTATGCGCTTACCGGTCTCGCCGGTCTTACGCCGAAGAAGCCGGTGCTCGGCACCGTCATCGGCGCGCTCGGCGCGCTTGCCTCCTTCGTCCTCAGCGGCGTGATCGTCTGGGGCATGTACATGCCGGATGTGTTCCTCGGCATGGCAATGAAGAACGTGTGGGTCTACTCGTTCATTTATAACTTCATCTACACCGCCTTCAACTGGCTCATCGCGGCGATCGTCATCTATTTCCTTTCCAAAAAGACGAAGCTCCTTCAGCCGGAAAAATAATTCATACACATCTCTTCTTTTTTTCTGCGGCCGCCCCTCCGAAAGAACCGGAGGGGCGGTTTTTTCGTCTGTATTTGTAGAAGTCGTTTATGAATTATGGATTAAGGAACTTGTCAAAAGACGGCTTTCTGGTGTATACTAATCTGGTATCTTTATTACTGTTGAGAGCGAGGATAAAACCATGCGTGAACGCAGCGCAGCCGGCGGGATTTTCCGCGTCATAGGACGCATTCTGTTGATCCTGCTGGTCACCATACTGCTGTTTGCCGTTTTCCTGCTGGGCGTGATGGGCGTGCTGATCCACGGCCCTTCGGCTGAAGCAGAACGGCTTTTCGTGCTGTCCGCCAATGAGACGAGCGCGCTGAAATTCCTGCCGCATATCTATCTCTCCGATGCGCAGGTGGACGCGATTCTGCATCCGGTCAGCGCCTCTGCGGACGATGAGACCGTGCCGGACGACGGTTTTGTCGAGCTGCCCTACGAGGACGGCCGCGCAGTCGAGGAGGAAAACCCCAATGCCGGTCAGGTCGTCGTAGTGGAGCCGTCGGACAGCACTGCGCAGAGCGGCGAGTGGCTCGAAGTCGTGGACATCAAGGGCTCGACTTTCAAAGGAAAGCTCATGATCATCCGCGATCCCTCGAAAGTCGTCGTCGGTACGCTGGACGCTTACGGCGCGAACTACCACGGACTGTATCTTTACGAGTTTATCGAAAAGTACAACGCCATCGGCGGTACGAATGCCGGCGGCTTCTACGATCCGGGCGGAGGCGGCAACGGCGGCATTCCCGACGGTCTCGTCATGCGCGATGGCGCCATCGCCTACGGCAACCCCGGCACATGGTATCTCAACGTTGTCGGCTTTGACGCCAACAATATCCTCCATGTCGGCGATATGTCCGGCCAGCAGGCGCTCGATCTCGGGCTGATGAGCGCAGTCAGTTTCACCCCCGGTCCGGTGCTCGTGAAGGACGGCGAGCTGCAGACCAATCTCGGCGGCGGCATGAACCCGCGCACATGCATCGGCCAATGCTCGGACGGGACCATTCTCCTGATGGTCATCGAGGGCCGCAAGCCCGACAGCATGGGCGCGACATACGACGATATTGCCAGGATCATGTATGACCGCGGCGCCGTCAACGCCGCCAATCTGGACGGCGGCTCGTCCTCGCTCATGTACTACAACGGCGAGCAGATCACCCGCGGCTCGAACATCATCGGCATGCGCCAGATGTCCACCGCCATTCTCGTTTTGAATTGAGGGCAGCGTATGGGAAAGCATGAAAAACCTGTATCCGGCGTGAGCCGGAAGAGCGAAGCGCGTCTGCCGCGCGCCGAGCGCACTCCCTCCGTCCGCGAGGAGGAGCTGCTTTTTGATATCCCGGAGACGGCCGAGCGCGTGATCACTCCCGCGCCGGAGACACTGCCGGAAGAGACCGCGCCGTTTTCGGACGAGCTGCCGGAAGAGGCTGCCGCGCCCGTTCCGGAGGAGAGCTTTGAAGCGCCCGCCCCCATCCGGAGGGCGGCGTCCCCGGCGCGGAAGGAAGCCCCGGCGCGCCGCGAACGCGCCGTTCGTGAAGAAAAGCCCGTGCGCCGGGAACGCTCCGCGAACGAAGAAGCCCCCGCGCGTCCCGCCCGCAGGGAGCCGCCCGCGCGCCGCGGGCAGTCCGCGCCGGAGGATGATATCGCCCCGGAAAAGAGAAAGAAAAAGAACAGCTTCCGCAAGGGACTGCTGACGTATGTCCTTGTCGTTGCGGTGATCTTCCTTGCCGCGCTCATCGTGCTTTGGATCGCGCTTGCGCGATTCCAGAAGAACAAGGACGCCGAAAACGCCGCCGAAGCCGAGCAGAACGCCATCGTATTGCAGGAAAAGCAGCACGCCGAGGCCGTGCGTCAGGCGCCGCAGCGCGCGTTTGAAGCGTGGCTCGCCTCGTATACCGCCGACGACTGGACGAATCTCTGGTATGAGAAGCGTCCGGAGAACATCGACGGCCGCGACCGCGTGCGCGCCTATATGGAAGAGCGCTTCGGCGGCAGCAGCGTGCAGGCGTTCCGCTCTCTGGACTATACCGACGAAGCGCCCGCCTATGTTCTCAAAGACGGCGACGAAGCGCTTGCCCGCATCACGCTCTCCGGCAGCGACGTAAACTGGACGGTATCCAACGTGGAGCTTGAGCTGGAGGGGACGAAGTCCGCCTCGGTCGAGGTCGCCGTCGGCAGCAAGGTGTTCTGCAACGGCATCGAGCTTGGCAGCGAGTACGCCGGGGAAACGCAGAACAACTTCTCCTATGAGCCGCTCAAGGATAAGCTCATCAACCCCGTTTCGTGGACGACGTACAAGGTGGACGGACTCCTGATCGATCCGGAGCTGACCGCCGAGCCGCCCGAGGGGTGCAGCGTCACAAAGACCGCCGAGGGCGATTTCATGCTCTGTCTTGACGGGGCGGATGCCGAAAAATACACCACGCGCGCGGTGAGCTTTGTGAAGGCGTATCTCAACTACTATATGAACGGCTACAACGGTACATGGGGCAACCTGTACGCCGCGCTCGCCTATCTCACACCCGGCACGCAGGCCTACACCGATCTGCAGGACACTTACAACGGCGTTGTATGGAACACGGCCTACGGCAACATCGATGTTTCCGACACCACCGCATCGGGCGTTGTGATCTGGGCGGATAACTGCTACAGCGTGGATGTGACCTATGATGCCAACTGCACGCACAACGGCCAGGCCATCGACTATGCCGACGCCACCATGCGTATCTATTTCCTGCAGACCGACGCCGGTTTTGTCATCAGCAACTACGAAACTCTCTGATAAAGGCAGGATACAAGCGAAATGAAAGTTACCGCTGTCGTCCCCTCCTATGAGCCGGACGAAAAGCTCATTCAGGTCGTAGACGGTCTGCTTGCTGCGGGCTTTGACGATATTGTTGTCGTCAACGACGGCAGCCACGAAGGGCATCTCCAGCCCTTCGCGGAAGCCGCCTCCCGCCCGGGCGTCACCGTGCTGACGCATGAGGTGAACCGCGGCAAGGGCCGCGCCATGAAAACGGCGTTTGCCTGGTGCGTGGAAAACCGCCCGGACATCGACGGCGTCGTTGTCGTGGACGGCGACAACCAGCACCGTCCCAAGGACGCCATGGCCGTTGCCGAGGCGATGTGCCGCGAGCCGGACAAGCTCTGGCTCGGCGTGCGGGATTTCTCACTCAAACAGGTCCCGCTGCGCAGCAAGCTCGGCAACAAGATCACGCGCAGCTTTATGAAGCTCGCCTGCGGCGTCGGCGTGACCGACACGCAGACGGGACTGCGCGCCATCGCCCGCCGCCATCTGCCGCTGATGTGCTCTATTGGCGGCGAGCGGTACGAATACGAAACGCAGATGCTCCTCTCGCTCAAGGGCGCGGGACTCGGTGTCGGCGAGGTCGTGATCGATACCGTGTACATCGACGAGAACCAGACCAGCCACTTCAACACTGTGAAGGACTCCTGGCGGATCTACAGACTCATTTTCCGTCACATTTTCCACGGGGATAAAAAGGAGTAAAGCCGCTTTGAAATCGTTTCTCCGCTTTTCCGGCAGCAGCGCCGTGTGCTTCCTGCTGGATTATGGGCTTTTTACGCTGCTCAACTCCGTGCTTCTCATTTCCCTGCCGGACGGCGCGCGGGAGCTGTGCGCGACGTACGGCGCGCGCGTCGTTTCCGCCGCGACCAACTTTCTCCTCAACCGCCTGCTTGTGTTCCATGACAAGAACGCGGCGGGGCGCTCGATCTGGCGGTATGCCGTGCTGGCCGTTGTGCAGGCGGGCCTCTCCGCGGTGCTTGTTTCGGTATTGCAGGATCTCACGCACGCGACGAACCTGCTGGAAACGGTCATCAAGCTCCCGGTGGATGGCGCGCTCTTTCTCGCAAGCTACCAGATCCAGAAGCGATGGGTTTTCCGGAAGGACAAGGACGTATAAAAATTCCGTATGTCAGCGACATACGGAATTTTTTATCAGCACTCGCCGGAGATCCGAAGGTTTCTCCAAAGCGCCGTGCCGGCGCCGGTGAAGCCGAGACCGGGCATGCCGTATGTATACCGGCCGTCGTGCGCTTCGAGCACCGGCGTTCCGTCCACGGAGAGCGTGAGCGTATCGCCCTTCGCCTCCGCCCGGAGAGCGTATTCCCGCCCCGGCTGCCAGGCAAACGGCGCGGCGGCGAGCTTTATCACCGTTCCGTTCTCGTATCGGAGCACGGCGCACTCGCCCGGCGCGGAGAAGCCGAGCGCATAGTACCGGCGCGTGCCCTGTCCGCGCAGGAGCACAAGACCGCTCCCTCCGCTTTCAACGGTCACGGACGCGGCTGCTGCCGTATCGCGCAGATAATAATTCCCGGTATACGCCTGCGCGCCGCTCATATACGGCAGCGCTTCCGCCGTAAGGCGCATGGCGTCCGCCTCGCGCTTCCCGGCGCAGTCGTTGAACGAAAACGGCGTGAGCTGCGAAAACTCCTCGCGCTGGAGCGAGAAATCGACCGCATAATTCATCGCGCCGGTGACGGTGATCTCGTCCACGTACATCCGGCCCATGACCCAGGGGGCGACGTCCGGCTTTACCGCGATCGTCCAGCCGACGTCGTGCACGGCGTCGCCGCCGAGTTCCGGCACGGTGAACACGATCTCCGTCCACTCCCCCTCCGGGAGCACCGCGACGGGCGTACACACTCTCTCGCCGGTCATGGCGCGGCGGACGAACGGCGTCACCGTCACCGCGGCGGGGGCGATCTGCTCGCTTCTCATCCACACGCTGACGCGCTGGCCGGGGCTGACCTTTGCGGCAAACACCGGGTCGTAACGCTCCTCATGGAGGTCGGACCGCGTGAGCATCGCCTTGAACGAAAGATCCACCGGCCCGGCGCACTTGCCGTCGGTCATAAGCTCGGCGCAGTACATGCCGGAATGAGCCTTTCCCGAAACGATGCGCAGCGTGTGCTCCGCCTTATCCGACAGTTCAAGCCCGTGTGTCGAGCCGGGGAACGGAAAGTCCAGGCGCAGCTCGCCCGGCTTCGGGCATACGACGCCGTTCGGCAGCGCACCGCCGTACATCCGGCAGGAGAGCGCGCCGAGCTCTTTCGCCTTATCGGAAAGATCGACGAGATTGAGATATCCGGACACGCTCGAGAGCGTGACAAGGTCGTTGATCGGACGGCGGTAGCGCTCCGGCACGCCGCCGAGACCGCCGAGCACGCCGAGGATCGTGCCGATGTTGCTCGCATTGCAGTCGGTATCGTAGCCGCACATGACGGAGATCTCGATGCTGCGGCCAAGATCGCCCTTGCCGTAGAGCATGGCGAGGATGCAGATCCCAGCGTTCGGCACGATGTGATATCCGCCGGGGTATTCTTCCTCACGGAACTCGCGCGCGATCATCGCGCGGCAGGCGCGGAAATCCGCCTCCGCCGGGTGCGCGCGATGGTAGGCGCGCACCGTCTCGACCACGCGGCGGTAATCGCATTTCTCCGGCAGAAAGAGCAGGCCGGTATCCAGCACCTCGTCGAGCGAGGACGCCGTATACGCCGCGGCGACACAGGCGGCCATAAACCGTGCGCCGTCCACGCCGCTGCCGTCGTGCGATACGCTCGCCGCCGCCGCGGCAAGCGCCGAGGCACGCGCCGGGTCGCCGGGGCAGATGAGCCCCCAGGCGTCCACAAAAATCTGCCCGCCGATCTGCTCGGCGGCGGTCTTCCCGTTTTCCCCGATGCTGCCGGAGCGCGGCGCCTTCACGCCGCGCCGGAGATTCATATACGCGCGGTGCTCGGTGGAAGCGTCCTCGCCGCCCCACCAGAACATACCCATGCCGCGGCGGGTGTAATTGAGCCACGTCTCCCCCACCGCCTCGCTCGTGAGCGTTTCGGGCATGGCGTTGTCTGCAAGCGCGCGCACGAAGATAAGCGGTCCGTTCACATCGTCATCCGCGGTGTAGTACCGCTGTTCGCGCAGATAGCCGCGAATATCGCCATAATAGCTTTGCAGCCGTTCATATGTCCAGTACGGATTTTCCACCGGTGCGCCGAGCCGCATACCCGCGTCCATGCCGATGAGTCCGGCATAAAGCTTTTCGAGTGTTTTTCTGTCCATGGCGGTCAATAGCAGCGGCGCAGGATCTCCATCACGTCATCCGCGGTGAGCGGCCGGTAGCTGTAGCAGCTGAGATCGGTGAGCTCCGCGACGCGCGCAAAGCAGCTCTCCGGCACGCCGAGTTCGCGCAGCGTCGCCGGGGCGCCGAGTTCTTCATGGAAAAATCTCTTCAGCGCGGCTATGCCCTCCTTCGCCTGCTCGCTCTCACTCTTCCCGGCGGGATCCACGCCCCAGACGTTCCGGGCAAACCGGGCGAGACGCGGCGCGCCGCTCTCGCAGATGTATTCGAGATACGCCGGGTGTACGACCGCAAGCCCCGCGCCGTGCGCCACATCGAAGAGCGCAGAGAGCGGATGCTCAATGCAGTGGCTCGCCCAGTCGGTTTTTTTCCCGTTATTGAGCATGCCGCAAAGCGCGAAGCTGCTCGTCCACATGAGACTCGCCCGGGCCTCGTAATCCGTCGGCTCCTTGACCGCGCGGCGCGCCGCAGCGATCTCCGTGCGCATGGCGGCCTCGGCAAGGTTATCGGTAAGAAAATCGTCGTCCGGCGGGGAGATGTAAAGCTCCATCAGGTGCGACATCGTGTCCACGATGCCGTTCACCATCTGGTTTTTCGGCAGACTGTAGGTCAGCGTCGGATCAAGGATGGCGAAGCGCGGAAATTCCCACTCGCTGTCATAGCAGTTTTTCTCGCCGGTGGCGAAATTCGTGATGACGGCGGACTTGTCCAGCTCGCTGCCCGTGGCGGGAATGGTGAGGATGACGCCGAGGGGGATCCCCGTTTCCGCCGTCTCCCAGTTTACATAAAACCTCTCCCAGAAATCGCCCTCCGCCGGAGCTCCCACGGCGATGGCTTTGGAGCAGTCGATCGTGCTGCCGCCGCCGACGGCAAGGATGAGATCGATCTTGTGCGTCCGGCAAAGCTCGATGCCCTCGTACACCTTTTCGGTGCGCGGATTCGGCATGATGCCGGAGAGCTCATAGACAGTTTTTCCCGCCGCGCGCAGCGCCTCGGTCACGCGGTCATACAGTCCTGTGCGCCGGATGCTGCCGCCGCCGTAGGTGAGAAGGACATTCGGGCCGAACTTGCCCAGCTCCTCCGGCAGGCAGCTCATGGCGTCCGCGCCGAAGTGGACGCGCACCGGATTATAATACATGAAATCGTTCATGGGTTTCTCCTTTCCCAGAATGCCCCGTTTCCGGGATCGGAACGGGGCATGGTTTTTGTTATTCTGCGCCGAGAAGCGCGTACATGCGCCGCTTGAAGAGCGCGGCGTCCACCGCGGTGCAGAGCACGGCGTTGCGCTCTTTCTCCGGCGCGGCCGTATCAAAGTGGAAGTACCCGCGTTTTTCCGCGTCATGCAGCTCTATGCGGCACTTTGCGGTGACAAGATTTGTCATGATCTCCGGGTACAGCGCCGCCGTAACGGCAAGGCTGTCCACCACGCCGTAGGTTTCGCTGCCGCCGCGAATCTCGCTGTAAAATTCGCGCAGGCGCCGCGTGGCGAGCGCGCAGAACCTCCCTGCCGGAGACGGCGACGCGAGCAGACGCTCCACCTCGTCCGGCGTGATCTCGGTGCTGCCGCGGGTCGTATCCAGCGTGATCCATATGGCCGGGGCGCCGGACTGCAGAACGATCTCCGCCGCCTCGGGATCGGAGCCGACGTTGTATTCTACGTGCTCGGTGAGATTGCCGCAGATTCCGGCGCTGCCGCCGAGGATCCAGAGCTTTTTGATCTTCTGCGCGAGATCGGGCGCCAGCGTGAGCGCCGCGGCGATGTTCGTCAGCGGGCCGATGGTGATGAACTCGATCTCGCCGGGGGTTTCGCGCACAAGATCGATGATCGCCTGTACCGCGTGCTTTTTCTCCGCCGTCCGAGCCGGAGCGGGCAGGTTGAGCCCGCCGAGGCCGTCTTCGCCGTGGACGCGGTACGCCGCGAAGCTCTTTTTCGAAAGCAGCGGGTGCTCCACGCCGCGATAGACCGGCGGGAGATATGCCCCCGCCGCGTCCTCCGCCAAAAGTGCGTTTTTGGTGCACAAATCGAGCGGGAAGTTTCCGCATACGGTCGTAATCGCTTCAACACGGGCGATATCGGCGGCGCAGAGCGCTTCTACGATCGCCCAGGCGTCGTCCGAACCGGTATCCGTGTCGATGAGGAAGCGGCGGACGCTCACAGCTTTGCCGCCCAGTCCGCGCCGGGCACATCGTGCCGGCGGCAGTACTCGTCAAAAACAATGCCTGCGGGGAGCATTTTAAACTCCTCAAGCAATGCGAGACGGCGCGTGAAGTTTCCTTCGCGCTCGGCCTCCATGAGCTTGTCGGTCGGCTCGAGCAGCGCGATCATCAGCGCCTTTTTCACGCTGCGCGCGCCGATGACGGACGCGCTCACGCGATCGATGCTCGCGTCGAAGAAATCCAGCCCGAGATGCACCTTGTCAAACGCGTTGCAGCGCTTGATCTCCTGCATGATGGCGACGGTTTCTTCCGAAACGGTAGCGACGTGGTCGCTGTCCCAGCGCACGGCGCGGGAGAGGTGCGTCATGATCTCCTGACCGAACACGAAATAGGACGAGAGCTTCGCCGCGACGCTCTCCGTCGGGTGGTAATGGCCGGTGTCCATGCATACCATGGCTTTGCCGGTTGTCAGGGCATAGTTGGTATAAAACTCATGCGAACCGGCGGTATAGCTCTCAAGGCCAAGGCCGAACACCTTTCCCTCAACGGAATCGCGGTTATACTTCCGGTCGATCGGCTCGGCAAAGATACGGTCGAGCGATTCGACAAGCCGCTCGCGCGGGCCGAGCGTATCAACGCGGGTGTCCTTCGAGCCGTCCGGAATCCAGTGATTCGTGATGCAGGTTTCACCAAGCTCCCGGCCGAAATACTCGCCGATCCTCCGGCAGGCAATGCCATGCTGCACCCAGAAATCGCGTACTTCCTTCTCGGGGCTTGCCAGCGTCCAGTTGTCACGCAGCATCGGGTGGGAGAAGTATGTGGGGTTAAAGTCGAGACCGATACCCTTTTTGCGGGCATAGTCCACCCACCCGGCAAAATGCTCGGGTCGGATTTCGTTGCGCGGCACCTTCACTCCGTTCGTGAGCGGATAGATCGCGTGCAGGGCGAGATGCTTTGCACCCGGGACGAGCGAGAGCATTTTATCGAGAGAGACGAAGAATTCCTCCACACTTCTCGGCTTGCCGGGCGCGTTGCCCGTAGCGGCGATGCCGCCGGTCAGCGCAGCGTCAAAATCCTCAAAGCCGGTGAGATCGTCCAGCTGCCAGCAGTTGATGGAAACGGGGATGTCGTCCATCTTCCGCAGGGCTTCCTCGGTGTCCACGCCCCAGGCGGCATAGACGTCGCGGGCGGCTTCGTACTGGTTTGCCATGCAATAACTCCTTTCCTGAAAGGGAAATTCAATTGTTATTATAGTAGACCACGTTCTCCGGACGGATGCGCACGAAAAGATCGTCGCCCTCGGAGAGCGTTCCGGCATGGGTCCCAAGCGCGGAAATGTCGAGCGGCTGGGCGCCCAGCGTGCCGATGAGCTTCCACGAAAGGCCGGTGAATATCTTCTTCTCGAGATGGAACGGGTTTGCGCCCTCCGTCTCCGGGGAGCAGAATTCGAAATACTCGCCGCGCACCGCCGCCTTGACGGTGTCGCCCTCCCGGCCGCCGACATGGTTGACCGGGATGCGGACGTTTTCGCTGCATACATACCACACGCCGTCCTCGCACGCAAGCGTACCGGAGAGGAGGTTCGCTTTGCCGAGGAAGTCGGACGCAAACACGGACGCCGGCTGGCTGTAGATCGTAAAGGGGTCGCCCTGCTGCTCGATCTGACCATCGTGAAGGAGGATGATCTGGTCGGACATGGTGAGCGCTTCCTCCTGATCGTGCGTGACGAACACGGTCGTCGTGCCGATTTTCCGCTGGAGATTGCGGATCTCATACTGCATCTCGGCACGCACCTTGCGGTCAAGCGCAGACAGAGGCTCGTCCAGCAGGAGAATGTTGGGTTTGGTGACGAGCGCGCGGGCAAGCGCCACGCGCTGCTGCTCGCCGCCGGAGAGCTGCGTCACGCGGCGGGAATTGTATCCGCCGAGCTTTACAAGCTCCAGCGCTTCGTTGACGCGCTCATCGATCTCCGGCTGAGGGACCTTGTGCATTTTGAGGCCGTAGCCGACGTTTTTCGCCACATTCATGGAGGGGAACAGCGCGTAGTTCTGGAACACAAGACCGATGTTGCGCTTTTCGGGGCGCACCTTCGTCACATCCGCGCCGTCAACGAGGACCTCGCCCTCGTCTGCTGTCTCCAGACCGCAGATGATACGAAGGATCGTCGTCTTGCCGCAGCCGGATGGCCCGAGCAGCGAGAGAAAGTCGCCGCTTTTTACATCGAAGCCGACGCCCTTGAGGACCTCATGGTCGCCGAAGCTCTTTTTTAATCCTTTTACCGAAAGATCCGCCATCGGTTATTCTCCTTTCTTCTTCGCGCCGCCGGACATGCCGAACAGGCTGCCCGCGGAAAAGCCCAGCCGCGAGAACACGATCACAATGATGACCGCGATCAGGACGATGATCGCCGAAAGGGCGTTCAGGTCGGCCTGATAGCCGCTCTTGATGCGGGTGAATACCAGCACCGGAAGCGTATTGCCGCCCTTGAGGCCGGTCGGGATCAGGTAATACTGCAAAGTGAAGTTGTTGAAGCACATGATGAGCGCCATGAGACCGCCGGCAAGCATGCCGGGCATGATGCCGGGCAGCGTCACATCCAGAAACACGCGCGCCGGGCTTGCGCCGAGGAGCCGCGCCGCCGCCTCCGGCGTTCGGTCCATATCCAGAAACCGCGCGTTGACGAGCAGCACAACATACGGCAGCACAACGATCAGGTTGCCGAGATACATTGCGAAATACGACCGCCCGGACCCGATGAACGAGAAGAGCAGCAGCAGCGAGATGCTCATTACAAGCCACGGGATGATGATCGGCAGCTTCATGAAGAAGTTGAACTTCTCCGCCGTTTTCGGGGAGAGGTACTGCAAACCGTAGGCGGTCATCGTGCCAATAAGCAGCGCGGAAACGGCAACGAGCAGCGAAAACTTGATGCTCTGCCAGCAGGCGGGGAGCAGATTGCTCGTGGTGAACAGCGTTTCATACCATTTTACTGTGAACACATACGGGAACATGCCGTAGTCCGTGGCGTTAAATGACATGCCGATAATGGCGACAATGGGGATATACATGAAGGCGAGGACGATCCACAGGCAGACCATCATCAGCCGGTTAAAGCCCTTGGACGTCATTCCACTTCACCTCCGATATGGATCTGCGCCCGCTTCGCGGCATAACTCACGATCGCCATGATGACGCACAGGACGATCAGAAGAATGCACGCCATAACGGCGCCGTAGCCCATGTTCAGGTTGTCCTTATACTGTATGTTGATCATGGAGCCGACCATCATACCGCCGTTGCCGCCGACGAGGTTCGGCTCCGCAAAGGTACCGGCCACCGGCACAAACACAAGCAGGATGCCGGAAAGCAGTCCCGGCACGCTCATGGGAAATACAATGTTCGTAAAGGTTTTCGCCTTGCTCGCGCCGAGAATCAGCGAGGCGTGGATGAGATTGTCGTTGATGCCTTCCATGGAGGAGTAAAGGCACAGTATCATGTACGGCAAAAATTCATACGTCAAAATCAGGATGGTCGCCTTGTTCGTATACATAATGGATTCCGCATTATGTATGCCGATGGCGTCAAGCAGTGTGAGCAGAAGTCCGCCGGTCTCGATGAGGTTCATCATTGAATAGATCAGCAGCAGCTGCGATGTGAAAAACGGCAGAATGACCACCATCATGAGGAGATTCCGGTTTTTCGGCTTTACGACCTTGGCGATGGCCCACGCCGCCGGGTACGCGGCGATGATGCAGATCACCGTCACGATCGCGGCGATGCCGAGCGATTTCCAGAGCAGCTTCCAGAACGCGGCGTTCTGGAAAATGCGCGTAATATTGCCGATCGTCCAGCCCGGCCAGGGCTGTCCGGCAAACAGGTTGCGGTTCATGAAGCTGAAGATCAGCAGCAGAACCAGCGGCGCTATTGTCAGACACAGCAGCATTCCCGCACTCGGCAGCGTCCAGAGCGCGTTCGGCTGGAGCGTATTCGTTCTTTTTTTCATATTCGCTTCCTCCCCGATGCGGGTTATAAGGGGGATGCCGCCGAATCAGGGTCTTTCGGCGGCATCCTGCAGAGTGTCGGTGAACTACCTTTCGGTGTTATTCAGCCATGAAGTTGTTCCAGCAATCGACCCAAGCGTCCTTCATCTCCGGAGAGAGATAGTTGAGCATGCAGAGCTTGGTCGGCTCGGGGTTGAGATACAGCGTCGAGCGCTGCTCTTCGGTCAGCTCTTCCAGCGCCTTGGCGTTGACCGGAGGATACGCCATGTAGCCCCAGTCCTCGGGGTTGTAGTCGCTGCCCTCGGTGGTGGCCATAGTGTACTGGATCTCGTAGCTCTCAAGGAAATTGATGTACTCGATCGCGAGCTCGTACTGATCGGTGCCCTTCACGATGCAGGCGTTGTCAATGTAGCCGATGGTGCCTTCGGTCGGGTGGACGTACTCGATCGGGTAGCCCTCCGCCTTGAGCTGGACGTACGCGCCGGACCACATCGTGCCGGCAACAAATTCGCCGGACTTCCACGGCTTCATGATCTCATCATAGGAGCCCCAGAAGGTGAGGATCTGCGGCTTGAACTTTGCGAGAGCCTCGTTGACCTTCGCAAGATCGACTTCATCGGGGAACGCGGGATCCTGCCCGGACAGAAGCGCGGCGAGAATCATGCCGTCGCCGTAGTCGCGGTTCGTGGCAACCTTGCCGGTGAGCTGCTCGTTGAGCAGGTCCGTCCAGTGCTCGGGCGTGAAGTCAATGGCTTCGGGATTGTACACCAGCGAGGTGGCGCCGAAGCACCAGGGGAACGCGAACACGTTGCCCTCTTCATCCACGTTGTAGGGGTAGACTTCGCGGTAGGCGTCCGCCAGACCGGCGAAATTGGGGATCTGCTCCTTGTCAACAACCATGATGAGGTCGTTGTCACGGAAGTACTGGGTGTAGTTCTGGGAGACGTTGCACACGTCGATAACGGCGCTGTCACCGGTCTGCAGACGGGTCATCAGATCGTCATAGGAATCATAGTTGACCATCTCGATCTTGCAGTTGAAGCGCTTCTCGAACTCCTGCATCACATAGGGAGCGTCGAAGCAGTAGCCCTGCCAGTTGGCAACAACCAGAGTCGCGCCGCCGAAATCGCCTTCACCCTTGGCGATGTACGGCGTTTCGGTTCCGGTCTCCGCCGGGGCATCGGTTCCGGTCTCCGCCGGGGCATCGGTTCCGGTCTCCGCCGGGGTTTCCGCCGGCGCCGGAGTTTCCGCGGTGCCGCAGGCGCACAGAGCAAACACCATGACCAGGGCAAGGATGAGTGCCAATGCTTTTTTCATATTCTTTCCTCCTATTATTCGCTTTTTCCGCAGAGAGAGCGTTGTTTAGTAAACCTTTTCTTTCTCTCTGCTTACAGCACTTTAATGATACGTTTTTTCGGCGCGTATGTCAATGCGGTACAATGAACAAAAACCGAGAGAGATTTTCGGCAGTCTGACGGATACACGCGGATATTTTTATCTTCTTATGGATATCTTGTCGGCAGTCTTTTCGTTCTGTGGGATATTGCCCAAGTTTGCCGGTGAATTTTTATGAGGTTTTTTCCAAAGAAACCATCTTTTCTTTTTTACTGAAATCAAGTAGAATACAGATGTACATGGGTTTATTTTACTAAACACGTGAAAGGAGGCGCAGCGCATGAAAATGCGCGATATCGCCGACGCCGCCGGCGTATCACTGACGGCGGTCTCTCTTGTTCTCAACGGGAAGCCCGGCATCGGCGAGGAAAAGCGGGCGCTCGTCACCCGTCTTTTGCGGGAGAACGGCTACCAGCTCCGTGCAGGGGATATGTCCGGCCACTCCCATTCCCACAGCAATCTATGCTTTCTCAAATACAGCAAGCACTCCTATCTTGTCAACGGCAATCCCGGCTTCGTCACACAGATCATGGATGCCGCCGGAGAGGAATGCCGCCGCCACGGATACAATCTTCTTGTAACAGCGTTCAACGATTTTTCCGCCCTGAATCTTCCGGAGCTGCTGCAAAGCCCGACAACCGGCGGCGTGATCCTGCTCGGCACGGAGATCGACGAGGAGGATCTGACACACTTTGCCGGTATGCAAAAGCCGTTCGTCATTGTAGACAACGCCATAGAGCGTCTGCTGTATTCCAGCGTTACGATGAACAACGCCGACGCCGTTTTTGAGGCGGTTGAGTATCTGTACAGTCTCGGTCACCGGAAGATCGGCTTCCTGTACAATTCCATCCCTTCCAGCAACGATAACGCGCGGCGCACGGCTTTTGAAGCGGCGCTGCGTCGGCTGTCGCTTCCGTTTTCGGACGAGCAGATCTGCCGCGTGTTCCCCACCATGGACGGAGCACGGGAATCGTTCGGCGAGGCGCTCGACAGCGGGCTTGCTCTTCCGACCGCCTTTCTTGCCAACAACGACAGCATCGCTCTCGGCGCCATGCGCGCCATGCAGGAGCGCGGCATCCGTGTGCCGGAGGACATTTCCATAATCGGCTTCGACGGGCTGCCGTTTTCCGCCATGAGCGATCCCCCGCTCACGACCGTGAACGTCCCCTGCGCCGACATCGGGCGTTGGGCCGTCAATATCCTGCATCAGCAGATCCGCGGGCGTATCCGCGCTACAAGCAGGGTCCTTGTCAGCACGCATCTTCACGTCCGCAAAAGTACCGCAGCCCCGCGCGCGGCGGAAACCGGAAAGGAGTAAAACATATGCTCGGAAATCATCTGCTCGGTCTGTATGAGAAAGCTCTCCCGCCGGAGCTTGGTTGGGAGGAAAGGCTGCGCGCGGTAAAGGAGCTCGGCTTCGACTATCTGGAAATCTCCATTGACGAAACGGATGAGCGGCTCTCCCGGCTCGACTGGACAAAAGAGGAGCGCGGCGAGCTGCACCGCGCCATACGCGAAACGGGCGTACCCATCCAGTCGATGTGTCTGAGCGGTCACCGGCGCTTCCCCTACGGCAGCGCCGACCCCGCGATCCGCGCGCGTGCGCACGAGATCACGGAAAAGGCCGTGCTGTTCGCGCGGGAGTTCGGCATCCGTGTTATCCAGCTCGCCGGATATGACGTTTACTATGAGCCGTCCACGCCGGAGAGCCTGCGGCTTTTTGAAGAGGGGCTGCGCAGCGCGTGCGCCGTCGCGGAGACGTATCAGGTCATGCTTGCCATGGAGATCATGGATACGCCGCTCATGAGCAGCATCACGCGGTATTTAAAATACAAGGCTGTCCTCCCCTCGCCGTGGTTCACAGTCTACCCCGACGTCGGCAATCTCTCCGCCTGGGGCAACGACACCGCCGCGGAAATCACGCTCGGGCAAAACGGCATGGTCGGCGTCCATCTCAAGGATACGCTTGCCGTGACGGAGGATTTTCCCGGCAAGTTCAAATGTGTCCCCTTCGGCAGCGGATGCGTAGACTTTATCGCCTGTCTCGGCCAGCTTGAACGCGAGGGTTACCGCGGCCCGTACATGATCGAAATGTGGTACGCGCCCGGACAGGACTGGCACACGGAGATCATAAACGCGCGGAAGTTCATGGAAGAAAAATTCGCCGCTGCGATGAAATAAGAAAATACGGAGAGCGCCCGATGGGTTTTTGATCCATCGGGCGCTTTTCATATATCAATACATCAATATTGCAGAAGCAGGGCATGCCGTGTCTCGCGGCAGGCCTCTATGGCGGAGGTAAGGACAGCGCGGTCAAACTCTGTGCGCGCGGCGCGGCGCTCGCTCTCCGGAAGCTGCGCCATATTCCGGCTGTGTCCGGCAAGAGCCGCCGCGGCGCGCGCTTCCCATTCGCGCTTTGCTTTTCCCGTGATCTCCATATGCTTGGCGAAGCGCCGCTGTGTCAGAATGCACAGCTCCTTGAACTCCCAGAAAAGCGAAGCGTTCTCCCCTTCTCCGGGCAGAAACGCCTCGCAGAAGGCGGGCAGGGCGTCAATATCGACATAGAGCGGCATAGAAAAGCTCATACGCGGCGTGGCGATCGCCGTCCAGAGGACGTTCCCGGTATCCGGCGTATACTCCGCCACGATGCTCGAAACCGTGCCGCGGCGGCAGAGAGCGTAGTCCGGCGTAACGTCCGCAAACGGGTCGCCGCCGGGGAGCTTCGTAAGATCGTACTTTGTACCGTCATACACGTCGCTGAGAATGTCCGTAAGCGTCTGACGCGTGACGCTCTCCGCCGGGCGGACGCTGTAGAGCGTTTCGTTCTCGTCCTGCGGCTTGCCGGAGATAAGCTCCATGGCACGCCAGCGGCGGCGCATGTTCATCGCATCCAGCTCCGGGCCCCACTCGTTGGGGCTTTTTTCCGCGCCGTAGGCGTTGGCAAAGTCGAAATGATGCTCGTCGCCGTCCCACCAGCCCTGCGCGCGGGCGTAGTCCGCAAGGCCCTCGGAGGCAAGAACGTTCGATGTGTCCGTCAGATCGGCGTCGTGCGTGCCGAAGGCGTTCACACGCACCGATACCTCGTCGTCCGGCACGCGCACCGCAACCCAATGACCGCCCGGCGTAATCTCCATCACCCAGCCCTCGGACGGATCGGCGATGGAAAACGTCGCCCCGCTCTGGCAGGAATCGAGCCCGGACGGGCGCAGGCCGTAGCGCGCAACGAGCTTCCCGATCATCTCCACGGCGCTGCGGGCCGTTTCCGCCCGGCGGAGGATCAGAAGCGGGATATCGTCCGGCTCGAGCAGCATGCCGTCCCACGGGATCGCCTTGAACGCCATGACGCCCGTGCCCGCGACGGATACGCCCCTGTCGTTTGTGCCGCCTGCCCAGGCCCGGTCAAGCGTGCCGATCTCATATTTGCAGGCTGTGTAAAGATAGCCGCAGGTCTCGCCGATCTCGGGAATCGTATGACCGCCGACGAGCGTATATACGGCGTCCGGCGCGTGCTTCCGCCGCGGAACGTGCGTGAGAAGGCCGGGCGTGTTATCCCAATCATCGTTGGCGGCAAGCAGCGCATAACCGCTGCGCGAAGCGCGGCGGCCGGCAATAAGGCAGGTACACATAGGCTATGCTCCTCCGGATGTTTTCGTTGGACTTTTTGCTAAAGTATATTCTGGCGGGAGGGTAAAGTCAAGCCGCACGGAGGTTTCGCGCGTTTGCAGCCGCAGCGCACGAAAAATTGCTTGCTTTTTGGCTTTGCCTGTGGTAACATATTCAAGCGCAAAAAAGTTTTCTTTTATAATAGAAAGGATTGAATCTCGTGAACGGTCTTGTTCTTGCTTTCACTATCGTCCAGCTTCTTGCCGGCGTCTTTCTGATCGTCGTTGTGCTGCTCCAGTCCGGAAAGAGCTCCGGTCTGTCCGGCGCTGTTGCCGGCGGTGCGGAGACCTTCTTCTCCAAGGGGAAGGCAAAAACGCTTGACGGCACTCTGGCAAAGATGACCAAGTGGGTCGCGCTTGCGTTCGTTGTTCTTACGCTGGTGCTGAATCTGCTGCACTGATCCCTCGGCTTTCCAAAAGTCCCCGGAAGAATAACTTCCGGGGACTTTTTGCCCGAACCGAACGGGCGCGCCGTTCGTCTTACAGTCGTACTGTTACCTATCAATTATACCGAGGTGCATTCCCATGAAATTCCAAAAACGACTCGCGCTTTTGCTGGTGTTTGCCTGCCTGATCGCGGCGGCCGGCTGCGGACCGACGCCCTCTCCGGCGCCGGCGGAAGCTTCCCCTTCGCCCGCCGTTACCGCCACGCCCGAACCGACGGCAACGCCCGAGCCCACGCCGACCGCAACGCCGGAGCCGGTGTTCATAAACCCGCTGACCGGCGAACAGACGTACACCGACTACAGCCAGACGCGCCCCGTTGCCGTGATGGTGGAAAATAACTGCTGGGACGACGGCACGCTCATCGCGCAGGGCGGTCTTTCGCAGGCGGCCATTGTATACGAGATGCAGGTGGAGTCCATCACGCGCAATATGTTTCTCTTCATGGATACGGACGGGCTCAATAATGTTTTCCCCATCCGCAGCGCGCGCAGCTATTTTGTGAGCGCGGCGCTCAGCTATGACGCGATTTTCGCACACTGCGGCAAAAGCGCTGAAGGTCTGGAATTTGCCGACACGATGCTTGTCAACTATACGGACGCCGATGACATTGAGGTCCACGAGGGAAGCTGCGGCTTCCGCCAGTACGAAGCGCCGTATTTCGGCGCCGTCCACAGCATGACGACGACCGGCGAGCGGCTGCAAAGCCTCTTTGCCCAGTACGGCACACGCACCACGCACCGTACCGACGGCTATGACTACGGTCTCCGCTTCACCGACGACGCCGCGCCGGTGAACGGCGAGGCGGCCGGCAGCCTCCGCATCGTGTTCCCGACCAACAAGATCACCGAGTTTGCTTACGACGCCGAAAAGGGCGGCTACACGAGCACGCAGTGGTACCGCGACTATACGGACGCGAACACCGGCGAGAGCGTCGCCTTTGAAAATGTCCTTGTCCTCTATTCCCCCACAGCCGTCGGCATCGATGTGAAAAACCATTCCTCCATTTATACCTACGACTATCAGGACGCCGGGTATTTCTTCAACGGCGGTTATGCCGAGCCGATCACATGGAGCCGCGGCGGCGTGAACGAGCCGTTCCGCTACTATACCTCCGACGGCAGCGAGCTGCAGCTCGGCGTCGGCAAAACGTATATCGCGTTCGTGTCCGAATACTACGGCGGTGTGAGCTATTCCTGAACCGACGGCACAAGCCGCTTCCAAGCCGGCACATTGACACAAAGCAACGGATATAGTATATTTTCTGTATTCGTTTTGATTGATTCCAATTATCAGTTGCTATGAGGTGAAACCATGAAGCGTTATTTTTTCACTGTACTGTCTCTGCTTCTCGTATGTGCACTCGTTTTCGGAGCGTGTGCCAACCGTCCGGAGTTGCCGGCCGAGCCGGAAGCGACCGCAACGCCGGTGCCGACCGCCGAGACGACCGCAGAACCCACGGCTGAGCCGACCGCCACGCCCGAGCCGACGCCGGAACCGACCGCCACGCCTGAACCGACGCCCGAGGCGCCGCTCGTCAACCCCCTGACCGGCGAGACCGTGACCAAGGACTACAGCAAGACGCGCCCGGTGGCGATCATGGTAGAAAACAACCACTGGGATCCGACCATCACGCCCATCCAGCAAGGCAGCATCAGCAAAGCCGCCATCGTTTACGAGGCGCAGGTCGAGCAGATCACCCGCAATATGTTCATTTTCATGGATCTGGAAGATGTCCAGAACATCAACCCCATCCGCAGCTGCCGCTCCTATTTTGTCAGTACGGCGCTTTCCTATGATGCGATTTTTGCCCACTGCGGTTTCAGCGCCGACGGTCTGGAATACTCCGCGCCGATGCTCGCGAATCTTGTGGACAACGACGATATCAACATCAACGAAGATAACGGCACGGGCTTCCGTCTCGCCGAGTACCCGTACTCCGGCGGCGTGCACAGCATGACGACGACCGGCGAGCGCCTGCAGAAGTTCATTTCCGAAAACGGCACCCGCACCGAGCACAGCACCGATTCCTATGACTACGGCCTGCGCTTTGCCGAGAACGCCGCTCCGACGGACGGCAGCGTCGCCAACAACGTCCGCATCGTGTTTCCCGGCACGAAGATCACGAGCTTTGAGTACAGCGCCGCCAAGAACGGCTACACCGGCTTCAACTGGAACGCCGCCATCGCCGACGCCAACACGAGCGAAGCCGCCGTGTTCCAGAACCTTCTTGTTCTCGCGACCTATACGCAGATCGGCATCGACGATCATTACCACACGGCAATGAGCACCTACGAGTGCGAGGGCACGGGTCTCTTCTTCAACGGCGGCTACTGCGAACCCATCACCTGGAAGCGCGGCGCCGTTAACGAGCCGTTCCGTTACTACACGGCCGACGGCAGCGAGCTCGAGCTCGGCATCGGCCACACCTACATCGCTTTCGTTTCCAGCTCCTACGGCGGAGCCACCTACAACTGATTTTCCGCAAACATCAAAAGCCCTCCGGCAGCCGCCGGAGGGCCTTTTACGTTCATCCCAGAACTGGAAAGTAGATTTTCCCCTCTTCCAATTCTTTCAATCCGCCGCCAAGCACTTCGCAGCGCAGTATCACTGTGTCCATTTAATCTGTAAACGTAGAAAACGCGTAGATTTCCATCATAACACTGCGTTGATTTAGCAATGAGTACTCCTGTAACGGGGTCAAACGTTGAAATTGAAAGCCCTATCGCTGATAAATAATTGTCACCCCCCTCCTTCATTTCTGCTTGCGTGAGCGGTGTATTGCTTCCTTCGTCCCATTTTTCATTCCACGATTTCCAGTAGACACCGGTTTCGTCTATCAGAATTCCATTTGAACGGCCGCCTCCTGTTGGAATATACTCCCAGAGGCCATATAAAGCCTCCTCGTCGAGCCTTTCTCCAAAAGACTCAGGGGCCTAATTCTCGAATCCGGAATCATGTATTGTTATTCCATGGTGTTCCGTGTACAAAATATAGTCAGCATACAGAATAGTTGCTAAGAATGGAAAACATTCTATTGCTTTATCATATTCGTCCTCAGCCAGATACTCTTCTGCCTGAGAATACAGGCCGTCACGATAATCCCATATATCTTTATAACAATCCAGAATGCCAAAGTTTTCTCCGGCCTCGCTATATTTTTCTGCGGTCACTCGTTCCATTGCCAATGTGTACAATCTACGAAAATACTCTCTGTTGTCTTTATAATCTCTGATTGATCAAACAGTGCCATCGCTTCGACATAATCGCCAGATTCATAAAGCTCCGCTGCCTTTTCATAATCACCAGAATCACACTCGCACAGAAAAAGCGTTATACAAGCGCATAAAGCCGCAGCCGCTTTTTTCATTATAATAGTTCATTCTTCATATCCCTTCAGCTCATTCGCGTACAATCTGTCAATATCTTTAACGATCGTCATCGCAAGCGCCCTCATAGTGGGTACATTGCGGTCACTGTTTGATACCCCCATTTCATTCAAATAAAAAACCATCGTGTCGCAATCTGCTTGAATAGCAATGATCTTACTATATAGTTCCTCATTTCCAAGCTTGATGGCATCCATATCTATTTCGTCTAGAGCGGACTGTACTTCCTCAAGAAATGAGTCCGCAAACCGGCGCGAACCAGCTCCATTGGTGTTCCCCGCGTATTTACTCACAAATTCGCTGTCGGAGCGAATCGTTTTCAGCGCCAATGCAAGCTGCTTTACAGCGGTTTCATATTCGTCCGCCGCTTTCGCGGCTGCTGCAGTCTCTTCTGCCGCAACTCGAGCCGCCTCTTTCTCTGCAAGTTTGTCATACTCTGTTCGGGCTGCCATAAGGATCGATAAATACTCGACCTGCTCCTTATCTTTGTCCGGAAGACGGCCATAAGCTTCCTCTGCCGCAAGGATCGCCGATCCGCTGTTCAGAGATACGCCGCCGATTTCATATATCATGGAATCGACCATCTCAGCCGCTTCGCTCTTCCCGCATGCAGCCAGCAAAACACATGCCATAAGCGCAAGCATACACAGCGCTATCCTCTTTTTTCTCATTCTAGTCTCATCCGCTTTCATTTTATTAACTACGCAGGCGTAACAAAGCCTATGTAGTTTATTATAATTTAACAGATTAGCCCATATAATTCAAGTAACATTTAATTGCGTGGACGGTTATTATGGACTATTATGCAATTGGTCAGCGGATACGAAAGTTTCGGAAAGCGCATCGGCTTTCTCAGGAGGAGCTTGCTGAGCGTGTTGGAATCTCCGTAACACATATGAGTCATATTGAAACGGGAAACACGAAGCTGAGCCTGCCGGTATTGGTTGACATGGCCGGCGTTCTCGGCGTACACACCGATGACCTCTTGTTTGACACAGCGTCTTCCGCACAAGTTGCCGCCGCGGACGCCATTGTTCAAACGCTCAATGGTTGCTCCGCGCAGCAGCTTCGAATCATTGAAGATATTGTTGTTGCAACCAAACGATCACTGGAACAGCATTTGTAATATAAAAACGGCAACGCCCGACGAAACCGTTCGGGAACTGCCGTTTTAGTTTGTAAAGACCTCTCCAATCTGAATTGGAGAGGTCTCTTGTATATCACTGGTGTGTCAGATTCTGGCGACGCCGGTTCTTTTTGCCGCTTCCGCGACGGCCTTTGCAACCGCCGGGCCGACGCGCTTGTCGAACGCCCGCGGGATGATGTACTCCGCGGAAAGCTCCTCCCCGGAAATGAGCCCGGCGAGCGCGTGCGCCGCCGCCACCTTCATCTCCTCGTTGATATCGCTCGCCCGCACATCGAACGCTCCCCGGAAAATACCCGGGAAAGCGAGCACGTTGTTGATCTGGTTCGGATAGTCGCTGCGGCCCGTGGATACGACCGCCGCGCCCGCCGCCTTCGCCTCATCCGGGAAGATCTCCGGCGTCGGGTTCGCGCAGGCGAAGATGATCGCGTCGCGGTTCATCGTCTTTACCATATCACCCGTGAGCATGCCGGGGGCCGACACGCCGATAAATACGTCCGCGCCGGCGATCACATCCGCGAGAGTGCCCCGCAGATGCTGCGGGTTCGTCACGTGCGACATCTCTTCCTTGATCCAGTTGAGCCCTTCGCGGCCCTCATAGATCGCGCCCTTGCGGTCGCAGAGCGTCACGTCCGGGAAGCCTGCCGAGAGCAGCAGCTTCGTGATCGCCGTCGCCGCGGCGCCCGCGCCGTTCACGACGACGCGCACGTCCTCTTTCTTCTTCCCCACCACCTTCAGCGCGTTCGTAAGTCCCGCAAGCGTGATGACCGCGGTGCCGTGCTGATCGTCATGGAAAATGGGTATATCGCATTTTTCCTTGAGCTTGCGCTCGATCTCAAAGCACCGCGGCGCGGCGATATCCTCGAGATTGATGCCGCCGAACGAGCCGGAGATGTTGTATACCGTCTGTACGAACTCGTCCACGTCCTTCGTCCTGACGCAGAGCGGAAAGGCGTCCACGCCGCCGAACGCCTTGAAGAGCACGCACTTGCCCTCCATGACCGGCATTCCCGCTTCCGGGCCGATGTCTCCGAGACCGAGCACCGCGCTCCCGTCCGTGATGACGGCGCAGAGGTTCCACCGGCGCGTCAGCTCATAGCTCTTGTCGATATCCTTCTGTATTTCCAGGCACGGCTGCGCCACGCCGGGCGTATACGCAAGCGAAAGATCGTCCTTCGTTCCCACCGGCACCGTCGCCTTCACTTCGATCTTGCCCTTCCACTCCCCGTGCAGACGGAGCGATTCCTTTGCGTAGTCCATGATGCTCTCCTTTTAAAAAGAGCGCGCATTGCCATCAATACGCGCCTTGTTGTTTTTCTTTTTACTTTGTGCCGAAAATGCGGTCGCCGGCGTCGCCGAGACCGGGGACGATATAGCCGTGGTCGTTCAGGACCGGGTCCATGGCGGCAACGTAAACATCGACGTCCGGGTGCTCCTTCTGCATCTTCTCCCACGCCGGAGGCGCGCCGATGATGCACATGAGCTTGATGTGACGGCAGCCGTGCTGCTTGAGGAACGTGCAGGCCGCGGCGGCGCTGCCGCCGGTGGCGAACATCGGATCGACAACGATCACGTCGCGCTCGGTGATATCGGGCGGGAGCTTGCAGTAGTACTCGACCGGCTCGAGCGTCTCCGGGTCGCGGTAGAGACCGATGTGACCGACTTTGCAGGACGGGATCATCGCGACCATGCCGTCAACCATGCCGAGACCGGCGCGGAGAATGGGGACAATGGCGAGCTTCTTGCCCGCAAGGCGCTTCACCGTTGCCTTGGCAACGGGCGTTTCGATCTCGACCTCTTCGAGAGGAAGATCGCGGGTCGCCTCATAGCACATCAGCATGGCGATCTCGCCGACGAGTTCGCGGAATTCCTTCACGCTCGTGTTCTTGTCGCGGAGGATCGACAGCTTGTGCTGGATCAGCGGGTGGTCGAATACGTGCAGCTCACTCATTTTTCATACTCCTTTGTAGTGTAATGGGCTTTTATATTCTCAGGCTTCGCTCATGCGGCTCTGCCGCTCGCGTTCCGCCTGGGAAAGACGAAGGTATACCGGCAGCAGATCTTCCGCTCCGGCCGGGGTCTTGCTCTGCGCCGCGAGACACACGCCGAACGCCGTCTGCCAGCGCAGCTCTTCGGGAGCGACGGCGCACTCCACGCCGCGTTCTTTCAGCGCCTTTTCGCAGATCGCCCACCCGTCGCCAAGGATCCATACGCTCTTCCCGCTGCCGGAAAGCTCTTCGGCGAGCGCGCCGGCGGCAATGGCGCGGTCTTCCGTCAGACGGACGGGGACGCCGTTTTGTACGGTAAAAAGCGCATTATAGAGCTGGCTGCGCCGCGCATCCATGGCGGGGCAGACGATCGTCCCCTCCGGCAGGAAACGGGCGCTCTGCGCCATGGCTTCCAGCGTGGATACGCCGACAGCCGGGATATCCAGCCCCCAGCAGAGACCCTTGGCGGTGGAGATGCCGATGCGGATGCCGGTAAACGAGCCAGGCCCCTGCGCCACGGCGATCGCGTCGAGGGCATTCTTCGGCGTTTCGGTGTTCGAGAGCATATTTTCGATCATCGGCAGAAGCGTGCGGCTGTGGGTTAAGCCAGTGCGCTCATAGCTCTGTGCAAGCAGTTCCCCATCGCGGCAGAGCGCGGCGGAACAGGCTCTCGCGGAGGTCTCTATTCCCAGTATCAGCACAGGTCCGCCCCCTCGATCGTGATTTTTCGCGTGCTGTCGGAGCATTTTTCCATGCTCACACGGATCTCCGAGCCGTCGAACGCCCCGGGAACATTCTCGCTCCACTCCACGGCGCACACGCCGCCGCGGTCAAGGTAGTCCTCCCAGCCGATGTCAAACAGCTCGTCCGCGCTGCCGAGCCGGTACATATCAAAATGAAACAGGTCTCGCTTGCCGTAAAGCTCGTTCACGATCGTGAACGTCGGGCTCGTGACGGTCCCGTCCACCTCCAGACCGCGCGCCAGACCGCGCACGAACGCCGTTTTCCCCGCGCCAAGCTCGCCGTACATCGCGATCACGACGCCGCGCTCCGGCAGAGAGCGCGCGAGCTTCTCGCCGAGCGCTTCGGTCTCGGCTTCGGAGTGGCTGATAAATTCCATAATCCGTCTGCCTCTGTCTCAAACTCAAACTTTTCTAACTTGGCATTATACACCGGGCGCTTGCCGGAGTAAAGACCTTTTCCTGCCTGTTGCAGAAAAAACAATGTTGTGATAGAATAGGGTGAAAATATGTATATCATATCAAATATATAAAGGGAGGTGCCGCCGTGCTGGAAAGACTTAAAAAACTCCGCATCGCGCCGATCATCCAATATATATGGAGCCGTACCTCGGATTTTTTCAAAAAGGGCGACATGTTCCTGCTCGTCATGTGCTGCATCTGCACCTGCTTCGGCATCACGCTCGTCGGCAGCGCTACGAAATCGTATGCCACGCACACGTATGTGCCGATCCAGATTTTCGCGTTTATTCTCGGTCTCCTGCTCTATTACGTTCTGACCGTTCTCGACGTGAGCATCATCGCAAGCCGCTGGAAGCTGCTGCTCGGGTTTGAAGCGTTCCTTCTTCTGCTGCTCATCCCGTTCGGCGTTTCGGGCGATACCGGCAACTCCGGCTGGCTGCGGTTTCTCGGCATCGGCATTCAGCCCTCGGAGATCGTCAAGGTCGTGTTTATCGTGCTGATGGCAAAGCAGATGTCGTATCTGAAGGAGTATAAAAACATCAATTCGGTCCTCTCCGTTCTTCAGCTCGTCGTCCACTTCGGCTACACGTTCGTGCTGCTGATGATCACCACCGAAGACCTCGGCTCGGCCATCGTGTTTGCCGCCATTTTCGTTGTTATGATGATCGTGGCGGGCATTAAGCTTTACTGGTTCCTCATCGGCGGCGCGGCCGTCGCGCTTGCGATCCCGTTCCTATGGAACGGCTTTCTTGACGAGTACCAGCGCCTGCGCATTCTCGCTCCTTATGATCCCAGCATCGACCCCGACGGCTGGGGCATCACCTGGCAGACGACCCGAAGCAAGTACGCCCTTATGGGCGGGCAGGCTACGGGGCTCGGTCTCGGCAACGGCACGCAGACGCAGTCCGGCGCGCTGACCGGCAAGCATACCGACTTCATTTTCTCCGTCGCAGGCGAGGAGCTCGGCATGGTCGCGTGCGTGATCATCATGCTTCTCCTCTCCGTTATCATCATCCGCTGCGTGATGGTGGGGCTGCGGTCGAATAACACGATGAGTATGCTCGTGTGCGTCGGCGTGGCGGCAAGCCTCTTCTTCCAGATGCTCGTCAATACCGGCATGTGCATCGGCATCACGCCCGTTATCGGCATTACGCTCCCGTTTTTCAGCTACGGGGGATCATCGCTCATGTCCACGTTCGGCGCAGTCGGACTGGTATCCGGCGCGAAATACCGACCAACGCCGCTCCAATTCCACCGATATTAAAACAAAAAGTTCATATTCTATCACAGGGGGACGGGAACCATGGCACACAGACCGAACATTCTTGCTCTCGCATCCAAGATCAGTCTCGAAAGTCTGACGTACACCGGCATTACCTACAGCGATCCCGAGTACAAGATCCTTGATCCCATCGTCGATGACGACATGTGCTCCGTTATGATGCGCATGCGTCTGGAAACCGACTTCTCCGTGGAGGATCTCGCCAAAAAGACGAAGAAGAGCGTTGAATTCGTGCAGACGCAGTGCGACAAGCTCGTTAAGGCGGGCGTCATCCGCACGCGCGTCCGCAACGGCGTGCTCTGCTACTACTACCCGATCTGGGTACCGGGCATCATGGAGGGCATTCTCTCCAACCGTGAGCAGTGCGACGCGCACCCCGAGCTCGGCGCGTGCTTCGAGGAGTATACCCGCATCCGCGTCAGTATGCTTGCCCCCGTGCTCGGCAACGGCGTAAACTTCATGCGCGTTATGCCCGTTATGAGCGCCATTGAAAACAACACGCACAAAGCCTCCTACGACGAGCTTTCCACGCTGATCGATAAGGCGTGGGCGATCTCCGTCGGCCCCTGCTCCTGCCGCCGTTCCCGCCGCCTGATGGGTGAGGGCTGCGGTCATCTCGAAGAGGATATGTGCCTCTATCTCAACGACAACGCCGTCAGCTTCTCCAAGAACGGCGAGCACCGCCTCATTACCAAGGAAGAGGCTTACGAGATCCTCCGGCGCGCCGAGGACAACGGCCTCGTCCATGAGGTGAACCAGGCCCCCGGCTTTGACGACGTTACCGCCATCTGCAACTGCTGCGGCTGCTCGTGCTTCGCGCTGCGCATTGCCGAGATGTTCCGCTCGCCGAACGGCGTCAGCTCCAACTTTATCGCCCGTGTCGATAAGGACAAGTGCGTCGCCTGCGGCCAGTGCGTGGAGAACTGCCAGACGAACGCCGTCCGCCTCGGCCAGAAGCGCTGTCTCACCGATGCGCACATCTCCGACGCCTACGAGTCCGACAGAGAGATCCCCTGGGATAAGAAAAGCTACAACACCGATTACCGCACCAACCGTACCGACACCATGCCCTCCGGCACCGCGCCGTGCAAGGCGGAGTGTCCGGCGCATGTTCCGGTGCAGGGCTACATAAAGCTCGCCGCGCAGGGCCGCTATACCGAGGCTCTCGAGCTCATCAAGAAAGAGAACCCCTTCCCTGCCGTCTGCGGCCGCATCTGCAACAAAGCATGCGAGGACGCCTGCACCCGCGGCAGCGTCGATGCGCCCATCGCCATCGACGATATCAAAAAATTCATTGCCGAGAAGGATCTGGAGGCCGAACACCGCTTCGTTCCCAAAATGGTCAACCAGACCGGCAAGCCCTACGAGGAAAAGATCGCCGTTATCGGCTCCGGCCCCGCAGGACTTACCTGTGCCTACTACCTCGCGCTCAAGGGGTATCCCGTGACCGTGTTCGAGAAGGAAAAGGAACCCGGCGGCATGCTCACGCTGGGCATCCCCTCCTTCCGGCTGGAAAAGGACGTTATCCGCGCCGAAATCGACATTCTCCGCGATATGGGCGTGCAGTTCAAGACCGGCGTCACCGTCGGAACGGACGTTACGCTCGACGCGCTGCGCGCCGAGGGCTTCAAGGCGTTCTATCTCGCCGTCGGCGCGTCCCGCGGCGCGAAGCTCCGCTGCGCCGGCGAAGAGCTGCCGGGCGTTATGACCGGCATCGATTTCCTGCGCGCGGTCAATCTCGGCGAAGCGCCCGGGATCGGCAAGTCCGTCGCCGTCATCGGCGGCGGCAATGTCGCCATCGATGTGGCCCGCGCCGCCGTCCGCCTCGGCGCGGACGTTACGGTCATCTACCGCCGCGACCGCGCCGCCATGCCCGCCGCGGATGAGGAGATCGAAGAAGCCATCGGGGAAGGCGTTTCCTTCCGCTTCCTCGCCACCCCCGTTGAGATCCTCGGTGACGGCAGGGCGGAAACGCTCAGGGTCGAGACCATGGAGCTGCGGGACGGGAAGCCCACCGGCACGGGCGTATACGATACGCTGAGCGTTTCCGCGGTCATCTCCGCCGTTGGGCAGGAGATCGACCTGAGCGGCATCCCCGTGTCCGCCGGTACGAAGGGGACCGTCACCGTCTCTCTGCCGAGCTATCAGACGAGCGACCCCGACGTGTTCGCGGGCGGCGACGTTGTCACCGGCCCGAAGTTCGCCATTGACGCGATCGCCGCGGGCAAGGAGGGCGCCGTCTCCATTCACCGGTATGTGCATCCCGGCCAGTCGCAGACCATCGGCCGCGACCGCCGCGATTACAAAGCCATGAACACCGCCACCGTGGGCGTTCCTCTCGCCGGCTTTGATACCGCGCCGCGGCAGAAGCCCTCCGGAGGCTCTGCGAAGGACGCGGAGAAAACGTTCCGCGACCTTCGCGGAACGCTCAGCGAGGAGCAGATGAAGACCGAAACGCGCCGCTGTCTCGACTGCGGCTCCGCGGTCGTGGATGAAAGTCTCTGTGTCGGCTGCGGCATCTGCACCACCAAGTGCAAGTTTGACGCGATCCGTTTGGAGAAGGTCACCGACTATGTCGGCGCACCGTACTTCAAGGCGCTGCTCGGCGCGGTCGGGAACGCTCCCGCGGCGCTTGCCAAGCTCGTCGTCAAGAAGGTCGCGAGACCGTGAGGGCGCGGCGGCATGCATGAGATAGGCGTCGTCCGTTCCATGGTAAAGACCGTCACCGCCTTTGCCGAAGCGAACCGGATCGCGGAGATCACCGAGATCGTCGTGGACGTCGGCGAGCTGTCGCTCGTCATCCCGAAGTATGTGGAGGATATTTATCCCCACGTCGTGGAGGATACGTTCCTGAAGGACACGAAGCTCGTGCTGAATGTCATCCCCGGAATGGCGGAGTGCGACGAGTGCAACGAGGTATTCAACGTCATAGAACACAAGGGCTACTGCCCGCACTGCGGCAGCTTTGAAAAGACCATCCTCACCGGCAAAGACTTTCTCATCCGCGAGATACACGTTCCCGAGTAACAGCAAACCCGGCATCGCTTCGCGATGCCGGGTTTGCTTTGCAAAAGCATGGCCAAAAACAAGAGGCGCCATTCCCCCGCCCCTTCGGGTCAGCCAAAAATGATGCGCGAAACCTTCATGCGTTCCGGCTTTTGCCCATGATCGTGGTGCGCGGCACCGCACATGAAGCTTTATGCGCTGATCGGCTTTTTGGCGGAAATGCGGCGTTTCAGCCGGTCCAGCGTGGGGAATATGACTGCGCTGAGATGCAGCGCCGCAAGCGGCCAGACAACGACGGTGTACCGGACCATGACCAGCCCCATGGCCGTAATGACGGCCACCGCAAGATTCACGGCAAGCGTGACGGCCGCCCAGCGTCTCCACTGCGGACAGGCCGCGATCATGTGCATGGCTCCAAAGAAGCATGGGATGAGCGCATAGCGCCAGATCCAGACAAAGTCCTCCGCGAAACGCTTCACCGTGTTGCACTGGAAGAGGTTCGGATCCTCCATGATCCACTTCGCTGCCATTTCCTTGAAAAGTTTATTCTTCTGCACGCGGTCGAGCGTCGGGTCATTCTGCACGGCGGCGTACTCCTCTCCGAAGGCTTCGTAGATGTCGCCGCTGTAGTATCCCGCGCTTGCCTCCGGATTGTTGGCGGCATAAAAATCCCGGCCGCTGTAGGAATCCATCACGATCGGATACCCGGTTTCCCGGTAATTCACGAGCGTGTTCGCGCCGAAAAGAAGCACCGGGATCAAAAGGAATACCGCAAAACGGCCAACGGGGAGCCGCCGCCGGAGAAGCAGCACCAACGAATAGATCAGCACCGCGATATACGCCGGCATAAGCACCGGGCGGCACGCCACCATGTACATGCCGGCAAGGTTCATATATGTCAGGCGCTTTTTCACCGGCATATCCCGCCGCACGGAGAGATACAGCAGGAGAATGATCAGCAGAAGAAAATAGTGTTCAAGATAAATGTCGTAAAGATCGATCCGGGCGCGCAGGAGGGCGATACAGTAAAACACCGGGGCAAATCCGCCCCTGCCAAACAGGATGCGTTCGGTTTTATAAAGCAGCATACACGCCGTGCCCAGCATCAGATACTGCAATGCAATGATCATGGGGAGCGTGAAGCCGATCAGACGCAGAACCGTCAAAATCAGCGGTACGCCGAACGGCACAACAAAGAGGGCGGAGTCCCGGGCCGTCTGGATAAAGTGGCCGGTTGTGCAGAAGTTTTCGGCAATGCTGCAGTAAAGCTGCGCGTCCGGCCCGAGATAAACAAAGACGCCCTTCACCGCGTAATAGAGAAGCGCGGCAAGCGGCGGGATCGCAAACCAGAAGACTTCCCCCGCGTGACACTTTATAAAGGATAGAACCGCTGTTTTTTTCATATTGGTTTTTCTCCTGTGTCAGCGATTTATTCCGGGATACGGCGGATGAGCAGCGCCGCGGCAAGCCCTGTGAGCACGCCGCCGGCAATGCCCGAAACGGCAAGCACCGGCAGATAGCCGAGAAGCTGTTTTGTCTGCAATATAAGCATCGCCATCAAGATCTGTCCGGCGTTATGCGCAACGCCGCCCGCAACGCTGACGCCCACAGTGGAAAACCGGTCGATCCGGCGCAGCAGCGCCATGACCGCGAGACTCAGCACCGCGCCCGCAAGCGAATAGAGCATCGCGCCGACGCTGCCAAACAAAAGACTCACGAGCAGGACGCGCACAAGAGAGAGCGCCGCCGCCTCTTTCCAGCCAAAGCGGAAGAGGGCGAAAATAACAGCGATATTCGCCAGACCCATTTTAACGCCCGGAATGCCGATCTGCGGCAGCAGCGACTCTACATACGAGAGGATCATCGCCACGGCGGTCAGCATCGCAAGCAGGAGAAGCCGTTTCGTCTTTTTCATGTCAGCTCACCAGATCGACATCGGAAGGGGCCGCACCCTCGATGCGGATCTCCGTTTTGTTCGGGAGACACACGATCGTGTCGCCCTCGTACTGCGCAGGTCTCGCCCGCACGCAGATGCCGTCCGGGCAGCTTGCCTCCGTCACATCGGCGCAGCCGTCGGAGATGACGAGGATGTTATACCCGCCGTTTGGCGCGTGCAGCGTCACGGCCGCGTCCTCGGAGAGAGGATATTCCGCCGTCCGTTCACCGTTAACATACACGACGGCAAGAGCGCCGTCCTTCCGGCTCAGCCGCCGCACGGCAAAAAAGCCGAGAGCGACCATGAAAAGCGCAGCAATGAGCAGAACATCCGCGCGAAGGCGGTCTTTCTTTGTCCGTTCAGACTTCATTTTGGATATCCTTTGGTGAAAAATCCGTCCGGCAGGGGCCGGACGGATCTTCCCTGGTAAAAATCAGAATCTCTGGATAACTCCCACCGGGCAGTTCTCCGAGCAGGCGACGCAGCCGACGCACTTATCGTAGTCGATACGGGCGAGATTGTCAACCACCTTAATGGCTCCGGTCGGGCAAACCTTCTCGCACTTCATGCAGCCGATGCAGCCCTTCGAGCAGGCAACGCGGGTCTGCGCGCCCTTCTGTGTGTTGCTGCAGCGGACGATCGTCGGATCAACGGCGCGGCGCAGGGCAATGATATGGTTCGGGCAGGTGCGGGTGCAGATGCCGCAGCCGGTGCAGTTGGCCGGATACACCTTCGCAACGCCGTTCACGACGTGGATGGCGTCCGACGGGCAGGCGTTCTCACAGTCGCCGTAGCCGAGGCAGCTGTTCGGGCACGCCCATTCGCCCTGGAAGAGGATGTTCGCCGCCGAGCAGTTGTTGATGCCGGCGTACTCGTACTTGTGCTTGGCCGTGTCACAGTTGCCGTTGCACTTGACGTAAGCGACCATCTCCACAACGTCCTCCGCCTCGACGCCCATGATCTCGGCGATCGCGGCGGCGGCGCCGTCAGCGCCGGGGACGCAGAGGTTGGTTTTCGTCTCTTCGCCTTCGGCAAGCGCCTTGGCGTAGCCGTCGCAGCCGGCGTAGCCGCACGCGCCGCAGTTGGCGCCGGGCAGGCATTCGCGGATCGCCGGGAACATCTCATTTTCGGGAACGCTCATGTACTTGGAAGCGATGACAAGGATCAGCGCGGCCACCGCGCCGACGATGAGCAGAACGACAATTGCGCTTAAAACTCCAGACATGTCACTTTCCTCCCTTAACCGAACAGCTTGTCAGCCATGCCGGCAAAGCCCATGAACGTCATGCTGGTGAGAGCCGCCGCCACAAGCGTGATGGGCAGTCCTTCAAAGCATTTCGGGGGCTTGGCATGCTCGAGCGCCTTGCGGACGCCGCAGAAGAGGATCAGTGCGAGACCGAAGCCAACGCCGGCGGAGAAGCCGTTGACGCAGCTGAGCAGGAGACCGCCGCCCATGGCCGTGTAGCCGTTGCTGACGTTCAGCAGCGTCACGGCGAGCACCGCGCAGTTGGTGGTGATGAGCGGAAGATAAACGCCGAGGGACTTGTACAGGGGCGGAATGTACTTCTTCAGGAAGATCTCGACGAACTGCACGAGCGCGGCGATGACCAGAATGAAGATGATCGTGGACAGGTAATCGAGTCCGTTCGGCACCATGATATACTGATAGATGAGGTGCGTAACGGCGCTCGCGAGCGTCATAACGAAGATAACGGCGCCGCTCATGCCGATGCAGGAATCAAACTTCTTGGAAACGCCCAGGAACGGGCAGATGGCGATGAACTGCACGAGAACGTAGTTCTGCGTGAAGATCATGCCGAACATGATTTTCAGTACTTCCTTGAGCATCAGTTCTTCGCCTCCTTATCTTTCTCGGCGCAGCCTTCGGCGTTGCCGCAGCCGGCGCAGCCGCCGTCGCCGCAGCCCATTTCCGGAACGAACTTCTTGCCCTTTCTGGACATGCCGAGCACGAGCATCGCCATGGCAAGGCCGAACATGAAGAATCCGCCCGGCGTCTGGGAGATGATGCGGATGGTGTACTCTTCGGGGATGATCTGATAGCCGAACAGGCTGCCGGAGCCGAGCAGTTCGCGGATGACAGAGATCGCGGTGAGAACCAGCGTGTAGCCGATGCCCATGCCGAGACCGTCAAACAGGCTGTCGAGGACGTTGTTCTTATTGGCGAACATCTCGGCACGGCCGAGAACGATGCAGTTAACGACGATCAGCGGAAGGAAGATGCCGAGCGCGTTATAAAGATCGATGAGATAGGCGTGCACCACCATCTCAACGAGCGTCACGAATGTGGCGACGACGACGATGTAGCACGGGATGCGGATCTTGTCGGGGATGATCTTGCGCAGCGCCGAGATAACGACGTTCGAGCCGACGAGCACGAATGTGAGCGCCGCGCCCATGCCGAGACTGCCTTTGACCGTAACGGAGATCGCGAGCACCGAGCAGCAGCCCAGCACCAGGACAAGGACGGGGTTTTCCTTGAAAATACCGTTAACGAGGATCTGCATTCTTTTTTTCATTTTCTCCGCCCTCCCTTACTGGATCGCCGCGACGGCGGCGCAAGCGGCCTGCACGCCCTCGCGGACGGCGTTGCTCGTGAAGGTGGCGCCGGTCTTGAGCACAACGCCGCTCACGTCGCCGGAGAGACCTTCAAATCTGGCAAGCATGCTTTCTTCGCCGACCTTGCTGCCGACGCCCTGCGTTTCGGTGGAGACGTTGGCCTTCACACAGAGGATTTTGCCTTCGGTATCGAAACCGACGGTGACGACGACGGCGCCGCCGTAGCCGGTCTTTTCCACGGTGACTACATAGCCGGTGCCGTTGTCGCCCTCAAAAATACCGGTGACGCCGTTCGCAGCCTGTTCGCCGCTGACTTCAAGCTCGGCGAACTCGGAGGCGGCGGGAAGCACGGCCTTGCGGGTCTTTTCCGCTTCGATGCGGATGTTTTCTTCGATCACGGGCGCGGTCTTGGCATTCGTAAAGCCGAGCAGCGCGGAGGCCACAAGGCAGATGATGACCAGGACCACAACGGGACGCGCCATTTCCGTCCAAAACGTATTTTTCTTTTCCATTACGCCTTGACACCTCCCACAGGCTTCGTCCGGCATCCCTCGTTGATGTAGGGCACCAGCAGGTTCATCAGCAGCACGGCGAAGGAAACGCCCTCTGCGGAGTTGGCAAACACGCGGATCGCGGAGGTGAGGAAACCGCAGCCGAGAGCGAAGATCACGCGCCCCTTCGTCGTGAGCGGGCTGGTGACATAGTCGGTCGCCATGAAGATGGCGCCGAGCATCAACCCGCCGGAGAAGAGATTCAGGAACGCGGTCGTCGCGTCAAAGCCGTTGAAGAGGAACGTAAACACGAACGTGCTCGCAATGAAGCAGACGGGGATCGTCACCTTGATGACGCCGCGGACCACAAGATATACGCCGCCGATGAGAAGCGCCAGAGCGCAGGTCTCGCCGAGGACGCCGCCATGGTTGCCGAGGAAGAGGGTCATGAAGCTGCTCATATCGAGACCGTTGGCCGCCAGCGGCGTGGCGCCGGCGAGAAGGTCAACGCCGGGTGCGGTCACCGTGTGCAGGTAATCCGTCATGCTCTCGGTGAAGGAGAGCATCATGGCCAGACGGCCGACGAGCGCGGGGTTTACAAAGTTGCAGCCGAGACCGCCGAAGAGCATCTTGACGATGATCACGGCGATAAAGTCGCCGATGAGGAGCTGCCAGACCGGCATCGTCACGGGGACGTTGTAGGCAATGAGCACGCCGGTAACGACCGCGGAGAGATCGGCGACGGTCTGCTCCTTTTTAAAGAGCTTGTTCCACACAAACTCGAGCAGCACGCAGTTTGCTGCGGAGATCGCCACGAGCAGCAGCGAGCGGAACCCGAAGATGATAACGGACGCGATGAGCGCCGGGATGAGCGCGATGAGCACATCGCCCATGACGCGCCGCGTCGTTGCGCCCTGCTTATGATAGTGGGGCGAGACGCTTACAATAAGACTGCTGTTCATTTTCCCGCCTCCTTCAGAGTTTTCATGCGGTTGTCGTAGTCACGCACGAGCGTTTTGGAGAGCTTGTTCACCTGCACGAGCGGGCGGTGGGCCGGGCACTGGAACGCGCAGCAGCCGCACTCAATGCACAGGCCGACCTTCAGCGCCTTGAGCGCTTCGGCGTCGTTTTTCTCATAGGCGCGCTCGATCTCCACCGGCATGAGCTTCATCGGGCAGTGGTCGATGCAGCCGCCGCAGCGGATGCACGCCGAGGGCGCCACGGGGCGGGCGTCCTTTTCATTGAACGCAAGAATGGCGCTCGTTCCCTTGGCGACGGGAGCGTCCAGATCGTACTGGGCAACGCCCATCATCGGGCCGCCCATGACGAGCTTTTTCGGCTCGCAGGCAAAGCCGCCGGCGGAGTCGATCACTTCCCTGCAGGCCGTTCCGATAGGGGCGATGACATTCTTCGGCTCCTTGATGGCGGAGCCGTCCACGGTGATGCACTTCTCGACGAGCGGCATGCCGGTCGTGCAGTAGTGCGCGAGCGTGGCGACGCTCGTAACGTTCATCACGACGCTGCCCACGTCGATGGGGAGCTTGCCCTCCGGCATGATCTTGCCGGTCGTATGGTAAATGAGAACTTTTTCGCCGCCCTGCGGGTACATGCACGGCAGAGCGCGTACTTCAACGTGCTCGTCGTTCGCCGTGGCCGCCTTCATCTTTTCGATGCAGTCGAGCTTGTTGTCCTCAATGGCGATAATGATCTTCTTGACGTCCAGCCACTTTTCGAGCAGACGGCATCCCTCGACGACCTCGTCGGTGCGGTCGAGCATGGTGCGGTGGTCGCTCGTGATATAGCCCTCGCATTCCGCGCCGTTGATGATGATCTCCTGGATGCGGGAGGTGTCCTTCACATCCAGCTTGACCGCCGTCGGGAACGTCGCGCCGCCGAGACCGACAACGCCGCTGTCGCGCACGGCGTTGATAAAGCTCGCGTAATCGGTGATCTCCGGGGCCTTGACCGTGTCGGCAACAGTCATCTTTCCGTCAGACTCGATCACGACCGCCTGGCAGACCGCACCCATAAACTGCAGCATGGGGACGATCTTCTTGACCGTGCCGGAAACGCTCGCAAACACCGGGGAAGAAACAAATCCGCCCGGTTCGCCGATCATCTGACCGACATTGACGTGATCGCCGACCGCAACGATGCAGTTGGCGCTCTTGCCGATGTGCATGCTCATCGGAATGGTCACCGTTGCCGGGGGCGGCATTTTGATCGCCTGCATCCCGGCGGTGTTCTTCCGATGGGGGATATGTACACCGTTCAGGTTTTTCCGTGACATCCTTTCCACCTCTTGTTTATATTTCGCTTCTTTGCAAACTCTTTACTGGGCTTTGCGGGCCCATGCGGACGAAGAAAGCCGGTTCAGAGACACTTTCTGCGGAAAATGTTGTGTATTCCACGCGCCATCCGTGTTATATTCCCTTGCGGACGGTGCATTTTCATGTGATGGATAACATTTCATTTTTTGGATGTTTTTCCAGTATTTTTCCGCAAATAACCCCGAAAAAACCGGGTTTTTCCGACAAAATAATATAGCACATTCAAAGAATTAAATCCAGTACATTTTTATGTTTTTTCTTTTTTTGTTCATTTGCCGGAAAACCGGGAGCGTTTTCTTCTCGCTTTGGTTCATCCGTCTGCGGAGAATCCCCTTGTAATTGCGGCAGATATTTGTTAATATGGTGAGAGACTCGGATACTTCCGATCAGATGGAGATCAAGAATCATGAAAATCAACGAAATGGCAGCCCTTCTTTCCGGCGAAGCGCGTACCGCCGCGGCCCACGCGGACGCGGACATCAACTCTGCCTATGCCGGCGATATGCTCAGCGACGTGCTTGCGCTCGGCTCCCAGCCGGACGTTCTGCTCACCGGGCTTCTCAATCCTCAGGTCATCCGCACCGCGGAAATGCTCGATACGGCGTGCGTCGTATTCCTGCGCGGCAAGGAGCCGGAGGCATCGATCCTTGAGCTGGCGGAAAAATGCGGCGTTTGCGTACTTACCTCTCCCCTGGAGATGTATGATGCCTGCGGCATTCTGCATCAGCATGGGGTGACGGGCGCAAAATGAGCCCGCTCATCCGTGAGTATGAAGTTCCCGGCAACGATTTTGCGCGCGCCGGAGAAGCCTCCGGGCACATCAAATCCATGCTGAAGGAGCTTGGCTTTGCTCCCGCCATGATCCGCCGCGTCGCCATCACGACGTACGAGGCGGAAATCAATATGGTCATCCACGCCGGCGGCGGCCATGTGACCGCAACGGTCACGCCGGACGCCGTCAAGGTTGTTTTTACAGACCGCGGCCCCGGTATCCCCAATGTCGAGCTCGCCATGCAGGCAGGCTGGTCTACGGCGCCGCAGAATATCCGGGCGCTCGGCTTCGGCGCCGGCATGGGTCTGCCAAACATCCGCAAATACAGCGATGATTTTGCCATACAGACCGAGGTCGGAAAGGGCACGACTCTTTCGATCACGGTGTATGCAGGAAAGGAGTCATCGTGAGCACCGGTTACGCTTCGATCTATCTCGAAAACGAAAAATGCGCAGGCTGCACCAAATGTATGCAGCGCTGCCCTACGGAGGCGATCCGCATCCGCGGCGGCAAGGCGTCCATATTGCAGGAGCGGTGCGTAGACTGCGGAGAATGCATCCGCGTCTGCCCGCACCATGCGATGAAGGCGAGGGTGGATTCTCTCTCCGACGTGCTCGGAAAATACAAGTATACGATCGCGCTCCCCGCGCAGGCGCTCTATGGGCAGTTTCCCGGCGTGCGGACCCGCGCTCCCATTCTTGAAGGACTGCTGCGCATCGGGTTTGACAGCGTATTTGAGGTCGCCGCCGCCGCGGAGGTCATGTCCGCCGTGACACATTATGAGCTCAACTACGGCAGCATTCCTCACCCGATCATCACGACCGACTGCCCGGTCATTCTGCGCATCGTGCGCATCCGGTTCCCGTCGCTGCTGCCGCATCTGCTCAACTACCGCTCCCCGATGGAGGTCGCGGCGCGCTGGAGCAAGCGGCTTGCCGTGAAGGAAACGGGTCTTTCGGAAGAGGATATCGGCTGCGTATACATCTCCCCCTGCCCCGCCAAATGCGCGGGCGCCAAGGCCGCGCTCGGCACAGCCCGTCCGGCGATCACCGGCGTCGTGTCCATTGCCGAGGTCGCGCCCCGTCTCACCGCCGTAATAGGCGATATTGACGATCATGAGCGCTACGCTCAGGCGGGCGCCGCGGGCGTCGGCTGGGCGATCTCCGGCGGGCAGTCGTCCGCCGCGGGCGAGCCGAACCATCTCGCCGCCTCCGGCATCGAAAACATCATCGGCATTCTTGAGGCCCTGGAGGACGGCAAGCTTTCCAATGTCGATCTTATCGAGCTCAGCGCCTGTTATCCCGGCTGCGTCGGCGGCGCGCTGGCGGTGGAAAACCCGTTCATTGCGAAAGCCCGCCTTCAGCAGATGATGATGGGCTTTGCCCCTCCCCTGCCCCCCAACGACTGCCCCCGCGAGGATATGCGCTGGGAAAAGACCCCTACGGCAAGCTCCGCGCTCCGGCTGGACAAGGACGTGTCCGTTGCAATGGAAAAAATGGAGCAGATCCGCCGCATCACCGAGTCGCTGCCGGGCATAGACTGCGGCGCGTGCGGTTCTCCCTCCTGCCGGGCGTTCGCCGAGGACATCGTCGCCGGACGGGCCGAGGCGGGCATGTGCGTATTTCCCGAAAATTGAAGCATCGCAAAGCCTCTCCCTTTGAATATTACGGCGAGCGGATATCCGCCGCCTTCAGGTGGTAACGACATGATCCTTACAGACCTTCACATTCACTCCTGTCTCTCTCCGTGCGCGGACGATACCATGACGCCGGCGGCGATCGTTAAAGCTGCCAGGAACGCGGGGCTGGAGCTGATTGCCATCACGGATCACAACTCCGCGCGCAACTGTCCCGCCGTGGCTGCCGAAGCGGAAAAGGCCGGCATCGGCTTTATCCCCGGCATCGAGGTCACGACCTCCGAGGAGATCCACTGCGTCTGCCTTCTGCCCGATCTCGGCAAGGCGGCGGCGTTCTCCCGCTGGCTCGACACGCTGCGCCCCGGCATCGCCAACCGTCCGAATGTATTCGGACGCCAGACCGTGATCGGCTCGCGCGGAAGCCGGACGGAGGAGCGCGAACTGCTGTTCATGGCGCGGCGCATTTCCGTCAACGAGCTGAGCCGCGCCGTGCGGCAGTATTCGGGCCTGATCTGGCCCGCGCATGTGGACAAGCCGTCCAACTCGCTCTATTCCATTCTCGGCTGCTGGCCGGAGGATCTGGACATGGACGCCGTGGAGCTCTATTACGACGCGGAGCCCGCGGGCATTCCGGAATCCGTTTGCCGGCTGCGCTGTTCGGATGCGCACCGGCTCTGGGACATCAAGGGCGGATACCCCCTCCCGCTTGAGAGCGCCGACTTTTCCGGATTGAAAAAATATCTGCGGGGCGAATAAAAGAACATAACGCGCGGCAGGTTTTCAGGACCTGCCGCGCCTTATGCCGTTTGTCTGATAAATGAAAGAGAGAGAAATCCGATGGACTCCGAAAAAAACGCGGCAGGAGGCTATAAAAGCCTTTTCCGGCGCCACGCGAATCTTACGGTGCGGTACATGCGCACGTTCGTTTTATGGGCGGCCGCAGGACTTGTGATCGGCGCGCTCGGCGGGCTGATCGGCACGGCGTTCTGCTATGCCATCCGCGAGGCGACGCAGCTTCGCGGCGCGTACCCGTGGCTTTTGTATTTTCTGCCGGCCGGCGGCCTGCTGATCGTATGGCTTTACCGGCTGCGCGGCATGCACCCGACGGACACCAACGGCGTGCTGCTCGCCATCCATGCGCCGACCTCCGTCCCCGGCTCGACCGCGCCGCTCATTTTCGTCGGAACGACGATCACGCACCTGTTCGGCGGCAGCGCCGGACGCGAGGGCGCGGCGCTGCAGCTCGGCGGTGTGCTCGGCTATCAGCTGGGAAGGGTGCTCCGGCTCGACGAGAAGGACACACACCTTATCGTCATGTGCGGCATGAGCAGCGTGTTCTCTGCGCTCTTCGGCTCGCCGCTCACGGCGGCGGTATTTGCGATGGAGGTTGCAAGCGTCGGCATCCTCCACTTTTCCGCCATTTTGCCGTGCCTTACCGCGTCGCTCACGGCGGCATATCTTGCCAGCGCGCTCGGCGCAGCGGCGGAGACGTTCCCGCTCGGCGCGGCGGTGCCGTTTACGTGGGCGAGCGCCGGTTCGGTCGCCGCTGTCGCGGCGGCGTGCGCGGTGCTGAGCATCGTCTACTGCATCGCGCTGCGGCAGGGCGGAAAGGCCCTCGGCAAGGGCATCCCAAACAGCTATCTGCGCGTATTCCTCGGCGGCAGCGCCGTTGTTCTGCTGTCGCTTGCGCTCGGCACAACGGACTATAACGGCGCGGGTATGGACGTGATCGCCGCCGCCATGCAGGGTCATGCCCGTCCGGAGGCGTTTGCGCTCAAAATGCTCTTCACCGTGCTCACGATGACGACCGGCTACAAGGGCGGCGAGATCGTCCCGGCGATGTTCATCGGCGCGACCGCCGGATGCGTGCTCGGCAATCTCTTTGGTCTTGCGCCGGGGCTTGGCGCGGCGGTGGGACTGCTCGGCATGTTCTGCGGCTCGCTCAACTGCCCGATCAGCGCCATTTTCCTCGGCGTGGAGATGTTCGGCGGGGCAAACATCCAGTATTACGCTATTGCCGCCGCCATCAGCTTCATGCTCTCGGCCAACTTCGGGCTTTATAAGGAGCAGAAGATCGTCTATTCCAAGATCCGCGCCGAATTTATTAACCGCTATACGGACTGAGCTTTATACGAATTGCCCGCGGCGGCCGATACCGTCTCCGCGGGCATTTTGTTATTCCGGCATAGACTTCATGCGCAGCATTGCGCACCGCGTTCCCGGGCATAAGCCGGAGCGCGTGAAGTTTTGCGCCTCCTTTTCGGCTGCCCCGAAGGGGCGGGAAAACGGCGCGTCTTTTTTGCTGTGTTTCAGCACGGAAAAACCGGCGCAGCTTTTGCTGCGCCGGTTCGATCTTTATATAAAGGGTTACAGCAGATCGTCAAAGAAGCGGATATTCTTTTCCTCGAGCGGAAGTTCCCCGGCCTGCTCCTTTTTCACGATCTCAACGATGCGGTCGTTGATGGGCGTGGGTACGCCGCACCTGCGGCCCCATTCGCACACGACGCCGTTGATCGCGTCGATCTCGCAGGGCTTGCCCTTTTTGAGATCCTGCAGCATGGACGGCTCGATGGCGCGGTGCTTTTTCATCGCGATCGGCACGAGCAGCTCGGCAATGGCGCGCTTGAAGCCGTTTTTATAATAGAACAGCTTCGTGATGTCCTTGCCCTGCACGGGCGCGAACGTCGCGCCTGCGGCGCGGCCGACGTCGATGCACTCCTTCATGCAGCGCACCGCGACACGCCGCGCGTCCTTCTTCTCGCTCACATCGCCGAACACGCCGCCCACAACGGTGCCGAGACCGGAGAACGTTGCGTTGATGAGAAGTTTCGACCAGCGCGCGCCGAGGAGATTATTCTCCATATCCACCGGGCACATTTTCTCCAGCAGAGCGCGCACCTCCGCGAGCTTTTCGTCCGAAACGCCCTGCATGCCGCCCATGTGGAATGAGAGGCTGTCCGGGGCGCTCGTGAGCACGCACTCGCCGGGGGCGTCCATCGTCGCACCCCATTCGACCACGCAGCCGATCGTGCGGCTCTCGCCGACGATCTCGGCGATGCCAGGCTCGGGAATGCCGTTCTGGAACGTGACAATCACGCCGTCGGGCGCGAGCAGGGGCTTAAGAAACGTGACGACTTCCTTGTTGTGGAGCTGCTTCGTCATGAGGAAAATGACGTCGTAGGGCGCGGTCATCTCCTCCGGCGTGATGGCCGTCACCGGTGTGGAGAAGTCCACCGTACCGGTGATGTGCGCGCCCTTTTCGCGCAGCGCGTCCACATGGGCGCGGTTGCGGTTGACGAGCTCCACGGCGATACCGCCGTTTGTCATGTAAGCGCCGAGCACCGTTCCGAGAGACCCGGCGCCGTAGATCGCGCATTTCATTCGACCGTCACCGTCCCGTCCTCGGCAAGCGTTACGCTCATGCCGGTCTTGACGTATTCGAGAAACTCGTCGCCGAGAGAATCGACGACGGGCATATGCGTCTCCGTCCACACGTCGGAGAGGATGGCGCCGGCGGCGGCGAGCGAGTCGATGGGCTTGGAGAAGCACATGCACGCGGGCAGCTTGCCGAGAGCGCCGGCGGTGTAGAACACCATGCCGCCGGTCGTGGAGCCGATGGTCTGCGGCAGGCACAGCGCCACGCCGATCATGGGCTTTTTGTAGATATCGGGATTGTTTTGATCGCCGCACTTTACGTCCTTGTCGCCGAACATGAGCGCGGACTGGTAGCTTGCAAGCGTATTGAAGCCGCCGCGGGAAACGAGAGCCTTGGCCGTGACGGTGCCGGGAACGACAACGCGGCCCTTGAACGTTTTTGCCATGTTATTTGTTCTCCTTTCCGGTGATGACGCCGACGATTTCGTCCTCGGAATAGAATTTTGCCGAGGTATAGGTGCGCAGCTTGTTCGAGCAGGTGATGACCGGCATGGACTTGGAGAGCGGGTTGTTCATGTACATCAGCGGGCAGATATAACTCAGGATCGCGCCCGTCTTCTTCAGCCGGAAGGCATAGGGTCCCTTGTTGAACTCCTCGAGCACCGGCGGCGCGGTGGTGAGCACCGTGGGCACGGCGAGCCTATCGCGGCCCGACGCCCTGAGTCCTTCCTCGAGCTTCTTCGTCCAGTCGATGAGCTGATCCATCGTGAGATGCGGGCAGCCGATGAAGGCGAGCTTCGGCTTCGCGTTCGGGTTTTTCCAGATGACGGGATAAGACGCCTTTACACGCTCGAGCTCGGCGTCGTCCACCACATATACCTGCGCGCCGGGGGCGATGAGCGCGTCGCCCTGCTCCACGGCTTCGGGCGTCAGATGCTCGATATGGTAGAGGCCGACCGCGCCGTTTGAGGCGGTCGCCGCGCCGAAGTCCTTGAGATACGCCTTGGCGTCCTTATCAAGCTCCGTGCCGAGCCATGCATCGAGACCGCGGATGTACGGCACATCCTCCATGACCTTCATGCCGATGGCGCTGCCGAGAAGCTGCGCCTCGGGCTTCTTCGTCGTTTTGACCTCAACGACCCAGGTGGCTTTGCGGCCCTCGTCCGTCAGCAGGCCGAAGTACGGCACATAGCCGATCATCGAGCCCATCACGTCGATGATGCCGGAGTTTCGGTTGCAACGCGCGCCGAGAACGCTGTTGGCGTAAACGACGGCGGAGGACTCCGCCCAGGAGAGGACCTCGCCCTTTTCGGGAATGTTTCCGACTTCGTCAAAGTAGCAGGCGCAGGTGAAGTCCTTCCCGTCCTTCATGCCCATGCGGCGGAGCTGCTCTTCGTAGCGCGGCTGGAGCTTATACATGAACTGCTTGAACACGAGATCCTGTAAAAGATTCGAGGGAACGTTCGGATCGAGCGGCAGCGGGTCCGCGGTGAACTTCTGCTGAAACTCCGCGCCGGAGGCAAGAAGCTGGTCGTACAGATCGTACACCGGCTTCATCGTGTTGATGCCGAAGCTGATGACGGTATGGCCATACTTACTTGTGACAGGCACGAGCTTTTCCGCGCCGAATGCATCGCCGTACATGACAAGCGTTTTCATCACCTTGGCAAGCACTTCGCCCTTTTCACCGTTCAGAATTGCCTGTTGTTCCGGGGTCAGATTCATATGCTCACACTCCTTGATATGTATTTTTCTCAACATATTTTTATTATAACATCATTTATCCGCAAGTCAATTCCTCCGCGTCATTTTGTCCGCGAAGTGCGGCGAGAAGCACAAAAAAGAGAGAGATCCCGGGAGCCTGCGCAATGTTGACAAGAGCCTGCACGCCGTAGCCGAGAAGCCCCGCCGCAAGCGCGAAGGAGAAAGCCCCGCCCTTTTTCAGCGCGCGGCGCAGCGCCAGAACGATCCACGCGAGATACGCTCCCAGACCGAGCACGCCCCAGTTGAGCAGGAGCTGGATATATTCGCAGTGCGCCGTGTCGAGAATGGCGTCCGGGAAATACCGGTGCTGCACATCAAGCGCCGCGAGCACGCCGCAGCCGCCGCCGATGAGCTTTTTCCAGAGAGGGAATTCGCCGAAGAGCGCAAGAGAGTATTTCCAGACCCCGATGCGGTCGGTGCCCCAGGCATCGGAAAAGCGCAGCCACTCGTCCATGCCGCCGAGCGGCACGGCGCTCCACACGGTGTTGAGCAGCACGAGCATGAGCGCCGCGGCGAGAATGGCGAAAATCAGCACAAAGCCGTACATGCGCCGGACGCGGAGGAGCACACGGTCGCTCCGCCTCCGCAGCAGGAAATACGCCGCAAGGCCGAGCGCCGCGAGCGGCAGCAGCAGCACCGGCTCCGACAGACGCCGCCCGAGCGAGGAGAGGAACTTCGCGAAGCCGTATACGATCGCCCGATACGCGAGCACGGAAAGCGCCGTGCCGGTGAGCAGCAGCGGATACCGCCGCAATGCGTCCGGCTCCTTTTTCGCGAGCAGCGGCAGCAGCGCGAGCGCCGCTCCGATGCCGAGCACCGCGCATTCGCTCCGCACCGCCATCGCCGCCCAGAGGCCGGCAATGCAGACGGCCCCCAACAGGATACCTCTCCGGAGCTGTTTTTCCGTGAGAAGCGCCGCGGCGCAGACCGGCCAGACAAGCGTGAGAAATGCCCCCGCGAAATTGATGTTGCCGAGTGTGGATATATACCGCCCGCGGTCAAACTCACCAAGCTGCGAACAGAAGCCGAGCATATCGTACCCGAGATGGTTGCACACCGTGAGCGCGCCGCTGAGGAAAAGGCCGAGACCGAGCGGAAGAAGAACATCCTGTCGGCGCACCTGCGCGCCGGAAAAGGCAAAATACAGCGCGGCATACAGCCACATCATGCCGAGGCCCTGATACCGCCCGCGCTCGCCGAGGAACGATCCGGCAAAGTCCCCGCCCGTGACGGACGCGATAAAGCATATAAGGCAAAACGCGATCGCCGCCCATTCCGCGCCGGAAAGCTTCCGGCGCGGGAGGCCGTTTTCCCGATAGAGCGTAAAGCCGAGGCGCGCAAGGACGAATGCGACCGTCGGCACGACAAAACAGACGGTCTTCGTTTCGGTGATATCAAAGAAGCCGTTATGGACGGCGAGCGGCAGCAGCGCGAGCTGCAAAAAGAGATAGCCGCGGCAAAGCCACGTCTCCGCGGACGGTTTTACCTTCGTTTCCATCGCTTCACCGCCTCCTTTTTTTCGTATAATACCATAAAAATGTCCCTCCCGTCTACCGTATAGCAGACGGGAGGGAGGGATGAAAGGTTTACCGGAGGCTCCATGTCGCCTGGTCGGTGTGGAGCAGCTCGTGGGATCTGTGCGAAAGAGGCTTGTCAAAGAAGTCGTCGTAGGCCTTCTGGACGGAGGCATTCTCGTGCGAAAAGCGCACCGAGTTTTTCCGGTCGATCTCATAGAGCGTTTCGCCGCGTTCCCCGGCGAGTTCCATTCCCTCGCGGAACGGCTGACCGCCGCCGCCGGCGCAGCCGCCGGGACAGGCCATGATCTCTACGAAGTCATACTGCGCGCGTCCGGCGCGGATATCCTCCACGACGGCGCGGGCATTGGAAAGGCCGCTCGCCACGCACGCGCGCACCGGCACGCCGCCGATCGTTGCGGAAAGCTCCTTGCGCCCGTCCGTGCCGCGGACGGCTTGAAAGGCGTCCGGGTCGGGGTTGTGCCCTTCAAGCACGGCGTAGGCGGTGCGCAGCGCCGCTTCCATCACGCCGCCGGTCGCGCCGAAGATGACGGCAGCGCCCGTGCCCTCGCCGAGAGGCGAGTCAAACTCTTCCTCCGGCAGATCCGCCACATTGATCCACTTGAGCCGCAGCAGGCGGTCCACCTCGCGGGTCGTGAGCACGGCGTCCACATCCCGGAAGCCGGAGCTGTTGACCTCCGGCACGCCGCACTCGTACTTTTTCGCGGTGCACGGCATGACGGAGACGCAGAAAATGTCCTTCGGATCGATGTTGTGCGTTTTGGCAAACCACGTTTTCGTCACCGCGCCGAACATCTGCTGCGGGGATTTGGCCGTGGAGAGCTGCGGCACCATATCGGGGTATTCAAGCTTCAAAAAGCGCACCCAGCCGGGACAGCACGAGGTGAAGAGCGGGCGCCGGAATTCCCACGAATGCTTCATTTTATAAAGAAGCTCGTTGCCCTCCTCCATGATCGTGAGATCGGCGGCAAAGTTCGTGTCAAAGACGTAGTTGGCGCCCGCGGCGCGGAAGGCCGCCGCCATACGCTTTTCGGTCGCAAACTCCTTGGGGAGACCAAGCCCTTCGCCCCACGCGGCTCGCACCGCCGGAGCGACTTGCAGCACGACGATCTTTTTCGGATCGTCGATCGCGGCAATGACCTTTTCGGTATCGTCCCGTTCGCGGAGAGCGCCGGTCGGGCAGTGGGTGATGCACTGGCCGCAGTAGGTGCAGTTGACTTCGTCGAGCCGCCTTCCGCCGCGCACGCCGACGGTGGCGCGGCTGCCGGTGCCGAGGAATTCCCAGACGTTCATGCCCTGGATCTTCTCGCACACGGCGACGCAGCGGAAGCACTGCACGCACTTCGACGCCGTGCGGATGATCGGGAGCTTCGGGTCCCAGTTGTTGGCCGGGAGTTTTGTTTCGTAGGGATTTTCGATGATGTTCATATCCGCGGCGAGCTTTTGCAGCGTGCAGTTGCCGCTGCGGACGCAGGTGGCACAGTTGCAGTCGTGCTGGGAGAGGATGAGCTGCACGTTATTGCGCCGCGCGACGAGAGCGCGAAGCGTGTTCGTATAGACCTCCATGCCCTCAGCGCAGATCGTGTCGCACGCCGCCATAAGACGGTCGGTACCCTTGATCTCCACCATGCACACGCGGCAGGCCGCAACCTTGCTCACATGCTTCAGATAGCAGAGCGATGGGATCGTGATGCCGATCTGCCGGGCCGCGTGGAGGATGGAGGTGCCGTCCTCCACCGTGACGGGCTTATCGTTGATGCGAAGATTTACCATCTGTCTTTCCTCCCTCCGCGGAATGCGCCGTAGCCGTAATGGTCGCAGCGCAGGCAGCGCGAGCACTCCTGCGCGGCCTCCTCATCCGTAAGGCACGCCTCCATGAGATTGAAATCCTCCTTGCGGTCGCCGGCGGTGCGCTCGCGCATATTGACGCGGCCCCACGCGGGCTTGCCGATGGTCTGCGCCGGCGGAATGTCCACGCCCGAGGTGATCGGTGTATGGAAGCCGAAGTAGTGATCGATGTTTCCGGCGACGACCTTGCCGCTGTCGATCGCACGCACAACCGTGGACGGGCCGAAGAAGCAGTCGCCGCCGGTGAAAACGCCCGGCATGCCGGGCACCGCGCCGGAGGGATCGGCCTTGATGCGGCGGCGCTCGGTACCGACGCCGCTGCTTTCAAAGTGCGCCGAGTCGATAGCCTGCCCGATGGCCGTGATAACGACGTCCGCCGGAAGAACGATCTCCGGCTGGTCGGCGTTGATGGGCTTCGGGCGGCCATTCTCGATAGGACCGGAAAGCTGCGGCTGCACCGCGATGCCGACCGCGTGGTCGTTCTCGGTTTCGATGCGCACCGGAGAGAGCATGGGCATGATCTCGCAGCCCTCGGCGATGGCGCCGTCGATCTCCTCGCGGGCGGCGGTCATGTCCTCGATGCGGCGGCGGTAAACACAGGTGACGGAGGCCGCGCCCAGACGCTTGGCGGTGCGCGTCGCGTCCATGGCGACGTTGCCGCCGCCGACAACGACGACATGCTTGCCCGTAAAGTCCGGCGCTTCGCCCGCGCCGACCGCGCCGAGCAGCTCGACCGCAGAGAGCACGCCCTCGCTGTCCTGCCCGGGGATGTTCATGCGGTTGACGATCTGCGCGCCGATGGCAATGTATACGCTGTCATACTCGCTGCGGATCTGGTCGAATGTGATCTCCCCGCCGATATCCACGCCGAGCCTGACCTGAATGCCGGTGGAGAGGATGGCGTTGATGTCGCGGTCAAGATCGTCGTCCGGCAGGCGGTAGCTCGGGATGCCGTAGCGCAGCATGCCGCCAAGCCGCTTGTGCTTTTCAAATACCGTGACGTGATACCCCTTGAGCTGGAGATAGTACGCCGCCGTGAGGCCCGCCGGTCCGCCGCCGATGACGGCGACCGTTTTGCCGTTGAACGGCGCGCACGGCGGCGTGGGGACGATGCCCGCGCGCTCGACCGCGTAGCGCTTCAGGCCGCGTATGTTGATGGAATCGTCCACGATCTGACGGCGGCAGTGCTTTTCGCACGGGTGCTCGCAGATGAGACCGCAGACGCCGGGGAACGGGTTGTCCTTGCGGATGAGCCGCACGGCATCGGCATAGCGCTCCTCGCGGATGAGTGCGATATAGCCCGGCACGTCCACGTTCGCCGGACAGCCGGCCACGCACGGCACGGCATCGAACGCCGCCGTGCAGATCCCGTTTTCGATGTGGGACAGGTAATCGTCCCGGAAGGCCTCCAGCCCGTCGAGCACAAGACGCGCGGCCTCGAACCCGATGGCGCAGTCGGCGCTGTCGTAAATAGCGGCGGCGCTGCGGTGCACGGCACGGAGGTCATCCGTCGTGGCGCGGCCGTCAAGGATCTTCTCGAGAAGCGCGTGCAGCCGGTCCAGCCCCACGCGGCAGGGAACGCATTTTCCGCAGCTCTGCGCAAGGCACAGCTGCACGAACGAGGCAGTCAGATTGACCGGACAGCTCCCGAACGGCGACGCTCCGCGGCGGCGTCCGAGCGTGGCATACAGCTCGTCCACCTTTTTCTGCGCAGCGGTCTGCTGATTAACGATCAAGGGTCAGACCTCCCTTATGAATAGTTTCAAACATATTATACGGAAAACCGACACAAAAAGCAAGACATTCCTCGTCAATTATAATAGTATTTTTCTTTTGATAACAGCGTGTCGTTTTTTCAACATTTCACGGAAGTCCGTTTTATGGGTCACACAATGCAGTATGCTTGTCCCATAAAGAAGCTGCCGCATGGATATGGAGGAAGGAAAAAATGGGTATTGTCGTCTCGGTGGCCGCGCTGGTGCTGTATGTTCCGATGAGCATGGTGTTCCTTTTGGGCGGGAAAAAGTGATTTTCGGGCTGCCGGATCGCCGGCAGCCCGTCCGCTTTGTATACTTTTCAGGCGTATGTTTTTCTCTCTTCGGGGCCGTGCGTCCCGGCGTGCAGATACTTTCTTCGGGTGGCATCGCCGCCGCGCAGGTGCCGTTCCGCTTTGTTCTGCTCCAGAACGAGCCGCACCTTTTCATACAGCAGCCGGTCGATCTGCCGAAGACGTTCGGACAGATCCTTGTGCACTGTGCTTTTGGAGATGCCGAAGCGCTTCGCCGCCGCGCGGACGGTGGCATTGTTTTCCACGATCCACCTCGCCAGCTCGCACGCCCGCTCGTCTCTGTTCGTTTGCATCATGCACCACTCCCCTTCCGGCATTTCATCTATATGTGCGGAAGGTTCGTCCTATGAAAATACCCCGGCAGAAGCGCATTCTGCCGGGGTATAACCGTCTGCGAAAGAGCTCTTTGAATGATTCAGACGATGCGCCGGTCGCGGGCCTGTGCGTCGTAGTGCTTGTTCAGCAGGGGGCGCACGACATAGTAGATGAGCTTATTTTCGCCGTTGACCATGTACAGCGCGAACGTGGCAACAAAGAAAATCACCGCGGCGAGGAGCAGCTTGCCGAGGATTTTGAAGAGGATCCCGAGAAATTTCTTCATAACATATTCCGCCTTTCTTAGTATGCCATGGAGTCGTCAAACTCTACGATGGTCGGGTCAAGCGGCTTCTCGTTGAGAACGACGGACATATAGTTGTTGACGCAGTTTCTCATATCCTGACGGGATACGGTGCGGGAGTCCTCAAGATCGTGCTCGATGAAAATGAAGTGGAACCCCAGCTCGCGCGCCTGCTCCTCCATGAGAGCATGAACACCCAGCATGCCCTTGCAGGCGATGTTGTCGTTGAAGAGGACCATGTCGCAGTCAAAGTTCTTCGCCCACTCCCAGATGGCGTTGACGTTCTCCCAGCCGCCGACGGCATGGTGGCGCATGGTGGCCTTCTCGGAGAAGAGCGCCAGATCCTGGATAGCCCGGTCGGGGTCTTCGGTGTCGATCATGTTGTGGCCCATGGTGGAGTCCATGTTCAGTACGATGTTTATGCCCCAGCAGTTCTGTGTCCAGGTCGGGAAGTCGGTATAGTATACCGCGGAGGGGCCCCAGAGGAAGGCGCGGTGACGCGTTTTGCCGCCGAACGGCTGATACTTCTCCTCATACGCCCGGCGCATGATTTCGATAACGCGGCGATCGACCTTGTTGAAATAGGGGTCGGTGCCGTTGACGGACGCCCACGAGTACAGCCGGTAGAGCGTTTCGGCGATGCCGACGAGCGCGGAGTACGGGGTCTTGAAGTAATCCCACTTTTCAAGCTCAATGGTATTCTGCTCGTTCATAAGCCTGGCGTACTTGAAGAGTTCGTTCCAGTCGTACTTGACGCCGTATTCCTTCTCGATGAATGCAATGGCGTCCTTGAGCATCTGCGTGGAATACGGATGCGCGCCCGGCTCGTTGTGGATCATGGCGAGCGTTACGGGGAAGTCCGGCAGCGCCACGCGGCGGCGCTGGATCATGGAGGTGCATTCGGAGGCGTTGCACGGCATGTTGGTGGTAAGAAACGCCTTGCCGATGATCGGGAATGCATCGTCGATGGCGACGCCGGTCTCCGCAGCGCAGCGGGAGCATACGTCTGCCGGCAGACCGTAGGATTCGGCCACATCGATATAGTAAGGCTCGATATGCTGGTCGACGTCGCAGATGATGAACTCGGGAAGCGTCTGGAGCGGGAACGGGATCAGGCCCTTGAATCCCGTGAGAAACAGCGGGGGCAGCACCTCGTCAAAGGGAATGAAATCGTCGCTGCGCGGCCCGCCGCCGAGGCGCTTGTCGTTCGAGAGGACGAGCGCGATGCGCTTGGTAAGGCTCCGGACGATGGCGTGCATATTCGCATGGGCGGTGCGCAGCTCATAGCCGCGGAAGCCCTCGAACAGGCGGTCAATGAACATAAACGTGCCGAGATACGAGCCCATCCAGCGGTATTCCCAGAAGCCCTTGAGACAGGCCACGGGCGCGGACGCCACCATCTGCACCATGCTCGAAAGGTTGTTGAGCCACTGCGTATAGTCGTAGAGCGTGTCCTTCACGCCGCGCCATTCGCGCCACTTGGCAACGCCGGTCTTGTCGTAATAGCGCGATCTCTGGCCACCGACGCCGTGTTCGGCCTGCCAGATGGGGTCAAAGCGCTCGAGCTTTTTATCGATTCCGGCGATCAGCTTATCCATTGCTTTCATATCTCACTTGCCTCCCTGTATCTGCTTGATTTCCAGAGATTCAATAAATGCCTGGAATCGGGTGCGGAGCTGACCTACGGCGCCGAGCGCGTATTCCTTCTCAATCGTGCAGGTAGGGATGCCCAGCTCGTTTGCGAAAATATGGTGAGCGAGGACTTTTTCGTAGCTCCAGAACTCACAGAACTTCATGTTTTCATAGATCACGCCGTCTGCCTTGAATTCGTCCACGAGCTTTTTGACCTCGCTGTGTCGCTGATCGATCTTCATTCCGTCCATGAAGCGCGCGCACTGGTTCCAGTGCAGATAGTGGCGGCATATCGCTTCAAAGGCGGTCTCCCCCTCGCGGATCTCGATCTGTTCACGGCTGGGGAAGGACCCGAAGCAGTAGCGGTCGGCCACGACCATGGCGCCGCAGCTCTCGATGAGCTTGGTGAACTCCGGATCGTCGATCTCGGAGCCGACGAGAACAAGCCTCGCGCGGAACGGGAACTTTGCCTCCGGCTCGCGTGTCTTCAGCTCTTCGAGCGTTTCTTCCAGATAGGGCTTTATCAGCCGGTGGGGGCATACCTGACTGACAAGCTGGATGACATGAAACTCGTAGCCGGTGATGCAGGGATTATCCGCCTTGCGGAAATTGCCGATCTCGGTAACTATGCGGCTGATCTCGTTATGATCCGCAATGGCGCGGCGCATGGCGTTCTCGGAGGTGTCGATGCCGTATTCCTCATGCAGCTTGTCGACGACCTTGAGCTTGAGCTGCGCTTTGTAGTAATCGAGACTGGTTTTGTCGCCCTTCATGGGAGGGTCGATCTGCGTGACAAAGAATTTTTCGTTCTTCACCGGGTTGATGAGGAAAAAGTGCTCCTCCATGCGCTCCATGGTCGCGCAGCATTCCGCGCCGAAGAGGGCATTGAGGTAATTATAGCCGCCTTCGATGGCGCGCTCGAGAAGGGAGCGGGCATAGGGGCAGGTGCGGTTGGTCATGTAGTAGCTGGCAACGTCGGTGGATGTGCAGCGCGGCGCGCGGAGCCGGGACGAAAAACAGCCGGGAAGATTGAGCAGGACTTCGGGTATGTAGTAGCAGTTGTAGCCCAGCGCATAGTCTCCCTCTTTTACCGCCTGTGCGACGAGCTCGTTGTGGGCATCCTGAAGCAGGTTCTCAAAATAGATCAGATGCTTAAGGTCTTTCACGCAATACACCTCTTCTTTATTGGGCTTGGATTCGCATTTGTCTCCCTGACAAAAAATTTATCATAGCTTTTTTGTCCGGTCAAGGAAAATGCATTTATTATATATATAATTTGTGTGCAGAAGGCTCTTATTTCACACTTGTCCAATAAAAAGGGCCCGGGCGGGAGTTTTCCCGTCCGGGCACAGTTCCTTCCGGCAGGGGATACTCTGCCGGGAAAAGCGAGTGTGTCACGCCCTGTTATTCCGATGCTTCCTGCGCTGCGGCAGCCTCCTCCGGCGTGCGGACATAGCTCCACGCCGCAACCTCCTCGTAGGTTTTCCGGTACATGCTCGTTATATAGTCGTTCACAAGACGGTAGGACATTTCGGTCTCCACGTCGAATACATACGGCACGCCGTCGAACGTGATCTCCACCCAGCTGTGCGGGTCGCGCCCGACGCCGACGAGGCCGCTGTAGCACACCGCGTCATATCCGATGCCGCGCGCGAGCGACCAGAACGCGGCGGTGAAGTTGTAGCAGTTGCCCTTCCATTTTTGGAACATAATCAGTGCGTCTGGTATCTCCCATCCAGTATCGCCAACCGAATAAAGATTTCCTTTTTTATAGAGGCCGTGATCGCGCACATATACATACACCGCGCGCAGCATTTCCTCGCGGGTCATGGAAGCGTTCGTGTTAGCGTCGACAATATCGGCAACGAACGTATCGAGCGCGTCATCCCCGCTCGTATACCGGCCGGAGATATCAAAGTACAGCGTGCCGACCATCGTGTCGCGCAGGAAGTATCCGTCCTCGCCGACGCAGTAGAGATACCCGTCCAGATTGAGAAATCCGGGCTGTGCCGTATCGCCGCTGAGCCACGAAATCGTCCCGCTCTGCCCGGCAAGCTCCACGGCGGCATAGTTTTCCATGCTCGGGGATACGTCCGGGAAGTACGGCGCGTTGGCAAGTCCCGCCGAATCCAGCTCCAGCAGCGCGTTGATCGCCGCGGCGGCCTCGGCGCGGGTGAAGGGCGTTTCGTCCGTCATTTCGGCAAGAGCACGCTCCACCGCTGCGGGAGAGAACAGCTTTTCGAGCAGCGCCGTGAGATCGGCGCGGGTGATGGCGACGTCGGGGTAAAACCGGCCTTCGTCAAGCGTCATGTACCCCGCCGTTACAAGCGTCGTCGCGGCAGTATAGCACTTGGCGTGGGTCGTAACGTCCTTCAAAAACGTTTCGCCGGTCGGCTTCGTTTCGAGCAGCGCGTACACGGCACGGGCGGCGTCGCTGCGCGTGAATTTATCGAGCGGGTGGAAAAGCCCGTCGCTCTCTGCGGCAATGTACGCACCCTTGCGGTGAAGCTCCGGGCCGGAAACGGCTTCATACACCGTGTCGGCATACACCGGCGCCGTGCGGATGTCCACTTTGGTGCCGTTGGCGTTCTTCCATGCAACGATGGCGCAGTTTTTGTCCGGCAGAAACTCCGGCGCGTTGTGTACGCTCTCGCCCTCGGCCACAAGCTCGGTCGTTTCCGCGCCGTTCACGCGGTAGGTCACCGTATAGGTTTTCCCCTGCGGCGCGGCCGTCTCCTCCGGCAGCGCCGCCGCGGCGGGCACGTCCGAAAGCGGCTGCGCGGCTTCGATCCCCTCCGGGCGGTAGCCGCAGTTTGACAGAAGCAGCGCGCTGAAAAGCACGGCAAAAAGCAGGGGCAGTCTTTCTTTATACGCGTCTTTTCTCATACTTTCCTCGCTGTTGCCGCCGCGAGGCGGGCGCATTTGACACGCCGCGGCGGAAATATTATAATTAAAATGCAATTATATCGATTATATCGCATTTCCCGCGAAAAAGCAATTCCGGGAGGGACCGTCTCTATGAAGCTGAGAATATTCCGTTTTTCGGCGCTCGCCGCCGTGCTGCTTGCCGCCGTTTATCTCCACGGCTGCGGCTACCGGGCCGAGACCGCCCCGCCGGCCGCCACTCCCGCGCCGACGGAAACGCCGGTCTATACCGTGGAATACCGTCTCGGCGATAACGTTCTCCAATCCGAGAGCGTCCCGTTCGGCGGCGCTCCCGCCGCTGCCGCCGCGCTTCCGGAGGGCCTTTTTCTCGTTGCGTGGACAGACAAAACCGGCGAGCGCGTCGATCCGGCGGCGGAGCCGGTCGAGGCGGACACGGTATATTACGCGCTGGCGCGTCCGGTGCTCAGCTCCGACGCGGCGTTTCTCTTCCCCGACGAATACGGGCTGCTCCGCCCGGAGAGTACGATGACGCGCGGGGAGTGCGCCGCGGCGCTGCGTGCGCTCGCGCCGGAGGAGTTTCTTGATCCCGCGCTTCCCGCTTCGCCGGATGCCGAAGGGGACGGCCCGCTCACGCGCGAGGAGTTCAAAGCCGTACTGGAGGCGCTTTTTGATCCTGAGGCCGTCGGGCCGGTGCTCGATGCTCTGCCGGAAACGGAGAGTGAAAATACGACGCGCGCGGAATTTGCTTACGGCGTTTCCCGTCTGCTCGGCAAAGAGAACGCTGCCGAGGACGTCTATTACCCGGACGTCCCACCGGCGCACTGGGCGTCCGCCGAGCTGCTCGCCGCAGCGGGGAGCGGAACGCTCACAAAAGAATCTCTTGTTTCCATGACGCGGGACGGCTTCCTCTGGTTCGGCGGATATCTCTACCGGCTCGGCGAGGACGGATTTTTTCTCACCGACGAAGAATCCGACGGGCTGTATTATGATAAAAACGGCCGCTACACGAGCGGCAGCGCGGAGCTTGACGGCTACGTTGCGCAGACGCTCTCCGACTTTATGACGCCGGATGCCGCGCGGCTTGACGATCTCCGGGCGGTTTATTACCATGTGAAAAACGACTTTCAGTATCTCACGCGCAACTACTACGACTCCGGCGCGACCGGCTGGGATATCGATGAGGCCCTCACGATCTTCCGCACAAACAAGGGCAACTGCTACTGCTACGCCGGGGCGTTCTGCGCGCTCGCCCGCGGGCTTGGGTACAACGCCCGCACCTACTCCGGCAGCATCGGCAAAGAAAATCAGCCGCACGCCTGGACGGAGATCGCGCTCGACGGAAAAATCTACATCTGCGACCCGGAGATCGAGATGAACTACTGGCTGCTTCAGATGTACACCGATAATTTTATGATGCTGCGCGAAAACTCGCTCGGCTGGAACTATCAGGCCGTCGGACGCACATGAATACATAACGGCTTTCATCCCTCCGGTTTGCGCCGGAGGGTTTTTATACATATACCGTGTTTTTCCGGGCATTCTATGGAAAAACGGAAAAGACGGTGGTTTTTCTGAAAAACAAGCGGCTCGGGCGGCAGACGGTCGCCTTTACAAACCCGCCCTCCGTTGCGGCAGGCAGCTGCGTCGTCGGGCAGAAGGAGGGCGAAGGCCCTCTGCGGAAATGGTTCGACTATATCAGCGACGATTCCTACTTCGGCCAGTCGAGCTGGGAGAAGGCGGAGAGCGTGATGCTCTCGAAGTGCTTTGCGCTCTGCTGCGACAAGGCGAAAATTCCGCCCTCGGACATTCAGTATCTGTTCGCAGGCGATCTGCTCAATCAGTGCGCGGGTTCAACGTTCGCTGCGCGCGATCTCCCCATCCCCTACTTCGGCGTGTACGGCGCGTGCTCCACAATGGCGGAGAGTCTGTCGCTCGCCGCGATGACGATCGACGGCGGGTACGCCGACACCGTGTGCGCCATGACCTGCTCGCACTTCTGCTCGGCGGAGCGGCAGTTCCGCTTTCCGCTCGAATACGGCGGGCAGCGCACGCCGACCGCGCAGTGGACCGTGACCGGCGCGGGTGCGCTGATGCTCACGAGCGAGGGGGAAGGCCCCTATGTGACGCATGTTACGACCGGGCGCATTTTCGACGCGGGCGTGACGGATGCAAACAACATGGGCGCGTCAATGGCCCCGGCGGCATATGAAACGCTCAAGGCACACTTTGCCGACACCGGGCGCACTCCCGCAGACTATGCCGCGATCATCACCGGCGATCTCGGGAAGATCGGGCACGAAATATTGACCGACCTCTTTCTGCGGGACGGCGTCGATCTCGGCGTGTGCTCCACGGACTGCGGTATGCTCATTTTCAATTTGGAGACGCAGGACGTACACGCCGGCGGCAGCGGCTGCGGGTGCAGCGCGTCGGTGCTGTGCGGCCACATTCTCCAGCGCATGACCTGCGGCGACTGGCCGCGCGTGCTGTTTGCCGCAACCGGCGCGCTCATGTCGCCGACGACATCGCAGCAGGGCGAGAGCATTCCCGGCATCTGTCACGCCGTGGTGCTGGACGTAAATCGGGGGTAAGGACTATGTGGACAGATTATCTCAAAGCGTTTCTCGTCGGCGGGGCGCTGTGTGCGCTCGGGCAGGTGCTCATTGACCGCACAAAACTCACTCCGGCGCGGATCCTGACATGCTATGTTGTCCTCGGCGTTGTGCTGCACGCCGTCGGCGTGTACGCGCCGCTTATCGAGTGGGCCGGCGCGGGCGCGAGCGTCCCGCTCACCGGCTTTGGCAGCACGCTCGCGAAGGGCGTGGAAACGGCCGTGGCGGAGAAAGGCTTTCTCGGCGTGTTTACCGGCGGACTGTCGGCCTCCGCCGGCGGGATCGCCGCCGCCGTTATCTTCGGGTATCTCGCCGCCGTCATCTTCAAGCCCAAAGAGAAAAAATAACGTTACAGATACCGCCGCTTTCCGCACAGAACGGTGGTAAACAGCATGGCCATCACGCCACAGCCGCGCCGGTAAAAGGCAAGCGTTTTGTCCTCCGGCAGCGTCTCCTGCGCCGTTTCCAGCAAAAGGAGCGTGCTGCCGGACACCTCGGGCGCGTCGGTTTCCAGTGTTCCGTCCTCCGTAAGCGTGACGCGCAGCGCATCGGCGGCGCAGCCATACCCGGACGGCGGACGCGACTCCTGCAAATAGTACGTTCCGGCGGGGAGGCCCCCGATGCGCAGGCGTCCGCTCTCCGCGGTGCGCAGGATGTAGGTGTGGCGCGTGTGGCCGCAATCGAGCGCGCACGCAAGATATGCGTCTCCGCATTCCCGAAACGCTACCGGCTCACGCGCCGCGGCATCATAGTAGAGCCGAAAGCAGGCGGACGGCAGCGGATGATCCGCCACACGCGCGTCGGCAAAGCGCACGCCGCGAAAAACCGAAAAGCCGTAGGTAAAAACCGCCGCGCTGCCGCTCGTCACGGTCCGGCCGCTCACGCTCTCCGCTATAAGGGATACGGCGTTTCCTTCCGAGCCGGTGACGCAGCCGTCGCCCAGCCGCGCCGTCCACTCGACCGTCAGGCAGACGCTCTCCCGTGCGGAAAAGCGCTCCGAGAGGTGGAGCGTAAAGGCGTTTTCCGGCGAGCGCGCGCCGGTGATGAGCGTATAGTACGAGGCGTTGACGCTCTCGCCGTCAGCAAGCACCGCTGTGAGCGAGAGAAACTCCACACCGGGGGAAAACACGCTGCGTACCGTCCAGCTCTCGCCGGCGCGCAGCGTGAGCGTGGCGCGGAAATGCAGCGCTTCGCCCGGCATGGCGCTGCGCGACGGTTTCCAGTCTCCGGCGTCCGTCCGCACCCCGGCGCCGGATTCCCCCGTGGCCAGAGCGCGCAGCGGCAGCAGCACGGCAAGCATACATACGGCGAGACATACGATCCGGCACTTCATGCTCTTCCCTCCCTCCCCCACGGAAAAGCGCGGGAAATGTTCTTTCGGGTAAGAGCATAGCAGAGGCGGATCGCAAAATCAGTCGAACGGAGAGAGCATTGCCCGGGGCGCTCCTTTATGGTATAGTAAGCACGGAATGGTATAGTAAGCACGGAAACGGAGGGACAGCCATGAAACGTATCATCGCCATAGACTACGGCGACGCACGCACGGGCGTTGCGGTGTCCGATCTCACCGGCACACTTGCGGGGGAAGCGCTCACCATTCAGGAATGGAACGCCGAAAAGCTCGCGCAGCGGCTCGCCTTTTTTGCCCGCGAGCGCGGCGCCGGGCAGTTCGTGCTCGGTCTGCCGAAGAACATGGACGGCACAGAAGGCCCGCGCGCAGAAAAGGCGCGGCAGTTCAAGGCGCTGCTCGAGGAGGCCTCCGGCCTGCCGGTCACACTCTGGGACGAGCGGCGCAGCACCATTGAGGCGCACGCCATACTTCACGCCGCCGGAAAAAAGGAAAAAAAACACCGCGCCAACGTGGACGCGGTGGCGGCAACGCTTCTGCTCGAGGGGTATCTTGCCAGCCCCAACCGATAGCCAAAAGCCCGGAAGAGGGAAACCTCTTCCGGGCTTTTGTTACTCTCGTATGGTAAGCGTTCGGAGATATGCCCTGTGCTCGTCCGGCACACGGTAGCTCTCGATGGCTTTGCGGATGGTTTTGTTGTGCGTCCACACGTCCAGCCGCCGCTGCTCGATGTATGAGATCGCCGTTTCGTACTGCTTGGCAAGAGCTGTGGCAAAGTACCAGGCAATCATCATGTTTACATAATATTCTTTACTTTTAATTATGGAAACTTCTTCAAGGTATTCCGGGCGAAAATCCTTGTCGAGATAGTGCGTCATAAGCATTTCAATGCCGAAACGGACGGTATAGGGTTCAGCGCTTCGCATCCAGCGGCGGCACTCGTCCGGCAACGCCGGAGGGTGCTTTTTAAACGCTTTCGGACGCAGGGAATCGCAGGTCGCCCAGTTATCGACATAGGGCAGAAAGACGTCAAGCGCGGCGACGGCCGCGGCGCAGTCCTTCTCCTCGTTCAATATCAGCGCGTGGAGGTTGTTCTCGTCCAAATACCGGTGCGGCAGGTCGGCCAGAAATTCCCCGATATCCGGCATACGGCACAGCTCCTTTGCCAAAGCGCGGCAGTCCGGCAGACGGACGCCGAGAACGCTCTCCGGCGGGAGCGTCGGCACGAGCCGCGCCATGAACGCGGCGTTCGTTTCGTCGCGCAGCGCGAAAAGCCGCTCGCGTACCGTTTCCGCCGCGCCGCTCACGCTTTGATGCGCTCGGCGCGCCATACCTCGCCGGTCTCCACGTCCTTCCATGTGAACACGCCGTTTTCAAAGAGCAGATAGCTGTGGCGGCTTCCTTCCTTCGGGATGGATACGGAGCCGGGGTTTACATAATAATTCCCGTTCTTCTGCTCGAACGCCGGGATATGGGTATGTCCGTAGAGCACGATGTCGCCGGAGGCGGCGGCTTTGGACGCCTCGTCGAGATGGTGGCCGTGGGTGAGATACAGGGTGTACCCGTCCGCGAACACGGCGGCGAAGTTAGCAAGCACAGGGAAATCCAATACCATCTGGTCCACTTCTCCGTCGCAGTTGCCGCGAATGCACAGCGGCGCTTTTTCGAGCGCGTTGAGCATGGCGGCAGTCTTTTTCGTATCGTACTCGCGCGGCAGGTCATTGCGCGGGCCGTGGAAAAGGTTGTCGCCGAGCAGCAGCAGCTTTTCCGGCGCTTCCTCCTCCATGCGGCAGAGAAGCTCGCGCACATAGTACGCCGAGCCGTGCAGATCGGACGCGATCATAAGTTTCATTTTGGGCCACTCCTTTACATTTCGCCGAAGGCGTCAAAAAGGCTCACCTGCCGGCTCTCCGGCAGATTACCGAGCGCGCCGAGCTTGCGCAGCATGTCCAGGTGGGCGGCGCTCACCTTGGGGCAGGCGTCGGAAATGTCGTCAATGGAGACGAACTGCGCTCCGGAATCCTGCGCGCGCTTGAGATCCTCCGCCGCCGAGCCGCCGAGACCGGAGATGGCCACGAACGGCGGGCGCAGGCAGCCGTCCTCAATGAGGAATTTGTAGGAATCGGATTTGTAGATATCGATGGGCGCAAAGGTAAAGCCGCGCCGGTAAAATTCATACACCGCCTCGAGCGTGGTGAGAAGATCCTCTTCCTTCGCCGTTGCGTTCGGGTTGCGGCGGATGGCGTTGATCTTCGCAAGGCATTTGTCGATGCCCTGCAGCATGCTCTCGGCGTCAAAGCCGTCCTTCTGGCTGCGGCGGTAGAAATACGCGCTATAGTATGCGAGCGGCTCGTGCACCTTGAACCACGCGATCCGGAACGCCATCGTGACATACGCGACCGCGTGCGCCTTCGGGAACAGGTACTGGATCTTCCGGCAGGATTCGATCCACCACTCCGGCACGCCGAGCTGCTGCATCTCTTCCACGATGCCGTCCGGCCACGGTTTGCCCTTGTGGATGGCGCCCTTACGCACGGCCTCCATGAATTTGAACGCGCGCTTCGGCTCCATGCCCATGTCAATGAGATAGAGCATGATGTCGTCCCGGCAGCCGACGCATTTGTCGGTCGGCGCGATGCCGTTGACAACGATGTCACGAATGTTGCCCGCCCACACGTCCGTCCCATGGGAAAAGCCCGACAGTCGGACAAGCGTGGCAAACTCGTGCGGCTGCGTATCCACAAGCATCTGGCGCGTGAACGCCGTGCCGAACTCCGGCACGCCGATCGTGCCGGTGTGACCGATGATCGGGTCGCCGTCCGCTATGCCGAGCGGTTCGGGCGAGGTGAAGATGCGCATGGTTTCCGGGTCATCAAGCGGGATCTCGCGGGCGTTGACGCCGGTGGCGTCCTCCAGCATGCGGATCATTGTCGGATCATCGTGGCCGAGCTCGTCGAGCTTTAAGAGGTTCGCCTCCATGCTGTGATATTCAAAGTGCGTCGTGATGATGCCGCCGGTCGCGTCGTCCGCGGGGTGCTGCACGGGGCAGAAGTCCGTGACGTCCTTGTCCTGCGGAATGATGACGAGACCGCCGGGGTGCTGGCCCGTCGTGCGCTTTACGCCGACGCAGCCCGCCGCGAGACGGTTTTCCTCCGCCTTCGAGACGGTCATGCCGCGCTCTTCAAGATATTTTTTCACATAGCCGTAGGCCGTCTTTTCCGCAAGCGTGCCGATCGTACCGGCGCGGAACACATGGTCGCGGCCGAAGAGCTCCTCGGTGTATTTATGGGCGTTCGCCTGGTATTCGCCGGAGAAGTTCAGATCGATATCGGGGACCTTGTCGCCGCCGAAGCCGAGGAACGTTTCAAACGGGATATCGAACCCGTCCTTGGCGAGCTTCGCGCCGCACACGGGGCAGACCCGGTCCGGCATGTCCGCGCCGCAGCCGTACTTGTCGCCGTTCGGCATGAACACGTTTTCAAAGTCGGTGAATTTGCATTTCGGACAGCGGTAGTGCGGCGGGAGGGAGTTGACCTCCGTAATGCCGGACATGTACGCCACCAGGGAGGAGCCGACGCTTCCCCGGCTGCCGACAAGGTAGCCGTGCTCGAGCGAGTTCTGCACGAGCTTCTGCGCGGACATGTAAATGACCTCGTAGTGCCGGCCGAGAATGGCGTCGAGTTCTTCCTTGATGCGCGTTGCAACAAGCTCCGGCGGGTTTTCGCCGTAAAGCTCGTGGGTCTTGTCCCACACCATGCGCTCGAGATCCTCCGCCGCGTTCGGGATGGACGGTGGAAAAAGCTCCTTCGGCAGGAGCTCGAAGCTCTCCACGCTGTCGGCGATGGCGTTCGGCGCGGTGACGACGACATCGCGGCAGTCCGCCTCGCCGAGATACGAAAACTCCCGGAGCATTTCATCGGTCGTTTTGAAATAGAGCGGCAGGGGCTTGTCCGCGTCCGGAAATTTACGCGACGCCATGAGAATGTGGCGGTAGATTTCGTCCTCCGGCTCGAGAAAATGCACGTCGCCGGTCGCGACAACAAGCTTTCCGAGCCGCCGGCCAAGCGCGAGGACGCGGCGGTTGAATTCGCGCAGATCCTCTTCGTCGCGCGCCTTGCCGTCACTGATGAGAAAATGGTTGTTGCAAAGCGGCTGAATTTCAAAATAATCGTAGAACGACGCGAGCCGGTCGAGTTCGGCGTCGCTCCGGCTGCGCACGACGGCGTCGAAAATCTCGCCCGCCTCGCACGCCGAGCCGATGAGTATCCCCTCGCGGTACTGCATCAAAAGGCTCTTCGGAATGATGGGGTTTTTCCGGAAGTGCTCCAAATGTGATTTGGAGATGAGTTCATAGAGATTCTTGAGGCCGGTCTTGTTCTGCACGAGCAGCGTGATATGCCGCGGACGGCGGGCGTCGCTTTTACGCAGCTCCGCCACGAGCGTCCCGGCGTCTGAGAGCGTTTTCGCGCCCTTGTCCGCGAGCCGCGGACGGAGCGTCGTGAAAATGCGGGCGCAAACGGCGGCGTCGTCGCTCGCGCGGTGGTGGTTGAACTCCGGCAGACCCAGAGCATTGGAGATAATATCGAGCTTGAATTTCTTGAGCTGCTTCAAAAGTGCCTGCGCAATGGGGAGCGTATCGATGTACACGGGGTCGAACGCAAGGCCGCTGCGCTTTACCGCGGCGGCAATGAAGCCGATATCAAAGGCGGCGTTGTGCGCCACGAGCGGAAGATCGCCCGCAAATTCCAGAAAGGCCCGCACGGCCTCCGCCTCGCCCGGCGCGCCGTAAACGTCCCGGTCGGTGATGCCGGTGAGCTGCACGATCTCGGGCGGGATGGGCATTCCGGGATCGACGAACGTTTGAAAGCTCTTCGTCACGACGCCGCCCTCCACGCGCACCGCGCCGATCTCGGTGATGCGGTGGATGTGGCTGTCCAGCCCCGTCGTTTCAATGTCAAAGCCGACAAAATCGGCGTCGAGCGGACGATCGCTCTCCCCGTGGACGGCCGGAAGATCGTCCACGTCGTTGATGTAGTATCCCTCCACGCCGTAGATGACCTTGATGCCGCACTTGGCGCCCGCGTGCCAGAATTCCGGGAATGCCTGCGCAACGCCGTGGTCGGTCACGGCGATGGCGCGGTGACCCCAGCGCGCCGCCGTTTTCACCGCATCGGTCGGGTCGGTGAGCGCGTCGAGCGTGGAGTAGCGCGTGTGGAGATGGAGCTCCACGCGCTTGTCCCCTTCGGCGGTATCCTGCCGCTGCGGGGCCGCTTCCCTTGCGATGGCGGCGACCTCGATCGCCATGTCGTTATCGTAGCGGTTGAAGATCACGTCGCCGCGCACCGTGAGATAGTCCCCAACGCGGATCTTGTCAAGGATCGACGGATCGTCGCCCTGGCGAATGTACTTGGAAACGTGGATGCTGCCGGTATAGTCGGTCATATCAAAGCTCAGCACCGCAGCGTTGGTTTTTTGAATCTTCCGGCTGTCCACGGCAAAGACCTTGCCCGTAACGCTCACCGTGCCGGATTGCAGCGTCAGTTCGGAGATATCCGTTTTATGATCGTTCTTCGGCAGCTTGCCGAAGAGCACGTCGCGGCTCTCCGCTTTTTTCGGCGCGGGTTTTGCCTCCTTTTTCGGCGGAGCAGCCTTTTTCTCCGCCGGAGCCGCCGCGGGCAGATTGCCGGTGATCGTCACCTTCGTGAACCCGTATTCCGCCGCAATGCGCCATTCGAGCATGGCGATATCCGCGCCCGTGCCGGGCGCGGCGAACGTGACGGCGATGTCCATCGTCCGCTTTTCACGCGAGACGAGAACGCTCTGCACCTTTGCCAGTTCCAGACCGCCGCACTTGTCCCGGAGGGAGGCGCAGCAGCCGAACATATCCAGAAATTTGACTTCCTGTGCCATGAATCATTTGTTCTCTCTTTCAATAAGTTCCACGAGCGCGTCCGCGAGCTTGTCCGACGCTGCGCGCGCCACCGGCTCGCCGTGCTTGAAGATGACGCCCTCGCTCCTGCCGCCGGCGATCCCGTAATCGGCGTGGGACGCCTCGCCGGGACCGTTCACGACGCAGCCCATCACGGCGACCGTTATGTTCCACGGCTTATCGCGCAGCCGCGCCTCGACCTCCTTCGCCGTGCCGATGAGATCGTACTCCGTGCGTCCGCACGAGGGGCAGGATACAAACTGCACCCCCTGCCGCAGCCCCAGAGCGCGCAGAAGCTCCCCGCCCGCGCGCGCCTCTTCCTCCGGCGCATCGGTCAGGGAGATGCGGATCGTGTCGCCGATGCCGTCGAGCAGCAGCGATCCGATGCCCGCGGCGGATTTCAAAATACCGCGCTCCTTCGTCCCGGCCTCCGTGACGCCGATGTGCAGAGGATAATCGCACAGCGTCGACAGCAGGCGGTTGGCCTCCACAGTCATGGCGGCGTCGCTCGCCTTGACGCTGATGCAGATATCCTCAAAGCCGCAGTCCTCCAGGAGCTTCACATGGCCGAGCGCGCTCTCACAGAGAGATTTGGCGCACAGGCCGTATTTTTCGAGCAGGCCTTTTTCCACCGAGCCGGAGTTAACGCCGACGCGGATCGGCACGCCGCGCTCGCGGCAGGCGTCCGCCACCATGCGTACCCGCTCCGGGGCGCCGATGTTGCCGGGGTTTATGCGGATCTTATCGAACCCCGCCTCCACCGCGGCGAGGGCGAGCCGGTAATCGAAATGGATATCCGCCACAAGCGGCAGATCGGTGCCCTGCCGGATCTCCGGCAGAGCGCGCGCGGCGAGCCGGTTGGGTACGGCAAGGCGCACGATCTCGCAGCCTGCGCTCTGCAGCCGCCGAAGCTGCGCGAGCGTGGCGGCAACATCGTCCGTGTGCGTATTCGTCATCGACTGCACGGGAATGGGATTCCCGCCGCCGATGGGCACGCCGCGGACATGGATGGTTTTTGTTATCTTTCTTTTCATCGGCGAAGGATCCTCACGATATCGTTGTACATCAAAAGCACCATCAGCCCGATCAGGAGCAGCAGACCGATGTAATGGATATAGCCCTCGATGCGCGGGTCGGGCTTTTTGCCGGTGATCTTCTCAAAGAGCGAGCTCAGAAGCAGCGTCAGGATATGCCCGCCGTCGAGCGCCGGGAGCGGCAGAAGATTCATCACCGCAAGGTTCACCGCGATGAACGCCACAAGAAACACGACGTTCGCAATGCCCTCCGACGCAGACTGTGCGCTCTGTCCGGTCTCGTTGATAATATCCACCATGCCCACAACGCCGGTCATATCCGACATGGACGCCTGCCCGGTGAAGAGCTGCACGAGTCCCGTGCGTACCATACGCACAAAGTCCATACAGTTGTAAAAGGAGTATTTCAGCACATTTCCGGCCGTGGGCGCGGCGACTGCGAAGTTGACGCCGTATTTTTTCACGGTCTGCCCGTTCACCTCGTAGTCCACGGGCACCATATGGTAGTTGTCAAGTTCGATCCGCTTTCCGCCGCGGAGAATAACAAGGTCGAGATCCCCGTCCTCGTCGGCGGAGGCGTACTGGATAAAGTTGCCGGTGAAGAAGATCCGCTCGCCGTTCACGCGGCGGATCTCGTCGCCGGATTGCAGCGTGCCCTCGTAGGGGCAGCCGTCGGCAAAGCCGGCGATGACGGGACTGTTAAAGCCGCCCGCGCCGGCATAAAGAACGGTCACGAGCACAAGCCCGAGCAGAAAATTCATCGCCGCACCCGCAACGAGGATGAGAAGGCGGCGCCAGACGCTCTGGTTGTTGAACGCCCTCGGATCGTCCGAGGCTTCCTCCTCCCCTTCCATGGCGCAGAAGCCGCCGATGGGAAAGGCGCGGAGGGAATAGACCGTTTCGCCCCTCTGCTTATGCAGAAGCTGCGGGCCCATGCCCATGGAAAACTCCGTCACCTTCACGCCGCACGCCTTGGCGACAAGAAAGTGACCCAGCTCATGGACAAAAATCAGAATGCCAAATGCCAGAATTGCAAGAACAATGTACATACTCAGCCGATCTCCCTGCGGACAAGCTCACGCGCCTGCGCATCCGATGCCAGAATTTCCTCCAGCGTGGGCTGCGCGATAAACGCCGCGCGCTCCACCGCCGAAGCCACCACACGGTAGATATCATTATACCCGATCCGGTGTCCCAAAAACGCCCCTACCGCGATCTCGTTGGCCGCCGACAGGACGCACGGCGCCGTGCCGCGCGCTCTCGCGCACTCCATGGCGAGACGGAGGCACGGCAGCTTATCAAGATCGGGGTCTTCAAAATGCATGGAGCCGAGCGCGGCAAAATCCATCGGCTTTGCCGCCGATTCCCGCCGCTCGGGATACGTGAGCGCGTACTGGATGGGAAGACCCATGTCCGGCACGCCGAGCTGCGCAATGACCGTGCCGTCAAGCAGCTCCACCATGGAGTGAATGGCGCTCTCCGGGTGGATGACGACCCGGATCTGGTCGGGCGTCACGGCGAAAAGATGCATGGCCTCGATGAATTCGAGACCCTTGTTCATCATCGTAGCGCTGTCGATGCTGATTTTCGCGCCCATGCTCCAGTTCGGATGGCGCACGGCGCGCTCGGGTGTGACGTCCTTTGTCTGCTCGGGCGTCCAGCCGCGGAACGGCCCGCCGGAGCCGGTGAGAAGGATGCGGCGGAGCTCGCTCTTATCGCGTCCCGCCATGGACTGGAAGATCGCCGAGTGCTCGGAATCGACCGGCAGGATCTCCGCGCCGCAGCGCGCCGCCTCGGCCATGACGATCTCGCCCGCGCACACGAGCGTTTCCTTGTTTGCGAGCGCAATGCGCCGCTTCCGACGGATGGCGGCAAGCGTCGGGCGAAGCCCCACGCTGCCGGAAATGCCGGTCACAACGCAGTCCGCCCCCTCAACGGCGGCGGCGGCGATAAGGGATTCCTCCCCCTCGCCGATCTCAATGTCCGTGTCCGAAAGGCGCTCCCGGAGTTTTTTTGCCGCGGCGGGGTCCATAACGGAGATGTACTTCGGGCGGAGCTGCCGCGCCTGCTCTTCGAGCCGGTCCACATCCCGCCGCGCCGCGAGCGCGAGCACGGGAATGCCAAGACGGCCGGCTGCCTGAGCAGTCTGCCGTCCGATGGAGCCGGTGGAGCCTAAAATGGAAATTGCCTTAACCATAAATATCCGTCCTTATGCCGAAATCGCGGGCAGCAGCATCCACAGCTCCGTGAGCGGTGCGAGATAGTACATACTGTCAAACCGGTCGAGCATACCGCCGTGACCGGGGAGGATTTGCCCATAGTCCTTGATACCGTACTGGCGCTTGAACGCCGAGAACGTCAGATCGCCGAGCTGCGCCACAACGCTGCCAAGCAGACCGAACGCCGCAAGCGAAACGAGATTGGCGCTCATGCCGCACGCGCGGACAACAACGCCGTACAAAAGCGCCAGCAGCGAACCGCACACCGCGCCGCCGACGCCGCCGGCGACGGTCTTGTGCGGCGATATGGCCGGGGCGAGCTGCTTTTTGCCGAACGCGCGGCCGCAGAAATACGCGCCCGAGTCGCTCCCGAAGGCGACGACGAACGGCAGGAATGCGCGCACGCGTCCGACGAGCCCGTCGTGCGCAATGCGCACGAGCGTGGAGTTGCCTTGCAGCAGTTCCTGAATGGAGATCGTCGTTTCAAACTGCGCGATGCGCAGCAGCGTGGAGAGCATCATCGGCAGCACGCCGCCCGCGAGCATCGAAATGGCGACCATTTCCATGCTGATCTTGTGCGGCGTGGAAAAGCACGCCATCATCTCGCACGAGAGGACGAAAAAGAGGAAGAGCAGAATGATCGCCGCCACGCGCAGATCGATCCCGCCGAAAACGGCGATCGCCACGGCAGAGATAATGGAGGAAACATACAGCCGCTTCGGCGCCTGCCCGATGGCGCAGCGCATAAGCTCAAACGCCGCGAAACCGCAGATAATGGCAATGATGACGCCGAACAGCCAGATGGGCGCGAAAAACACGCCCCCGATGAGAAGGGGGACGCCCACAACCGCGGTCAATACTCTTTTTTTCACGCTTTAACTCCCCCGAACCGACGGTCGCGGCGCCGGTACTCCGCGACGGCTTCGTCAATGTCTTTCTCTGAGAAATCCGGCCAGAGCACATCGGTGAAGTAAAGCTCCGAGTAAGCGCTCTCCCACATCAGGAAATTCGATATACGATATTCCCCGCCCGTGCGGATTATGAGATCGGGGTCGGGGATGCCGGCGGTGTCGAGACAGTCCGCCATCGCCGCCTCGGTGATCGCCTCGCCGGGGTGCTCCGCGGCAAAGCGGTTCACGGCGCGGACGATCTCATCCCGTCCGCCGTAGTTCAGGCAGACGTTTGCCTGAAAGCAGCCGGGCAGGCGCGCGGCGATCGCGTCCGTTTTTTCGATAAGCCCCCGGATCGCGGGGGAAAGAGCCGTTGTGTCGCCGAGGATCTTCAGACGGATCCGGTCCTTTTCCATCTTTTCAACGGATTCGTGCAGATATTTTTCCAGCAGACCCATGATCGCGCCGACTTCCTCGTCTGAGCGCTTCCAGTTTTCCGTGGAAAAGGCATACACCGTCAGATAGTCCATGCCGAGGTTTTTGCAGTATGTCGCAATACGCCGGAACGTCTCCGCGCCGACGGCATGGCCCGCCTTGCGCGGCAGCCCGCGCTTCTTCGCCCAGCGGCCGTTGCCGTCCATGATAATGGCGATGTGGCGGGGGAGCTTCTCCCCCGCCGCGCCGTTTTTCTCTGCTGCGCCCGCCATCAGATCTCGAAGAGTTCCTTTTCCTTGGCGGCTGTGAGCTTATCGACTTCCTTGATATAGTCGTCGGTCAGCTTCTGCATGTCCTTTTCCAGATCCTTCAGATCGTCCTCGGTGAGCTCGCCCTTTTTCTGTTCCTTCTTGAACTTATCCATCGCGTCGCGGCGGATGTTGCGCACGGCGACCTTGGCATCCTCGCCGTACTTGCGCACCTGCTTGGCAAGCTCCTTGCGGCGTTCCTCGGTGAGCTGCGGGAACACAAGGCGGATGACACGCCCGTCGTTCTGCGGATTGATGCCGAGCTCGGACGTGAGGATCGCCTTTTCAATGAGCTTGAGCGTGCTGCCGTCCCACGGCTGGATGAGCAGCGTGCGCGCATCGGGGCTGGAAATGGACGCGATCTGGCGGATGGGCGTGGGTGTGCCGTAGTAATCGACCTCGATCTGATCGAGCACGGCGGCGTTGGCGCGGCCGGCGCGGACCGTGTCGAACTGGGTGGAGAGAACACTTGCCGTTTTGATCATGCGGTTTTTAAATTCCTTGATTTCTGCCATCTTGTATATCCTCCCGGTGTAGTTTTTCCGTTTTTCCTTTTAATGAACGAGCGTCCCGACGGCCTCGCCGCAGGCGGCGCGCAGGATGTTTTCCGGTTTGCACAGCGCGAACACCCGGATGGGGATGCGGTTGTCCATGGCAAGGCACGTCGCCGTGCTGTCCATGACCGCAAGGCGTTTTTCGAGCACTTCCTCATAGGTGAGAGAGTCGAAGCGCACGGCGCCGGGGTCTTTCTTCGGGTCGGCGCTGTAAACGCCGTCCACGTTCTTCGCGAGCAGCACCGCGTCCGCCCCGATGAGCACCGCACGAAGCACCGCGCCCGTATCGGTCGTGAAGAACGGGCTGCCGACGCCGCCGCCGAACACGACGACCTTGCCGCTGCGGAGATATTCGTCCGCCTTCTCCACGGAGAACGGCTCGCCGATGTGCTGTATCTCCATCGCGGTAAGCACCTTGGCCTCCACGCCCTGCTGCTGCAATACGTCCTGAAGCGCCAGACAGTTCATGACCGTGGCAAGCATGCCCATATAGTCCGCTCTCCGGCGGTCCATACGGCCCTCGCCGTTTTTCACGCCGCGCCAGAAATTGCCGCCGCCGACAACGATGCCGACCTCGACGCCCTGCTTTGCGCACTGCGCGACAACGCCGCAGACCGCGGCCATGACCTTGAAGTCCAGCCCCGTTCCGGCGTCGCCGGAGAGCGCCTCGCCGGAGAGCTTGAGCAGCACGCGCTTGTATGCGATCTTCTTTTCGTCCATGGGTTTCTCCTCCCTTTGTGCGGATCAGCGATATTTTTTGAGAAGCTCCTCCACGTCCGAAAGGAAGTGTTTGAGCGTTTTGTTCGGTCTGCCGCGGCTCGCGCGGATAAGCGAAAGCAGCGCTTCCCCGGCGGCGGCGAGCTTCTGGTAAAGGCCGCTTGCCGTCTCGCCGGAGGCGGTCTCCGCCTTTTTGATCGGCACGCCCTTCGGGCAGGCGAGGAATTTCCCCTCGGCAAGGTCAAACACCGTGCCGCTGTAGGGCGCGAACGCCTTGTAGCCGTGCTCGGTCTCGAGATAGCTCGCGAACGCGTCCGTCACGGTGTCCTCGCCGTGGTTTACAAACACGAGCTTCGGTTTGTTCTCAAAGCCGGCGAGCCACGCGGTGAGCCCGTCGCGGTCGGCGTGGCCGCTCTTGCCGGGCAGGAAGCCGACCTCGCAGTTGACCTCGATATCCTCGCCGAAGAGCTTTACGTGTTTTTCGCCGTCATAGAGCTTGCGGCCGAGCGTCCCCTCCGCCTGATAGCCGACGAAGAGCACCGTGCTCTCCTTCCTCCAGAGGTTGTGCTTGAGATGGTGGCGGATGCGTCCCGCCTCGCACATGCCGCTCGCCGAGAGGATGACCTTCGGCTCGGGGTTTTCGTTGATGGCCTTGGAATCCTCGCTCGAAACCGAAATGCGGATGCCGTCCGACCAGATGGGGTTGATCCCGGCGTCCACAAGAGCGCGGGTCTCCTCGTCGAAGCATTCGTGCCCGCACTGGAGATAGATTGCCGTTGCCTCGTTCGCCATGGGGCTGTCCACATAGACGGGGAAACCGTCGTGGCCGGTGACGAGCTTCTTCTCACGGATTTCGCGGATGTAATAGAGCATCTCCTGCGTGCGTCCGACGGCGAACGACGGGATGACGAGATTGCCGCCGCGGTCGAGCGTGCGCTGAATGTAATCGGCAAGCAGTTTGACCGGCGGAACATGGCGGTCGTGCAGACGGTCGCCGTAGGTCGATTCGATCATAACATAGTCCGCGTCCGCGACCGTTTCCGGCACGTTGCGGATGATGGGCTGGTTGAGATTGCCGAGATCTCCGCTGAACACCATTTTGCGCTCCACGCCGTTTTCGGTCAGAAAGACCTCGATGCAGGCGCTGCCAAGCAGATGGCACACGTCGCTGAAGCGGACGGTAAAATGTTCGCCGACCTGCACCAGCTCGTGATAGCTCACCGGGCGCAGATGTGCGATGGCGGCCTCGGCGTCGTCAAGCGTGTAGACCGGCTCATACTCCGGCCCGCCGGAGCGGCGGCTCTTGCGGTTGCGCCATTCGGCCTCGCTCTCCTGAATATGCGCGCTGTCGCGAAGCATGATGCGGCAGAGATCGCATGTCTCGTGCGTGGCATAGATGGGACCGTCGAACCCGTTTTTGAAAAGCAGCGGCAGATTGCCGGAGTGGTCAATGTGCGCGTGGGTCAAAAAGACAAAGTCGATCTCCCCCGCCGCCACCGGCAGCTTCTGGTTTTCGAAGATATCCTTCCCCTGCTCCATACCGCAGTCGACAAGGCCGCGGTTATTTCCGCACTCGATGAGCGTGCAGCTGCCCGTGACTTCGTGTGTCGCGCCCAAAAAGGTAACTTTCATAGTGAACTCCCGTATCTCGGCTCTTCCCTTGCCGTTCGGTGAAGAGAAGCCCCCTATTTTCACGGAGAATATTATACACGTTCCGCGCCCGGCGCGCAAGACTTATTGCATCCGGCCGCCGCCGTGCCGCTTTTCGCCGTCCCCGCCCCGCGCGGGCACGGCGTCCGGAACGGATCCTACGGCGGATTACAAGAGGGCGTGAGGGAATATTCCGAAAGGCGTCCGCCATGAACGAAAGGGGCGCTGTAACAAGGCGAGAACCGGCTGCCGTTTTTTTGAAACGGCAGCCGGCTTCGGTTATTTGCGCCACGCGGCGGGGATGAACAGCAAAAGCATCGGGTAAAGCTCCAGACGGCCGAAGAGCATTGCGAACGAGAGGAGCAGCTTGCCGAACGATGAGAAGCACATATAGTTCGACATCGGGCCGACGAGTTCCAGACCGGGGCCAATGTTGTTAAAGCAGCTCGCCGCGGCGGAAAACGTTGTGATAAAGTCCAGCCCGTCCAGCGCGAGCAGAAGCACGAGCGCGGCAAAGAGCAGGGCATATACGAGCAGGAAGGCGGAAACGGAGCTGCAGGTATCCTCGTCGAGCGGTTCGCCGTCGGCGTGGATGCATTTGATCTGCTGCGGGTGAATGGCGCGCTGCACGCCCCGGCGGGCGAGCTTCGCGCCGATTATGACGCGCACGATCTTGATGCCGCCGCCGGTCGAACCGGCACACGCTCCGATGAACATCAGCATAAGAAGCAGCGTTTTGGAAGCCCATGGCCAGAGATTGAAATCCGAGATGGAAAAACCCGAGGTGCTCATTATGGACGCGGCTGTGAAAATCGCATGGCGGAACGCCTCGCCGAAGCTGCCGAAGATCGGCAGGATATTGACCGCGACAAAAAGCGAGGCGACGGCGAGGATGCCGAGAAACACCCACATCTCCTCGCTGCGCAGCGCCTGCCGGAGCTTCCCGATCAGAACAAGATAGTAGATCGTGAAGTTCATGGAAAAGAGGACCATGAAAACGGTCATGACCGTCTGCGAATAGGGGCTGTACGCGCTCATACCGATGTTGCGGATCGAAAAGCCGCCCGTGCCCGCCGTGGCGAACGCCGTGGTGAGCGCGTCGAAGCACGGCATATCAAAAAGAAGCAGCACGAACATCAAAACCGTGAGGCCGATGTAGATAAGGTATAAAATCGTCGTGCTGCGGCGCATCCGCGGCACGAGCTTGCCGACGTTCACACCCGGCGATTCCGCGCGCAGGAGATGCAGCGCATCGCCGCTGTCGCCGTTCGCTATGGGGCTCACGGCCAGCACGAACACGAGCACGCCCATACCGCCGAGCCATATCGTAAAGCTGCGCCAGTATAAAAGGCTCATCGGCAGCGCCTCCACATCGGCGATCACACTTGCGCCGGTCGTGGTGAAGCCGGAAACGGTCTCAAAAAAAGCATCCACAAACGAAGGCACCGCTCCGCTCAGACAGAGCGGAAGCGCGCCGAATACCGAGAGCAGCACCCACGACAGGCCGACCGTCACGAAACCCTCGCCGGCATAATACTTCTGCCGCCGGGCTTTCACGCGCCGCAGCAGCACCGCGCATACAAGGATCGCCGTTATAGCGGCGGCAAAGGCGACGGCGGCGCTGTGTTCGCCGCGTACAAGCGCGATAATGAACGGCGGCGTCATAAACGCCGCTTCCACTCCCAGCGCCAGGCCGAGAATGCGGCAGATCATGGCAATATTCATACCCGCTCACCCACGCTCGTCAAAGATCTGCCGCAGCTCCGCAATGTGCCGCTCGCGCGGCGCAATAACGATGACGGTATCGCCCGTCTGCAGGCTGTCGCCGCCGCCGGGGAAGAGAACCTTCGCTCCGCGCGAAATGCACGCGAGCAAGATCCCCGGCTGGAGCCTGACCGAGGCAAGGCTCTCGCCGAGATGCGGCACATCCGCCGTGACGAGAAATTCGAGCGCCTCGACGCGCCCGCCGAGCAGACTGTATACGGAAAGAACGCTCTCGGCGTCCGTGCTCTCCATAGCGCGGACATAGCGCGTGATCTCCTGCGCGCAGATGTCCTTCGGGCTGACGGCGCTGCGGATGCCGCAGTTCTGGCACACGGCGCCGTACTCCGTCCGGTTTACCTTGGGGATCGCCTGCGGCACGCCCTGCATCCGGGCGTACATGCAGATGAACACATTCTCTTCGTCGAGACTCGTGAGCGCGACAACGGCGTCCATCTGCGAAATGTTCTCGCTGAAAAGGAAATCCTGCCGTGAGCCGTCTGCGCAGAGGACGGAAACATCCGGCAAACGCTCCGCGAGAGCGCGGCAGCGCTCGGCGTTCTGCTCGATGAGCTTGACGCGCACACCCGTCTCGCAGAGAAGCTCCGCGAGCGCTTCGCCCAGACGCCCGCCGCCGATGATCATCACGTTTCTCGCATGCTTTTTCCGCAGCCCCAGCTCGTCCACGGTGCGCGAAAGGGTCGCCGCAGGCGCGGTCAGATACACCTCGTCCCCGGCGCGGATCGCGAACGAGCCGTCCGGGATGATCGCCTCGTCCCCGCGGCGAACGGCGCACACAAGCACGCGGTGGCGCAGGACGCGCGGCAGTTCCATGAGTTTTTTCCCGCAGAGTTTGTTGTTTGCATCGACCTCCATCGCCACGATCTCGGCGCGGGACTTGGCGAACGATTCCCGCCGGAGGAATGCGGGCAGCTGCAGCTGGCGGAAAATCTCGCGCGCGGCGTAAAGATCGGGCGTGACCGCCATGGAAAGGCCCAGCTCTTCCCTCAGGAGCTGCACGCCGTCAAGGTAAGCCCGGCTGCGGATGCGGGCGATCGTGTTCGGGCAGCCGAGCTTGCGCGCAAGCATGCACGCAAGGATGTTCGCCTCGTCGTTCGGCGAAGCGGCGATCAGAAGATCGCTCTCCGGCACAAGCGCGGCGCGCTGTACGTCGAGCGAGGCGCCGTTCCCCTGTACCGTCATGCCGTCGAGCGCAAGAGAAAGCCGCTCGCATACGGTGCGGCTGCTGTCAATGATCGTTACGTCGTGTCCCTCGGCAGATACCTCCTGGGCAATGGCGAAACCGACCTTTCCTCCGCCGACAATCACAATTTTCATAGAAGGCTCCTTCTTTTTCCAAAAGCGCTTTGCGCCCTGCATCGCTGAATGCGGTAAGCGCAGTATAGCATCCGGCGAAGCCGATGGCAACCGGTCCTCTCTCTGCTTAACGGCAGCTTTATGCATTGCAGAGGCTTTTGGAAAAACCATTTTCTGCAGGTTTATCAAGGATGCGTTGCAAATCCCGTTTCCTCTTCTTCATGACGAACGGGCGATCCTTCCGCCTGTTTTGTCTCAGCAGCTTAACTGTAACACAGGATTTTCCATTCGTCATCTTTTATTTTTTCCTTCACGGCACATCCATTGTAATCCCACAAAGTTTTTGGAAAAAAATAATTTTCTTCTTGACAGAATGCTATAACGTTTGCTACAATGACAAAGCCGCGAAAAACGGGAGCATAGCTCAGCTGGTTAGAGCACATGCCTTACAAGCATGGGGTCACAGGTTCGAGTCCTGTTGTTCCCACCATATCCCGTCTTTTACGGTGAAGCCATTTGCCTCGGTAGCTCAGTAGGTAGAGCAGCGGACTGAAAATCCGCGTGTCGCCAGTTCAATTCTGGCCTGAGGCACCATTTGCGGGCATAGCTCATTTGGCAGAGCGCCACCTTGCCAAGGTGGAGGTAGCGAGTTCGAATCTCGTTGCCCGCTCCATATGGCGCCATAGCCAAGTGGTAAGGCAGGGGACTGCAAATCCCCGATTGCTCCAGTTCAAATCTGGATGGCGCCTCCACTTCTTTCAGGCCGCCGCGATCGCGGCGGCCTGAAAAATTTCATACGGAGTGGTATCGAAGCGGTCATAACGGGGCGGTCTCGAAAACGTTAACTGTTTTTAGAACCGCGCATCGAAAAAACTTGATTTTTCAATGGTTTCCCAGCATTCTGTAGCAGATTTCCGTTCCGTTTTCTCTCCCCTCTTCTCCCCTGTCCCCGGTCTTTCTCGGAGAGGCCAACCCTAAATTAAATATGCAGCGGTATCGAAGCGGTCATAACGAGGCGGTCTCGAAAACCGTTAGCCCATCGGGCCCGTGGGTTCGAATCCCACCCGCTGCGCCATAAACACCGGTTTTTATGCGTATTTTCGTGTAGAGCCGGTGTTTTTTCATTGAATTGCGCTCAGAGCTTCCCGCATCCCGTTCATCATCGCATCGGCCGACACGAGCTTGGAATTGTAGTCCAAATGCGCATAGACGTTGGATGTAGTGGCAATATCGCTGTGACCGAGCCATTCCTGGATCTGCTTCATGGGGACGCCGTTGGCCAGCAGTAAACTGGCACAGCTGTGACGAAGATCGTGATACCGAATATGCCGCAGATTGTTTTTCTTGAGGAGCTTCGGAAACGAAGCTGTAAGATAATCCGGAGAAATAAGCGTTCCCATTTCGTCCACGCAAATATAGTCCAGATACCGCTTATCATAGCTCCGCCCGCATACGCGTTTATATTCCGCCTGCTTTTCTCTTTTCTCCAGCAGCAATTCTTTGAAGGCCGGTATCAGAGGCAGCGTACGCATGCTTGACTTGGTTTTCGTGGTATCGCGCGCAATCTGAACCCGTTTTCCGCTTAGATTGCAGGATGTTACGGTGTGGCGGATTGTCAGGGTGTTGTTTTCAAAGTCAATCGCACTCCACCGGAGACCAACCGCTTCACTTCTTCTAAGGCCATAAAACGCGCCGAGAAAGATCGGTATTTCCAAGTGCGTGCCTTTTGCGGCAGCAAAAAGCTTTTCCATCTCGTGACTGTCGTAGAAGCTGCCGATAAATGGGTCTTTCTTGGGACGTTCTACCTTGTCTGCCGGATTTGACGAGATCAAATCAATTTTCACCGCATATTTCAGCGCTTTATGGATCACGGCATGGTAATGAATTACTGTACTTGCAGAAACTCGCTTTAGCTGGTCCAAATAGAAAAATTGGATATCTGTTGCTTTTAGATCAACCAGCGGAATACCGCGCGCCTTGAAGTAGGGTATAATCGCGCGTCGGACCATGTATGAATACGATGCGTAAGTCGTCAAGGCTAAAGTGGGTTTTATGATCTCCATCCATTGAGACAGGTAGTCTGAAAACTTGATTTTCGAATCCATGGGCTTTTCTTCCGGCTCAAATGTCTGGCGAACCTCTGACAGCATTTTCTCGGCTTTCTTCTTGTTCCCCTTTACCGGAAGCTTGGTTGAAATCCATTTGTTTTTCCGTTTTCCATTTGCGCTTGGGTAGGATAGCACCATGTAATAGATGCCGTTTTTTTCTTGCAGATGTCCTGCTACCATAAAAATATTCCTCCTTTATGTTGGTCGATTGGACTTCTGCTGTTGGCAGATACCAGTTTATCTGGTTCAGCAGCAGAAGTCCAATGTGCGATTAGGAAACCGGCGAGGATTTCATAACCAAGCGCATATACGAAAGAAGGTGTGCTTTGGGAATTCGATAAGAGCGCCCGACTTTTAAGCTCTCGATCTTGTTTTCCCGGATCAGCTTGTAGCCGGTCTTTGTGCTGATTCCCAACGCCCGGCTCATTTCCTCCACGGTCAGCACATCCGGGTAGTCCTTGAGAACGCTTCGATAAACATCACTAAAACCCATTTTTGCCTCCTGCATAAATAGAATGTATTTTTGATAAATCGGGAAAAGAAAAGTCCGTTGTTTCTTTCGGCAGATGAGAAGAAAATATGTCGAAAAATGACGAAAAGTGGCGATAAAGACCGATTTATCTGTTATTGGCTCTATCATCTTCTTAAATCTTTGGATTTGGGAGGATATACCAATGACCGCTGTACAGGACATTCTGCGATCTTTTGGCATTACAAGATGCTACAAAGGCTTTAAACACACCGAGTACGCCATCTGTCTGGCCATCCAGGATGAATCTCGCCTTGAGGCGATCACAAAAGAAATCTACATGGAAACTGCCGAGCACTTTGAATGCAATTGGACGGCAGTCGAACGAAATATCCGAACTGCTGTTTCCCGTGCATGGACTGTCAATCCCGATCTGCTCTGCCAGATGGCAGGTTATCCATTGGAATCTGAACCAACTTCCTCGCAATTTATCGAGATAATCTCTTCCTACATAATTCGTTCGCACCAGCCGCAGCCGCTTGTTCTGCCTTAATCCGCTTTACTTTTTCCCGGTACGTCCTGCCCGATGCTGATCTCGATGCAGCGGCGGATGGCATCCATCTGCCGGGCATCAAAAGACCCCAGATACTGTCGGCATTGGCGCTTGTCAATCGTCGTGATTTGCTCCAAGAGGACGATGCTCCCATCTCGCAGGAACGTTGTTGGCGGCACCGGATACTGCGTCACCTGGCAGCCGTGCTTTCGCGGTCGGGACGTGATCGGCGCGACGATCAGCGTGGGCGCGTAGAGATTTCCGATGTTATTTTGCAAAATAACGACCGGACGGCGGCCGTGCTCTACCGAGCCCGGCTCGGCCCGCAGCTCTGCCATGAATACGTCGCCCCGGTGAAATCCTTTGTTTTTCATGGGACGACCTCCGAAATCTCTTTTTCGCAAATCGCGATAAACCGGTACTTTCCCCCGGACGCATAGGGGTGACAGGTGAGAAGCGTCAGCAATTCTCTTCCCGGCTGTATCATAACGGAGGCAATATCATCCGGAGCAATGACGGCAACGCCCGACACGCGGTAATGACCCTCGCCCCAGAGCGTCGTCAAGATCACCTCATCTCCCTCGGTCAGCGTGGACAGATAGAGGAAATAATCCGCACCGTTAAACCCGCAATGCCCGGCGAGAACGCAGTTTGTATTTTCTCCGCCAATGGGCAGGCTCGTCTGCGAAAGATGCGCTGCGCCCTTCGCCATATTCTCCTCCGAAGCGCCGAGATAAATGGGCAGCGTTACGCCAAGCTTGGGGATGCATACCGTCCCGAAGACCCCGTCATCAATGCCGTAATCCGAAAGACATAGGGATGGCTCCTGATACGCCGAAATGCTGGTAAAGCCCGCCTGCCGGTTATGATACAGTTCCTCGTTATATGCCTGCGCCGCCCGGAAAAGCTCCGGATATGGCAAATCCCCGTCTTCCAATTCCGTGAAAGACGGGGATTCTTCGTTCTTGTTTTCCAAGACAGTTTCATTAAATCTTTCCGCGGCTTGTTCCGCCTGCGATTCCAGGCGGTGCCCGGAGAAGGAAGGAATCAAAATAATCAAAAGCCCTAAGAGGAAAAGAATCAACGCAACGGCAAGTGATTTCGTTTTCACCGGCTCAGCGCCTCCTTTCTCCGGTGATCCCGGCGCGTCTCCCGTACAACGACCCATACAAGAACTACGGTGTCCGCCAGAATAACGCCGTAATATATGCCGTCGAAGTACTGCTGCTGCCAGCTGGAAACTCTGCTATTCTCTTCAGCTGTTTCTGTAATCTTCGTTGAAACGGCTTCCGGCTCATAGGAGACACGATGCCCTTGCACCAGCAGACGGTGCGTATTGACGCCATACGGCGTACAGGTGATGAGCGTGCACATGTCTTCATCCTGCTGGATGCTGAGATGCGACGTATCATCCGGGAGGACAGTAAAAATATCCTGCACTTCATACGCCAGCGTCCGGTCCAGCACATGCAGAAAAAACCGGTCTCCGACCTTCATCTTTTCCAAGTCTGTCAGCATCTTTTCTCTGGAGAGGCCGGAGTGACCGGTCAGGACGGCATGCGTCCCTTTTCCGCCTACGGGAAAGGACGATCCCAGCAGATGCCCTACGCCTTTCTCCAGCGTGCTGCCGTCCGTGCCGTGGTAGATCGGCAGGCAAATATCCAGCTCTGGGATTTCCAACTGTCCCATAATGCCGCTTTCGTTAACAGCGAGGATCTCGTCATATTCTTTCTGCGCTGCAGTCAAGCCAGTTAAAGAAAACGCGCCGTCCGCGGAAACGGATATTGGGGACAGCGCGGCGTTGTACGTCTCCGCTGCGGCAAGTATCTCTGCTACGCGGGTATCTGTCATCTCCTCCACGGCTCTGGAATACTCGGTCATTACAAGGCTCTTGTTCTTCTCCGCCAACGCGTTTCCCAAAATCGGGTACAGAATCAATCCGGCAGCGAGGAAGAGACACGCTGCACCGGAAACAAAATAAATCGTTCTTTTGTATTTCATCGGATGCTCCTTTTTCATATCTCCTCAAGTTATTCGCTTTAAGGTTCCTTAAAGCGAATAACTTTTTCTTTAAAACGAATAACTCATATGTATGGGAGAGACTTGCCTGTTTTCTGTCTCTCCCATGTGCCGGGGTTATTTCTCCAACTTCTTCTTTCTGCGGGCGCTTACCAGGATGATCGCGGCGGCGACCATCAGAACAGTACCGGCAACGCCGTACATCCAGGTACCATGCCCGCCGGTCTGCGGCAGGTTGAAGCCGCGGGTGTTGACAACAGTCAGCGGCACGATGGCATTGGCTGATTCGCCATCGGCATCCAGCGTCACGTCGTTGCTGTCTACCTTGGCAGAAGCCGTCAGCAGGTAGTGCTCCAGATGCTTCTGCGGCATGTTCTTATAGAGACCTTCCGGAACATCCGCATACCGTGGATCGTTCTGCAGAACGCCCAGCACATCGGTGACGTAGATATCACAGAGATCATCGCTCTTCGCTGCCTCGATCACGATCTGGATATCGTCGCGGAGCAGCGTGTAGCCGTTGGCTGTCTGGATCTCGGTCGCAATGTACATGTCATCCTCCAGCCCTTTCACGAGGATGGAGCCGTCTGCCGTAGGAGTGAACCGGGTAGCATCGTCTCTTCCGGAAGCATGGCCGGTCACATAGTAGCCTCCGTCGCCCTCATTCAGCTCCGCCGTAACGAAGTATCCGTCGGTGTCGTTATAAAGGAGGAATTCCACCTTGGAGAAGTCACCCTGCCCGTCGCTGAATTCCTTGGTAAGGTCAAGACCGTAGCTGTACACATGGCAGTCGTCTACGAGCGTATCGTAGAAGCTGCTGTTGGTACGCTTCCATACCAGCACGACGTCGTTGCTGTTCCCATCGTCGCCGCAGACAAGGCTTTTATCGGGGTTGAGCTTCGCCGAATAGGTGACGCGTACGGAGCAGTCGGAATAGCCGGAATTTATCATGTCAGACCTGGTATACACAGCATAGCTGCCGTTGATCTCCGCAAGACCCGCAGCCGTCATGGAGATGTTCATGCCGGGCGTGTCATTATAGGATACGGAGAACTTTCCGTCGCCTTCGTTCCAGACGGTGATCCGGTCGTCCTCGGTGCAAGAACTGCTGCGGAAGAATTCGATCTTCACATCGTTCCTGCAGTACGAGAGGCCGGCGTCCAGCGTGTCCACAAAGGAGTAATCCGTCAGATAGGTGGCTTCAGAGGTAATGCTCGGCAGCGTCGAGAGAATCTGGTATTCCAGCGTGTCATTGGCAGATGCTGTGGCGGTATGGGAGAAACTGTCATTCTTGCTGGTATCCGCAAGAGCTTCACGCACGGTTTTCTCCAGCGTCGGGATGCCGGTGAGGTTCTTGGGGTACACGGTAATGTCATAGATCCAGCGCTCGCCGCCGTCATCGGCGTTGCTCCCGTTCACAGCTGTCATGGGCAGCGAGAGGAAAAACGGCGCGGTGGTTTCCGCGACCATTTCGGGCACTTTTGTCTCAACGAGGAGATACAGCCCGAGAGGAAGGTCGCTCGCGGAGGTGTGGCCGTAGTTGTCGGTCAACGGCATTGCTGTGCCGCCATTTTCGCGCACGAAGCGCTCTAAAGCGTTCTTCACCGTGATGGCGTTGCTTGCCAACGCGGATTTCAGACCGTTAATAAGAGTATCGGAACGGTAGAAATACATAGCGCCGTCCTCCGAATCTGCCGGTACATACCGGTCTCCGGCACTCACGCCGATGGCGGACAGGAACGTGTTGTTGGCGTCGTTCTGCGTGATCCCGTAGAGAACTTCCACATGCGACGCGCCGTTATCATCCTCAGTATAGGTGCGGATATCGGCAACTTTCAGATAGGTGAATTCAACGCCTTTAATGGCGTATCCGTTGACCTCTCCGTTCGCGTCCAGCGAGCTCTTTCTCGTATCGCTGCCGAGGATATCCTCCACGTCAGGATCGCGGACACCGGTGGAGACGTAGCTGGAATCCCATACGCCGTCCTTCTCGGCGTTGGTAATGTCGTACTTGTAAATATCAAAGGAGCCGGTTCTGTCGGTGTTGATTGTGGATACATTCAGCATCATGGCAAAGGCGGATACGGTCGTTGTCAGCACGACCAGAGCCGCCATGATAACGGAAAAGAACTTCTTGCCGGTTTTCTTCATTGCATGCAGTCCCTTCTTTTATTTTTGGAAATGATGATAAGAAAAAGGCCCATACACGCCGCGGCAAAGCCGGCGGAGAGTACAGGCCAGAGGCCGGTTCCTCCGGTCATAGGGAGAAGATAGGTTGGGGAGTTGCTGATGGTGACGGAAACATTGTAGATCGTAGATTCTTCGCTTTCTCGGGGCAGCGTTCCGAGCTCTACCGGCTCCGTCAGGAGCACATAGCCGTTGACGGTGGCGATCTCCGTAATACGATAACGGACGTTTTTATCCGCCCGGAGGCCGTCGAAAATGGCAATCCCATCGTCTCCCGTAATCAGTATGCCGTCGCTGAGACCTTCTGAGGTGCATCCGCCAACTTCCTTTGCTGGAACCTCGGTATGGAACACCGGTGTCCAGCTTTCTCCGTCTTCGGAGTATTCCAACCGGAATGCCGCGCCGGGGATCGGGTTACCGCCGCTGTCGGTCTTGGCTACGGTTACAGAGCCGGGGATACGGGTGTTTTCGCGCCGAATTTCGATCTTCTGTCCGTCTGCAGTCACGGAGAAAACATATGGTGTCGTATCTGCCTTGTAGCCGTCCGGGGCTTCCAGCTCTTCGAGATAGTAGTCGCCGAAGGGGATGTTCTGAAAGAGCAGTATCCCGTTTGCGTCCGTCATCCCTTCGGCAAACGGATTCCCTGTGCTGTCCAGAAGCCGGAATCTCGCGTCGGGCAGAGCCTGTCCGCTGTCCTTGTCCACCTTTTGGATCGTCAGCGATCCTTTGTATATCTCATTTCGGATCGACAGAGAAATCGTCTCTCCGTCGGAAGTGATATTCACTTCATGCAGGGTGGTATCAAGTACATAGCCCTCCCAACCGGACAGCTGACGGATAATGTAGACGCCGTAGGGCAGCAGCTTCGACTGCGCCGTTCCATTCTCCCCACAGGTGAGGATGTCCCGTTCGGATTCCGCAGCCGCCTCATAGCTGCCCGCAGATTTTGGGAACACTTCAAAGGTGGCCCCGGTCTCGGGCGCTTCCGTTCCCGCGGCGCTGTTCACGGCGAGCTTGGAAATTGAGAACCGCCCGAGAATTGGGTTTTCCTTCACAGTCAGGGTTAAGTCATTCTTAATAGTGGGCAGCTGATCCGCGGTCGCGGGAACGGGATACACCGTCATATCCAGAAGATATCCGGGCGAAGGTGCAATTTCTCGAATCGTCCAGCCCTCTCCGGCCTCATAATAGCCGGTGGTAAACTGGCCGTTGGCGTCGGTGGTGCAGGTCTCGATCAGCGTATCTCCGTGATAGAGTCCATAGACCGCCCCGGTGAGTGTTCCGTCGCCCTGCGCCGTTCCGGTGATGCCGTCCTCCTTGGTCACGGTAATGCGAAACTCCTTGCGGTTGGCTTTTAACGTGAGATAACCCGTCATGCCGCCCACCGCCTCCACACCGACAACGATATCCTGCCGCGTTGTCGAGCCGTAGGGCGTGAACGTAGAGGCCGCCGTATAGGCGGAGTTCCGGGTAGCTACCACAGTAACCGGAGCAGATAACGGCGATGCGGAACGGAGAATCAGTTGATTCCCGGATACCGCAACGGAAACAACGGTGTCCGATGCGGAGAAGGAATAGTTTTCGATCACGTTGTTCGTATCGGTCAGCGTAATAGAATATGTGGTGCCGTCATAGGATAGCTCCTCCTGTGGTGCGCTGCTGCTCACGGCAGTCATGAAGCTCGGCAGCGTCATATAGCTCAGCATGTAGGAGAGAATCGTATCATAGATCTGCCCGATCTCCGTGTTTTGGCCATTGGATACGAGACAGGTATATATTTCGTCGTTGCCTCTGGTGTACGGAGGGGATGGCTGCCGCGCTACGGTGACGAATTCCCAGATCAGCATCTGCGTGGCGGTCTGCTGGCAGCTTGGAGTCCCGGGGAGATTGGTGCTGTTGCCGGCGCGACCGCAGAGGAGCGCCAGCTTGATGGCGTTTTGCTGCTCATACGAAAAGCTGTTCCAGACGTCGATGACGTCCGAATGGAGAACATCGCCGTGGGCGAGCATGATGCCGGGCTCAATGCAGTAGGCCTCCTGCCCGTTGGCAAAGTCGTTGAGACGCATATCCCCGTAGCCGCCGGTCGGGCCGCCGTTATAATAAAAGGGGTGCTGATAGTAAACGTACTGCCCGGCAGAGTCGTAGACATAGTCGAAGGTAATGAGCGCCGTGGCGGCAGCGGCTTTCAGCATGGGAGCCTTGGCCAGAGGAATCGTTTGCTCCGGCTCTTTGGCAGGCTCTTCCTCCTGCGCTTCTTCGCTGGCTTCCGTCGTTTCCGGGAGTTCACCATCTTCCGGCTCCGCCGCCAGAACCGCAGGACACGGAAAACTCAGAAGGCAAAGAAGCGCGAGGATGAGAGCCAGGATTTTGTATCGTGTTTTCAAAGGGGTATTTTCCTCCTTGCCGTAGTGTGGGGTGTGCCTGCCGCTCTGTCCGGCGGTACTCCGTGAAAAAACCAGATCGGGAACATGTGTGTCCCTCCTTCCTTTTTATGTAGGTCCGTATTTGTCCTCGACACCCCCGGACAGGGAAGTCACCAGATGGCAGCGTGCCGGGCTGCTCCATGAGAATTGCACTCCTCCGAGGGTCTCTCCGAGCCGCCCCCATTGTGTGAACTGTGGCTGGGCGGAAGTATCATTGTCCCCATGCGCGGTCATGGCCGTGCCGGCGGCTGTGCGGCAGTTCCGGGCTGACGGTATCGCTCTCCAAAAAGGGTCATGGCGTGTCACCCGGCGGGCTTCGCTCTCGCGGCACATGGGAATGTATCTGGTGAATGGCTATGAACTTGTCAAGGTGCGGTGAGGGGAAAATCACCCTCTCACCCAACGCGGATTTTTCGCTCATTTGTCACCCTGTTTTCTTGAAAATTTCAAAATTTTCTTTTTTCCGGCCATAATGGACTTGCAAATATTCTGAAAAGATACACCTTCTTTCGCCGCAATTTCCCGGTACGTCATGCCCTCGCAGTACATCCGGATGCGGCGGTACTGCTTTTCCGTGACGAGCCCACGGATCTTCTGCAAGGATGTTTGTGCGAACAAAACGTTTTCCCTTCGTTCGAGACGGGCGAGAATCGTTTCTTCCGGGGATGGCTCTGCGGCAGAGTATTCCGTGAGGGATAATGTATGATCTGAGTAAACATGATCTGCAAGCTCCCAGTTGTGGTAATTCTCGTCCGACCATGTTTTCCAGAACCGAAACTCCTCCTCAGACGAAAACTGCTCGGGCGTGAGCGGATGATCCTGCTCAAAGGCGTCCGGGCAGAGGATGGCGCGGCTGTTCCGCTTGTTTCGTGAATACAGGCTTTTCCTATCGTGCATTGTATGTACCTCCGATTGTTTTTGGCGGGGAAACAATCGGGGGGCTACGGGTATGCAGCGATCCAGCATTGCCAGCGCGAGATAAACAAAAAGCACCCTTTCAGCAAATTCGCTGAAAGAGTGCTTTTTGCTCGTCTATGCGAGTGCAGGCGCTTTATATTCTGCATCTATTCTTTCGAAACAGAGCGGCGGCCTATTGCCAACTATTATGCTGTTTTTAATAAAAACTGGCGCGTTTTCCTTAAGGGGACGCACAGAATGCTATGTTTTATTGATTTTGGGTCAATATACCTCCTAACGGCAATTCCATGGCGCTTCGGTAAACTGCGATTTCAGAATATTGGGATTGGTTTCTTCCGTTTTTGTGTCCACAAGATATTCCAGGGCATCCTGCCATTCTCTGGCGACAAATTGGTCTGCCGATATTTCTTCAATGCATCGTTTCAGCATACGGCACTCTGTACTGTTGATGCTACGCAGGTCGCTTAAATACATACACCCGGCCTTGTTGGCAAGAAAATCCAGAAGAGAAATCAGCTGATTTGTACTCATATGCCGTAATCCTTTGCTCCTTGTTTTGATAGGCTTTAAGGATTTCTATGTTCTGTGTAATACCATTCCAGAAAGTTATTGTGCATTGCCTCTCCGCACCTTCTGGCTTTCACAGCATCTTCCAGTTTGTCAAAGAAACCGAGATAGTAGGTTTTTCGTTTGAATGTAATCTGCGCCTGCCATTTTCCGCTTTTTGCAGAGTGATACACGCCGGTGTATCCGCTGATGTTGGAGGAAATAGTGTGGCGTTTTTAGACGCCTCTAAAATTGCTACAGATGTACCGCCACACAGTTTCAGATTGTCGATAATGCTGGCCGCCTGCAGACAGCCGTAGCTTTTTGTCTTTCCGGCTTGTGGCAGGGGTTACCCTACAATGGTTTCCTTGCCGCAGTCGCACCGGCATTTCCAATATCGTCACCATTTTATATTGCGCCCCTGTGTTCTTCCGGCGCAGACCGGGCAGCCGTTCTCCTGCGCACCGGCGCGGGAGTAAACCGCCGCTTTCCAGCGGTGGCCGGCCGGGCATTTCCACCAGACCTTCTGATGGCTGCCTGCCGTCACCATCTGCGGCGTCAGCGTCCCGTTCAGTTCCGGATCCCATTGCGCGGCAAGGCGTGGCTTGACGGTCGCAAGATCGTTAAAGCCGGGAAGCACTTTCTTGTTTGTACAATACGGGCATTCCGATTTGTAACGGACTCTGTGCGCAATGGACGTACAGAAGGAATGTCCCTGTTCGCAGCGCCACCATACGCGGCGGTTGGACGAGGCCGCTACCGAATCCGGCGTGCAGTCGGTATTTTTCTCCCAATCCCATTGCGCCGCAATTTCCGGAAACTTTGTCTGCAGGTCGTTTTCGCCCGTCAGAACGGCCTTTCCGGCGCAAATCGGGCAGCCGTTGCCGCCGCTTGTCCGGGAAGAGATATTGGTTCTGTAGCTGTGTCCGTTTGGACATATCCACCAGACGCGGCGCGAGGTTCCCGGCAGCACCTGCTCCGGTGTCAGCGGCGCGTTCTTTTCATAATCCCATTCCTGCGCAATCAGCGGAAATCGGTCTGCCAGAGTGTTTTCTCCGACGACCGGAATATGGTTTGTACAGATCGGGCAGCCGGTTCCCTGCGCTCGGCTATGGACGGACGCCTGCCACTCGTGGCCCTGCGCGCATTTCCACCAGACCTTTCTATGGGTATGCGGTGTGACGTCTGCGGGCGTTAACGGCGCATTTTTTACGGCATCCCATTGCTTTGCCAATTCCGGATAAACGGAGGCAAGGTCGTTGCCGCCGGACTCGACCGCTTTCCCAGCGCAATAGGGGCACCCGGCTCCCGCGGAGCGGTTATATACCGCGGCCTGCCAGGAATGTCCCTCCCTGCAGTGCCACCAGAGTTTCTTTTTGCTGCCGTAGCTTACGGTTTTCGGGGTCAGCGGCGCATTCCGTTCGTCCCATTGTCCCAGCAGCTCTGTATTTCCCGTATGGACGCAGCGGTCATAGAACAATTCTCGCACGTTGGTTAATTCCTTTTCGTTGGTTACGCAAATTGATTTTTCGCATCACAGGATCTGGGGAGAGTAGGAGACGGCCAGCCGTCCGTCCCTATCCCGGGATACCTGAATCTCCACCGGATTATTTCCGGCCCATTCCGGATCCTTCGCAGCGCTTTCCTTCCACTTTTGGATAAACGCCGCCGTCTCTCCGAAAAGCAGCGCCTCCGCGCTCTTTCTGGCCGCCGCGGCTTCCTCAATGCTGTCGTATGTGCCGAGAAAATACTGCTTTTTCTGAAATACGATCTTCGCCAGATACTTGCCCCGCACCAGATAAACGCCTTTATAGCCGGTGGTGTTGTCGCGGGGGAGCTTTTGACTTTGGATCATCTCCAGGCTTGTCCCGCCTACATGGGTCAGAAGAGTACCAAGCTCCTGATCGTGCTCCTTCTTCCGGCAGCCGCAGCTCTGCTGGCCGCAATACATCAGGTTGTTGTAGGAAACATCCGGCTCGTTGCCGCAGTCACAGCGGCAATGCCAGATCACGAAGCCTTTTGCGTCACGCTTTTTCGTTGGGTACAGCGCAGTCAGCCGGCCGAAGCGCTGCCCGGTAATATTGGAAGTAGCATAGCTCCTCACGCTTTTGCAGCCGCAATGGGTCTTGCGCCCGGACACGAGCTCCGCTGCCGTGGCCTCGCAGGTGTAGCCGCAGCTGCACAGGCATGTCCAGTACGCCCCCATCTTGGTACGCTTTCTGCTGCGGCCAATCACACGCAATTCGCCGAAGGTCTGCCCAAGTAAATTGTAAGCCGTTGCCTGGTAAGCCCGTTCTTTGCGCAGGCAGCCGCAGCTCTGGGAGCCGCCATATTTCAATGAACGCTCCAGTACATACCTTTCCGTACCGCAGTCGCAGCGGCAAAGATATTTCTTTTCGCCCCGCGCTGAAAAAACATATCTGTCCAGAATGGTCCAGCGTCCGAAACGCTGTCCGGGATTAAATCCGTACTCTATTTTCTTCATACCAAGTATTCACACCTCCCCATTGGTGCGCTCACAGAAGACGGTGACGCGCTCCGTCGTGTCCCAGTTGCAGGTGTAGAGCGTAAGTGCGTAACCTCTGTTCATCACGGCGTCCGAATCGTCCGGGGAAACGCTTGTCAGTTCCCGCACGGTATAGGTAAATGCGTTCCCGTCCACATCCGTAAATGTTACGATGTCGCCCAGTTGAAGCTCGAACAGAACGCCAAAATGCGTATTGTAGTTATGCCCCGCCACAACGAGATTGTCATTGTACACGCTGCCGGTGTGGCGACAGGGGGAGATCTCCAAGGCAGGAAAGCTCCACGTTGCCGCGACGGGCATCGTGAGACCGTAGCCCGGAAAATCGAGATAGCCGATGTAGTCGTAGGCGCCGGAGTGCACCGTCGGCATATCGAGCGCCGGAGGCGCGGGCAGGCCGTTCGAGCCGCTCCCCGTTCCGGCGGGGGACGGCATTCCGGGAGACGACGAGACGTCAGGTGCGGGAATCGCATTGGTCTCATCCTTTGCTTCGCGCTCAGTCATGGCGTCTTCCAGCTGTTGAAGCGTTTTTTCCGCGTTTTCCCCAGCCTTTTTATCTTCTATACGGTTATGAAAAAAAAGGAGTAGCGCGGCAAACACCAGCACTACTCCCGCTGTCAATAAGAAGAGCCCTGTTTTGTCAAGCCTTTTCATTCTTCTTTTTCTTGGAAATGACTACGAGACCGCAAACAATCAACGCCGCTCCCAACGTGCCGAAAACGGCGATCGGCCAGTTGAGTTGGCCAGTAGAAATCAAAGGATCCTTGTTGTTGAAGCCCTCGACCGTAAAGAGCCAGTCCACTTCACCAACGCGGTAGGCATACTCGTTGCCGAGCTCCGCGGGAACATGAAGCACCGCTTCAAGCTTCGCGCTCTTGCCCTTGGCGAAGGTGCCGAGAAGGACACTATCGGTGAGCTGCGCGCTCTTATCGGGCGAAGCGGAGAAAATACTCTGCTTCGTGCCGTCCGCATTCACGAGATAAATTTCCATCGAGAGCTTGGAGAGAAAGTCCGCCATGGTGGCGACGGTCTCGTCGCGCTCGCCGTCTACGTTCTGCTGATCCTTGCCGTCCGTGTTCTCATGCGCCTCGTCGTAGGTGAGCGGGTTGCCCTGCTCATCGTGCGGCACGGCGCGGATGTAGAGCTTCACATAGTCAAAGCCGTTGACACTGTTTTTGATTGTGATGGTCTCGGTGCGCTCGTCACCGGGCATGACGTCTTTAAAATTATTAAAGAGGTCTGTGTCCGTGTAGCCGCTGCCGGTAGTCTCGATCACAAGCCCGCTGGTTCCGTCGCGGCGGACGACCGCATCGGCGGCGAGAGCCGGGACGGTCAGCGCCGCAAGCGCGGCGATGACCATCACAAGAGAGAGGAGCTTCTTCATGGATTTTTTCATATCGTTCTCCCCTCCTTATTTCCAGTCGGGAGGCGTGACGCCCCAGGCTTCCTGAACGGCATCTATCGGCTCGCTCTGGATGGATTCCGCAATGACCTCAACGTGCAGGAAGTACTCCGGCTCCGCCGGCTGCTTCGTCACCTTACAGGTGAGAAGGCTGCCAACCGTCTCTTGGTTGGGAGCAGCAGGCGTCGGATAATAGAAGTATCCGCCTTTCCCCTGCACCCAGTTATTGGTCGGATTTTCCGTCAATTCATAGGCATACAGGTTCTGGTCGGGGGTGGGAACGATGTTTCCCTTTGCATCGCGCCACGTTACAACATAGGTGGCGCGGATATAGGCGGCAGTATTGCCGGTGTTTATGATCTGCACATTTTCCTTCGAGCCTGTTACCTCGCAGGAAACCTTGGCGTACTCGAACGTGCTTTTTATCGGCTCTGTTCTGGCGACCAGAAAGGCAACGGTCGTACCAACTGCTATGCCGATCAAAAGAATCATGGATAAGAGCAAAACTGCGGCTTTGTTCGTGGGGAATCGGGGCTTGCTGTCTTTTCTGCTATCTGCTCCCGGATACATAATCGCCGTCTCCTTTCTCGATTTTCAGAGCACGCTGTACGCATTGCCGCTCAGCCATTTGGAATTGCTGACGTTGTTTGTAAAGCTGACCGCATTGGTCTGCGAACCCTGCAAGGTTATTTTCTGAGAGCCGCCGGTTGTGTATCGCCAGCTCCAGCTGGTGACCTCGGTGACGGTGTATTCGCCGACTTCCAGCCCCGTGATCGTGACGGAGCCTGTGCCCTTGATCACGACGCGCTTGGAGTAGCCGTTCGGGCCGGTCACATCAAAGATGAAGCTCTGGTTTTCGTCAATGACCTCGCAGTCCGCCTTGCTGATGATCAGATCGGCAAGATCGTGATCGTAGTCAAACTTGGCGTAGTACGTCGCGGCTTCATAGCCCATGACGGGGGATTCTGCCGTGCCGTAATTCTTCTTCTCCGGTGTCAGCTTATTGTCAGTGACCCAGTTTGGGTCCACGGCTTCAGTGCAGATTTCATTTCTGTACCAGCCGACGAACTTGAAGCCAGGATTGGCGGTGGGCGTGGAGCCGTCCGCTGTGCCGCTCTTTTCCTTCACGGCTTCGCTCTCCCGGTCAACGGAGCCGAAGTTCGTCGCACCCGCAGGGCCGACAGGCACATAGTTGATATTCACTGTCTCTTTAGTCGGTTCTTCCGTAGTCGGTTCTTCCGTAGTCGGTTCTTCCGTAGTCGGTTCTTCCGCCGGCGTGGTCTTTTTCACATACAAATCAAACTCAACAAATGCACCGCCGGCGGCACCTGTTTGACTATCGATGTCCACAAGCCCACTCTGAAAGACAAAGTCATCGTAGGCATAACCATCCCCATCGCTTGAATGTACGTTTATTCCGTTTTGACCATTTTTCCAGTTTCGGATTTTCTGGTCTGCTCCGTTCAGAGCGTATCCACTACCGTTGACAGGCTCGATGGCAAACCGAATACAGAATGCATCGGTGTCAGCTCTGCGTTGATAAACAACATGGTCATTATCATTCGTTTCGCCGTTCCCCAGATACGCAGTATCATTTGCAGCATTATCTGGATCCTTTACAACAGTGTACGGCACGTCAATATACACGACGCCGCTCGTGTCCGATGTTCCGCTGAACATAGACAGCCCGTCTTTCCAATCGGTCAATTCTTCACCGTTGCCGTAATAGTCACCATAAAGCTTGCGCCGCACCTCAACAGGCACACCCGGCTGCAGTGTTGCGTTATTGTTATCGTCTACGCAAAAGACGTTGATTTTAATGCGGATCTGTCCCGCCGCAGACTCTGTGACAGGGCTGTCGGTTCCCTCAGCCGCCGCAGCAGTTCCCATAACCGACGTATAGAAAGGACAGCCCTCCCCGTGTGGCTCGCCCTCGGCGGGCTTTGGGTCGCAGGTGCAGCCCTTTTCTTCCACAGAGTTCTCCGGCGTGGAGACCGGGGTATCTTCCGCGAGTGTCAAATTTTCATTCTCGGCAGACGGATCGCCGGAAAACGCCAGCGTGCCGGGAAGTGCCATGCTGATAATCAGGGTCAGGCAAATGATTAGTGCGATTCCTTTTTTGCGCGTCATATAGCTCCCCCCTTACACTTTCGGCCAGCCCTGCGCGTCCATGGCAGTATTCCCGTTGTTGGCGCTCTGCGTGGCCTGCGCGAAAATATCAATCGTTGCCGTTGCATTCTGATACGCGTTGCTCATATCGGCATGAAAGCTCACGGCAGTGCAAACCGGCGCTGTGACCTCTCCGGGCTTTAAGACTTTGTTGTAATAATAGTAGCCGTCCTTCTCCGTCCAGTCGGCAGTGTTGCACGCCAGCTCCACCAGAGAAGCATCCGGTGTGACGCTCCCGGTCGGAAGAACGATCTTCTTATTCACCATCACCCGCACCCACGCGTCGGATACGCCGGTGTTTTTGATCTCCACGATTTTGGTAACGGTGGTTTCGGGCATCACGCCGGTCACATCTTCAAAGGGCTTTGTTCTCTCCTCGTCTGCCCATTCCTGCACCGCAATCTGCACGCCGCCGGTTGTGATGACGTTGTGCGCCTTGCTGTCCGCGGTGAAGTACGCAATGGTTTCGGCGGCAAACAGGGAGAAACAGAGGGCCAGCACCGACAGAATCAAAAATTTTCGCTTCACAGTTTTTCTCCTATCAAGCTTATAATTGGGGAGACCTTCCCCGGATCGAAAACAAAACCGCATGGCCATGTTTGACCATATGAGAACACCCGCGTTCACCGGGTGCTCTCATATGGTCTGTACCCCGAGGGGTACAGACCACAGAGGTAGGGAGATTAGCGCAGCCTTTCAAAGAAGCTGCGTTCCCGAAAAGCAATTACGCCTGTGCGTCGAATGCAGCCCAAGCTTCCGCAGCATTGTCAAAGCCCTCGGCCTGGATAGCGTCGGCCTGCACCAGAACGTTTACGGTCATCGTGCCATCCTCCGATACCTTAATAAAGCCCTTCTCAACGGCAGTCTGGATGTCAGCGCTGGTTACGTTCGCGCCAATACCGACATAGTTGATAACATTCCATTCGGTCATCGCGCCGGCCTTGAGAGGCTCAATGCGGGTGAAGGTAAGGACGTCATACTTCAAGCCATTCTCATCGGTGTAGCCGTTCTCTTCAATGACAGGCCAGTTCACCCCGTTTGCTCCGTGCTGGAACTCACCGGAACTCGTGGCGGAAGAGCAGAACATAGCGTTGATGAAGCCACGATAGCTGCCCTCATAATCGTGAGGAGCCATCACACGGATGCGGACATAAGCATCATTTGCGCCGGTGTTGACCACATAGGGGCACTTGGCAAAGTTACGGCCGGGAACCATGTTTTTGCCGCGCTCGCCGATGTAGGCGGAGTAATTCGCAGCGTCTGCCTTGATCTCATCATTGGTGAAGATTGTCCAGTTGTCCGGGACGTACTCCATGCCCGAAGCCTTCGTTGTCGGATCGGGGAGGGAGGTATCGCCGGAGCCGTCGCTGCCGGTGCGGTGGAACCGGGACTCGATCAGGTCAATCTTGACGTTTCCCACGGTAAACGTATTGGTGGCAGACTTGGTGTCGGTGAAGTAAGCGAGGGATGCGCCCACAACGGCGACCGCCAGCAGGGCGACGCAGAGGCAAAGCGCGGTGACTTTCTTTTTCATGTGCTGTTACTCCTTTTGTGTATTATGTTTTCTACGTACATGCGCAAAAAAATGCTTGAAAATAGAGCAAGGGTTAGCTATTGCTTATGCGGCACACCTTTGCCGAACCATATGAGAGCGCCCGTGTTTGCCGGGGGCTCTCATATGGTCTGTACCCCGAAGGGTACAGACCACAGAGGTAGGGAGATTAGCGCAGCTCATCGAAGAAGCCGCGCAAAGGAGGAATTATTTAAAGGCAGCCCAAGCTTCCGCAGCATTGGCAAAGCCCTCGGACTGGATGGCGTCGGCCTCGACCAGAACGTTCAGGGTCATGGTATCGCCGTTTGCAGTAATAGCACCGGCGTCAATGGCCTTCTGGATATCGGCGATGGTAGCAGTCTTGTTGATGCCGATGAAGTTCCAGACGTTCCACTCGGTCATAGCGCCGGCCTTCAGAGGCTCGGTGCGGGTGAAGGTGTAAACGTCGTAGGTTACGCCGTCCTTGGTAACACTGGCCTTATCAATCGCAGGAGCATTGTTCCAGCCGCCGCCCTTGCCATCGATGAACTCGCCGCTGATAAAGGAGGTGGAGCACCACTGGTTGGTGATCACGCCGCCGGCTGTCACGGCAACAAAGTCATTGTTGGCCGCAGAGGGGACCATCACGCGGATGCGGATGTAAGCGTCATTTGCGCCGGTGTTGACGACATAGGGGCACTTGGCAACGCGGCGGCCGGGAACCATGTTCTCGCCCTTCACGGCCAGATAGTCCTCCATATAGGTCTCAGCGTCTGCCTTGATCTCGGCATCGGTGAACGCCTTGTGGCCGTCGGTGACATACTTCATGCCGGACGCGGTCTGGGTGGGGTCGGGGATGGTTTCATCGCCGGAGTTGTCGTTGCCCTCGCGGTGGAACCGGGACTCGATCAGATCAATCTTGACGTTTCCCACAGTAAACGTATTGGTGGCAGACTTCGTGTCGGTGAAGTAAGCGAGGGATGCGCCCACAACGGCGACCGCCAGCAGGGCGACGCAGAGGCACAATGCGGTGATTTTCTTTTTCATGTGGTTGTTTCTCCTTTTATGTATTATTTCTGCGCCCGTGCGCAGGTGGGTACTCATTGACGCGGCTCTTTGGAAAGACCGCGTGACCTACAGGACTATTACGCCTGTGCGTCGAATGCGGCGAAGGCCGCCTTGGCATTCGCAAAGCCCTCGGCCTGGATAGCGTCGGCCTGCACCAGAACGTTTACGGTCATCGTGCCATCCTCCGATACAAGGATAGCTCCCTTATTGATAGCCTTCTGGATGTTTGCGCTGGTAGCTTCATCCGCAATACCGATGTAGTTCCAGACGTTCCATTCGGTCATCTCACCGGGCTTCAGGGGCTCGTTGCGGATGAAGGTGTAAACATCGTAGCCTACGCCGTTCTCATCGATATAGCCCCTGCCAGTAGAGTTAATAAACGGATAGTCATTTCTTCTATCATTGTGCATAAACTCGCCGCTGGTGATGGCAGTGGTGCAGAACTCGCTTTCGATCACGCCGCCGCTGCGAGCCTGCCAGTAATCACGGTTCGCATCGGAGGGGATCATCACACGGATGCGGATGTAAGCGTCATTCGCGCCGGTGTTGATGACATAAGGGGACTTGGCAATATTCTTGCCGGGAACCATGTTTTTACCGCGCTCGCCGATGTAGGCGGAGTAATTCGCAGCATCCGTCTTGATCTCTTCATCGGTGAAAATCGTAGCGCCGTCGGAGACATACTTCATGCCGTTCGCGGTCTGGGTGGGGGCGGGGATAGAGGTATCGCCGGAGCTGCCAGATCCCTGACGGTGATATCTGGACTCGATCAGATCAATCTTGACGTTTCCCACAGTAAACGTATTGGTGACAGACTTCGTGTCGGTGAAATAAGCGAGGGATGCGCCCACGACGGCGACCGCCAGCAGGGCGACGCAGAGGCACAGCGCGGTGACTTTCTTTTTCATGTGCTTTACTCTTTCTATTTTTATTTTTTGCGCTGCATGTAAGGAAATGCTCAGGAGTTATTAGCCGCTGCCCACGCGGTAGCTGCATCGCCAATACCGTCGCGCTGGACAGCGTAGGCCGTGAACGACAGCTGGGGCTGGGGTCCAGAAGCAATGCTGTTAACTTCTGTCTTGGTCAGCTCCTCGCTGACCGTGACATTACAGTTCACATCGTACACAACACCTGTTTGGGCATCTCCCGCGCTGACTTCGCAATAGTAAACGCCGGGATAGCCGCTGAGAGCTGTCCAGCCGCCGGTTCCCCCGGCAACGGAGTAGGAAACCTTCGCCGGCCAGTTCGTTCCCTCTACCTTCACAAACAGCCAGCAGGCTTCGGAGCCCTCCTTAACCGTCACCCTCAGGGGTCTCTTGATATCAACGCCGGGGATGATTTTGAGCGGCTGACTCTCCGATCCCGGTTCCTTGGCCAGTTCAATATTGATGTCTCCGAGGGTGAATGTACTGACAGAAGTCTCCGACTTGCTGACGAGCCAGGCGACCGTTCCGTCTACAGCACAGCCGACCACCATCGTCAATGCCAGCATTACGAAAACGGACAGTATCGCGATGAACTTTTTGTTGCTCATGCGGCGGCGGTTTGCACGGTGTTTCATATTTCTTTTTCCTCCTTCCCTTGGTTATTTGCGGTTGGTTTTATTTCAACAGGCAAAACGTTTCCATCGGGAGCGTCTGCCTGCTGCAATTCTTTTTGCGGCAAGTTTAATCCGTCCGGTTTTCGCCGATCGTTTTCTCCGATGCTGCTTTGGAGGCAGCGGCTTTGTATTCTGCCGTATGTCTGCCTTTGCCGGGCCGGGAGAGTCTTATTTCCTCGTCCCGGTCATCCGGAAACATGTCGGGGAGGAACATCAGCAGCAGAAGTATCGCGCCTGCGGAAATCGCAACGTACATTCCGGGCGGGTGCTGAATGTAATTTGTCGCATAGCCCAGATATGGGATGGAGAAAACCGGCGTACCAATGACGTTTTTATAATGAACAAGCCGAGCGTCTTCTGCTTCGTTTGCGTCGCCCTTGGTGCGGAAGCGGATCACGGTGGGGTCTTCCTCGTCGGAGACAATGCCCACAACGCGGTGCGTGGCCACGGTGTTTTCGTCCAGCATAAACGTGATGGGCTGCCCCTCCTGAATGGCGGAAGGGTCTATCTTTTTTACATAGATCAGCGAGCCTGTATGATAGGTTGGCTCCATGGAGCCGGACAGCACGGTGAACACCTGCAACCCGGCAACTCTTGCGCCCACCAGCAGAAGCGCCAGAATCACCACCAGCGCAACCAGAATGCTGCTGACCACATTCCACACCTTTTTGAGAGATTTGCTCATATAGCTTCTTTCTGATTCCTTAATGCTTCCGCTTATTTAGACATAATTCGCATTATGTCCAATTATGTCCAAAGGAGAAGCAGCGGCGGGCGTTCGACACGAAAATGATGTTCCATTTTGGGCGCGCAAAAGCACACCCCCTTCCACGTTTTTTTGAAAAAACGCAGCAGGGGGTGTTGTTGTGCTGCTCGTTTTCGACGATATGGACGTTGATTAAAAATTTTTCGCTTTTTTGTGAACTTTTTCTGCATTGAAACTTGATTTTTCGAGCGGTAAGTGCTAAAAAAATATCAAGGATTAATGCAAACTTTGTATGTATATGTTGTTTGCTCCCGACATAATGCGAATTATGTCGGGCTTTTTTCTATACGACCAGCCCCAACCGTTCGAGCTTCTGGCGGTGCTCCGTGCCGGAGGTCATGATATAGATGCGGGTCGTATCTACGCTGCTGTGCCCTAAAATATCCGCCAGCTTTGCAATGTCCTTTTCGATGCCGTAAAAGGTTCTGGCAAAGAGTTTCCGCAGGTTATGGGGAAAGACCTTGCCCGGCTTTACCCCGGCGGCTTTGCACAGCCCTTTCATCTGCGCCCATATGGCTTTCCGATCCAGAGGTTTTCCGCGCCCCGTGAGAAAGATCACGCCGGAGCGGATTTTCTGTTTTCCGGCATAATCCAGAAGCAGCCGTCTCAGCTTGCCGGGAAGCAGGATCGTCCGGGTCTTGGCCTTGCAGCGCACAATAACCTCCCCGTGCCTCACCGCTTCCGCCGTAAAATATTTCAGTTCGGACACGCGGATGCCGGTGGAGCAAATGGTCTCCATCACCAGCCGAAGCTGCTCGTTCTTCCCTGCCGCTTTTAAAAGCCGCTCGTACTCTGCCTTTGTCAGCTCCTTTTCCTCCGCACAATAAACCTGACGCTGCACTTTGAGGGATTTCACCTTGCAGTCCGGCCAATCCATGAAAATCAGGAAGCTGTTCACGCTGGCCAGCATGGAATTGATGGACCGCACCGCATAGCTTTCTTCCAGCAGATGGTTTTTGTAATGGATAACCAGCTCCTTCTCTACTGGCGTTTCTCCGATAAAGGCTTGAAAAGCACGGACGTCCCGGAGGTATTTCTCCACGGTGACCGCGCTCTTTTCGTCCCGGATCAGATATTGGCGAAAGGCCTGTATCGCTTCTTCGGTAATTCTTTTTTGTTTCATTGGTAATTTCGCCTGCTTTCCTTTTGGGTCTGCACATATTGTAATCATGTTTCGGACACAGGGAAAAGCAGAGAAACAACTTTAATAAAATCGTAGGTTCAGCACGACATGCGCAGGACGAGAAAAAGCACCTGTCCAGCGGATTTACTGAACGGGTGCTTTTGGCAGGCTGCAAAAGAGCCAACGGGAATTTTCCGTTGGCTCTTTTCCGTTATTTATTCTCCGGCAGCTCCGGGAATTTTGCGTCCTGCACGGCGTAGGGGGCTTCTTCCGCCGCGGTGGGCAGGAGCTTGGCTGCGACCACGAGGCGCTGATCGCCGGTCTCATTCTTACCGTACAGTGTGCAGCACGTCGAGAGCGTCAGAAGCTTATCCCCGGCCTCGATGGCCGCACCGTCGATGGCGAAGAGATTCTTCCGCGCCACCGTTTCAAGATACTCCGTCCGCTCCTTTTTCGTCTCAAACTCGGGGCGGACGTAGCCAAACTCCGTATCCGTCACAAACACCGCGACGATCTGGAAGATCATATGCTATCCCAGAGCGAGATTATAACTGCAATTACTGACAGAACTATCGGAAAAATACCACTAAATAATCTATTTGACTTTTTCCAGTGACATTTTTTATTAGCACAATTGTATCTTCCATATTGTCATCTGCTCTTTCTATCTAAGCGTCGATTAACAAGGGCACGCACGTCGGACAGCCAGCCTTTTCGGTGCTTTTTGCCCTTTTGTCCTTGGCGGGCGACAGCCCGCCTGCGTCCAAAAGAACAAAAATCCCTCGAAAATCCAAGGCTGTCCGATGCGAAGCAGTTCTGCCGGAGC